>NZ_JBIAVL010000008.1:0-314889 GCF_042894165.1 Kitasatospora sp. NPDC001547 | reverse complement strand
CCGATACGACAAACGCGGATACGTCTACCTCGGCACCATCACCGCAGCCGCCCTCGCCATCTGGCTCCGCACATGATCGACCGGACGGAGCCTAGCCGGGCGTCGGCGGCAAGGCCTGCTCACCCGACTCCTCGCCGGCTGCCGGACGGAGCGGCCGAGGCAGCCAGGATGAGCGCCACCGAGCGGCGGACTGCCCTGCCTTCCGGGGCATGCGACAACGCGGCACCCTTCGGTTCCGCTCGGCCGCACTCGGTGTGATCCGCCGGCTGCCTCCACCACAGGGCCCGTCGTCACCGCAAAGCCGTTGCCCACAAGCTTCCTGACCAGCTGTCACATATCGCGCCCCTGTCCGGTCAGTCCGGTGGAACGTGGCGAGTGTGCCACGTTGTCCCATCACCGAGGGCACCGGAGGTCTGGACGTCGTGCTGACAAGAACCCGCTGGAGCGGGATCACGAAACCTTTGCTGGCGTTCGTGATCGCCGCTCTCACCGTCGCCGCCACCTGGGTCGGGACGCAACCCGCCGAGGCGGACACCGGGCCCGGCTTCTGGAGGTACCTGCACACCAAGATCATCGCTGACGCCTCATCGGACATCTCCGGCGAGAGCGAGTACAAGGAGATCGTCAACCTCATCCGCCGGGCGGCGGGGCACCCGTTCGACGGCGACATCCAGGAGATCCAGGAGCACGCGGGCGGGCTCATCGTCCTCGAACTGGAGGGCGACCTGAACGAGCACCGGGGCACGCTGCTCATCAACCCGCACTCGCTCTACATCGCGGGTTTCGCGACCGCCCACAATTACTACTACTACTTCAGGGACGCGGCCCCCACCGTCATCCAGGAGATCCGGGACCTGGCCGTGTCGCAGCACGGCCATGCCGTCGAGCTGCCCATGAACGGCTCGTGGAACGAGTGGGAGCAGCGGATCGCCGACTCGGGCGTCGGGCTGCAACGGAACTTCAACGCCGCGGACTTCGGCAGTGCCGGCTGGCAGCTCTGGCGGTTCCCGCCCGGGCCGGTGCAGAGCCTCGACATCCCGTCGATCGCGGAGTCCATGCGCACCCTGTCCGCCGCCTACGAGCTGGGCGTGCGGTGGACCAGCTTCCGTGACGACGTCGCCCAGGCCATGGGCCGCACGACGTACCAGACCAGGGTCCCGGTCTACGACGAGCGGGCCTTCGAGGTCCGCCGGGCCTGGGCGCGGTGGACCAACTGGGCCGAGCGGTACGCGGTCTGGTGGCGCAACCACCGGGCCGCGCAGGCTTCCACCCCGCTCCCGGAGAGGATCGACATCGGCCCGATCAACGGGACGCTGAACACCCTGGGCGACCTCCACCGGGAGGTCCGGATGACGGTGTACCTCAAGGGGGCCCACTGAGGCGCCGGAGACGGAGCCCGGCCGGAGGCGAACTCGCCTCCGGCCGGGCTCCGTCGCGCCGCGGGCACGCGGCGGCGGGCGGCCGCTACTCCCGCCCCTGGGTGTTCGTGAGGATGCGCAGCGCGGAAGCCAGGTCGGAGACGGTGCGCAGCGTGCCGTTCACGGGCCCCAGGGTGACGGGGAAGGGCAGGGCGTCACCGCCCGCCGTACGGTCGTTCGCCAGGAAGGGGATGTTGGGCAGCGTGTCGTTGCTGATCTTCTCCCAGTTGGCGCGCAGCTCCCGGGTGCGGTTGTCCATGACGACCGCCGAGGAGGTGTTGTTGGCGAGGGCGTCGCCCATCCGGTCGCGGAAGAGGGTGTAGTGGGAGGCCTGCGCGTAGGCCGGGCTGAGGGTGAGCAGGTACTGGGCGGTCTGCGGGAGGAAGCGGTCGATGTACTCCGGCTCCGGCGAGCCGCCCAGCGAGGAGGCCGCGTCGCGGAAGGACCGGGTGCCGATGCCGGTGGGGGCGGTCAGGCCACCGCTGGTGGCCGCGGTGTACCAGGCGTCGAACGATCCGGACAGGTGTGTCTGGTAGGTGCGCGAGCCGATGTTCCTGGCGTACCTCTTCATCTCCTCGACCATGGCGGGGTTGGCGTCGCTGAAGTAGAAGACGACCTCGTTGCGGGCGTGGAAGCCGGTGAGGTACCCGCTGTGGGGGTTGAGGAACAGGGTGACGAGCCGGGCGCCCGTGTGCTCGCGGAGGTCGATCCCGATGATGCCGTCGGTGTCGGCCTGGCTGAGCCGGATGTCGCCGCGGACCGTCGGGCCGGCCATCCAGTTGCGGATCTGGGTGACCACGGAGAAGTACTGGTCCCGGCCGGCGGATCCGCCGGGGTGGGCGGGGTCGTCGTCGAGTCTGTGGATGACCCAGGTCACCTTGTCCGGAGGGACGGCCGAGGTGGCCGGCGGGGCGCCGAGGGCGGTGAGGGCGAGGGCGGCGGTGAGGGCCGCGGCGGCCGGGCGTACGGTCCGTCGTGTGGTGGGTTTCGGTTTCACATCCAACTGACAGGCCAGAGCCCGTGATTGTGACGGCCGCCGTCGCTGCGGGCGGGGTGCCGGGCCCCGGTCTGTCACACCGGGCGGCCCTGTCCGGTCATCTGTGTGGTCGCCGGCGGCCGGTGCTCGCGGTGGCCGGCCGCACACGGCCGGGTCCGAAGTTCGAAGGGCTGCCGCCGAACTGACCACGTCCCGGCCCTCCGCAACGGCGGCTGGGCCCTTCCAGCAGGAGGCACCACACCATGCGACGCCGGAACTTCCTGCGGCTCTCGGCCGCCCTGCCCCTCGCCGGCCCCGTGACGGCGGCGGACCGCGCGCTGGCGGCCCCGGCCGACGTGCTGCCGGGCCGGGCCGCGGTCGTGGAGAGCGTGCGCCGGGTCAACGACCACTGGATCAACGGCCACGGCGATCCCGGCGACAACCGCTGGGCCAGGGCCACCTACTTCGGCGGCACCATGGCCGCCTACCGGCTGACCGGCGAGCCGCGCTACCTCGCCTACGCCGAGTCCTGGGCGGAGAAGCACGACTACGGCCTCGCCGGCGGGGTGGCCACCCGGCACGCCGACGACCACAACGCCGGCCAGGTGTACCTGGACATCCACGAGGTGCGCGGCGGGGAGGAGCGGATCGCGGACATCGAGGCCTCCCTGCACCGGATGGTCCACACCGACCGGCCCGAAAAGGACGACGACTGGTGGTGGGTGGATGCCCTGCACATGGCGATGCCCCCGATGGCCCGGCTCGGCGCGCTGCGCGGCGACAGCGCGTACTGGGCGAAGATGTACGCGCTGTACGACCACACCAAGCGGGTGCGGGGCGGCGGGCTGTACGACTACACCCACGAGCTCTGGTACCGCGACGACACCTGGTCCCCCGGCGGCGGCGGGCGGCTGTCGCCGGACGGCAGGCCGGTGTTCTGGTCCCGGGGCAACGGGTGGGCCTACGCCGCCCACGCCAAGGTGCTGGCCGTCCTGCCGTCCACCGACCGGCGAGCGCCCGAGTACCGGTGGAACGTGCAGGGGATGAGCCGCGCCCTGCTGGCCCGGCAGCGCCCGGACGGCTTCTGGAACCCGTCCCTGGCCGACCCCGGGCACCTGCCCAGCCGGGAGTCGAGCGGGACCGCCCTGTTCTGCTTCGGCCTGGCCCACGCCATCCGCACCGGCGTGATCGACCGGGCCACCTACCTGCCCGTCCTCGCCAGGGGCTGGAACGCGCTCGTGCGGGACGCCGTGCACCCGGACGGGAGGCTGGGCTGGGTCCAGGGCATCGGGGACCGCCCCGAGTCGAGCCGGCCGATCACCTACGAGAGCACCGCCGACTTCGGGGTCGGCGCCTTCCTGCTGGCCGGCTCGCAGGTCGCCCGACTGGCCTCGTGACCGCGCCGGGTGGCGGGCCGCGCGGGGCGCCAAGGCGGGCTACCGGGCGGCGGCCGGGGCCAGGAACTCCTCCAGGGAGCCGACGTCGCCGGTCCTGGCCGCCGCGAGGAAGACCTCCAGCAGCCGCCGGTGCTCCCCCGCGTCCGCCCTCCCCCGCCGGCCGGCCGCGAGGCGGCGGCGGGCCCGGCTGGCGATCTGGCGGATGTTGACGGCGCTGAGGCGCAGCATGCCGGCGAGGTCGGTGTAGGTGTACTCGAAGGCCTCGCGCAGGACGTACACCGCCCGCTCGGCGGGGGTGAGCGTCTCCAGGACCAGCAGCAGGGCGAGTTCGACCTCCTCGGCCTGCTGCACGCCGGCCTCGGGGTCGGCCGCGAGGTCGACGCAGTCGGGCAGCCAGGGGCCGATGGAGGTCTGGCGGCGCGAGCGGGCGGACTGGGCCACGTTGATGGCCAGCCGGGTGGTGGCGCGCGACAGGAAGGCCACCGGGCTGACCACGGCCGTGCGGTCGGTGTTCTGCCAGCGCAGCCACACGTCCTGGACCACGTCCTCCGCCTCGGCTCCGCTGCCCAGCATCCGGTAGGCGATGCCGAAGAGGTGCGGCCGCAGGTCCTCGAAGACGGCCGCGGCCTCCTCCAGGGCGCCGTCCCCGGCGGCCGGCCGGGGGGCCTCCCACGTCCCCGACTGCTCTGCGGACTGTTCTTCGCACTCGGTCACCACGGCTCCGTTCGACACCCGGCATCGGTCGATGCCCTGGTGGACACGCTGCCGTCCGGACCCGTCCCGGGGCGCCGGGGAAATCCCCGGTCCACCCCCGGGTGTTCCCCGGGGCCTTCGGCGCCCCGGCCGTCAGGGGCCGGCCAGCACCGTGCGGAGCTTGTTGCGCGAGGTGACGTCGAGCTTGGTGAAGACCTTGCCCAGGTGCCACTCCACGGTGCGCGGGCTGATGAACAGTTCGGCGCCTATCTCCGAGTTCGTCATGCCGTCGGCGGCCAGCCGGGCGATCTGCCGCTCCTGGGGGGTGAGGGCCTCGCGGAGGTCGCCCGCCTCGGCCGGGCGGTGCCGTACCGTCTCGCCGGTGGCCAGGAGTTCGCGCCGCGCGCGCTCGGCGAAGGCGCGGGCGCCGAAGCGCTGCAGCATCGCGTGGGCGGTGCGCAGGTGCTCGCGCGCGTCGGCCCGCCGGTTCTCACGGCGCAGCCACTCGCCGTACACCAGGTGGGCGCGGGCGAGGTCGACGGCGATCCGGCCGCGCCCGAGGCGCTCGACGGCCTCCCGGTGCAGCCGTTCGGCGGCCGGGCCCTCGCTCACCAGGGCCCTGGAGCGGGCCAGCACGCCCAGGGCCCAGTCCGTACCGCCGGCCTCGGCGCGTTCCGCCAGCCGGCGCAGGGACGTGCCGGCCGCCTCGGGGGCACCGGCCCGTACGGCCGCCTCGACGTGCTCGGCGAGGGCGGACCCGACGAGCGCCAGGTCCTCGTACGCCACGGCCCGTTCGGCCTGCTCCAGGGCCTCCCGGTAGTGGCCGAGGCCGTTGTACAGCACCGCGAGGAGATAGTGCTCGGCGCCGATCGCCCGCCCCTCGCCCCACGAGGTCGCCTCCGCGACGCCGCTGCGGATCGTCTCCGCGGCCTGCTCGCCCTCGCCGCGCCAGGCCGTGAGCAGGATCGAGGGGTAGCCCACCGGCGAGTGGCCGGTCGCCTCCCCGAGGGTGGCGGCCTCCTCGACGAGCGCCGCGGCGAGGTCGAAGTCGCCGGTGTGCACGGACAGGACGGCCCGGTACCCCAGCGCCAGCGGCAGGAAGTTGAGGGCGCCGCTCTCGCGGGCCGCCCTGACCGCCCGCTCGGTCAGCCGGTGCCACGTCTCGTCGTCCCAGATCTCTCCGGCGACCAGCCAGGTCAGCCAGAGCCAGCGCATGGCGTCGCCGCCCTCGTACGCGGCGGCCTGCCGGAACGCGCCCAGCGCCGACCTCAGCAGTGGCCCCCCGGCGGCGCAGCCGTCGGCGAACCAGGCCACCAGGCCGTCCAGGAGCAGGTCGGTGGGCCGCGCCGGACGTGGTGCGGGCGGTGCCGTGCGGGCGGCCTCGGCGACCTCCCGCACGCCGGTGCGGTCCGCCAGGCGTCCGGCGTAGACCGCCGATCCGATGGCGTCGAGGTAGGCCTCGCGGGCGTGCGCGTCGCCGGTCCGGGCCAGTCGGCCGGCCGCGTCGAGCAGCAGGGGCAGCGCCTCGCCGCCGCGCCTGCGGGCCAGCACCAACTGGGCGCGCAGCCGGGTCAGTCGGGCGTGCTCCGCCTCGTCCGGCCGGCTCAGCTCGGCGGCGGCGAGGAGTTCGAGCGCGGCGTCGGGGGAACCGGCGTCGAACGCGGCCCGGGCGGCGGCCTCGGCCCGGGCTCCGCGCCGGACCGGGTCGGGCGTCAGCTCGGTCGCCCGTCTCAGGAACGCCGCCGCCGCGGCGATCCCGCCGCGGGCCTGGGCCCGGCCGGCCGAGCGCTCCAGCTCGCCCGCCAGGGCCTCGTCGGGTCCGAGGGCCGCGTGGGCGCGGTGCCAGGCCCGGCGGTCGGAGTCGACGTCGGGGTCGGTCGCCTCGGCCAGGGCGCGGTGGACGTCCCGGCGCACGGTGGGGTCGGCGGCGCGGTAGGCCGCCGAGCGCACCAGCGGGTGGCGGAAGCGGACCCGGGTGCCGAACTCGACCAGTCCGGCCGCTTCGACGGCTCCCGCGGCGTCCGCGTCGATGTCGAGCCGCTCGGCGACCCGGCGCAGCAGCGGCACGTCGCCCACCGGGTCCGCGGCCGCCGCCAGCAGCAGCCGCTGGGCGGCGGCCGGCAGCGATCCGATGCGCCGCAGGTAGGTCTGCTCGATCTGGCCGGCCAGCGGGCGGGCGTCCGGGCGTCCGAAGCCGCCGGCCAGTTCGGCGGCGGTCAGTCCCCTGGTCAGCTCCAGCAGGGCCAACGGGTTGCCGCTGGTCTCGGCGACGATGCGGTCCCTGACCCGCTCGTCCAGCCGGCCGGGGACCAGCGATTCCAGCAGCGCCCGTGCGTCGTCCTCGCGCAGCCCCCGGACGACGGTCTCGGGCAGCCCGCGGAAGGGGTCGCCGTCCGCGGCGGGCGCCGAGGCGCGCACCGCGAACACCAGCGCCACCCGCTCGGCGAGCAGCCGACGGGCGACGAAGGCCAGGGTCTGGACGGAGACCCGGTCGAGCCACTGGGCGTCGTCCACGGCACAGACCAGCGGTTCCTCCTCCGCGGCCTCGGCCAGCAGGCTGAGCACCGCCAGGCCGACCAGGAAGCGGTCCGGCGCGCTGCCCGCGCTCAGTCCGAACGCGACGGCCAGGGCGTCGCGTTGCGGGCCGGGGATGCGGTCGAGGCGGTCCGTCAGGGGCACGCACAGCTGGTGCAGTCCGGCGAAGGGCAGCTCCATCTCGGACTCGACGCCGACGACCCGCAGGATCCGGCACCCCGTCGCGCCGCCCACCAGGTACTCCAGCAGGGCGGACTTGCCGACTCCGGGCTCGCCGCGCAGCACCAGCACCTGGCCCCGGCCCGCCCGGACACCGGCGATCACCCGGTCCAGCGCTCCGCATTCGCTCCGCCGGCCGCGCAGCGCGGGTAGCCCGCGCGGGTCGCGCGACCCGCGCCGAGGGGCGCCGCCCGCCATCCACCACCACCATGCAGTTCCAGGTTCGGCCCTGATCGGCTCGGACCGTCCTCATCATGCATCAGCTCGCGTGGACGAACAAACGGTGCGCCGGTTGCTCTGCCGGGGCGGCGCCGTGAGGCACCGTCACCGCGCCGCGGGCGCCGGTTCCGGGGGCTCGTCTGCCCGATCCGGGTGCGCCGCCCAGTGCGCCTCGACGGCCGCCGCGACCTCGGCCGGCACCTGCAGTGGCGTCCTCCTCCGGCGGCGTCCTCATCCGGCGGGGCGCGGAGCGCGGAGGTGGGCGCGTTGTTCGAGCTCCTCCTCGGAGACGAGTTCGAGCATGGGCTTGCCGGGGGCGCAGAGCATGGTCACCACGAACCGGGTCCGCGCGTCGGCGAGCGCGTTGCCGTCCTGGTAGTGGATGGCGTCGCCGCCCGGCTCCCAGAAGGTGCCGCCGGCCTCCACCACCCGCTCGGGCTCGCCCTCCAGCTCGAAGCGGACCGCGCCCTCGACCACGTACCCGAAGGCGGGGCCGGAGTGGCGGTGCGGCGGGGTGCCCGGGTCGCCCGGCTCCCACTCGATCCGCACGGTCATCGCGGAGGCTCCCTCGGGAATGGTCAGCGGCCCTGCGTCCTGCAGCATCCGGGCCGCGGTCGTCCAGCTCGCCGACGACGCCGGGTCGCCTGCCGTGTGCGGGTGTCCTGCGTGGTGGTCCGACACTGTCGTGCGCCTTCCGTCCGTCGCCTGGTACCGGGCGGGGTGCTTCTCCCCCGCCCTTCGGCAGTGTTGACCGGGCACCGTGTGGATGTGTGACACGTGGGGAGCGCCGCGGGTGTCACAGCACCGTAGGGACCACGCGGGCCTGGCCCGGTACGCCGACGGCCGTCACGCTCGCCCCGTGGGCCGTCCGGGCGAGGACGGACGGAGTTCGGAATTCTTCCGGCCTGCCGTCACAACCATCGCGGCAGCCCGGTCTTTACCTGGTGAGGACCCAGAACCGCGAACGTCTCGAGAGGATTCCCCCCATGAAGGTCGTAGTCATCGGCGGCACCGGACTGATCGGATCGAAGCTGGTCGCCGGCCTCGGCGAACAGGGCCACGAGGCGGTGGCGGCCGCGCCGAGCACGGGCGTCGACACGCTGACCGGTGCGGGCCTCGCCGAAGTGCTCGACGGCGCCCGGGTCGTCGTCGACGTGTCCAACTCCCCCTCGTTCGCGGACGACGCCGTGATGGAGTTCTTCCGCACCTCGACGGCCAACCTCCTCAAGGCCGGGGCCGAGGCCGGTGTCGCCCATCACGTCGCCCTGTCGGTGGTCGGCACCGAACGCCTCCAGGCGAGCGGCTACTTCCGGGCCAAGCAGGCGCAGGAGGAGCTGATCGAGGCGTCCGGGCTGCCCTACTCCATCGTGCACGCCACCCAGTTCTTCGAGTTCGTGCGAGGCATCGCCGCCGAGGCCACCGACGGCGACACCGTGCGCCTCGCCCCGGTCGGGATCCGTCCCGTCCTCTCCGACGACGTGGCTGCCGCCGTGGGTCGTACGGCCGTCGGTTCCCCCGTCAACGGCGTGGTCGAGGTGGCCGGTCCCGACACCTTCCGGCTGGACGAACTCGTCCGCGAGACCCTGGCCGCCGACGGCGACCGGCGCACCGTGGTGACCGACCCGCACGCCGAGTACTTCGGCAGCGGGTTGCGGGAGACCACACTGCTGCCCGGCCCCGGCGCGCACATCGCCGGGGCGCGCTTCGCCGACTGGCTCGCCCGGTCCCGGCCGTGACGTCCCCTGACCCCTGCCCCCTGCCCCTCCGGCCCTTCCTGGCCCGCCGACACAGGACGCGTGACGACCACCGTCCCGGGAACCCCGCCCGCCCTCGCGGATCTCCCGTTCCCTCTCTCTGTCCCTCCTCCTCCACGGCCAACGCGCCACCTGACGCACCGCACCGCTACGGCGCACCGCACCGCTATGGCGTGACCGGCCGCCCGAGCAGCCGGCACGCCTCCGTCCGCAGCCGGAACCAGCCGCCGACGAGGACGATCGCGGCCGCGCCGAGTGCCCCGGCGGTGTAGCCGATGAGGGCGAACAGCGGGTGTTCGGCGAGTTCGCCCGTCTTCGGGCTCATCCACATGCCGACCCGCGTGCCGTCCGGATGCGAGTCGCCCGCCAGCCTCCCGGTGCGCTCGTCGCCGTTGAAGGTCCAGTGGTAGAGGCAGGCGACGTGGTCGAAGCCGACGGTGTCGTTTTCGTGGAACGAGCTCTCCGTCCGGCACTCGGTGACGGTCGCGGTGACCGCCTGCGGGGTGCGCACCCAGTCCCGGACCCCGCTCGCGGCTAAGTCGGCCGCCGAGGCGCCGAGCCAGAGCGTGAGGATCAGCAGGGCCGTCCCCACGGTGGGGAGCGGAGTCCCGTCGCCGTCCCGGATCCCGAACGAGGCGGCCACCGCCACCACCAGCCCGACGGCGCCGGTGATCCAGAGCGGGAGGACGGGCAGTGGTGCCAGCGTCGATCCCCACGACCAGAAGAGCAGTGCCCCGCTGACCGCGCAGGTGAGCGCCGCTCCCACGGTCAGGGCGCGCCAGAACACCTGCCGGCCCCGGGACGTCTCCTCCATCCCGGTGTTGCCGGCCTTGTCCGTCATGTCACCCTCCCCGCTCCGGAACGCCTCGCCCCCTGCCTACCCCGATGTTCCCCGAGCGGCTCCGGTTCCCGGTCAGCGGGAGACCGCCGGCCCGTACCGCGCTCCGATCGGCCGCTCGCTCAACTCCCAGACCCGGCGCCCGGTTCCGGGGTCCGCCGCGGCGGGGCGAGCTCGACCCGGGCCGGTGCGCCGCCACGCTCGCCGGCCTCACGTCCGCCACCGCTTCGCCGAAACCGCCCACGGCCTCGAAGCTCCTGGAACCGGCCGAACGAACGGCCCGAAACCCCGGCGGATCAGTTGCGTCGGGCGCACGCGGCACCGTCGTTCCGAGACAGAAGTCGGCCCCTGAACCACCACCATGGGACACCACATGCCCCCCGGAGAAGAGGACGAGCCGTCGGTGTCGCAGTCAGCCGTGGTGGACGATGACCGCCATGCCCCAACCGACTGCGGCGAGGACCACGGCGAAGCACAGGGCGGCGACGGTACGGCCGATCGGACCGGCGGCGAGGCGTCCTGTGGTCGGCTTGCCTGGCCGGCTCGGCGGGTTGAGGGCGCGTACACCGACCGCGAACAGCGCGGGCAGGCCGGCGCCGGCGAGCAGCCCTACCACGATGATCTTCCAGAGTGCGTTCAGATTGATCCAGGAGTTCACCGGGTCACCTCGTCCGTGGGGGTCGCGGGACGACTGAACCCGTCCACGCGGCGTTGACGTTCTCCGGGGTGACGGCCGGATGGCGCGAGGCGGCGTAGAAGGCGATCGAGGCGAGGATCAGCAGGACGAAGATCACCACCACACCTGCGGTGCCTCCGACGCCGTTCGCGATCCAGTAGGCGACGGCGCCGACCACCGCCGCGGCCGGGAGGGTGATCAGCCAGGCCGCCACCATCCGGCGGGCGATGCGCCAGCGCACCTCGGCGCCCTTCTTCCCCACTCCGGAGCCGAGGATCGACCCGGTGGCCACGTGGGTGGTGGAGAGCGAGTAGCCGAAGTCGGTGGAGGCGAGGATGACGGCGGCCGAGGCCGATTCGGAGGCCATCCCCTGCGGTGCCTCGATCTCGACCAGGCCCTTGCCCAGCGCCCGGATGACCCGCCAGCCGCCGGTGTAGGTGCCCAGGGCGATCGCGACGGCGCAGGAGGCGATCACCCAATCCGGGGCCTTCGCTCCGGCGTGCAGCGTGCCGTTGGCGATCAGCGCCAGGGTGATGACACCCATCGTCTTCTGGGCGTCGTTGGTGCCGTGCGCAAGCGAGACCATGCAGGCCGAACCGACCTGGCCCGCCCTGAAGCCGCGCCGGCGCGGACCGTCGGACACGTCGCGGGTGAGGCGGTAGACCAGGTAGGTGCCGAGCGCGGCGATCGCGCCGGCGATGACCGGCGACAGGGCGGCCGGGACGATCACCTTGGCGACCAGGCCGTGCCACTTCACGGCCGAGCCGCCGGCTGCCGCCATGGTCGCACCGACCACGCCACCGATCAGCGCGTGCGAGGAACTGGAGGGGATCCCGAGGAACCAGGTGGTGAGGTTCCACAGGATGCTGCCGGTCAGGCCCACCATGACGACCGTCAGGGTCACCTGGTGGCTGTCGACCAAGCCGCCGGCGATGGTCGCGGCGACCGCGGTCGACAGGAACGCCCCGACCAGGTTCAGCACCGCCGACACCGCGACCGCGACACGCGGTGGGAGGGCCCCGGTCACGATCGAGGTCGCCATCGCGTTACCGGTGTCGTGGAACCCGTTGGTGAAGTCGAATCCCAGCGCGGTGGCGACCACCAGCGCCAGAACCACGTCGTCGCCCATCACGGACCGAACGTAGCCGTCCACCCCGCCCACCCGAGTCCGCGACACTCGCACGGGCCAGCCCTCACGAGGCACCATCCGATCGGACCAGCACCTACCGGACGCCAACGGGATCCCGACCTCCGCGCCGACCCGAACGATGCGATCGTCGCTGACGAGCCGACCGGGCACAGCTCCCGTACAGGCGGGCCGATGACTGCACCAGCAGCCCGCCAAGACCGCCTCCGAGTACGACGGCCCTGGACAGACCGCCGACGCATGTCGCCGAACGGTTGACACCAAGGATGGCCGGGCACGCAGGTGATCACGGGTCCTCCCGGACCGGATCGAGCCCTGCCGATGCCGTGGCCTGCGGCCGGCGCGGACTCCTCGGCTGTCGCGGCGCGGTTCGCCCCGGGCTGGTGGATGGACACGAACCCGTTGTACCGTGTCATCCATACGATGACAATGATCCAGTCAGTGAAAGGGTGACGGCATGGACACCCAGGACACCGGCCCGGCCGGGGTGGGGCCGATCTCGTTCCTGGCCGCCGCCGCCGCACTGGGCATGATGGACGCCGTCGCCCGCACCGCCCGGCACGCGCCCCCGGACGACACAGGCCAGAGCGATCCACAACAGGCCCTTTCCGCAATCCTGTTGCTGCGTCACCTTCGCGAGGAACTGGCCGGCTGGGAGACCGGCCTGATCGAGACCGCCCGCAGTGCCGGCGCCACCTGGGCCGATCTCGCGGCGCCGCTGGGAGTCCGGAGCCGCCAGGCTGCCGAGCGCCGCTACCTCCGCATGCGGCCCCACACGGATGTCGGCACCGAGGCGGGACGCACCGGCGAGCAACGCGTCCAGGCCACGCGCGACCGGCGCGCCGCCGACCGCGCGGTGACGACGTGGGCCCGGGACAATGCCGCCGACCTGCGCCGCCTCGCCGGACAGATCGGAGCTCTGGACGGCGTCAGCGCGCAGGCGGCCCCCGCTGTGGAGCGGCTCCTGGACGCGCTCGGCCACCACGACCCCGCCCGCCTGCTCGCCCCGCTCGCCGAAACCCGGCCCCTCCTGGAGGCGGAGCACCCGAAGATCGCGGACCGCCTCGATCAGCTCGCCGCGCAAGCCGACCAGCTTCGCACTGACAGTGACCGGCGCCGCCACACGCCCCCCGTCGACCGGTGACCACCCGGGTCGGCCGTGCGACACGACCGTCCGGCCCCCGAAGGCCCGTTCGAACATGTCCCGCCACGTGCACACGAAGGAGACGCATCCCGTGTCCAACCCCGCCCAGACCCTGGAGTTCCAGGCGGAAACCCGCCAGCTGCTGCAGCTGGTGATCCACTCGATCTACTCGAACAAGGACATCTTCCTGCGCGAGCTGATCTCCAACGCCTCCGACGCCCTCGACAAGCTCCGCCTGGAATCCCTCACCGATGCCGACCTCGAAGTCGACACCTCGGACCTCCACATCACGCTGGAGCTCGACCGGGACGCCCGCACCCTGACGGTGCGGGACAACGGCATTGGCATGACGCGTGACGACGTGGTCGACCTGATCGGCACCATCGCCAAGTCCGGCACCGCCAGCCTGCTGGCCAAGATCAAGGAGGCCAAGGACGCGGACGCGGCGCAGAGCCTGATCGGTCAGTTCGGCGTCGGCTTCTACTCGGCGTTCATGGTCGCCGACAAGGTCACCCTGCACACCCGCCGCGCCGGCACCGAGCAGGGCACCGTGTGGGAGTCCGACGGTGAGGGGACCTACACGATCGCGGAGGCCGACGGCCTGCCGGTGGGCACCTCGGTCACGCTGCACCTCAAGCCGGCGGACGGCGAGGACGGGGTCGGTGACTACCTCGCGGCGTGGAAGGTCCGCCAGATCGTCAAGCAGTACTCGGACTTCATCCGCTGGCCCATCCGCATGGCGGCCACGACCGTCGGCGCGGACGCCGAACCCGGCGCCGCGGACGGGGCCTCCGGTGAGCCGCAGACGCTGAACTCCATGAAGGCGCTGTGGGCCCGCCCCCGTTCGGAGGTGACCGAGGCCGAGTACAGTGAGTTCTACCAGCAGATCAGCCACGACTGGCAGGCCCCGGTCGAGACCATCCACATGCGCGCCGAGGGCACCTTCGAGTACGAGGCGCTGCTGTTCATCCCGGCCCACGCGCCGTTCGACCTGTTCTCCCGGGACGCCAAGCGGGGCGTGCAGCTGTACGTCAAGCGGGTGTTCATCATGGACGACTGCGACGCGCTGATGCCGAACTACCTGCGATTCGTCAAGGGCGTCGTCGACGCCCACGACCTTTCCCTCAACGTCTCCCGGGAGATCCTGCAGCACGACCGCCAGATCACCGCGGTGCGCCGGCGCCTGGTCAAGAAGGTGCTCGCCGCTCTCAAGGACATGCAGACCAAGAACGGCGAGACCTACGCGAAGGTGTGGGAGCAGTTCGGCCGGGTCCTCAAGGAGGGCCTGATCGAGGACCGGGACAACACCGACGCACTGCTGGGACTGGTCAGCGTCGCCTCCACCGCTGACGCGGAGAAGCCGACCACCCTGCACGAGTACGTCGCGCGGATGAAGGACGGCCAGGACGCCATCTACTACCTGACCGGCGAGAACCGCCAGATGGTCGAGAACTCCCCGCACATGGAGGCCTTCGCCGCCAAGGGCTACGAGGTCCTGATCCTCACCGACCCCGTCGACGAGGTCTGGACCGACCAGGTCCCCGCCTTCGACGGCCACCGCTTCCAGTCCATCGCGAAGGGCCAGGTCGACCTCGACGACGACGCCGACGGGGAAGGGGCTGACGGAACGGAGAAGGCTCAGCGCGAGCAGGACTTCGCCGACCTCGTCGCCTGGCTCCAGACCTCGCTGGCCGCGCACGTCAAGCAGGTTCGTCTCTCGTCCCGCCTGACCACCTCCGCGGCGTGTCTGGTCGGCGACGCACAGGACCTGACCCCGACCCTGGAGAAGATGTACCGGGCCATGGGCCAGGAACTCCCGCCCGTGAAGCGGATCCTGGAGCTCAACCCGACCCACCCCCTGATCATCGCCCTGCGCCGGGCACACGGGGCGAACGCCGACGACCCGGCGCTCGCCGAACTCGCCGAACTCGTCCACGGCAGCGCCCTGCTCGCGGAAGGCGGTGACCTGCCCGACCCCGCCCGCTTCACCCGCCTGCTGACCGATCGTCTCACTCACGCCCTGTGACCCCCGGCGGGGGGGGGGGGGGGGGGGGGCGCCCCCCCCCCCCCCCCCCCCCCCCCCCCACCCCGCACCGCATCCGGCCGTCCCCGCGCGATGCGCCCCCGGGGAGGGGAGGGGGCGACGCCTCCGTGGACGGTGCCGCGCCGGCGAGGTCCGCCGTGCGGCGCGGTGCACGGCCGGCCCGGCCCGGGCAGGGCAGGCGCAGTGCCCGACCGTCATCCGTCGATGTTCCCGAGCGGGCGACCCTGACTCGGTTCAGCGGTGTTCGGGGTTCTCGAAGTCGAAGCGGCAGCCGGCGTCCCACTCGGAGCGCTGGTTGCCGTGGGCCGGGATGCCGCCGGCGTCCTTGAGCATGCGGGCCAGGTGGAGCTGGTTCCAGGTCATGAAGGTGGTGTTGCGGTTGGTGAAGTCGTTCTCCGGCCCGCCCGATCCCTCGTCGAGGTAGGACGGGCCGGGGCCGGCCTCGCCGACCCAGCCCGCGTCAGCCTGCGGCGGGATGGTGTAGCCCAGGTGCTGGAGGCTGTAGAGGACGTTCATCGCGCAGTGCTTGGCGCCGTCCTCGTTACCGGTGATCAGGCAGCCGCCGACGCGGCCGTAGTAGGCGTACTGGCCCTCGGAGTTGAGGATCGACGAGCAGGCGTAGAGCCGCTCGATGACCTTCTTCATCACCGACGAGTTGTCTCCCAGCCACACGGGCCCGGCCAGGGTGAGGATGTCGGCGGCCATCACCTGGGAGTAGATCACCGGCCACTCGTCGGTCTCCCAGCCGTGTTCGGTCATGTCCGGCCAGACGCCCGTCGCGATGTCGAGGTCGACGGCGCGCAGGACGTCGACCGCGACGCCCTGGCGTTCCAGGATGCCGGTGGAGATGTCGATCAGGCCCTGGGTGTGGCTGCGTTCGGGGGAGCGCTTGAGGGTGCAGTTGATCACCAGGGCGCGGAGGTCGCGGTAGGACGGGGCGGTGTCGGGCATCGGTGATGGGGTCCTGGTCCGGGGGTGGGCGCTTGAGGCGGCGGTCAGGCCTGGGGCGCGCGGCGGATGATGAGCATGTCCTGGGTGTGGCCGATGGCGTAGCCGCCGGCGGGGAGGGCGAAGTGGTCCTGGACGTAGGCGGCCAGGGCCGCGCGGGTGGGGCGGGGGTCGAGGGTGGCCAGGTCGGCGACGTTGACCATGAACTCGGCGACGTCCACCGCCTCGGCGAGGTCGGGCGCGCGGTAGTGGAGGTCGAGGGTCTCGAGGGCGTAGTCGTGCTCGGGGTGGCGCTGCCGCAGGTGGTCGGCGAGGGGCCTGAGGTCGTAGCGGGCGCCTGTGAAGTGCGCGGCCATCCGCATGCAGGGGCTCTCCGGGTTCTGGAGCACGACCAGGAGGGTGCCGCCGGGGGCCGTCCAGTCCAGGGCGCGGGACACGGTGGCCGGCCAGTCCGCCTCGGGCACGTAGTAGAGCACGTGGGAGAGGTGGACGAGGTCGCCCTGCTCCGGCGGGTGGACCCGGTCGAGCGGCTCCGGGAGGACGAGGGCGTCGGGGCAGGCGGCGCCGAGCTTCTCGCGCATCGAGGGGCTGGGTTCCACCGCGATCGTGCGGTCGAAGAGGCGGCTCAGGTACGCGGTGGTGCGGCCGTCGCCCGCGCCGAGGTCCAGTAGGACCCGGCGGTGCGGCAGGGCGGCCGCGATCTCGCCCAGCCGGGCGTGGGTGACGGGCTTCTCGTCCGTCCCGGCGAGGAACAGCTCGAACGCCCGGCGGTAGTCGGCGCTGGCCACGTCCAGCACCCGGACCGGGTCCGCGTCCTTCGTCCTGGTCTCCACCGGTGGCCTCCCCTGTTGACGACGTGTCGGGTCGCGCCATTGCACCGCACGGGCGCGGCGCGGGGGTGCAGGGACGTTCCTGCCCGCGTGTCGTCCGTGCACCCGTGCGTCCGGAGGCGCGGGCTTCGGAGGCGCGGCGATTAATCGGTGGCCCGGGCTGCGCGACCGCTCCTACAGTGTCCGCCTGATCAAGAACGCCCAGGGAGCCGGACATGCGTGTGCACTACCCCCGGACGCCGCATCTGCCCTGGTCACCGGGCGCGGCGGCGGACGACGTACGGACCGGGGACCTGTCCGCGCTGGCCGGCGCCGAGGTCGTCGTCACCGAGAAGCTGGACGGCGAGAACACCACGCTCTACCGCGACGGCCTGCACGCCCGCTCGCTGGACTCCGCCCACCACCCCTCCCGCGCCTGGGTGAAGGGCCTCCAGGGCCGGATCGCCCCGCGCATCCCCGACGGCTGGCGGATCTGCGGCGAGAACCTGTTCGCCCGGCACTCGATCCCGTACACCGACCTGGAGAGCTGGTTCTACGGCTTCTCGGTCTGGACGGGCGGGCCCGACGGCCAGGACCACTGCCTGGACTGGGACGACACCGTCCGTTTCCTGCGCCGCCTCGGCATCCCCGCCCCCCGGGTGCTGTGGCGCGGCCGCTACGACGAACGGGCCCTGCGCGCCCTGCGGTTGGACCTCGACCGGCAGGAGGGGTACGTGGTGCGGACCGTCCGGGGCTTCCCCCGGGCCGGGTTCGGCGAGCGGGTCGCCAAGTGGGTCCGCCCGCGGCACGTGCGCACCGACACCCACTGGATGCACGCCGCGGTGGTGGAGAACGGGCTCGGCCCGAGCGCCGCGCTCTGGGCCGTACGCTCCGGTGCGCTGCCCGAACTCCCGGCTCTCGCGGCCGCTTTGGGCGTTCCCGAACTCACCTGTCCGCCCGAGGAGTTGGCCGAGGTGTCGGCCCGGCTGGACGAGCTGGGCCGGGGCGGCGACGCCCGGTTGGCCGGTGTGATCGCCACCGCGCTGCGCGCCGACCGCCGCCAGTCGCTGGCCCCGCGGCTGGCCGGACCGCTCGGCCTGCCGCTCGCCCGGCGGGTCGCCGACCTGGTCGGACTGCACCCCGCCCTCCACCGGCCGTACCCGGACGAGGAGCGCCGCGCCGGACTGGTCCGGCTGTCCGCCGCCGCCGACCTCGGGGTGCTGCACGCCCTCGCCGCGACCACCGCCCCCGGACGGGCGGAGCGCGAGCAGGTCGCCTGGTCGGCGCTGTACGCCGAGGACGCCGGGCTGCTCGACGAGGCGCCGCTCGCCCGGCTGCGGGCCGGGCTGCGCGAAGCCCTGGCCGACCTGGACCGCGACGCCGCCGACCGCTGCTGGGCCCAGGCCCGCGAGGCCTACGCGCTCGGCCGGATCGCCACCGCCGAGGAGGCCGTGGCGGCCACCTGGCGCTGGCGCGACGGCCGCTTCCCCCGGCTGGTCCACCTGTGCGGCCCGTCCGGCAGCGGCAAGAGCAGCTTCGCCGCCGGGCTCACCGGCGTGGCCGCCCGGATCAGCCTGGACGACCTGCGCGCCGCCCGGGGCTCGCGCGCCGACCAGCGCGACAACGCCGACGTGCTGCGCCAGGGGCTGGCCCGGCTGGACGCCGCCCTGGCGACCGCCGGCGGCCTCGGAGGTGCGGGCACGGGCACGAGCGGCGCCGGTACCGGCCCCGAAACCCGCACCCGCACCGGCCCCGGCATAGGCACCGGCACAGGCGCCAACCCCGGCACCGTCGTCTGGGACGCCACCTCGCTCAACCGCCAGCAGCGCTCCCACGTCCACGCCGTCGCGCAGGGCCGCGACGCCCTGGTCACCCAGGTGGTGCTGGTGGTCGGCGAGGACGAGCTGCTGCGCCGCAACGCCGTCCGGCCGCACCCGGTGCCCGCCGAGGTGCTCACCGCACAGCTGCACCGCTTCGGCCCGCCCTACCCCGGCCAGGCGCACCGCACCTGGTACGTCGGCCCCGGTGGCACCGTGGAGGACACGGCGGGCACGCTCGACGGAGAGGAGGACTGATGCGCCCCATCGAACAGATCTGCCAGCGCATCCGCTGGGACGCCCGCTTCGACCCGGCCCGGTTCACCCTGGGCGTGCGCCAACGCGACGACCGCACCGAGCGGGTATCCCTGGAAGGCTTCGCGGCCTCCGGCGAGATCCCCTGGCACCGGGTGTACTGGGTCGAGGCCGACGGCGTGCGGGTCTGGGACCGCGCCTCGGGCGTCGACCTGCTCGACAGCACCGAGGCCGGGCGCCGCACCGCACCGCCCCGGCTGCCGGCGCCCTTCTTCACCGCGACCACCCCGTACGCCTGGCACCCTGACGACGGCTGGCGGCCCACCGACACTGCCTCCGCCTCCGCTACCGCCGTCGCCGCCGGCGCCCGGGACGTCCCGACGGCCACCGGCCTGCGCGTGGTCACCTGGAACACCCTGTGGGACCGCTACGACGCCGACCGGATCGCCACCGCCCGGCGCCGCCCGCTGCTGCTCGCCGCGCTGGAGGCCGCCGACGCCGACGTCATCGCGCTCCAGGAGGTCGAGCCCGCCCTGGTCGCCCTGCTGCTGGCCGCCCGCTGGGTCCGCGCCGGGTACACCCTCGGCACCGACCCCCTCGGGCCCGAGGTCGGCGACCACGGCCTGCTGCTGCTCAGCCGGCTGCCGGTGCTGGCGGCCGGGCGGCACGCGCTCGGCCCGCACAAGGCCGTCACCGCGCTCTCGCTACGGACCGCCGGCGCCCCGCTGACCGTCGCCGCCGTACACCTCAGCAGCGACCACTCGGCGGACGGCGCCGACCGTCGCCGGGCCGAACTCGCCCTGCTGGCTGAGGGGTTGTCGGGAGTCGAGGGCGAGCTGCTGCTGCTCGGGGACTTCAACGACGGCCGTTCCGGCCCGTCCGGCCCGGCCGCCGCACTCGGCCTGCGGGACGCCTGGAGCCAGGCGCACGGACCGGCCGACGACACCCCGACTTTCGACCCGAGGGCCAACCCGCTCGCCGCGGTCTCCTCGCTGACCGGCCGCCCGGGCCGACTGGACCGCGTCCTGCACCGCGCCGACGGCACCCGCGTCACCGCGGCCGCCCTGCTCGGCGACCGCCCGGCCGAGGACGGGCTCTTCCCCTCCGACCACTACGGCGTGGCCGTCGACCTCCTCCTCGACAGCGACGGCACCGACGGCACCGACAGCCTCGCAGGCCTCGCAGACCTCCACGGTGAGGGCCGCATCACCGGAGCCCCGGACGCCCTCGACGCCCCACCCACCGCCCGCACCGCCGTCGCCTGGCTGCCGCCCGAGGAGCTGTGGCCGCCGATCCAGCGGCTGCGCGAGGCGTACGACCCGCAGCTGCGCCGCTGGCCCCCGCACGTCAACCTGCTGTTCGGCTTCGTCCCGGAGGCCGAGTTCGACCGCGCCCTGCCACTGCTGGGCGCGGCCGCCGCCGAGGTGGCGCCGTTCACCGCGCGGCTGGACGGCGTCCACACCTTCGGGCACCGCGAGGACGCCACCCTCTGGCTGGACCCGGCCGCCGCCTCCCCCGCGCCCTGGGCGGCGCTGCGGCACGCGCTGGAGCGCCGTTTCCCCCGCTGCCGCGGCTGGGCGGAGGGCTTCACCCCGCATCTGACCCTCGGGCGCAGCGACGACCCCCAGCGTGCGGCCGCCGACTGCGCGACCCGGCTCACCGGGGCCTCCGCCCGGGTCGGCGAGCTGGTGGTGCTCTCCCGCCGGGGCTCCGAGCCGATGCGGCCGCGTGCGGTGGTCTCGCTGGGGACGGGCGAGGTGCGGGCGGTGTCCGAGCCACCGATCACCTCGCCGGCCCCGGAGTCCGCTCAACGCGCCTCTGCCGCGCGGCTGTTGGCTCGGCGCATCGCGGCGGCCCTGCCCGACGGCGTGGTGCACACCGTCGGCTCCCGCCGGCTGGGCTGCCAGCTGGACGGCGCCGACCTGGACCTGGTGGCGGCGCTGCGCGGCCCCGCCGACCTACCCGACGTCCGCGCCCGGCTGGCGGCCGCACTGCCGGAGGCCCGAGGACTGCGCGAGGTGCGCGGCGCCCGGGTGCCGGGGCTGCGGCTGACGGCCGACGGCCTGGCGGTCGACCTCGTGGTGGTCTTCACCGGCACCCTCGACCCGTCCCAAGCCGTGGACCGCCGTGCGGAGTTGGGCGAGGCGGCGGCCGTCGCGCTGAGCGCCGTCACGGACGCCGAGGCGATCCTGACCGCGCTCGGCGACCGGCACGCCCGCTTCGTCCGACTGGCGCGCCAGGTCAAGGCCTGGGCGCGGGCGCACGGCCTGGACTCCGCGCCGTTCGGCCAACTGCCCTCGCTGGCCTGGTCGGTGCTGGCCGCCCGGACCGTCCTGGACGCGACCGGCGTTCCCGAGGAGGACCTCTTCCGGCGGTTCACCGAGACCTGGGCGACCTGGGACTGGCGCCGGCCCGCCGCCCTCTCCGCCGAGCCCGCGGCTCTCCCTTCGGGCCCGCTCACCGTCCTCACCCCTTCCGCCCCGGTCCGCAGCTGCACCACCCAGGTCAGCGCCGACACCCGGGACCTGCTCACCGAGGAGCTCTACCACGCCTGGGAGCTGGCCACCGAGGCCTCGGAAGCCGCCGAGGTCGCCGGGCCCGGTGAGGCCGCCGGATCCCCCTGGCCCGCCCTGCTCGCGGCTCCCCCACTGCACCGCCGGCACGCCGCCTGGGCCGTGGTGAGCACCGACGAGGAGTCACTCGGCGTCGTCCGGGGCCGCATCCGCGCCCTGCTGAGCGCGCTGGAGGACGCCGGGGCCATCCGGCTGCACGCCTGGCCCCACCCGTACCGGACCGCCGACGGCCGCCTCCACCTCCCGATCGGCCTCGGCCCCGCACCGCTCTCCGCCGACCGGCTCGCCCCGCTCGCCAAGGCCTGGTCCCGCACCCTGCCGGGCGTCCGGGTCGAGCACGTCGACGGCGGCGCCGTCCCCACGCCGGCCCGCTGACCCTCCCCTGCCCCCGGCCCCGGCCGGATCACCCCGCCCCGCCGCACCACCCCAAACAGCCGAACCGCCCCGATCAGCCGAACCGCCCCTGCCCATCGGACTCTTCTGGACAATCGCCCCCGAAATTTGCCACGGTGAGGACCAGCGGCCCAGCCATCGATCATGCGGCCGAAGCCCCATGGGAGTTCCCCCGTGCCCTCCGCCGACTTCCCCGCCTTCTACCTCGGGCAGAGCGTGTTCTCCGACCCCGGGGCCCATCTGCCCCACTATGCCGATCTCCCCAAGGATGCGAGCCAACTCGCCCGGATCGCCCGGAACCTGATCATCCATCGCCTCGAAGGTCGGCTGTTCCACCACTCCATCCCCGCGAACCGGCTCCACCACGACGCCGAGACGCGCTACCTCGACGACATCCTGGACCTGATCACCGGCCGCGACCCGGCCCCGCTCCACCATCCGCGGGCGCCCGCCGACCGCTTCGTCGGAGTCTGCCGGGACCTGGCGCTGCTGCACTGCTCGTTCCTCCGCCATGTCGGCATCCCGGCCCGGCTGCGCTGCGGCTTCGCCGACTACCTCGGCCCGGACGGCTTCCACGGCGACCACGTGGCCACCGAGTACTGGGACGACCGGCGCGGCTGGCTGCTCGCCGACCCGCAGCTGGCCGATCCGAGGGTCGCCTCCGCCTGGCGGGTGGACTTCGACCCGATGGACGTCCCGCGCGACCGCTTCCTGGTCGCCGGCCGGGCCTGGCGCACGATCCGCTCCGGCCGGGCCGCCGCCGGCTCCTTCGGCGTCCACCCGCCGGAGGAGGGCCCGCTCAACGGCGAATGGTTCGTCGCCCACTCCACCCGGCTCGACCTCGCCGCCCTCAACAAGGTCGAGACGCTGCTCTGGGACACCTGGGGCACCGGGTCCACCAACACGCCCCACGCCCCGTACGACGAGGTCGCCCACCTGACCGTCGGCGCGATCGACCTCCCCGCCGTCCGCCGCCTCTTCACCGAGCACGACGCCCTGCGCACCCCGAAGACCGTCCTCTCCCTGGCACCGTTCAACGGCCCCCGCGAAGTCACCCTGCGCTGACGCCCGCCCCAGGCTCACAGGCCGTCCGGCGCCAGGCCCCGAACCGGCCGGACGACCTGGCCGCTGGACGGCGGCCAGGTCGGCGGCCCGACACCGGGCGTGGAGTCCGTCCGGTCACCGGCAGCTCAGTGGGGACAGTTGCGCGCTACTTGATCAGGTGAAAATCGGGGTGCCGCAACCACGCCTGTAGGAACTCGACGTCTCCGACGTGGCGGACTTACCGCCCTCCGCCGCCGGTGTCATAGGAGACCACGGCGAGATTCCCCGGAAGCGCTGACGCGAATTCGCTCGCCCGGGCCGGCACCGCGTCGGGTCCCGTGCCGCCTCCCACAGGGGGATGACCGCTCAGGAGGCCGTCGAAGTCGATCAGCGCATCGAGACGGCGGGCGAGTGCGAGCGTCAGGTGGCCGAGCAGCATGTGGTTCGTCGGCCCCGAGCAGCCCGCGCCCACCACCACTCCCTGCAAGCCACAGTCCGACCGCCGGTCCCGCCACAGCGCCCCCCAGAGCCTCGTGGCCCAGGTGCCACCGGAGCCGGTTCTACCAGAACCCGGTGGCGGGGCGCCTGGTCATTTCGGGTCACCACCCCGCTGCCCGGACACGGTGGGGTAACTCGTGGTATCCGGGCCCACCCCGCCCACCCGCCTGTCCCCGTAGCACCGCTCCGAGATTCCCCGTCGAGACGTGGGAGCGGGGCCCTTGGCGGCCGCCGCGGCGGTGTGTCAGTAGCCGATGGTGAAGCGGCGTTGGACGAAGCGGGGCAGTTCCGCCTCGTCGACCAGGGCGACGGCGGCGTCCTCCGCGGAGATGCGGCTGCGGCCGTCGGCGTCCCGGACCGCCTGGTCGCCGCCGATCCGGAATCGGCCGGTGCGCTCGCCGGGGGCGATCTCCTCGGCGGGGCTGAAGTAGGTCCAGAGCCGGTTCGACGTGCGCAGGACGTTCAGGCCGTCCCGGGCTCCGCGCGCCGCGGCCGCGTACTCGCGGGGCAGCCCGAGCTGGTCGAGGGTCTCGTGCATCCGGTCGACGTCGTCGGCGAGGACCACTCCGGGCGCCGTCTCCAGACTGCCGGCCCCGCCGATCACGATGAGCCGGGTCCTGGGGTGGCTCTCCAGGGCCTTGACCAGTGCCCGGGCCGCGACGGAATGGACCGTGGGGTCGGCTATGGACCGCCGCACGGTGTCCGCGAGGTCCTTGGCCGCGTTGCCCGGTTGGAACCCGCTGATCAGCACGTCCAGGCCGGGCAGGATCGCGGCGATGCTCGCGGGGTCGAGGACGTCGACGCCGGCCCAGGTGACGTTCGCTCGGCTCTCGTCGATCTGCGAGGCGTCGCGGCTGAGTGCCGTGACGCGGTGCCCGCGGCCGAGCGCCTCCGTGACGACCCGGCTGCCGATGGTGCCGGTGGCACCGATCACTCCAATGTGCATGGTTCTCCCCTTGTTCATGCCCGGACGTCCTGGCTGCCGCCATCCGTCTGGACGGCGTGGCAAAACTATATGCCGTATAGTTTAGATACGCCAAGCAATAGCGTGACGCTGTAGACTCCGCGCATGGCGAGCACCGGGACCAGGGGACGGCGTGAGCGGCTTCGGGCCGAGACGACCGCCGAAATCAAGAGCGTCGCACTGGAGTTGATGGCCTCAGGAGGCCCCGGGGCGATCACGCTGCGCGCCATCGCCCGGGAGATGGGCATGACCCCCAACGCCATCTACGGCTACTTCGCCACCCGCGACGACCTGATCACCACGCTCATCGACGACGTGTACACCTCACTCGCCGACACGGTGGACGCCGCCTGGGACGCCACCCCCGCCTCGGATCCGGCCGACCGGATCCGGGCGTGGGCGCACGCCTTCCGCGGCTGGGCGCTCGCCAACCCCGAGGGCTTCCGCCTCGTCTACGGCGACCCGGTGCCCGGTTACGTCGCCCCCGAGGGCGGCGCCGCCCCGGATGCCGCGCAGCGGGTCTGCACCGCCCTGACCGGCCTCGCCGTCGCGGCCTGGCCGCACGCCGAACGCCTCTACGCGGCCAGCGACTTCCAGTGGTCCGACTTCGACCCCGGCCTCCTCGACAAGGTCCGCCCCGCCTTCCCCCACCTTCCCCCGGCCGGCGTGGCCCTGGCGCTGCGCATCTGGGGCCACCTCCACGGCCTGGTGTCGCTGGAGATCTACGGCCACCTGCGCAACCAGACCACCAGCCCGGAGAAGCTCTTCCACGAGGAACTGACCCAGCTCGTCGCCTCGTTGGGCCTCGCGCCGAAGCGCTGACAGCCGTCGGCCCCGCCGAGCCGACGGGGCCGTGGATGCCGGGCGGCCGGGGCCGTGGATGCCGGGCGGCCGAGGCCGGGCGGCGGCATCGCGGCCGATCCGCGCCATCTCCGCTCGGCGATGACCGAGCCCTCCGGTCAGTCGATGCCTTCGATGATGCGGAAGTCGCGTTCGACTGCGCCGGAGAGGACCACCAGCGCCTTCCGGTAAGCCTCGCTCTCGTAGGCCGAGACGGCCTGTTCGAAGCTGTCGAACTCGATCAGAATGACGCGTTGCGTGGTGCCGGCTTCATGGGTGACGACTCGGCCGCCGCGGGACAGGAGCCGCCCACCCCCGGCCCGGACGGCCGGACCGGCCAGCTTGTCGTAGGCACTCAGCCTCTCAGGGTCGGAAACGGCGTGGTAGACGCTGACCCAGTAGCCCTTGGGCATGGAACCTCCTGCGTTCGGTCGGACGTGTCCGACGTCGATTCGACCCTCGGATCGCTCGCTCCCGGCGACGGGGCACCGAGCGTGGTGAGGCCGTGCTGATGCGGCCTGGTTCGACGCCGCCACCCGCGGCCGCCGGTTCGCTCCTCCGGCAAGGCCTTCCTCAGCACCCCGGGCGCCTTCGCGCCCCCGAGCTGGGACGCGACCTTCGCGGCGAGAGATACATAAATGATTCATATAAATATCGTATGCTTCACCCATGAGCCGTCAAGATCCCACTCGTGGCGCATCCGCTGCGATCGGGTCGGCCCTCTACGGGCTGGCCGCCAGGACCGTGAGACGCCTTCCGCGCGACATGAGCGTCACATCCGCCGCCACCCTGGCCACCCTGCACCGGACCGGCCCGCGGCGCATCACCGACCTGGCCGCGACCGAGGGTGTCACCCAGCCCGCGATGACCACGCTGGTCCGGGTGATGGAGGAGTCCGGACTGGTCGAGCGGAGGGGCGATCCGTCCGACAGGCGGGTCACCCTGGTGTGCCTGACCGAGGCCGGCGCGTCGTACGTCCGGACGCGGCACCAGGCGGGGGTCGACGCGTTCGCGCGGCTGATCGACGAACTGCCCGACGACGAGGTCGAGGCCCTGGTGGCGGCGCTTCCGGCGCTGGCGCACCTGGCGGAGCTGGAAGACCGGGACCGCGGGGGACCGAAGCGGTGACGGGGCGCACCCCGGAGCG
This sequence comes from Kitasatospora sp. NPDC001547, assembly GCF_042894165.1. Lineage (NCBI taxonomy): Bacteria > Bacillati > Actinomycetota > Actinomycetes > Kitasatosporales > Streptomycetaceae > Kitasatospora > Kitasatospora sp. NPDC001547. The sequence continues at coordinate 288,541 of NZ_JBIAVL010000008.1, read as the reverse complement.
CTCCGACGAGCGGTCGCTGAGCGCCGCCCTGCTGTTCGTCGCCCTGGTCGTGGCGGCGGTCGCCAGCCTCGGGGCGCCGCTGATCACCCGCGTGGCGACCACCTTCCACGTCCCGCTCGACGGCGCGCAGTGGACGCTGACCGTCGCACTGCTGAGCGGCGCCGTCGCCACGCCCGTCCTCGGCCGGCTCGGAGCCGGCCCGCACCGACGGGCCACGATCCTCGCCACGCTGGCGATCGTCGTGGTCGGCAGTGCGCTCACCGTGCTCCCGCTGCCGTTCGCAGGGCTGCTCATCGGCAGGGCGGCCCAGGGCGTCGGGCTCGGTCTGACGGCGCTGATGATGGGCGTGGCCCGGGACCACCTCCCCGAGGAGCGCGGCACGGCGACGATCGCCCTGATCTCGGTGGTCTCGATCATCGGCGCCGGGGTCGGCTACCCGCTCACCGCACTGCTCGCCGAGATCGGCGGCGTACGGGCCGCCTACGGCTTCGGCCTGGTCGTCACCGCGGCCGCCCTCCTGACCGCGTGGCGCTCCATACCCGCGGCTCCCGAGGGCCGCGCCGCCCACGTGACCGTGGCCGGCGCGCTCGTCCTCGCGGGTGGGCTGTCCCTCGTCCTGTTCCTGGCCGGCCAGCGGAGCCTGTGGAGCCGTCACCTCGCCGTGGCGGCGGGCCTCGCCGTCGTCGCCGTGCTGCTGCTGTGCGTCTGGACCGCCTCCGAACTGCGCAGCGAGACGCCCCTGGTCGATGTCCGGGCGGTGCGGCACCCGGCGGTCGCCGGAGCGAACATCGCCATGTTCGTCGGCGGGAGCGGCATGTACCTCCTGCTCACGCTCGTCACCCGGTACGCGCAGACGCCGCACAGCGCCGGCTACGGCTTCGGGCTGACCACCTTCGTCGCCGGGCTGGTCCTCGTCCCGTTCTCGGTGCTGGCGTTCGTCGCCGGCAGGCTCACGCCCCGGGTTCGGGCGCTGGTCGACGCACCGGTGGTCCTGGCCGGCAGCGCCGTCGTCGTCGGCGGCGGGTTCGTCCTCTTCGCCGCGGCCCGGTCGAACCCGGCCGAACTGCTCCTCGCGATGGGTGTGCTGGGCTTCGGCGTCGGCAGTTTCTCAGCCGCCATGCCCGGCGTCATCCTGGCCGTCACGCCCGCGAGCGAGACGTCGAGCGCGATGGGCTTCAACTACGTCGTCCGCAACGTCGGGTACTCCCTGGGCAGTGCGACAGGCGGCCTGGTCCTGGCCGGCGGAACCGACACCGGTCATCTCTTCCCGGACGACCACGCCTACACCACCGCCGCGCTGCTCGGCATCGCCGCGATGGCGGTCACCGCCCTGAGCGCCCTCGCCGTCGCCCGCCGACGCCCGCCCGAGAGCAACCCGACCGCGACCACGACCACGACCAGCGTGCCGGGTCACGGCCGGTCGAGCCGATGACCGGCTCGCGGGCCAGGGTGACGGCCCGTCGCCCTGGCCCGCGTCGGGGAGACATATCGACGAGTCGACGAGACTGACCCGAAAATCTGAAATTTTTATTGCGCAATTTTTCCTGCGGACCTATCGTCGTCGCATGCCCGAGAGCCCCCGGCCCGACCGGATCACCGACCTGACCCGTCTGAAGGCGTTCACCAACCCCCTGCGGGTGCGGCTCTACCGGCTGCTCTACGCCGCCGGGAGCGCGACCGCCTCGCAGCTCGGCGCCCAGGTCGGCGAGGCCCCATCGCTGGTCAGCTATCACCTGCGCAAGCTCGCCGAGCAGGGCTTCGTCACCGAGGCCGCCGGCCGGAGCGGCGACGGCCGGGAGCGGTGGTGGCAGGTCTCCTCCGAAGAGGGCTGGGGCTTCCGGGAGTCCGACCTCGCCGGGACGCCCGAGGGCGCGGCCGCCGTCGACGCGGTGACCAGGAGCCTGGTCGAATCCCGCTCCGCCCAGTACCGCGCCTACCTCGACCAGAGTTCCGCCTGGGGCAGGGAGTGGACCGACGCGGCCTTCGGCGCGGAGTGGCTGCTCGACCTCACGGCCACCGAACTCGCCGAGATGGAGCAGGAGTTGCAGGCCCTCTCGCGGCGCTGGCGGGAGCGCGGCAAGGCGTCCAGGGCGGCCGGCGACACCGTGGGCCGCGAGCACGTCTCCGTCCACCTGTACGGGTTCCCCTTCCGCCCCTGACACGGGCACCCCGTGTCCCCGACCGCCGGAGTCCCCATGGCCCTCGCGGAGCCGACCCTCCCCGACCGCACCGCCACGCCGCCCGCCCACCGCGACGGCAACGTGCTGCGCTGGCTCACCGCCCACACCGCCTCGCTGATCGGCGACGGCGTGTACTTCGCCGCCCTCGGCTGGTCCGCCCAGCGGTCCGCCGGCCCCGCCGAGGTCGGCCTGGTCATGGCCGCCGGCGCCGCCCCGCGCGCCCTGCTCATGCTCGGCGGCGGCGTGCTGGCCGACCGGCTCGACCCGCGCCGGGTGGTCCTCGGCAGCGACGCCGTGCGCTGTCTGCTCATCCTCTCGGTGGCCGCCGCCATCGCCCTGACCGCGCCCGCGCTCTGGCTGCTGGTCGCGGTGGCGCTGGTCTTCGGCGCCGTGGACGCGCTGTTCGTCCCCGCCGTGGGTGCTCTCCCGCCCCGGATCACCACCCCCGACCAACTGGCCCGGGTCACCGGCCTGCGCTCGCTGTCGATGCGCCTCGGCCAGATCGCCGGACCGCCGCTCGGCGGCCTGGCCATGGGCCTGGGCGGCCCGGCCGCCGCCTTCGGCGTCGCGGGCCTGCTGTTCGCGCTCTCCCTGCCGCTCCTGTTCTCCGTCCGGATCGGCCCGATCGACCGCACCGCCCAGGACGGCGCCCAGGACGGCACCTCGCACGACGCCCCGCGAAGCGCCCCGCACGACGGCCCGGTACGCCGCCCGGGCACCGCGCGCGCCGACCTCCTCGACGGGCTGCGCTACATCCGCCACCACCGCCTGATCGGCCCGCTGGTCGCGGCCGGGGCGGTCTGCGAACTCGGCCTCACCGGCACCCTCAACGTCGGCATGGTGCTCCTCAACGCCGAACGCGGCTGGGGCCCGTCCGGCTACGGCTGGATCGTCGGCTGCTTCGGCGCCGGGGCCGCCGCGAGTGCCGCGCTGCTCGCCGTCGCCGGGCGGCTGCCCAGGGCCGGCCTCACCATGGCCGGCACCCTGCTGGCCGCCAGCGTCGGCGCGGCGGCCATGGCACTGGTCCCGCAGCTGTGGACCGCCGCCGTCCTCGCCGCCCTGGTCGGGCTGAGCGCGGGCGTCTTCGGCAGCCTGGACAGCACCCTCATCCAGACCGCCGCCGACCCCACCTACCTGGGCCGGGTCACCTCCGTCACGATGCTGACCATGGTCGGCCTCGCCCCGCTCGGCTACCCGCTGGTCGGCGCCGCCGTCGCCACCTGGGGCACCGCCCCGGTCTTCGTCGGCTGCGGCGCCCTCTCCTGCCTCGGCGCCGCGCTCGCGCTCGCCTCCCCCGCCGTGCGCCGCGCCGAACTCCCCCGCGCCGCCGGCAACTGAGCCCCCGCCCGGCAGCCGCGCGGCACGCCGGTCACCAGGCGACCGGGAGCGCCTCGACGCCGTAGACCGTCGAGCCCTCGCGGAAGCGCAGCTCGGCGTCGGGGACGGCGAGCCGCAGGCCGGGGAAGCGCCGCAGCAGCGCCGGCAGGGCGACCTTCAGCTCCAGCCGGGCCAGTTGCTGCCCCAGGCACTGATGGGCGCCGAAGCCGAAGGACAGCTGGGCGACCGGACGGCGGCGCAGGTCGAGGTCGTCCGGGCGCTCGGGGACGAGGCCGGGGTCCCGGTTCGCGGTCAGCGGGGAGAGCAGGACGTGCTCGCCCTCGGCGATCCGGTGGCCGTTGACGTCGACGTCGGCCACGGCCGTGCGCAGCAGCGGTGCGGGGATGGCGAGATGGCGCAGCAGTTCCTCCACGGCCGTGCCGGTGACCTCGGGGTCGTCGCGGAGGGCGGCGAGCTGTTCCGGGTGGCGGAGCAGCGCCAGCACGCTCAGGGCGAGCATGGTCGCGGTGGTCTCGTGCCCGCCGACCAGCAGGGTGGCGCCGAAGCCGATGAGTTCGTCGTCGGTGAGCTCCGCGCCGTGCTGCCGCACCACCGCGCCCAGGACGCCCTCGCCGGGGGTGGCCCGGTTGCGGGCGACGATGTCCGCCATGGCGGTGTTCAACTCGGCTGAGGCGGCGACGAGTTGATCGGCGTCGGCGGTGCCGTCCATGATCACCTGGGAGCAGCGCTGGAACATCGCCCTGGTGCCGTACGGGACGTCGAGCAGTTCGCAGATCGCCAGCGAGGGGATGGGCAGGGCGAACGCCTGGACCAGGTCGACCACCGGGCCCCGCTCCGCCATGGCGTCGAGGTGGTCGGCGACGATCGTCTCGATCGCGGGGCGCAGCCGTTCGACCTGACGGACGGTGAAGCTGCCGGTGAGCATCCGGCGCAGCCGGGTGTGCTCCGGGCCGCTGTAGGCGGGCAGGAAGCCGGGGTGGTTGAACAGGGTGCGCGGCAGCGAGGGGTCGATGCCGTTTCCCGTCACCAGGCGGTCGTCCGCGAAGGCGGCCCGGACGTCGGCGTACCTGGTGAGGACGACGGCCTCGATCCCGCCGTGCACCGGGTGGGAGACCCGCAGCCGCGGCAGGCCGTCCTCCTCGCGCATCCGGCGGAGGTCCGGCGACGGGTCGAACGGGCAGCCGCGGTCCCGTTCGGAGGCGACGAAGGACGCCGAGCGGTGTTCGGGCATGGTGCGGGCTCCTCAGCTGGATCGGTCCCGGGAACGCGGTCATGGTGCGGGCCCGGGAACGCGGTCGTGGTATGGATGCGGGAACGCGGTCGCGGTACGGACCCGGGAACGCGGTCGCGGTACGGACGGCGGCGCTCTACCCGTGGTACCGGGTGGAGGCGTGGTGCCAGTCGAAGGCGCCGCGGATGGTGGTCTGCAGCGCCTCCGTGCAGTAGCGCCGCAGCAGGTCGCGCTCGGCCGGGTCCAGGTGGCCCGTCGCCGTGGAGCCGAGCAGGGCCCGGTGGGCGCCGGTGAACAGCTCCAGGGCCTCGCCGCGGCGGCGCGCGGCCCCGGCGACGGCCTCGGGGCGGGAGAGCCCGTGTTCCCGTTCCAGGCAGAGCACCAGGTTGTTCTGCTCCCCCTGGGCCGCGTCCTTCGCCAGGGAGACGATGTCGTTGTCGCAGATGATGAAGGTCTTCGTCATCTCGCGCATGACCGACAGGTGCGGCAGCGCGTACAGGTGGTCCGGCAGGACGCACGAGGACAGCCGCTCGGCGAGGTCGACGACCGGCGCCACCCCGATGGTGTGCCGCCGGACCCTCAGGTAGGCACTCAGCGTCAGGGGCGTGCCGGACCGCCGGCTGCGCGCCTCGTGGACGTGGTGGTCCAGGTAGGACGACCAGTGGGCCGCCGATCGCTGGATCCAGTCCCCGGGCATGTCCTGGCAGCTGCGCCGCCGCATGTCGGCGAAGGCGGCGGCCAGCGGCAGCGGCGACGCCTCGCCGGTGACGCCCTCCTTGACCAGCCCGACGAGGTTGCGGACCCGCTCCGGCTCCCCGCCCCACTGTTCGTCGAGCGCGTCGTCGAACAGGAAGTACCAGCTCTGCTGGTCGACGCCGATGTCCAGTTCGCTCCCGGTCGCGTTCGGGTAGAACATGGCCGCGATCAGCGGGAACTGGCCCTTGAGGTGGTGGGCCCGCTCGGCTTCCGTGGCCAGGAAGCCGAAGGACTCGGGCCAGGCGAGGTGGCGGTCGTGGGCGGCCCGGAAGTCCGGGCTGATCCGGCGCGGGAAGGGCACGGTGTCGAGGGCCGGTGCCTCCGCGTCCTGGGAGAGGGGCTCTGCCGTCGATGTCATGGGGTGGCGCACCTCCGGGGAACGGGGCCGGTTCAGTCGGCCGGCCAGGGTGAGACGCGCATGGGCAGCGCGTTGGGCCGGATCAGCGCGTGGACCACCGGCCGGACCCGGTGCCCCGCGACCGGCCGCGGCCGCCACCGCGAGACGATCGAACGGAGGACGACCAGCATCTCGGTCATCGCGAAGTGGTCCCCGATGCACTTCCGGTTGCCCAGGGCGAACGGGACGTAGGCGCCCGGTGGCAGGTCCTTCTCGGTGCGGTCGAGCCACCGGTCCGGATCGAACCGCAGCGGGTCCGGGTAGTGGGCCGGGTCCCGGTGCATCGTCAGGGCGCTGTAGATCAGTTCGGCTCCGCGCGGCAGGTCGACGCCGCGGACCCGCACCGGTTCCAGGGCGCGCCGCATGAGCAGCCAGCTGGGCTGGTGCAGCCGGAGCACCTCCCGGAGGAAGCGTTCGGTGAACGGAAGCGTCGCCGCGGCGGGCAGGGCGCCGACGGGCAGCGCGTCGCACTCGGCCTTGATCCGTTCGGTGAGTTCCGGGCGCCGGCCGATCTCGTGGAGCGCCCAGGCGAGGGTGGTGGACGTGGTCTCGGCGCCGGCCATGAGCAGCGAGAGCAGCTCGTCGCGGGCCTCCACGTCGCTCATCCCCCGCGGGTTGCCCGGGGTGCCGGCGAACATGATCGACAGCAGGTCGCCGTGGCCCGCACCGCCCCGCCGCTCCGGCCCCTCCGACCCCGCCTGTTCGGCCTGCTCGGCCTGCTCGGCCTGCCGGGCCTGCCGGACGGCGGTGTCCGCGAGTTCGCGCAGCGCCGCGGCCGCGGCCAGGTACCTGCGGTGCCCCAACAGGGGCGAGGACGCGATCGGCGCGGGCAGCACGGTGCCCACGAAGACGCCGCGCATCACCGTGGTCAGCTGCTCGGCGACGCGTTCCCCCAGTTCGGCGACGGCCGCGGCACCGTCCGGGCGTTCGGTGCTGAACAGGGTCGCCACGAGCATGACGGTCATCATCCGGCGCAGCACCAGGTCCATCGGGACCACCTCGCCGGGGCGCCAGGCCGACACCTGCTCCTCGGCGATGTCGGTCATCGTGCCGACGCACCCGGCGATGGTGTCCCGGTGGAAGGCGGGTTGCAGCACGCGCCGTTGGCGGAGGTGGAAATCCCGCTCGGAGGTGATGATGCCGTTCCCGATGAAAGGCCGGGCGACGTCGAACAGCAGTCCTTTGCCGAACTTCCTGCTCTGTGTCAGGAGAACCTCGTGGACGGCCTCCGGAGAGTTCAGGACGTACACCGGGCGATTCCCGAGGAATATCCTGACGATGTCGCCCTGCGCGCGGATGGACTGCAGGAACCCCACCCGCTGGACGGCCAGTCGCGGCAGGTGGCCGAGCAGTGGAATGCGCCCCGGCGCCACGGGCGCCGTCCCGGGAGCGGTGGTGGAACGCATGAGCCCTGCACCTCCCTGAGGTTTCGGATCGAAAACCCGACCGACAATGGAACATTCGCTCGTTCGTGGTGCACGGTGATCATCGTTCGCCACCTCCGGAGAGGTCAAGGGAGCGGCTGAAAATGCACCGCCGGAGTGGTTTTGAGCCGAACGGCGAGAATTCCCCCCACCTCGCCGAGCGTTTCAGGCCACCCGATCCGGATTGGACCGGGACTCCGGCCGGCCCGGCGGATAGCCTCGGGCCCACCGCCCAGTCGATCACCGGAGAAGCGCCATGCACCCCCAACTCGCCGCCGATCTCGGCCGGTTGCCCGAGCTGCTGGAGGAGACCCGGCAGCGGGCGCTCGCCTTCCTGGCGGGCCTCGACGAGCGGCCGGTGGTCCATCGGCCCGCCGCCGACGCGGCCGAACCAGCTGCCCCCGTACCCCCCATGCCCGGGCCATCGGCCCTGGTGCCACCCGTCCCCGCACCGCTCCCCGAGGAGGGCGGCGGGATACCGGCCGCCCTGGCGGAGTTCACCGAGCGCTGGGAGCCGCGACTGTCGGCCAGCGCCGGGCCGCGCTACTTCGGGTTCGTGACCGGCGGGGCGACACCGGCGGCGCTCGCGGGCGACTGGCTGACCTCGGTCGTGGACCAGAACTCCAACTCCGCCCTGGACCCGGCCGGTCAGCAGCTGGAGCGGGAGACGGTCGGCTGGCTGCGGGAGCTGTTCGGGCTCTCGGCGGCGCACCACGGCACCTTCGTGAGCGGCGCCACGATGTCCAACACGGTGGGGCTGGCGGTCGCCCGCGAGTGGCTGGGCGAGCGACTCGGCGTGGACGTCGCCGAGGACGGGGTCGGCGCGCTGGGGCGGGTCCGGGTGCTGTCGGGCAGTGCGCACTCCAGCATCGCCAAGGCGCTGTCGGTGCTGGGCCTGGGCCGTACGGCGCTGCGGACGGTGCCCGTCCTGCCGGGCCGGGAGGCGGTGGACGTGGCCGCGCTGGAGCGGGCGCTGGCCGAGGCGGCCGGGCCGTGCGTGGTGGTGGCCAACGCCGGGACGGTCAACACCGTCGACTTCGACGACCTGCGCGCGATCGCCGCGCTGCGCGAGCGGTACGGGTTCTGGCTGCACGTGGACGCCGCGTTCGGCGCCTTCGCCGCGCTGTCGCCGGAGCACGAACGGCTGGTGGCGGGCCTGGACCTCGCCGACTCGGTCTGCGTCGACCTGCACAAGTGGCTCAACGTGCCGTACGACAGCGCCGTGCAGTTCACCCGCCGACCGGACCTCCAGGCCCGGGTCTTCCAGAACGCCGCCGCCTACCTCGGCCCGCTGAGCGAGCACCCCGACCTGGTCCACCTCACGCCGGAGAACTCCCACCGGCTGCGCGCCCTCGCGGCCTGGTTCACCCTGCGGGCGTACGGCCGCGCCGGGCACCGGGAGATCGTGGAGCGCTGCGTCTCCGGCGCCCGGACGCTCGGCGGGCACGTCGCCCGGATCGACGGCCTGGAGCTGCTCGCCCCGGTGCGGCTGAACGTGGTCTGCTTCTCGCTGACCGCGGACCCGACGCCGGAGCGGCTGGCCGCGCTCGCCGCCGAGCTGGCCGACGAGGCCTTCCTCACCCCCACCCGCTACGCGGGGCGGCCCGCCCTGCGCGCGGCGTTCAGCAACTGGCGCACCACCGGGGGGGACGTCCGGCGGACGGCGGAGGCGCTGGCCCGGGCCGTCCGGAAGCTGACGGCCTGAGCAGCGGGGCGGGGCCGCCGCCGGTCGACTCCGGCCGTGGTCCCCGCTCCCCCGGCCTCGGCCCCGGCCCCGGCCCTGGTCGTCGCCCTTCGGCCACCGCCCCGGCCGTCCGGGATCACGGGTGCGCGCCGTCCCCGTAGACGCCGCCCGCCCGGTCGGTCAGGCCCGCAATGAACTCCGCGTGGGCGAGGTTCATGAACGGCAGCGGTGGTTTCCCGACGCTCCCGCACCGGCGCGCCCGGCCGTGCCGTCATGCGGGGCCTCCCTCGCCCAACACGCGGGCCGGACCTTGCCCTCACACCGGTGTGAGGGCCGATGATGCTGCCATGACCGCCACTCCTTTCGACCCGTACGCGCTGCTCGAACAGAGCCGGCTCGGCATCCTCGCCACCATCAAGGCGGACGGCCGGCCGCAGCTCTCCCCCGTCATGCCGTTCTACGACCGCGCGGCGAACGCCATCCTGATCTCCACCCGGGACGGGCTGGCCAAGACCGCCAACCTGCGCCGGGACCCGCGGGCCAGCCTGGAGGTGACCGGGCCGGACGGCCGCTCCTGGGCCACCGCCGAGGGCGTGGCCGCCCTGACCGGGCCGGGCACCGACCCCGACGGGCCGGAGGTCGAGGCGCTGGTGGACTACTACCGCCGCGCCGCCGGCGAGCACCCGGACTGGGCGGAGTACCGCGAGGTGATGGTCTCCGACCGCCGGGTGCTCCTCACCATCCCGGTCGACCACGTGTACGGCACCCACATCTGATCGTCGGACCGAACCGGGCCGGCCGGGGCGCAACGGCCCGGCCGCCTTCACGCCCCGGCCCGTCGGCCCGGCCGCCGGTTCCGGGACCGGCGGCCGGGCCTCCGCCTCCGCCTCCGCTCCGGAGGCGAACTCCCGTCGGCAGCGGGGCGGTTCAGCCCAGCGTCGCCGTGACGACGGTGGCGTCCAGGTCCTCGTGCCAGCTCTCCACCGCCGCCAGCCCGGCCTCCCGGGTCACCGCGAGGGCCGTCGGCGCCTGCCGTTCGCTGGTCTCGAACAGCAGCGCCCCGCCGGGTGCCAGCCACTCCGGTGCCTCGGCGACCACCCGCCGCAGCACGTCCAGCCCGTCCGATCCGCCGTCCAGGGCGGGCCGGGCCTCGTGCAGCCGCGCCTCCGGCGGCAGCAGGCCGAGGTCGTCGGTCGGCACGTACGGGACGTTGGCGATCAGCACGTCCACCCGGCCGCGCAGCTCCGCGGGCACGGCGGTGAACAGGTCGCCCTCGAAGACCCCCGCCGCGGCGCCGGCCAGGTTGCGGCGGGCGCAGCGGACGGCGCCGGGATCGATGTCGGCCGCGTAGAGCTCGACCGGGTGCGCGGCCGCGGCGGCCACCGCCGCGCCCAGCGCGCCGCTGCCGCAGCACAGGTCGAGCACCACCGCGCCCGGGGCGGTCAGCGCGGTGGCGGTGGCGGCCAGGAACTCGCTGCGGCGGCGCGGGACGAAGACGCCCGGGTCGACGGCGATCCGCAGCCCGGCGAACTCGGCCCAGCCGACGACGTGTTCGAGCGGCCGGCCGTCGGCGCGGGAGCGGACCATCACGGCCAGGTCGGCGGGCGTGGCGGCGGCGGAGAGCAGGATCCGCGCCTCGTCCTCGGCGAAGACGCACCCGGCGGCGCGCAGCCGGGAGACCACCGAGGAACGGAGGGAAACGGAGGAGAAGACCGACAAGAGAACCCCTTGGGGAAAAGACGGGAAGCTGATGACTCCGTCAGGGCTCCCGCCAGGGCCGGCACCGCGTCGGCGCGCCGTCCGCGCTATGCGCGTGAGGCGCCCACGCGGCCGCGCTCCGGGAGCACCCGCTCGGACATTCCGGTAATGGGTCTCACCTCCCTGAGTCGCGGTCACAATCGGCTCCGGCAACCCTACCGCATCGCCGCCCGGGGATGGCCGGACGGATTTCGATGGGCCCCATGAGCCCGGCGAGCCCCCGGTGCGGCCGGTGGCGCACCGGGGCTCCGGCTCTCCCGCTCCGTCATCGAGCCCTCGACGGACCCACTGACAGTGCCACGTTGACAACGGACCGTAGCGCCCGAGCACGTGATCCCGCCGACCGTCCCGCACGGGCGGGCAGCTCACCGGCACCGCTCCGGTCTCACGCCGCCTGCGCGGCCGGGGGCCGGGTGCGGTACCCGGCGGCCGTGCCCGGGGGCACCAGGCAGGGCAGCAGCCACTCCCAAAGGGCGCCGACCCGGCGGGCGCGTTCCTCGGTGGGGCAGCCGTCGGCGAACACCACCTCCAGCCCGCAGGCGGCGGTCATCACCAGGGTCTCCGGGCCGAGGCCGTCCGAGCGGTCGCGCAGCTCGCCCGCGCGCCGGGCGCCGACCAGCAGGGCGCGCACCTCCCCGGCCCAGACGCCGTGGAAGCCCCGCAGCTCGGCCAGGGCCCGGTGCTCGGGATCGAGCGCGGCGGACCCAGCCACGGCGAGCCCGGCCGCGACCGCCCTGGCCGTACCCGGCGCCTGCCAGCCGGCGTCCTCGCGGCCGAGGCGGAAGGCCGCCCGGATCACCGGGTCCGTCCCGAGCGCGTCGACCAGCCAGTACCCGGCGTCGATCAGCCCCTGGAGCGGGGAGGAGGCGGCCCGCAGCTCCGCGCAGGCCGACCGCAGTGCGCCCTCGGCCTGGCCGGACACCGCCCCGGCCAGATCCTCCTTGGAGGCGAAGTGGAAGTACAGCGCCCCCTTCGTCACCCCGGCGGCCGCGGCGATCTCGCCGAGCGTGGCCCCGGCGTAGCCGCGACGGTCGAACAGCGCCGCCCCCGCCACCACCAGCCGCCCGCGTGTCCGTTCCGACCTCTCCTGAACCACCCGTCCCACCACCCCTCACGACGACAAGCAGGTTCCGACCGGTCCGCGACCGCCCCACGACGGGCGCCGCGGCCTCCGACCGCCGTCCGGGTCCGGTTCCGCCGACGCGGCGCCGACCCGGACGACCGGCCGGTTCAGCCCGCCCGGCTGAGCCTGGCCGCCGCCGATCCGGCGGCCAGCCCGGCGGGTTCGCGCTCCGCGCGCTCCGGCCCGGCGAGCAGGATGGAGCGCTGGAGCCGGCGCAGCGCGACCGAGGGCTCCATGCCCAACTCCCCCACCAGGGTGTTCCGCAGGCGCTGGTAGGCCTGCAGCGCCTCGCCCCGGCGGCCGGAGCGGTGCAGGGCCACCATGTACTGGCCGTGCAGGCTCTCGTGGGTGCGGTAGCGATCCACGAGCACGGTGAGTTCGGCGAGCAGCACCCGGTGCCGCCCCAGCCGCAGGTCGGCCTCGATCCGCTGGTCCAGCGCGCAGAGCCGGGTCTCCTCCAACCGCCTTGCCTCGACGGCCAGTTGGCCGCCGACCGGGACGTCCGCGAAGGCCGGCCCGCGCCACAGCGCGAGCGCCTCGCCGAGCAGCCGGGCGGCCTCCGGATAGTCCTCGCCGTCCATCGCCCGGTAGCCCGTTCCGGCCAGCCGCTCGAACTCCCGCAGGTCCGTCGGTCCGCCGCCGCTGTTGAGCGTGTAGCCGCCCGGCGAGGTCATCAGGACGTCCTTGGCGCCGGACACCCCCCGCGCCGCACCGGCCGCGACCAGCGCCCGGTCGATCAGCTCGCGCACCTGGAGCACGTACGTCTGCACGGTGGTGCGTGCGCTGCGCGGCGGACGGCCGGACCACAGCTCGTCGGCCAGCATCCCGGCCGACACCACCTGGTCCGCCCTCAGCGCCAGGAGTCCCAGCACCTGCCGCGGCTTCGGCGCCGACGGCACCACCGAGACCCCGCACACCCGGACGTCCAGCGCCCCGAGCACCCGAATCTCCACGATGACCACCCCAATCACACGGAACGCCGCAGTCCGTTCGCCGCGGCCGGCACCCGGGCCGACACCCTGGGTCAACTGGCACCCAGTCAAAAACAGGACGCGCGGTTTGTCAATACAAAACCGAACGTGCTGTTTGTTTCTGACGATGACACAGCTGGTCACCAGGACACGACTTCCACTACCCTCCGTGACCGGTTCCGCGCAAACCAAAGGCGGCGCCGGACCGCCGTGGTCCCGTCGCCGCCCGTCAGCCCTCACCCGCCCGGATTCCCCTGACGGGGAGGGCCGGTAACCCTCCGTCAGCCCACCCCGACCTCCGCCTGCGCCTCGGCGCGCGCGGGACCGCCCGCTCCACCGTCCACGCCGCCGCCCTCCGCGGTCGCCCGCGCCGCCGCGGCCTCGGCCACCACCTCCGCCCCCCGGGTCGGCCCCATCCGCAGCGAACCGAGCACGCCCGGCACCGCGATGCTCGGCATCAGGTGCTGGTAGAGCCCGGACACCCGCGACTCCAGGTCCGCCCGGCCGCAGAGCTTCTGGGACTGGATCTGCACCCCGGTCCACGCGGCGACGAGCAGCCACGCGGTGTCCTCCGGCACGACGTGCGGGAGCAGCTCGCCGCGCTCGCCGGCCGCGACCAGCAGCGCCTCGAACCGGTTGATCCAGCCGGGGATCGCGCCGCCGCCGAGATCGTCGAAGAAGTCCTGGCCGAGCGAGAGCCGGGCGCCCGCGCTGAGCAGCGGGTCACGCGGCATCAGGTACGCCACCACCATCCCGGTGTCCACGAACTCCTGGAGCTTGCAGCTCCGTTCGGGAACTCCGTCCTGGACGAACTGCTCCTCCACCACGCCCTGCGCCAGATCGCGCTTCGAGGCGAAATGGAAATACACCGCACCCCGCGTCACACCGGCCCGGGAGACCACCTCGCCGATGGTCGCGCCCTCGTACCCGAACTCGTCGAAGACCGAGGCTGCCGCCTCCAGGATCAGTCGACGTGTCCGGAGCGCCCGCTCCTGCCGTACCACCGAAAACCACCCGCCCTGAGCTCCCGGAAAACAAAACCAAACACCCCGTATCTTAGCTGCGCCCCACCCGCGACCGACAAGACGATGTCGAGGAATCCCGCCGACCACTCCGCGATCCCACAACCCGTCAGGGCCCATCGCCCCCTTGGCGAGCAATCGCCTCGACCGTCCCGGCGGTTCCGTCTCCGACCGGTCCGCCTTCACCGCCGGAAAACCGAACGAACGGTTTCCTCCAGGCGTTCGTCACCCTACACATCCGACCTCCCGGGCGGGCCGGGCGTTGCACCGGATCGGGCGGGATTCCCCGATGGAAGCGGGTGCGGACGGGCCTCCGGCTGGGCGGGGGGTGCTGACGACGGGCAACCGGCCCGGTTCCGGCCCCGGCTCCCCCTGCGGCGGGGCACGGCGCAGCGGGCGGCCCGACGCCGGACCACCCGCCGATGTTCTGACACCCGGCCTCTGACGCCCGGCACTCGGGAGGGCCGGCGCGTGAGAAGTCGGCCGGGCCGACTTCTCACGCAGCGGCCGCCGTCCTCGCCGGGTCGCACCGCGCGGGGCACGTGGCGCGGCCCGGACCGAGGACGCCCGGTCAGGCCGAGATGCCGCAGTACTGCTGCTGCTTGCCGATCGCGCGGTAGACGCAGTCGGCCGTCTCCACCAGCTTCAGGACCGCCTCGCGGTTGCGGCTGGTCTCGCGGCCGATCACCTCGTCGGGCGGGTAGAAGCCGCCGCTGCCGCTCGGGCCGGGGTACATCTCGAAGGTGTAGGCGAAGATCCGCTGGGCGCCCCACAGCCAGTCGTCGATCGCCCCGTCGGTGATGTAGAGGTCGCTCGACTGCTCGGGCGTGTAGCCGTTGGTGGCGGCCATGCCGCGGCCGAGGGCGGCGAAGGTGTTGTACTCGTCGGCGCTCATGCCGGTGGCGGTGTCGGCGGTGGTCCAGCCGAACGGCCAGAGCACCAGTTCGCTGTAGGTGTGGAAGTCGATGGCGGCGGTGATCTGCTGCTTGCCGCCGACGATCCGGCTGCGGACGAAGTCCGCGACCACCTTGGTCTCCTTGGCGGACTCCGGCGCGCTGCCCCGGTAGGTCTCGCTGGAGGTGGAGCCGGAGGAGCCGCCGCAGCAGCCCCACTTGTAGTTCCAGTTGCGGTTGAGGTCGGTGCCGACGCTGTTGCTGCCGGTGTTCGGCTGGCGGTCCTTGCGCCAGCTGCGGTAGCGGCCGGTCGCGATGTCGTACTCGCCGCCGTCCGGGTTGAGGTCGGGGACCACCCAGATCTCGCGGCTGTCGACGGCGTTGGCGATCCGGCTGTCGGTGGCGTACTTGTCACCGAACTCGTGCAGCAGGTAGAGCGACATCTCGACGGTGAGGTGCTCGCGGGCGTGCTGGTGGGCGGTGAACAGCACCTCGGGCTCGTCCTCGTCGGCGCCGACGTTGTCGCTGATCTTCACCGCGGTGATCGGCCGCCCCTCGTACGAGGTGCCGATGACGCGCTTGCTCATGATGTCCGGGTGCGCGGCGACCACCGCGTCGATGTCGGCGGTGGCCTCGGCGAAGTTGTGGTACCCGGAGTCGGCCTGCGGGAAGTCGTACAGCGACCCGACCAGGCCCTCGTCGCCGGCCTCGGCGCCGTAGCGGGGGCCGGGCAGGGCGACCGGCGACCAGCCCAGCACGCGCAGTCGCGCGGCCTCGGCGGGGGTCGCGGTGACCACCACCGCGTCGGGCAGCACGGCGTCGACGGACGCGCCGGTGGCGGCGACGGCGGTGCGCTCGGCGACGGTGCGGGGGCCGTCGAGCCGGTACTGCCGTGCGGAGTCGGAAGCGGTGCCGATGGTGGTGTCGGCGGTGGCGGACGAGGGTGCCGGCGGTCGGTCGGCGGAGGCGGCCTGGGCGGTGAGCGGGGTGGCGAGGGCGAGAGCCAGCAGCACGGCGGTGGCTGCGGCGGGCTTCCCTCGGCGGGGCAGTCGCATGACTGTCCTCCTGTGGTGGTCCGTGGGGGCGGAACGGTGGAGGAGTTGCGGCGCGCGCCAGCTTGATGGTCCGTCAGTGCCATGTGTTCGTCAATACATCGGGGAAGGCGGAGCGCGGCAGCAGGACGGCGCGCACGGCTCAGGAGTCCGGCCCCGTCCCGCAGGTCGCCAGGCTGCACCAGCGCCGCCGGCCGCTCGCGTCCAGAAAGAGCCAGCCGCAGCCGCTGCTGGGGCAGCGCCGGATGGTGAACCGGCGCGGGTCGGCGAGCAGTTCACCGGCCGCGCGGGCGGCGGCGTACAGCGGCAGCCGCAGGCCGGCCGTCGGTGGCAGCCGCCAGTGCGCCAGGCCGTCCCCGCTGCGGGTGAAGACCGCGGACCGGCCGGCCTCCTGCACCACCGCCGCCACCGCGCCGAAGGCGGCGCCGTCCTGCGGGTCGGTCAGGCAGCCGTAGAGGGCCGAGCGGAACGCACGGGCGTCGGCGAGCACCGCGGCGGCCTCCTCGGGCCGTTCGGCCGCCCGGCGGAGCAGCGCCTGGACGACCGGTTCGTCGGCGAGGTCGTGGTGGCCGGCCCAGACCGCGAGCGCCGGGTAGCCGCGCAGCCAGTCCGACCCGGCGGCCGGCGCGGCGCCCCAGCCGGCGTAGGTGTTGCAGAACTCCAGCGCCGGGTGGCCGCCCGCGCTCCACGGCAGCCACTGGTCGCCGACCCGCACCGCGTACAGCGGCGCCGGAGGGCGGTCCAGCCCGGGGTCGGCCCGCAGGATCCGGTCGTGCAGGGCGGCGAGTTCGGCGCCGGGCTCGACGCCGAGGCCGTCGACCAGCACGCGCCGGGTCCGGCGGTAGAGGGCGAGCGCCTCGACCTGCCGGCCGGCCCGGTAGAGGGCGGTCATCAGGGCGAGGACGAGGCGCTCGCGGGAGAGGAGGTCGTCGGCGGGAGAGCCGGTCGGCAGGGAGCCGTCGACGGGAGAGCCGGTCAGCGTGGAGCCGTCGACGGCGGGTGCCCCGGCCCAGGGCGCGGTCAGATCGGCGAGCACCTGCTCGTGCCGGCCCATGGCCAGCAGGATCTCGGCCCGCTGCTCCAGGGCGGACAGCCGCAGCTCGGCCAGTCGACGGCCCAGCCGTCCGCGCAGTTCGTCGTCCACGACGTCCGCGAGCAGCGGCCCGCGCCAGAGCGCGAGCGCCCGGTCGTGGCAGCGCAGCCGTTCGCCGGGGTCTCCGGTGGCGGCCGCCCGGGCGGTCAGTTCGAGGAACTCCCGTACGTCCACGGCGTGTTGGCCGGGCACCAGGGCGTACCCACGGTGCCGGGTCTCGATCACCACCGCGTACGGGCGCAGTCGGGCCCGCAGCCGTCCGACGTAGGTGTGGACGGTGCCGCGGGCCGAGCCGGGCGGGTTGCCGTTCCACAGCAGGTCGATCAGCCGGTCGGTGGTGACGACCCGGCCGTCCTCCAGCAGCAGGACGGCCAGCAGGCACCGCTCCTGGCGGCGGCTGCCGCCGAGGACGGACTCACCCTCGTGGTCGGCCTCGAACGACCCGAGCAGTCGGAACTCCATGGCGGGCCACCCTAGCCAGGGCCCGGGCCTGTCCTCGAACGCGCGTCCGCGGGGCCGCGCCGGGTTCCCGGGCGGCGAGGGCCGGGGCGCGTGGTGAGAATCCGGTCAGGGGTGCCTGCCACGCTGGGCCTCCGCACGCCGCCCGACACCTCACCAGAAGGACCGATCATGCGACGAATCCTGTTCTCCGCCGCGTCCACCGCGCTGGCCGCCGTCCTCGTGCTCGCCCTGACCGGCCTGGCGGCCGCCCCGGCGGGCGCCGCGTCCGGAGCGACCGGGGCGTCCGGAGCATCTGGGGCGTCCGGAGCGGCCGGGGCGTCCGGAGCCGGCAACGGGCAGGACGGCTGGGAGCCGTCGCCCACGCCGACGTACGACCTCCCGGCCGGCTCCCGCTGCGACTTCCCCGTGCACATGGCGGCCGTGGTGGACGAGGTGGAGCGGCGGGTCCTGGAGTACGCCCCCGACGGCACCACCGTGCGACGCGCCGCCTTCCGCGGCGCCCTCGTCCTGCGGATCACCAACACCACCACCGGCGCCTGGTACGACGCGGACGCCGGCGGCCGGTCCGTCGTCGACTACCGGCCGGACGGCTCCCAGACCTGGTACGCCCACGGCCCGGTCCTGCTCGGCGTCGGCCCGGGCGCCGGCAACCTGCCGCGCGACCTCTACACCGTCGACGGCGTCTACACCATCGACATCGGTGCCACCGGCTACCGGACGCTGACCATCAAGCACGGCTCCGCCGAACCGCTCTGCGCGAAGATCGCCTGACCACGCCGCGCGTACGGCGGGGACGCACCCCCCGGGCCGTGGGCGCCCCGGCCGCGCCGGGTCGGCCGACTACCCCGTCCGGCGCAGCGCGCCGCGCGGCGCCGGCGGGGGGCTGCGATCTTCGGAGGGCACCCGGCCTCGCCCGACCGCCGGGTCCCGTCGTCCCGAGACCGTGGAGGCCCGGATGTGGCAGACGCCCCCCGCCCCAGTCAGTGGTGAGTGGCTCCCGGTACTGGACATGCCGGCGCCCGGCCCGCAGAACCGCTGGACGGTGCTGCTGCGCGCGCTGCTGCTGATCCCCCAGTTCGTGGTGGTGTGGGTGCTGTCGGTGGTGGCGTTCCTCGTCACCGTCATCGGCTGGTTCGGCGCGCTGGTGCTCGGCCGGCTGCCCGGCTTCGCGGCGGACTACCTCACCGCGTTCGTCCCGTACGAGACCCGCGTCACCGCGTACCTGATGCTCACCGTGGACCGCTACCCGCCGTTCCGCTTCGAGGTGCCCGACCACCCGGTGCGGGTGGGGCTGCGGCCGGGCGAACTGAACCGGCTGGCCGTGCTGTTCCGCGTCTTCCTGGTCATCCCGGCCTCGATCGTGCAGGGCCTGGCGTACGCGGGGTGGTGGCTCGTGTCGTTCGTCCTCTGGCTGGTGGTGCTGGTCCTGGGCCGGATGCCGCGGCCACTGTACGAGGCGACGACCGCGATCCTGCGCTACCGGCTGCGCTACACCGCCTACCTGCTGATGCTCTCGTCCGCCTACCCCAAGCGGCTGTTCGGCGACGAGCCGGGGAGCGAGCCGGGCGGCCCGGTGTCGGCCACCCGCCCGCTGGTCCTGAGCGGCGCCGGGCGCGGTCTGCTCGTGCTCTTCCTGATCCTCGGCCTGGTCTCCTGGGCGACGGGCTCGATCACCGCCTCGGTGAACTCGGACGACGGCGACTACGACTACGACGACACCACCGGCCCGGCCCGGAACGTCGTCGCGCCCCTGGTGCCGGGCCCCGCAGGCCAGGAGACCCGGGGCCCGCTCGGCGGTTCGTGAGGCCCGTCCGGCCGTCGGGGTCGTCCGTACCGGCACCCTCGCCGCCGGCCCGACGCCGTCAGCTGGGAGGATGCCGGTATGACCTCCCCGCTCCGCGTCCGCCACGTCCTCGGCGACCGCCCGTTCGCCGAGGCCGGCCGGCCCGTCCTCGCCGTGCCGGACGAGGGGCGCGGTCTACTCGCCATCGCCGGCGAACGCGGGTTCGCCGGGACGGCGACGGTGGGCGTGTACGGCACGGGGGACCTCGGCTGCCGGGCCGTGCTCCGGACGCGTTTCCCGGTGCGCGCGCTGGCCTTCCACCCCGGTGCGCCCCTGGTGGCCGTCGGCACCGGCAGGTACGACGGCGGCTACCTCTTCGAGGGCGAGCTGCTCCTGCTCGACTGGGAGACGGGGGCGACCACCTCGCTCATCGAGGACCACTTCGGCCGCGAGGTCCTCGGGCTGAGCTGGCTCGACGACCGGACCCTGCGCGTGCTGATGGCCCCGCCCGACGACCGCAAGGACCGGAAGGCGCACGTCGAGGGCCACGTCGCCGTGGTGCGGCGGCCCGACTGGCGCGCCGTCGCACCCCGTTCGCTCACCGCCGCCGACCTGGCCGGCCCCCGGGTCCCGGCCCCGCGCCCCGACGGAAGCGACGACGCCCACCGGGCGCTGTCCGCCCTGAGCCCGGACTGGGAGCCCCGGCGGCACGTCCTCGCCGTCGAGGAACTGCCGGACGGCGCGGTCCTGGCCACCCTCGCCCAGGACGAGGACGACCCCGAGCGGCCCGGGTGCACCGCCCTCCCCGACGGCCTGCTGATCGGGCACCGGCCCGTGGACGACGTCGACCCGCAGGACCGTCTGCGGATCCGGCACGCCGGCCGGGACTACGTCACCGAGGCCCCACCGGCCCGCCGGGGCTCGGAGCCGCGCCGGCTCTCGGTGCGCCCACCCGGGGGCCTGGGCGTCCGGCCCCTGTTCCCGCTCTCCTGGGAGCCCGGGGAGACCCACCTTCCCGGGCCCGGTGCGGAGGCCGACGACGGCGACCTGGTGCACGCCGGCACCGTCCACCACGGCCACGGGCTGCGGCCCGGTGGCTCCTTCGTCGTCCGCCGCTCGGGCACCGACGGGACACCCCGCTGGATCTTCCGGACCGACCACGTCGCCACCGATCTCGACACCGACCCGGACACCGCGTACCTCGGCTACCGCAACGGCGACGTCCTGGCCCTCGACCTGCGCACCGGCGCCCCGCGCTGGCGCCACCGGCTGACCGTCGCCGGTGTCCCCGTCATCCCGACGGCCCTGACCGCCACCGGCCCCGGCCGCCTGCTCGTCGGTACGGCCGACGGCCGGGTGCTGGACTGCGCGACCGCGTAGGCCCCGCCGGGGACGGTCGGTGGGGGGTCACTGGGGGCGTCGGTACGGGCGCTGGGGTGTTACGCGAGGGCGGTGTCGGGGATCCAGGAGCCGTGGATCGTGGCGGGCACCCGGCGCGGGAGGTGGACGGTGGCGACCGGCGGGAGGGTGAGGTCGGAGGCGTCGAGGACGAGCAGCTTCGAGGCGTTCAGGTTCAGGTCGCCGACGACGGTGAGCAGCCAGCCGGCGTCCTCGTCGGTGTCCGGGCGGTCGTCGGCGGGGACGAACACTGCCTCGCTGGGCAGCTGCCCGGTGCCGACCGGGCGCAGCCGGCGCTCGCCGGTGCGGCGGTCGTACTTGACCAGGGCGTGGTTGCCGACACCCTGGTCGTCGGGGAAGGACAGCGCGTACTGGTAGCGGTGCTCGCGGCCGAGGAACGCCTCGTTGATGGTCGGGAACTCCACGGTGAGGTCGTCGGTCTGCTCCTCGCGGACCCGCCCGGCCGCCTGGTCCACGATCCAACGGCGGCTGCGCGAGCCGGAGTTGGGCTCGGCGCCGCGGTCGGGGGCGCCGACCCACCAGATCCACGAGCGTTGCCAGCCGTCCCGGCCGACCGACGGGCCCTCGACGACGATCCGCCCGGCGGCGTCCTCGTAGGCGTTGGCGAGGTGCATCGCGAAGCCGGCCTCGACCGGGAACCAGCGGACCTCGGCGGCCCGGCCCGCGCCGCGCGGCATGACGCCGAGCCGGGCCGGCCGGCCGTCGTCCCAGCCGTACGGGATGCCCGAGTGGTCGGCCGGGTCGAAGGTGACCGATCCCTCCAGGAAGACCACGTGGTACTCGGTGATCGCGAAGTCGTGCTTGAGCGCGGCGCTCGCGCCGGGCACCTCCTGGCTGTGAGCACGGTGCCGTCGGGCGAGGAGACGTGGTGGACCAGGTACGGCGGGAACGGCGAGGAGGCGAAGAAGTGCAGTTCGCCGGTGGCCGGGTCCTCCTTGGGCTGGGCGGTCATCGCCGAGGTGAGCCGGCCGTTCCAGTCGTGGGCGCCGACGGTCTCCAACTCGGCGGTGAGCTCGAAGGGGAGGGCGGACTCGCAGAGGGCGAGCAGGCGGCCGCCGTGCTCGATGACGTGGGTGCCGGCGGTGGAGGCGGTCAGGTCGGGACCGTGCTCGGTGAGGTACGGGGCGCCGTCGAGGGCGGGCGTCCTCACCCAGCGGTTGCGGTACCACTCGGCGCGGCCGTCGCGGAGCCGGATGCCGTGCACCATGCCGCTGCCCTTGATCCAGTGGGTGGGGGTGATGCCGGGCTTGGGGTTGTGGCTGTTGCGGATCAGCCGACCGGTCAGCTCGGGCGGAAGGTGGCCCTCGACGGTCAGTTCGGTGGCGGTGAGCTCGTCGGCGACGGGGGCGTAGTGGCCGGTCAGGTAGGGCTTGGGGGTGGCGTCGGCGCTCATGGGAGGGGTCCTTCCGGGAACGGTTCGGGGTAAGGCCGGGGCGGGGTTCAACGGGCGGGTTCAGCGGGCGGGGCTCGGCGAACCGGGTTCAGCGGGCGCGGGTCAGCCGGCCGGGTTCAGCGGGCGGTGGCCGCGAGGTGCGCGCTCTCGGCGGTGGCCCTGAGGTGGTCCAGCCAGCGCTCCAGGGACTCCCGCAGTGCCTGTTCCAGCGCCTCCGGCATGGCCTCGACGGCCGGTCCGCTCCAGGACTCCTCGGTGCGGACGGTCACCCGGCCGTCGCCGGCGGGCTCGAAGGACCAGACGTGGACCCCCTCGACGCCGTTGGCCGGGCCGCCCCAGACGATCCGGCGGCCGGGGACGAGTTCGCGAACGGTCGAGGTGATGTCCAGGCCGTGGGTGCGCCAGCCGAAGGAGGCGCCGGGGCCGGTGAGCGGGCCGCCGTCGAGGCGGGCCTGCTCGATGTCGGGGTTCCACCGCGGCCAGGCCTCGACGTCGGTGTGCAGGGCCCAGACGAGGGCGGCCGGGGCGTCGACGGTGGTGGCGAGCCGGACGATGACGGGGGCGGTGGTGTCGATGGTCTGGGTGGACATGGAGCGGTCTCCCTGGTGATGGGTCGGGGTGTGGGCGCAACCTTGAAATGATGAGTGGTTAACCACTCACACTCGCGCCCGAAAGAAACGCGGTGGCGTTCGGCCCGTCGCGTACGCGCGGACCTCCCGCCCCGCCGGGGTGGGTGGGCTGGACAGCGGTGGTCAGTAGTGGGTGATGCCGGCCGCGAGGGTCCGCGTCCACGGTGCGTCGACCTCGTCGGCGCCCATCGAGACCAGCAGGTGGCAGAGCATCCCGGTGGCGAAGAAGCCCTGGACCTGCGACTCCGCCGCGCCCGAGGCGCCCCGCACGTACTCGACCAGCCGGGCGTACCCCTGCCGGACCGCCTCCCGGACGGCCGACTCGGAGACCGCCGCCGCCTGGGCGTGCAGCTGGACCAGCATCAGGTCGTTGTCGGTGATCAGCTTGGCGTAGGCGTCCCCCATGGACTCCAGGACCGCCTCCGGCGAACTCCCCCTCGCCTCCGCCGCACCGCGCTCCAGACTCCCCCGGACCCGCACGAAGCAGTGCTCCACCACCGCCACGAACAGGGCCTCCTTGCTCGGGAAGAGCCGGTACACGTACGCCTGCGAGATGCCGGCGGCCTTCGCCACCTCCGTGGTGGTGGTGCCGAAGTACCCCCGCGCGGCGAACGCCCCGATCGCGGTGCGCAGCACCGTCTCGCGACGCTCCTCGGCGGTGGACAGCTGCCGGGGTCGTTCCTTCTGCATGTGAGTACTCAACCACTCACACTTTCCCGCCGTCAACACCCGGCCGTCCCGAAGATCCGTCGACGCGGGAGCAGCCGACCGGCGTCACCCGGCAGCGGTCGGGGCGCCGCCGCCGTGGCGGCGGAGGTAGACCAGGACGGCGCGGACCCGGCGGTAGCCGCTGTCGCCGGCCGAGCTACCAGGTGCTCCCCTCGGGCGAACGCCCCGACGTCACCGAGCAGCTCACCCCCGACCTCGGCGGCTACGTCTCCATCACGGCGGACGTGAACCACTTCCTCCGGGGACTGCTGGGCGGCAGGCTGCTGCCCCGGGCGCGCCCGGCCGAGATGCAGGACACCGTCCCGGTCGACCAGCGGATCGAGGCGTTCCGGCCCGGCGGACGCTACGGCCTCGGCCTGGTCAGCCGCCCGCTGACCTGCGGCGGCAGCTACTGGAGCCACGAGGGCGGCGAAGCCGGCTACCTCACCCTGAACGGCGCCACCGCTGGCGGCGGCCGCGCCGTCACCGTCTCCTTGCCCACCACGTCCAGCGACCCCGGAGGTCGTACGCCGGGCGCCTCCCGGCGGCCTCCTCACTCCCCCGAACATTTCCTCAACCGATCGGTTGAATATGGCCGGCGGGCGGCGTAGCGTTTTTCTCAACCGATCGGTTGAATAGGAACAGAGGTGAGCGGTGGCCGTCGACCAGCTGTCCCGGGCGTTCGTCGCGCTGGCGGATCCGACCCGGCGGGACATCGTCGCCCGGCTGGCGATCCGGGATGCGAGCGTCGGCGAACTGGCCGAGTCCTACGCGATGTCCCTGCAGGCCGTCTCCAAGCACCTGAAGGTGCTGGAGGAGGCGGGACTGGTGAGCCGCAGCCGGGACGGACAGCGACGGCCGTGCCATCTGGAGCCGCAGGTGTTCGACTTGATGACGAGCTGGATCGAGCGGTACCGGCGCCAGGCGGAGGAGCGGTTCGGCCGACTGGACGCCCTGCTCGCCGACCTGGGCGACGAGGAACGCACCGGACCGGCCCCGGACACCGGCCACACCGAAGAGAACCACCGACCCGAGCAGAGCGAAGGAGCCCCGTCATGACCTCCACCACCGGCCCCGAGACCCGCATCGAGGCGGACCCCCAGCTGCCCACCATCCGGATCGTCCGCGAGTTCGACGCGCCGCGGGAGCGGGTGTTCCGGGCCTGGATCGATCCCGAGTTGGTCGTGCGCTGGCTCGGCCCGAAGGACCTCGACATGAAGATCGACACCTGGGACGGGCGGACGGGCGGGCACTACCGCTACTCGGCGCACCGCGACGGCCAGGAGATCGCGGCCTTCTACGGCTCCTTCCACGAGGTCCGGCCGGCCGACCGACTGGTGCAGACCTTCACCTACGAGGGCGTTCCGGACGGCGTCTCGCTGGAGACCGCCACCTTCGAGCCCGCCGGGGAGGGCCGCACCCGCGTCACCGTGCTGTCGGTGGTCGACAGCCTGGCTGCCCGGGACGCCATCCTGGCCAGCGGCATGGAGCACGGCGTGGTCGAGGGCTACCAGCAGCTGGACGCCCTGCTCGCCGACTCCTGACCGGCCCGACGGAACCGGCCCGGCCCCGCCCGGGCCGGTCCGACGCGGTCCGGTCCGACGTAGTCCGGTCCGACGTGGTCCGGTCCGGTCGCGCCGAATCCGGGGAAGCGGCACAGCCCCCGTCCCCACCTCGCGCACCGCCGTTCCGTGCTGAGTGGCCGTCAGGCCGCTTACCGGCGAACTCCCTTCCGCCTACGGCCCGTGCGTCCGCGATTCACCGTTGCGGGTGATGGCGGACCGACCCGTCGGAGCGGAATCCTGGTGCGAGCGCCCGGCACCACGCCCCGCGTGCCCGCCCACCTCCAGCACCGGGAGGCACCGCCATGGAGCCCCAACCGTCCGACCGCGACCAAGCCTGCGGAGTCCGCCGGCGCCGCATGCTCGGCCTCGCACTCGGAGCGGGCCTCGTGCCCGCGCTCGGCCCGGCCGCCCAGGCGGCGTCCGATTCCGCACCCCAGCAGGCCCGGTCGCTGCCGGCTGCCGCACTGGGCCGACGGGTCGCCGACGTGGCCGCGAGCCAGCTCGGCGTCCCGTACGCCTGGGGCGGCGGCGACCGGCTGGGCGCGAGCCTCGGCTTCTGCGACGAGGAGAACGGCTGGCTGAACGGCGAGTGCATGGGCGAGAAGACGGTCGGCTTCGACTGCAGCGGCCTGTCGCTCTACTGCTGGTACCGGGCCAGCCACGGCACCGTCGAGCTCGGGCACTACACCGTCGCGCAGTTCAACCTCAGCGCGCCCGTACCGCGCGACGCGCTCGCCCCGGGCGACCTGCTGTTCTTCTCCCGCCCCGACGCCCCCCTGCACCACGTCGGGATCCATGTCGGCGACGGCGCGATGATCCACGCCGAGCGGACGGGCACCCTGGTCGCCCGGGTCGACAACGTGCTCGACGTCCCGCGCTGGGCGGGCGAGTTCGCCGGCGCCCGCCGCCCGGGGCCACCCGCCGCCTGACACCACGGGCCCCCGGGGGCGGCCCGCCCCCGGGGGAGAGCCCCGAACCCGCCCCCGGTGAGAGCCCCGAACTCGCCGCCGGGGGGGGCGACCGGCCCGCATACGGTCACAGACCGCCGCGCCACGCCCCCATCCCCCGGTGCACCCGCAGCAGCAGGTCCTGCAGCAGCAGCCGCTCCCGCGCGTCCAGCGGCGCGAGCACCTCGTCCTGCACCGCCCGTGCCTGCGCGTCCAGTTCGGCGAGCAGCGCCCGCCCGGCGTCGGTGACGGAGACCGAGACCCGCCGCCGGTCGGCCTGGTCCCTGGCGCGCTCGACGTACCCGGCGGCGGCGAGCTGGTCGGCGACCTTGGCCAGGTCGCTCGGGTCGATGGCCAGCCGCCGCACCAGGTCCCGCTGGGCCTGTGGGCCGAAGTCGGCGAGCGCGGCCAGCACCGCCATGTCCCAGAGCCGCAGGCCGCGTTCCGCCAACCGCTCGGCGAGCCGGCCGCGCGCCGCCTTGCCGAGCCGGGAGAGCAGGTAGGTGCTGAGGTCCAGCAGGGTCGGGGGAAGCTCGGCGGCGGGGTGCGGGTCCACGGCGCGCGGGTTCACCCGGTGCGGGTTCCCCGGGTACGGGTTCTCGGAGGCCATGGCGGCAGTCTAGGGTCTCTCCCTATAGTGGGTGTCGACCCACTAATTCGGAAACCGCCCTTCCCTGCCAGGAGTTCGCCCGTGGACGCCCTGTACTCCCGCCTGCTCGTCACCCGCTTCGCCGAGTGCTTCGCCTTCTACCGCGCCGTCCTCCCGCCACTGACCGGCGCCGCCCTGGCCAAGGGCGCGCCCGAGGGCCCGTACGCCAGTTGGGACCTCGCCGACCAGACCCTCCTGGCGCTCTTCGACCGCTCCGCGATGGCCGCCACCCTCGGCACCGCCGAGCTGCCCGCCTACGCCGCACCCGCCCAGGACGCCGCGATGCTGGTGCTCCGGGTGGACGACGTGGACGCCGCCCTCGACCTCTGCCTGCGCCACGGCGGCACCCCGGCCGGCGTGGCGGCCGACCGCCCGGAGTGGGGCCCCACCCTGCGCAGCGCCCATCTGCGCGACCCGGACGGCCGCTTGGTCGAGCTCCAGTCCTACTGACCGGCCCGCGCCGCACCGGGGATCGCGCCTCGCGCGGCCGGGCGCCTCGCGCGGCGCGGCCGGGCGGCGCGGCGCCCCGGCCTGAGCTACTCCATCGACGGCGAGGGTCGGCCCGGCAACCCCGAGGCCTCGAACCCGCCGCCGCCCTGCGCGAGTCGGTCGACCCGGAAGTCCGACGAGCAGGCCCGCCCGAGCGCCTGCGACGCGGCGTCGGCGCCGGGAACGTGCCCGAGCACCGCGGCGCAGTACTGGACAACGGGGCTGGGCAGCGGGCGCAGCTCGGCCGAGCCGGCCGGAGTGGCGGCCACCGCCCCGGCGAGGGCCAGACAGCCGGCCAGGACGGGAGCGGCGAAGCCGCGGGGGATGCGCATCGGGGGTACCTCCGTACGGGTGGGAACAGCGGGCGGCCGTGATCCCGGCCGCCCGGCCCATTCGACGGGCGGCCGCCACCCACGGCCCGGCCGACACACCGCGCGCCGCACTAGTCGTACCGACGCCGTCGGCGCGGCGGCCGACGGTCCCGCCGGCCGATCCCGCCGACGGCCGTCCGCGCCGGTGGCGTCGGCCGACCGCTTCCACCGCAGGGCCCGACGTTCAGGCCGCCGGGGAGGCGGCCTCCGCCCACAGCTCCGCGTCGCACGCCGCCACCAGCGCACCGATCCGTTCCCACGCCTCCTCGGCCGGCAGCGGCTCCAGCCGTCGGCCGTCCCGCAGCCGCAGCGCGACCCGGTCGTCCACGGCCTCCTTCGCCCCGATCACCGCCTGGTAGGGCACCAGCCGGGCCTCGCGGATCCGGGCACCGAGACTGCCGTGCTCGGGGCCCGCCACCTCGGCGCGCAGCCCGAGGTCCAGGCAGCGCTGCCGGAACCGTTCGGCCTGCGGCAGCTCGGCGTCCGAAACCGGCAGCAGCACGACCTGGACGGGCGCGAGCCAGGCCGGGAACGCGCCGCCGTACAGCTCGATCAGGTGGGCGACCACCCGCTCGACGCTGCCAATCACACTGCGGTGCACCATCACCGGCCGGTGCTTGGCGCCGTCCGCGCCGACGTAGTGCAGGTTGAACCGCTCGGGCTGGTGGAAGTCGATCTGCACGGTCGAGAGGGTGAACTCGCGCCCGGCACCGTCGGCGATCTGCACGTCGATCTTGGGACCGTAGAACGCGGCCTCGCCCTCCGCCGCCTCGAACGGCACCCCGGACCGCTCCAGCACCTCGGTGAGCAGCGCGACGGCCCGCTCCCAGAGTGCCGGGTCCGCCACGTACTTGCCGCCCGCGCCGGGCAGCGAGAGGCGGTAGCGGACGGGCACGACGCCCAGCGCCCGGTGCGCCTCGCGGATCAGCTCCAGGGCGGCGACGGCCTCGTCGGCCGCCTGCTCCGGGGTGCAGAAGACGTGGGCGTCGTTCAGCTGGATCGCCCGGACCCTGGTCAGCCCGCCCAGCACCCCGGACAGCTCGGAGCGGTACATGCCGCCCAACTCGGCCATGCGCAGCGGGAGTTCCCGGTAGCTGTGCGGGCGGGAGCGGTAGATCAGGGCGTGGTGCGGACAGAGGCTGGGGCGCAGCACCATCTCCTCGGAGCCCAGTTCCATGGGTGGGAACATGTCCTCGCGGTAGTGCGCCCAGTGGCCGGAGATCTCGTACAGCTCGCGCTTGCCGAGCACCGGGGAGTAGACGTGGCGGTAGCCGGCCCGGCGCTCGCGTCCGCGGATGAACTCCTCCAGGGAGTGCCGGATCGCGGCGCCGTCGGGGAGCCAGTACGGCAGGCCGGAGCCCATCAGCGGGTCGGTGTCGAACAGGTCGAGTTCGCGGCCGAGCTTGCGGTGGTCGTGCGCCGGGTGGGCCTGCGCCTGGGCGGCGTGGCCGTGCGGCCGGCGGTCGTTCGGCTGGTGCTCGTTCGGCTGGTGGTCGTGCATGAGGATGGTCTCCACTCGGTCTGCGGGGCGAGTGGGTCCGGGAACCGCGAAGCCCCGGGGCACTCGGCCCCGGGGCTTCGGACTAGGTCAGCAGTCAGCGCACCGGGACTCTCTCCGGCGTCGTCGTGGCGAGTGCAGCGCGCTTCATGCGTTCCACGGTAACAGCTCCGCGCCGCCCGCGGTGATCTTTTTCCGGTCCGGAGTCCGGCGGCTCAGTGGAGCGTGACGCACCCGCGTGCGGCGAGCGCCGCCAGCAGCCGGGCCGACGGCCGTACCTCGTTCCACCGCAGGTCCAGCTTCTCCAGTGCGGGCAGCGCGCCCGAGTCGGCCAGCCAGTCGGGCAGTTCGGTGATCCGGTTGCCGCGCAGGTCGAGGCGGCGCAGCCGCGGAAGCCCGGCGAGCACGGCCGGCAGTTCGGTGAGGGCGTTCTCCCGGAGTTCCAGCTCGCGCAGCTCGGCCAGCCGGCTGACGGAGTCCGGCAGGGCGGTCAACTCGTTTCCGCGCAACCACAGTTCGCGCAGCGCGCCGAGCTCGCCGATCGACTCCGGCAGCGCGGCGAGCCGGTTGTGCTGGGCGCGCAGCTCGACCAGCGAGGCCAGGCCGCCGACGGCGGACGGGAGTTCGTTGAGCCGGTTCTCGCCCACGTTGAGGTAGCGCAGCGCGGAGAGCCGTCCGATCGCCTCGGGCAGGGCGGTCAGCTCGTTGTCGTGCAGGTAGAGGAAGTCCCCGAGCCCGGTGAGGCCGCAGAGCTCGACAGGGAGTTCGGCGAGCCGGTTGTGGCCGAGGTCGAGGGTCCGCAGCCCGGTCAACCGGCCGATGCCGGACGGGAGTTCTCGGATGCCGGTGTCGGCGAGGATGAGCACGGTCAGCTCGGTGCGGTCCCACACCTCGGCCGGCACCTCGTCGAGCGGTCGGCGCCAGAGGTTCAGCGTCACGTCCGCCGTGCTCCGCCCGTCCGCACTTCCCGTCACCTCGGTCATGCCCGCACCCCTCTCCGACGAATGTCCGGATCACCGTACGCACCCGGGCCGCCGGCCGGCACCCCGACACCCGGACGCCCGGGCGCGGTCCGCTCAGCGGGCGCCGGCGTGGAACAGCCCGTCCACGACCTGGTGGAGGAGCTCCTCCGGGAACTCGGCGAGTTCACCGCGGGCCTCCTCGGTCAGCCGCATCGCGGTGGCGCCCTCGTGCAGGATCACCAGCAGCCGGGCGAGGTCGCGCGGACGGACCTTCGAGGTGTGGTCCGGCGTCGCCTCGATCAGCTCCACCAGCCCGTCGACCAGCCGCGCCTCGTGCTCGGCGAGGCTGCGGGCGACCTCCGGGTGGCGGGCCGCGTGCAGGGTGAACTCCATGGAGAGCAGGAACCAGCCCTCGTCCTCCCGCCGCCGCCCGGCCAGCTCGCGCAGCAGCCGGGACGGGACGTCCTGGCCCGGCCCGGCGTCCGCGAAGGCGGCCCGCAGGTCGGCGAGCAGCCGGTCGATCTGCTGGTCGTAGAGGGCGAGGAACAGCTCTTCCTTGTCCTGGTAGTTGGAGTAGAACGCACCGCGGGTCAGCCCGGCGCGGGCGACGATGTCGCGGATCGAGGTGGCGTGGAAGCCGTGTTCGGTGAACAGGGCGAGGGCGCTGTCGTTGAGGGCGGCGACGGTCAGCGGGCGCCGCTTCGTGGGTGACTTGGGCACGAACTGCGGTCCTCGGGTCTCGTTCCTGGCTCGACGGTGCCGCCGGGCGGCCCGGCCCAGTCTACGGGCGGGCCGAGGAGCACGGACACGGCGTCGAAGACGGCACGCACCAGCTCGACGGCGCGCGTCGGGGTCGTGGCGTCGCTCGTCGCCGTGCCGCGCGCGAGCCCTTCGCGCAACCGCAGGCCGGGCGCGAGTCCGGCGGCGAGTCCGGCGGCGAGTAGCCCCTCGGCGACGGCCCGCTCCGACGCCGCCTCAGGCGGCCGCTGCGCCGTCCGCCGGACCGTCCGCCGGGCCGTAGTCGTAGAAGCCGCGCCCGGTCTTCACGCCGAGCCGGCCGTCCCCGACGTACTCCGCCAGGAGTTCGCGGGGGCCGGCGGGCAGGCCGGGGCGCTCGGCGGCGTAGTGCTGCTCGATGTCGAGCACGACGTCCAGGCCGACCTGGTCCATCGCGCGGAACGGGCCGCCGCGCAGGCCGGTGTTGACGGACCACATGGCGTCCACCTCCTCGGCCGTGGCGACGCCCTCGGCGACCACGGCGAGGGACTCGCGCTTGATGGCCGCCCAGATGCGGTTGAAGATGAAGCCGGTGCTCTCCTTGCGCGCCTCGAACGGGAAGAGGCCGTGGCGCGGGAGTTCGGCCAGCAGCAGGTCGATGACGGCCCGGTCGGTGCGGCCGCTGGACATCACGTCCACCGCGTTCTGGGTGGGCGGCATGTAGAAGTGGATGTTGACCAGGCGCTCCGGCTCGCGCACGCAGTCGACGAAGCCACTGGTCGGGTAGGACGAGGAGTTGCTGCCGAGGACGGCGTCCGGCTCGGCGGTCCGGTCCAGGTCGGCGAAGACCCGTCGCTTGAGCTCCGGGCGCTCGGGAACCGCCTCGATCACCAGCCAGGCGCCGCGCAGCGCCTCGGCGAGGTCGTCGCTGACGGCGACGGTGCCCGGCTCTCCTCCGCCGACCGCGGCGGCGACGGCGGGCAGCTGCTCCTCGACGTAGTCACGGGCGGCCGCGAGCTGCTCGGCCGAGGGGTCGTAGATGCGGACCTGCCCGCCGCCGGTGGCGAACATCAGGGCGATGCGGCGCCCGAGGGTGCCGGCTCCGACGACGGCGACGGGCCGGCCGGTGGGGTTGGGAACGGTGAACGGCATCGAGATCACTTCCTTGGCTGTGCTGCGCTCCGAGAGCCGTGCCGCACGGCGGATCCCGCGCGTTTGCACCACGAGCTCTATCGGATGCATGGTGTATCCGATACACATGGTATCCGTTTGAGGAGACCAAGCAACCCGCCGCCACGAAGGAGCCCCCGATGCGCCCCGACCAGGTCGTCCGCCACGCCACCACCCCGCTGACCGTCCCCCTCTACCCGCCCCGCGCCACCCGCTTCACCGACCGCGAGTACCTGAACGTCGTCTACCGGACCGACCCCGAGGCGCTGCGCGCGGTCGTCCCCGAACCGCTGGAGGTCGACGAGCCGCTGGTCCGCTTCGAGGTCATGCGGATGGGCGAGGTGGACGGCTTCGGGCCGTACGTCGAGGCCGGGCAGGTCGTCCCGGTCCGGTACGGGGACGAGGAGGGCGAGTACCTGCACGCCATGTACCTCGACAACTTCGCCGCCACCGCCGCCGGCCGGGAGCTGAGCGCCTACCCCAAGGTGATGGGCACCCCCCGCCTCTTCACCGAGGCCGGCGCCCTGGTCGGCACCCTCGACCACGGCAGCCAGCGGGTCGCCACCGCGACCATGGCCTACAAGTGGCAACCGCTGGACCCGGCCGAGGCGCGCGAGCAGATCACCGTGCCCACGTACGGGGTGAAGATCGTCCCCGACTACGCCGGCGGCCTGCGGGTCTGCGACCTGGTCCGCACCCGGATCACCGACGTCACCGTCAAGGAGGCCTGGACCGGCCCCGCCCGCCTCCAGCTCTCCGCGCACGTCATGGCGCCGCTGGCGGACCTGCCGGTCCTGGAGGTCGTCTCGGCCAGCCACATCGTCACCGACCTCACCCTCTCCCCCGCCACGCCCGTCCACGACTACCTGGCGGAGCAGCGCCACGCGGCCTGACGCGGCGGCTCGCGAACGACTCCGAACGAAGGGCGGCTGACCGCCGAAACGGCACCGCCCCGGCCCGCCCCCGCGGTCGAGGACCCGCGAAGGACGAACCGGAGCGGTGAAGCCGGCAGAGGGCAGTCGCTCAGCCGAGTTTCGGCGCCACGGCGGCCGGCCCGTGCGCCGCGGCCGCCCCCTGGCCGGCCCCGCAGAAGGCCTGCTCCAGGAAGCCCGCCTCCGCCTGCAACTGCGCCACGATCTGCGTCCCGTCGCCGCGCTGGGTGACCGACAGCGACACCTGCCGGTCGCCCGAGCCCCACAGCTGGGTGCTGTAGCCGGGCACCGAGCCGTCGTGCCCGTAGACCTGGCCGCAGGAGAGCTGCCAGGCGGCCAGCCCGAGCCCGTAGCCCAGCTGTGTCGGCACCCCCTCGACCTCGATCGGGGTGGTCGTGGTCATCTCCTTCAGCAGCGCCGGCGGCAGCAGCCGGCCGCCCAGCAGGGCCTTCTCGAAGCGGTTCAGGTCACCCAGGGTGGAGATCAGCTCGCCGGCCGAGTTCGCCCAGGTGACGCTCGCCACCGTGACGTCCCGGTCGCTGCCGTCCTCCGGGGCCGGGCCCTCGGGCACCGTCCAGTAGCCGTGCGCGTGCGGACCCCGGATGCCGGTGGCGGAGCCCGGGAAGTAGGTGCCGTTCAGGCCGAGCGGGCGCAGGATGCGCGCGGTGATCTCCTGGGCGTAGCCGCGGCCGGTCACCTTCTCGATGATCATGCCGAGCAGGGTGTAGTTGACGTTGGAGTAGCCGAACCCGGCGCCCGGCGGGAAGTTGGGCGCGTGCGCCACCGAGGCGGCCACCACCTGGGCCGGGGTGACGGACCGGGTCAGGCCGCCCTGGTCCAGCCAGTCGCGGAGGGCCGCCGGGTCCTCCAGGTCGGGGAACACCCCGCCCTTCTCGTTGGTGGAGTCCCAGAGTCCGGAGCTGTGGTTGAGCAGCTGGCGGACGGTGATGTGCCCGCCGTTCGGGACCAGTCCGGGCAGGTACCGCTCGATCGCCTCGTCCAGGCCGACCCGCCGCTCCCCGACCAGCTGGAGCACCGTGGTGGCGGTGAACATCTTGGTGACGCTCCCGGCCCGGAACCGTCCGTCCGCGCGGACCGGCGCGCCGGTGGCGAGGTCGGAGACGCCGGACGCCCCGCGCCAGGCCCCGTTCCCGTCCCTGACCTCCGCGATCGCCCCGACCGCTCCGGCCTCGGTCAGCGCCCGCAGCGCCGCCGCCCGCGGATCGCCGGATCCCGGCCGTCCGCCCGCGGCCTCGGCCGCACCCGCCGCGCCGGCCGAGACCACCGACCCGGCCAGTGCCAGGCAGACCGCCCCCACCAGCGCGGAAACCGTACGACGTGCCATGCGACCCCACCTTCGCCGTCGGCGAGCAGCTCCTCGCCCGTGCCGCCCAGCCTCGCCGCACCGCTGACGGCCGGTCATCCTCCGCCGGGAGGAGCCGGCCGTACACCCGGCAACGGAGGGCGTCCGCCGGAAGACGGAGGCCCTGCGGCGGGCGCGGCTACCGGGCCGGGGCCGGGCGGACCGGGTGCTTGCTCAGGATGGACACCCGGTTGAAGGCGTTGATGGCGATCGACACCCAGACCACCGCGGAGATCTCCTCGTCGCTCAGCACCGCGCGCGCCACGCCGTACGCGGCCTCCTGGAGCGCCGCGTCCGCCGGGGCGGTGGTCGCCTCGGCCAGCCCGAGCGCGGCCCGCTCGCGGTCGCTGAACACCTCGGTGTCGCGCCAGGCCGGGAGCACGCCCAGGCGCTGGCTGGTCTCGCCCTCGCGGATCGCGGCCCTGGTGTGGACGTGCAGGCAGTAGGCGCAGCCGTTGATCTGCGAGACGCGCAGGTTGACCAGCTCGATCAGCCGGCGGTCCAGCCCGGCCTCGGCCGCGACCTCGCGGGCCGCCTCGGCGGCGGCCAGCAGCGCCTGGTACGCCTTGGGGCTCTGCTTGTCGACGAACACCCGCCGGTCCGCCGGAACCACCGTCACGTCACTCACCTGGACTCCTTAGGCTGATCATGCTGTCGCCCGCCACTCTGCCATGGCATGATAGTTGAATATAGAACTAATTAACACCTGGGAGGGCCCACCGTGAGCACCGCCGAGACCGACCTCGTCCCGACGCCCGCCGCCGACCCGCGCGTGGAGGTCCTTCCCGCCCGGGACGTACCGCTCGGCGGCCCGCGCGCGATGACCGTACGCCGTACCCTGCCGCAGCGCTCCCGCAGCATGATCGGCGCCTGGTGCTTCGTCGACCACTACGGACCCGACGACGTCGCGAGCACCGGCGGCATGGACGTCGCCCCGCACCCGCACACCGGGCTGCAGACCGTGAGCTGGCTGTTCACCGGCGAGATCGAGCACCGGGACAGCCTCGGCGTGCACGCCTACGTCCGGCCGGGCGAGGTCAACCTGATGACCTCCGGCCACGGCATCGCCCACTCCGAGGTCTCCACCCCGGCCACCACCGTCCTGCACGGCGTACAGCTGTGGGTCGCCCTCCCAGAGGAGCACCGGCACACCGCACGCGATTTCCGCCACCACGCGCCCCGCCCGGTCGCCCTCGACGGCGGCGAGGCCCGGGTCTTCCTCGGCACCCTCGCCGGCGACACCTCCCCCGTCCCCACCTTCACCCCGCTGCTCGGCGCCGAACTGTCCCTGCGCCCGCGGGCCACCGTCACCCTCGACGTCGACGCCGCCTTCGAACACGGCCTGCTCGTCGACAGCGGCGACGTCCGCCTCCTCGACACCCCGCTGCGCCCCGCCGACCTCGGCTACGTCGCCCCCGGCCGCACCACGCTCACCCTCACCAACACCGGCCCGACCGACGCCCGGCTGGTCCTCCTCGGCGGCACGCCCTTCGAGGAGCAGATCGTCATGTGGTGGAACTTCATCGGGCGCACCCACGAGGACATCGCCCGGGCCCGGGCCGACTGGCAGGCCGCCGACGACCGCTTCGGCGCCGTCCACGGCTACCCGGGCGACCGCCTCCCCGCCCCGGAGCTCCCCGGCACCCCCCTCAAGCCGCGCGGCAACGCGCGCTGACCTGGCGTTCGCCAATCGGGGGTGCGGCGGCCGGGCCCGCCGCACCCGCGGGCCGGCGCCGCCCTCCGCCCACCCGAAGCGCCCGTGCCGAGCTCGCCGCCCCCGGCCACCCGCTCACCGACACCCTCCGCCGATGCCGTCACCCATGGCCTGCATCCTGGCCAGGACCGAGACGCCCGCGCATGTCGGCGTCTGAAGCGCGGTGCGGGAGATCGGGGTTGAGCAGGCAGGGCCGGATGGCCCCTGTCCGCTCACACCCTTGGGCACCACGCCTCAGCCGCCTGTGGAGGGCGGGCTCATGCCTCGTCCACGAATTCGTGGCTCTGGCGGCGATAGGGGCCGGAAACGGCGGCGAGGCGGTTCGGCGGCCAGAAGTCGGAACGCTCGCTCAGGCTCAGCTCGCCGTCCTGGCGAACCAGCCAGACGTCTTCGTAGTCGAGGTGCAGGACCGCGTCGCCGGGGACCTGCGCGAGGAGGGCGTCGGCCAGGCGGGCCATGTCGTCCTGCTGGCCGGAGGCGTCGGTGTCCTTGCCCAGTCGAAACGCGACCGAGACGGTCGGGGCGAAGACGCGGCCGCCGATCTGCGGGTCCCCCCACGGGGTGGGCTTGCGCGGGGTGACCCGGACCCAGGTGCCGTACGCCGTGACCGCGCCGTCCCCGACCAGCGCGTCCACGGTTGCGGGGGTGTCGAAGAGCCGCACCGACGGGGCCACGTCGGCGAGCTTCTGGGCGACCTGGGCCGTGGTCCACGGGGTCACCAGCTCGAGGCTGTAGGAGATTGCCATGTCTTGTCCTTCTGCTCTTCTACGGGTAGAGGGAGACCACGTTGCCGGACTTGTCGATCACGGTGACCTCCTTCAGTCCCTCAATGGGCCAGTCGTTCAGCTGCTTGCGCATGGCGGCCACGTCGACCTCGCTGTCGGACAGGTTCAGAACGATACGATCCGCCTGTCCTTCGTCCACCTTCTTCTGGATCCCGGTGGCGATGGAGCGGGGGTTCTTCGCGGTGGGCGCGTAGCAGTCCATCACTTCGCCCTCGACCCGGTAGTCGGGGTTCTTGGTCGTACCGGCCACGTTGGGGTTCTGCTCGACCTTGTAACCGTTCTTCGCCAGGATGTCGGCCGACTCGTTCTCGCGGGTGAACGCGCGCACGGTGGTCGGGTCCGCGTTCTTGGGGATGTTGGTGACCCGGCCCTCGGGCGTGGCGTTCGGGTCGGCGGCCTTGGAGGGCTGGGTCCGCATGTCCGGCGCGCTGCTCCCGCCGCCGCCCCCCTCGCCCTCCATGTGGACCCGGTCGGGCCCCATCGCGTCCTGGGCGATCTGGGCCGCGCCGACACCGGCGATGCCGAGGCCGGTGGCGATGACGCCGGCCGAGGCGACGTTGACGGGCACGCCGACGACGGCGCCGACGCCCGTCAGGTCGAGCCCGACGCCCAGCACCTCGCCGCCGGCGCCGAGCGTCGCGAGGGCGAGACCGCCCGCGATCTCCAGGGACGCGCCGGGGTCGTGGAGCATCGCGTTGCCGATGGAGGCCAGGTCCTCGACGGCGACCGTGCCGACGTCCTTGAGGAAGTCCCCGGCGTCGGAGAGGAAGTCACCGACCTTGTCCAGCCAGCCCGGTTCCTCCGGGGCCTTGTCACGACCCTTGGCGATGGTGTCGGCCGTGGTGTCGCCCACGGTCTTGACCTGGCTCCTCGCGTTGCTCAGCGTGTGCTGCGCGGTCGACCTGGTGCTGTCGCCGGGATCGGTGAACGGCAGTTCGTGACCGGCGTTCTTCTCCGCCGTCTCGTGGTCGGACTTGGCCTTGGCGCTCGCGGCCTGGCCCTCGTTCCACTGCCGGACCGCGTCCGAGGCCTGCCCCTGGGCCCAGACCAGGGTCGCCTGATACGTGGTGAGGGCGGTGGCGGCGGCGTGGAAGCAGTCGCCCGCCTCCAGCCACTTCTGCGGCTCGCCCTCGAACGCGTCGCGGAACGCGTCACCGGCCTTCCCCGACCATCCCTCGGTGGTGTCGATCCGCTTGAGGCCCTCGCCGGTCGAGTGCAGGGTGTCGCCGTAGCTCTTCAGCCAGGCGGCGGCCGATGCGATCGCGTCCGGGTCACCCGGGACGAGGTCCTTCGGGTCGGACGTCTCTCCGAGTTCCTTCGCCATCACTTCGCCCCCGGGTCTTCGCCGTGGTCGCTGCTGGCGGTGCCGTGCATGTGCCCGGCGAGCTGCCCCTCGAGCTGCGCGTAGGCCTTCACGCTCGCGTTGAGGCGCTGGGACACCTGGGTGGCGTCCTTCCCCAGGTTCTCCACACCGATCTCCCAGCGGGTGCAGAACTTTTCGAGGACGTCGGCCAGATGGTCGTGGCCGATGTCCTCCTTCTTGGGGTCGAGGTCGCTGACCTTCTTGAACTGCAACTTCGCCAAGGTGTTGGTGATGCCCGACGCCGCCTTGTCCAGCGCGCCGAGATCGACCTTGAATCCCTCAGCCATCCGCTATCCCCCATGCCCATTCGATCACGTTCAGATCAATGGACGTCAGGACGGCGGATCCGGTTCTCCATGTCGCAGGTCAGGCCGATCAACCCGATCCAGGTGCGAACTCTTCGAACAACAGTGCTGACCTGCGGCGAACGCGGACGCCATCCAGCAGGAACGACCCTGGTTCCCGCAGGGGGACGGACGTCGTCCCCAGGCCCGCGCCGAGGCATCCCCAAGCGCCGTGCCCCGACCGACCGACATCGACAGCGAGCCAGCCGCCGGTCCGACCAGCCGCCTTCGACGAGGACTTCCACAGCACCGATAAGCGGCCGACCCGGACTCCGGATCCTCCGGATGGTGCCGCGCGCCGTTGGTGCTGCGGGAGTGAATGCCCTCACAGCAGGAAGTTCAGCCGGTCATCCGCCATCCCGGGGGCGATCTGGATGATCTCCGCCGTGACGACGTCCTGTGCGACGAACGGGTCCTCCTCGACGCGCTTGTGCAGTTCCTCGGAGGAGGTGTTGTGCGCGAGGACCGCGCCGCCGAGTCCCGGCTGGATGCTGCCCACCAGCAGGAAGACCCCGTCGTCCAGGCCGCGCTTGATCCACTCCTGGTGGCCGGCCATGTGCCGGCCGGCGGCGGCCTTGTTGTCGGAGAACCGGAGCAGGACCACGAACATGCTTGTCTCTCATTTCTCGTAGGTGTGCAGCCACTCGCGCATCCGGTCGACTTCACGCTGGATGAACGCCTCGTCGCGGAAGGCGTTGGCCATGACGGCGACGCCCTGGCTGAAGGCGAGCACGTGCATCGCGAGCTCGTCGGCCCGCTCCGCCTGCCCGAGCAGTGCGAACTGCTCGCGCAGCCAAGTGCGGAACAGGGTGAACAGACCGCCGGCCTGGCCGAGCATGGCGTGCTCCAGCTTGGCCAGCTCCGTGGTGAGGGTGCCGACCGGGCAGCCGTAGTCCTGGATGTCGGCGCGGTTGGTCAGCACGATCTCGACGTAGCGCATGATGCGCCCGGCCGGGGTCGGCGCCTCGGCCTCCCACTGCTCCAGCATCCGGCGGGTGGCGGCGAGGCGGGCATCGATCACCGCGTCCAGGATCGCGTCCTTGGACTTGAAGTGGTAGTAGAAGTTTCCCCTCGACAGCCCGACGGCTCCGGCGATGTCCGCGAACGAGGTGTGCTCGTAGCCGCGGTGGTAGAAGAGCCGGTCCGCCGCCGCCACGATCTGATCCCGGGTCGCCACAGCAGGCACGATGATTCCCTCACGTCGTAGGACGGATGACCTAGAGCCCTCAACGTAGGTCAGCCGTCCTAGATCGTCAAGCCGTTGACACCGCCAGTCCGTCAGATCTGGCGTGACGGCGCTCTAGGACGACTGTCCTATGAGGTTCGCTGCGATGTTGGAGCTCCACATGCCCCTCGACTTGTTCGCGCCGTTCGACCTGGGCGGCCTCAAGCTCGCCAACCGGCTGGTGATGGCACCGATGACCCGCAACCGCGCCGACGCCAACGGGTGTGTTCCCGCGCTGATGGTCACCCACTACCGCCAGCGTGCAACCGCGGGCCTGATCATCGCGGAGTCCACCACCGTCTCGCCCCAGGCGGTGGGCTACCCCTTCACCCCCGGGCTGTACACCGACGCCCACGCGGCCGGCTGGCGGCGGCTGACGGACGCGGTCCACGCCGAGGGCGGCCGCATCTTCGTCCAGCTGCAGCACTGCGGACGCGTCTCCCACCCGAGCCTGCTGGACGGGCACCCGCCCGTCGCGCCCTCCGCGCTCGCACCCGCCGGCCAGGCCATCACGTACACCGGCCCGCAGGACTTCGTGCCGCCCCGCGCCCTCGACCCCGGCGAACTGCCGGGCATCGTCACCCAGTTCCGTCGCGCCGCCGAACTGGCCAGGCACGCGGGCTTCGACGGCATCGAGGTCCACGCCGGCAACGGCTACCTGATCGACCAGTTCCTGCGCGACGGCACCAACCACCGCACCGACGCCTACGGCGGCAGCACCGCCAACCGCATGCGCCTGCTGAACGAGATCCTCGACGCGGTGTGCACCGAGTGGCCGGCCGAGCGGGTGGGCGTGCGCCTGACGCCGGAGAACAGCTTCAACTCAATGACCGACTCCGACCCGCAGAGCCACTTCGCGTATTTTCTCGAACAGCTGAGCCCGCGCGGTCTGGCGTACGCGCACGTCCTGGAAGGCGACATGACGGCGACGACCACAGCGCTCGACTACCACGCACTGCGGGACGGCTTCGCCGGCGCGTTCATCACCAACAACGGCTACGACCTCGCCCGCGCCCAGGCCGCCGTCAACGCCGGGGACGCCGACCTGATCGCCTTCGGCACACCCTTCCTGGCCAACCCGGACCTTGTCCGCCGCTACCGGGAGAACCTGCCGCTCATCGCTCCCGACCCCGCCACCTTCTACGGCGGAGGAGCCGCCGGCTACACGGACTACCCGTTCCACCAGGAAGACGGAGCCCAGGCGTAGCCCTCGCGACCGCGAGCCACTCCCAGCCCAGCCCCTCGCGCCAGTCCGTCATGACGGGTGCCTGAGCCCTGACTGACGAAGCCGGCCCACCCGGACTGGCGGAGAACACGACAGGCAGACACAAGTGCTCTCCGCCGGTACAACGAGCGGTGTTGCACCGCCGGGTGGCCTTCGTCCGAAGACTCTTCCCTCAGGACACCGTTGGGCTGCGACGCTCAACGAGGACGACGTCGCGCCAGCGCCCGCCGTGCTTGCCGAGTCGCTCGCGGGTGCCGACCACGCGGAACCCCGCCCTGGCGTGGAGGGCGAGGCTGGCGGTGTTCTCCGGGAAGATGCCGGACTGCACGGTCCAGACGCCTGCCGCGTCGGTGGACGCCAGCAGTGCGATCAGCAGCGCCAGGCCCACGCCCCGGCCACGGGTTCCGGGCCGAACGTAGACGGAGTGCTCGACCACCCCGGCGTACGCACACCGGTCGGAGACCGGAACCACCGCGGCCCAGCCCAGGACCCGGCCGTCGCCATCGACGGCGACCAGGCGGTGCTCCGGGAGCCGGGACGCATCGAACGCCTCCCAAGTCGGCGCGGTGCTCTCGAAGGTGGCGTTGCCGTCGTCGATCCCGGCCTGATAGATCGCCAGCACCTGCTCGGCGTGCTCGGGGAGCATCCCGATGACGGTCACCTCGTTGGCGGTCATGCGGCG
The DNA here is from genome assembly GCF_042894165.1 of Kitasatospora sp. NPDC001547. NCBI lineage: Bacteria > Bacillati > Actinomycetota > Actinomycetes > Kitasatosporales > Streptomycetaceae > Kitasatospora > Kitasatospora sp. NPDC001547. The sequence continues at coordinate 247,224 of NZ_JBIAVL010000008.1, read as the reverse complement.
GCCTCGATGCCGAGCTCGGCGAGCAGGCCCCGGATGCGCTGCTCGATCTGGTCGCGGATCGGGCGGACGGCGTCGACGCCCTGGCCGGCCGGGTCCTCCAGCTTCCAGTCCAGGTACCTCTTGCCGGGGAAGTACGGGCAGGCGTCGCCGCAGCCCATGGTGATCACCACGTCGGACGCCTGCACCGCCTCGACGGTCAGCACCTTCGGCACCTCGGCGGAGACGTCGATGCCGACCTCGGCCAGGGCCTCGACCACGGCCGGGTTCACCGTGTCGGCCGGCGCGGAGCCGGCCGAGCGGGCCTCGACCCGCTCGCCGCCGAGGCGGGTCAGGAAGGCGGCGGCCATCTGGGAGCGGCCGGCGTTGTGCACGCAGACGAAGAGTACGGACGGGACGGCGGGAGAGCTCACGGGTTCTTCCTTCGGCAGGAGCGAGGCGGTGGTCAGCGGCTGGAGACGGCGGTGGGGTGGTACTCGCCGTGCGGGACCACGACGTCCTCGACGGCGGGCGTGGGACGGCCGAACAACACGGCGACCAGGGCGATGCCGACGGCCAGGCCGACGAGCTGGGCGGCGACGAACGGCAGCACGGAGGTCGGGGCGATGCCGGCGAAGGTGTCGGTGAACGCCCGGCCGATCGTCACGGCCGGGTTGGCGAAGGACGTGCTGGAGGTGAACCAGTAGGCGGCGCCGATGTAGGAGGCGACCCCGACCGGCGTGAAATGCGCGCGGCCGACGCGGGCCAGCCCGAAGATCAGCAGGATCAGCCCGGCGGTGGCCACGATCTCGCCCAACCACAGGTGCGGGGCCCAGCGGGCGTGGGTGGACCAGGCGACGAGCGGCTCGGCGAACATCGCGTCCGCCAGGACCGCCCCGCCGATCGCCCCCGCGATCTGCGCGGGCACGTAGGCGGCGACCTCCCGCGAGGTCGGGCCTTCGCCACCGCGATATCCGGTCCACCAGGCGGCCAGGGTGACGGCCGGGTTGAAGTGCGCGCCGGAGACCGGGCCGAGCAGAGCGATCAGCACGCCGAGGCCGAAGACGGTGGTCAGGGAGTTGGCCAGCAGCTGGACGCCGACGTCCTGGGACAGCTTGGTGGCCTGGATGCCGGAGCCGACCACGACGGCGACCAGCGCGCCGGTCCCGACGAACTCGACCGCCGCCCGTCTCCCGAGCGGAGCCATCTTCGTCATCTCGCGTCTCCCACCGCTGCGGCGGCCGTGTCGGCTGGGGCCTGAAGCAGGGAGGAGAGCTTGGCCAGGGCGGCAGGCAGCACCCAGTAGTAGACCCAGGTGCCGCGCCGCTCGGAGCCGACCAGTCCGGCCTCGCGCAGCACCTTCAGGTGGTGGGAGATCGTCGGCTGGGAGACGTCGAACGGGCCGATCAGGTCGCAGACGCACGCCTCGCCGCCCTCGTGCGAGGCGATCAGTGACAGCAGCCTCAGCCGCACCGGGTCGGACAGCGCCTTGAACACCTTCGCCAGGTCGGCAGCGGCCTTTTCCCCGAGCGGCTCGCGGACCATCGGCGAGCAGCACGCCACCGCCTCGTCCTGGCCGAGCACTGGCACTTCGAGATTCGACATACGTCTATGTTGACAGCCATCTAATCTGCGAGGCAAGCTCACTGTATCGACAGATGTCGAAACAAGACCTCGGATCGGGGAGACCGCCATGTCCCGTGTTCAGCTCGCCCTGCGCGTGGCCGACCTCGAAGGCTCCATCACCTTCTACTCCAAGCTCTTCAACGCCGAGCCCGCCAAGCGCCGCCCCGGCTACGCGAACTTCGCCATCACCGAGCCCCCGCTCAAGCTCGTCCTCATCGAGGGCGAGGCCGGCGAGGACACCCGACTGGACCACCTCGGTGTCGAGGTCGCCTCCATCGAGCACGTCGCCGCCGCCACCACCCGTCTCAAGGACGCGGGCCTCGCCACCTTCGAGGAGAACGACACCTCCTGCTGCTACGCGCTGCAGGACAAGGTGTGGGTCCACGGCCCCGGCAAGGAACCGTGGGAGGTCTACGTCGTGAAGGCCGACGCCGGCACCCTCGCCAAGGCCGACGCCGCGCCGGACGCCTGCTGCGGCACCACCGCCTGCCGCACCCCCGACGAACAGACCATCGATCCCGCCCAGAGCCCGGCTGAAAGAACGTTTCATCCCGGCGAAGGTGTTCGCTGAGCCGATCGTGCCCTGGACGGGCAACGCGGCGGAAGGTGTTGACGGTTCGTGGGTCGAGGTCCATGTGGCGCAGGACAAGTTGACACCGGCCTCCCCCGGACGCCCCGTCACGTCCGGCGCCCGGCACCACCTGGCCTGAGATCCGTGCTCCCGCCGAAGCGGGCGGAGGCATGCAGCCACGGGCGGGCGGCCACGGGCGGCCGGAGGCAGGTCAGGAGTCGAGCCGGAGCACCTGGCCCGGCAGCAGCAGGTCGGGGTCGCCGCCGACCGTGTCACGGTTGAGGGCGTGCAGGGCGGGCCATCCGCCGGGGAAGCCGGCCTCCTCGGCGATGGCACTGAGGGTGTCCCCCTCCTCCACCGTCCAGGTGTCGTCCGAACCCGGGGCGAAGTCCCGGCCACCGCTGCTCCCGGTGCCCGACGGGCGCGTGGGTACGGCGTGGGCGTGCGGGCGGGCCTGCACCGGACGGTGGCCGCCGGCACCGGCCGCGGGACGGCCGGCGGGGCGCTCGGCGCCCCTGGCCAGCCGGGCACCGCATGCCGGCCACGGCGCCAGGCCCCGCCGCTCGGCGAGGTGCTCGGCCACGGCGATCTGCTGTTCCCGCGTCGCCCGGTCCGCGCGCGGCGCGTAGGCGAGCCCGCCGTTGGCACGCCAGGTCGCCGCGTCGAACTGCAGGCCCCCGTAGTAGCCGTTCCCCGTGTTGGCGCCCCACCGGCCGCCGCTCTCGCAGCGGGCCAGCGCGTCCCAGTCCGTACCCGTGCCCGTGCTCCCGCCTGCCGGCGCTCCGGCCGCGGGCGGCGCTCCCAGGGCGCCGAACACCGTGGCGAGGAGGAGGGCGGGCAGGAGGACGGCGAACAGACGGCGCACGGACGCGGGCACGAAGGACATGGAAGCTCCACAGCTCGGGGACAAGGACCCGGACGCCGAAGCGCCGGCCCGCTATCCGTCCCACCTGAGGACGGCCTGCCCGCCGGCCGGGCCGTTCCTCCTCCGAGCGGCGGCCCGACGCCACTCCAATGCCAGCCGGCGGGGGGGGGGAGACGCGCCGAGGAGAGCGACGACGCCCGCGGGCGTGGTGGCGGTGCCGAGGGGGACCGGGCTCCCCCTGCGGGGTGACCGCCGGTAGGCTGCCCGCCATGGGCACGTTCGAGGCAGTCAACGAGGTCGTCCGCGAAGCGGAGAGCCAGCTCACCGAGGGCACCTGGAAACTCGTCCCCAGGGACTCGTCGCTCGCGGCGCAGACCGCCGAAGCCCTGCGGGAGGCCGTCGGTCCCGCCGACGCGCAGCAGCGACTGCCACGGATCGACCGGCTCGCCGCCCTGCGCGAGGCCGTCGCCACCCTCGCCCTGACCGTCGCCCGCACCCACGGCAACCTCGCCTGGTTCCTCGCCCGGTGCGCCAGCGCCCTCACCCCGGTGCTGCACTGGCGCGCCCTCGACGCGCCGGAAGGCCGCACCTTCGGCACGGTCCTGCCCGGTACCGAGGAGCTCGCCGACGCCGAAGCCGCCGTTCGCCGCCTCGCGGCGATGCTCGCCCGCATCGACCAGGCCACCTGACCACCCGACCGGGCCGCGAAGCCGAGAGGTGGTCCGGCCGGCGGAGGCTCCCCCCTTCTCCGGCCGGGTCACCCCGCGGATGCGCCCGGGTCACCTCTCGGACGGGCGGTACGGTCTAGTCAACCCGGTTCAGAGCTTCTCCAGCCTCCGGGCGACCGCCTTCAACGACCGGCCGCGGCGCAGCTCGCCCGCCCAGGGGTCGTCGCCCTCCAGGCGCTCGCCGATGGTGGCGATGGTCCAGCGCTGCGGGGTGAGGTCGGGGTCGTCCAGTTCGCTCCAGCTCAGCGGGGTGGCGATCGGGGCGCCGGGCAGGGCGCGGACGGCGTAGGGGGTGACGGCGGTCTGGCCGTAGGCGTTGCGCTGGGTGTCGAGGTAGAGCCGGCCCCTGCGGGCCTGTTTGCGCGCGGCGGTGGTGAGTTCGTCGGGGTGCCGGTCGGCGAGCAGGTCGGCCAGGTCGCGGGCGAAGGTGCGGACGTCGTCGAAGGGGGCGCGGTGGTCGAGCGGGACCAGCACGTGCAGGCCGCGCGAGCCGGTGGTCATCAGGGCAGCGGGCAGGTCGAGTTCGTCGAGCAGCTCGTGCAGCCGGGCGGCGGCCCGCCGGACCGACTCGAAGTCCTCTCCGGAAGGGTCGAGGTCGAGGACCAGCAGGTCGGGGTGGTCGGGCCGGTCGGCCTTCGACAGCCAGCGGTGCGGGGTGATGCACGCCTGGTCGACCAGGTAGAGCAGCGTGGCGAGGTCGTCGCAGACCGGGTAGCCGACGGTGCCGCCCTCCTTGGGCAGTTCGGCACGGTGGATCCAGTCCGGGAAGTAGTCGGGGGTGTCCTTCTGCATGAAGCGCCCGTCGCCGATGCCGTCGGGGTGGCGCTCCAGCATCAGCGGGCGTCCGCGCAGGTGCGGCAGGATGCGCCGGCCGGCCCGGCGGTAGTAGTCGGCGAGGTCGGCCTTGGTGATGCCGTCCCCGGGGAACAACTCCTTCTCCGCCCGCTTGATCTCGACGGTCCGGCCGCTCACGCGGATGTCGGTGGTGGTCATGGCGTGCCTCGCTCGCGGGTCATCCGTCGCTCTCCTCGGCGGCGACCTGCTTGAGGGTCCGTCCGCTGCGTGCCGAGCGGGCCCGCCGGGGGTCGGTCGTGGCGGAACCTGCGCTGCTGTGTCCGCGCCGGACCAGCAGCCATGCCTCCCGTTGCCCGTCGCCCTCCCGGAACCGGGTGAGCGCCCAGTCGCCGTGCAGCTTGTGGCCGTCCAGCCGGAACGAGGCGTGGCCGTGGGCGAGTGCCTCGGCGAACGGGATCTCGTGTCCGCGCTTGTCCGTGCTGCGGTTCCGGTAGCTGCCCTCGTCCCAGATGATCACGGTGCCGGCGCCGTACTCGCCCTCCGCGATGGTCCCCTCGAAGTCGCGGTACCCCAGGGGGTGGTCCTCGGTGGGCACGGCCAGGCGTTTGTCGTGCGGGTCGCCGGACGGGCCCTTGGGGATCGACCAGGACTTGAGGACGCCGTCGACCTCCAGGCGGAAGTCGAAGTGCATGGTGCTGGCGTCGTGGATCTGCACCACGAAGGCGGGCTCCCCGCCGACCCGGGGGCCGCCCTCGCCGCTGGGCTCACGGGTCTTACGGAAGTCCCGTTTCCGACGGTACTCCGCCAGCGTGTCCGCTCCGGGCATCGCCCTTCCTCCTCCCGGCTCCGCTCCGGCGCCTACCCTGCCGAAGTCGTCCGACACGTTCGGCGTGACGGCGCGGATCCGGGACGGCGCAGCCCGGTGGGGCACCCGCCTCCCGCGAGGACCCGACGCCGAAGTCTTCGAACTCCGCGGCGGACAGCGCGAGTTCCGCACCAACCCGCAGCCTCTTCCCCCGCTCCTCGGCGCGTGTCCGGGTGCTCAGGTGACCGGCGCGGGAGCGGGCCCCGGCCCGGGCAGCGGCCCGGGCTCCGGGCGAGGCTCCGGCCTCGGCGCGGGCGGCGGCGGGTCGGGTTCCAGCGGAGGCGGCCCGGGCGGCACCGGATCCGGACCACCGGGCGCGGGTACCGGCCCGGGCAAGGGGCCCGGCGCCGGGCCCGGCCCTGGAACCGGTGTGGGGCTGGGCGGTACCGGATCGTTCGGTGGGGTTCCCACGATCAATGCTCCTCGTGACTTGGACGGGCACGTTCCGGAGGTCCGGCTACCCGGCCTTCGGGAGGCGACACCTCCGGCAGCACACGGCGTCGACCGCCAGACCTGACCGTCAGACCTGGCCGGCCGGCCTGACCGTCAGACCTGACCGACCGGCCTGTCGACCGGGCATCGATTACTACTCAACAAGTTGATTAGTATGCTCCGCAGGTGCAGGCGCCCGCCTCCCCGTCCACTCCTCGTTCTGGAGCCCCCGTGTCCCCAGCTCACCCGTTCGCGGTGCTGCGCAGCCGGCCCTTGTGGGTCGGCACCGGCGCCATCCTCGGCGTCGTCGCGGTGCTGTTCTCGCTCTTCTACGTAGGAGCGAACCTCAATCCCTCCGGGTCGCTGCGCGGCCTGCCGGTCGGGCTGGTCAACGCCGACCGCGGCGCCACCGCCGACGGCCGGCAGGTCAACCTCGGCGAGCAGGCCGTGGCGGCGATCACCGCCGAGGCGCCGGGCCACCGGGAGGTGTCCTGGCAGGTCCTGGACCTGCCGGAGGCCCGGAAGCGGCTCGCGTCCGGCCGGCTCTACGGCGCGCTGGTCGTCCCCGACGGCTTCACCGCGTCCGTCGGGGCGCTCGGCGCGCCTTCGGCGGCACCGGATACCGGGCGGCCTGCGCTGACGGTGCTGACGAACCCGTCGGCGGGCAGCATGGGCTCCAGCATGGCGAGCCGCATCACCCAGCAGGCCGCGCACAACGTCTCGGTGACGGTCGGCTCGCAGCTGGCGCAGCGCGCACAGGCGCTGGGCGGGCAGCCGGGCGCGGCCGAGCGGCTGCTGTGGGCGGACCCGGTGGCGGTGCGGGTGCAGGACGGCCATCCGTTGAAGTCGCACAGCGGCATGGGGCTGAGCGCGTTCTACTACGCGCTGGTGCTGGTGGTGTGCGGGATGCTGGGCGCGAACGTGGTCAACAGCCAGGTCGACGTGGCGCTCGGCTACGCGCACAGCGACGTCGGTCCGTGGCGGCGGCGCCTTCCGCTGCTCCGCTCGTCCCGGGTGCAGACGCTGGCGGTCGGCAGTGTGCTGATCGTCGGATTGTCGGTGGTGACGGCCACGCTGGCGCTGGCCTGCGCGGTCGGTGTCCTGGGGATGGACGCCCCGCACCTGGCGCTGCTGTGGCTGTACTCGGCGGCCACCGTGGCCACCGTGGGGCTGGGGGCCCTCGCGCTGCTGGCCGTGTTCGGGACGCCCGGGATGCTGCTGGTGACGATGGTGTTCATCGCGATGGCGGTGCCGACCGCGGGCGCGTCGACCCCCGTGGAGGCGCTGCCCGGCTTCTACCGGTTCCTGGCCGGGTTCGAGCCGCTGCGGCAGATCACCGGCGGCATGCGCGCGATCCTCTACTACGACGCGCAGGCGGGCGCGGGCCTGGCCCGCGGCTGGGCGATGACGGGGCTCGGCCTGGTCGGGGCGCTGGCCTTCGGGTTCGGCGCGACCCGCTTCTACGACCGGCGGGGCCTGCACCGCGAGCACCCTCCGGCGGCGGGCGAGACGGCGCTCCGGGCGGTGCCGTCGGCGTGAGGCCCGCGGGGCCCGCCCGGCGAACAGACCGAGCGGGCCCCGGGTCGTTCACCGGTGGAGGGCGTCGATCCCGGTACCGGGGCCGGTCACCGCCCGGCCGCCGCCTCGGCCGCGATCCGCTCGAACTGGGCGCCCATCGCCGCGGCCAGCGCCTGCGCGGCGGACAGCGGGCGCACCATCACCGTGAAGTCGTCGATCAGCCCGTCCTCGTCGACGTGCAGGAAGTCGCAGCCCTGGATCTGCTTCCCGTCGACGGTCGCGGTGAACACGAGCGCGTGGTCGCGCCCGCCCGGGTCGGCGATCTCGCGGACGTAGGTGAAGTCCTCGAAGACGCGCATCACGCCGCGCAGGATCGCCGCGGTGATCGCCTTGCCCGGGTACGGCTTGAAGGCGACCGGGCTGGTGAAGACCACGTCCTCGGCCAGCAGGGCGGCCATGGCCTCGTGGTCGCGGTCCTCGACGGCCTTGCGGAAGGGGTGCATGGGACGCTCCGTCTATAGCAATGAAGTTGACTAGGTGCGTCGGCGAGTATGCGCGGGGGCGCAGCGGCATGTCCAGAGCCCGCGCACCGATGCTCGAATCAACCCGATCCCAACTTGCGATTAGTCGCTTTGTTGACTAGACAATCAGGTGCTACGTTGACCGCATGGCTCTGCGGAACGCACTGATGGCAGCCCTCCTGGAGGGCGAGGCCTCGGGGTACGACCTGGCGAAGAGCTTCGACGCCTCGGTCGCCAACTTCTGGATGGCCACCCCTCAGCAGCTCTACCGCGAACTCGAGCGCATGGAGGCGGACGGGCTGATCGCCGCCCGCGTCGTCCAGCAGGAGAAGCGCCCCAACAAGCGCCTGTTCTCCCTCACCGACGCCGGCCTCGCCGCGGTCCACGCCTACACCACCGAACTCCCCAGCAAGCCCAGCACCATCCGCGACGAACTCCTCGTCAAGGTCCAGAGCGTCGACGCCGGCGACGCCGCGGCCGTCCGCGCCGCCATCGCCGAACGGATGGACTGGGCCCGCGCCAAACTCGCCCGCTACGAACGCCTCCAGGCCAAACTGCTCGACGGCCGCACCGAGGACCAGCACCTCGCCCGGGCCGAGCACATCGGCCCCTACCTCACCCTCCTGCGCGGCATGGCCTTCGAACGGGAGAACCTCGCCTGGGGCGAGACCGCCCTGCGCACCCTCGACCTGCGGTCAGCCACCAACGGCGACCGCCGCGCCCAGGCGCGCACCCGCTAGGAGCCATGGACGTGAATCGGGAGCCGGTCAGCCGCCGCGAGCGCCCCGCGAAGCCCGCTCTGACCCGGCGCGGCATCGTGGAGTCGGCCGTGCGGATCATGCGCGCCGAGGGGCTGGAGAAGGTGACCATGCGCCGGCTCGCCCAGGAGCTGGACACCGGCCCCGCCTCCTTGTACGTCTACGTGGCCAACACCGCGGAACTGCACGCGGCCGTCCTGGACGCGCTCCTCGCGGAGGTCGACCTGGATGCCCCGGGGGCGGGAGAGGGCTGGCGGGAGCGGCTCCTCGCGGTGCTCGCCTCCTACACCCGCGTCCTGTTCGAGCATCCGCAGCTCGCCCGCTCGGCCCTGGTGGCCCGCCCCAGCGGCGAGAACTACCTGCGCCTGGTCGAACGCGTCCTCGGCCTGCTGTCCGGCAGCGGCGCGCCCCGGGAGCAGGTGGCCTGGGGTGTGGACAACCTGCTGCTGCACGCCACGGCCACCGCCGCCGAGCACGGCACCCAGCAGCGCGACCCAGCCGCCTCGCGCGAGGACTGGAACGCGCTGACGCAGGCCGTGCGCGCCGCGGACGAGACGACCCACCCGATGATCAACGCACACTTGCCGGCCCTGCTCGCCGGGACCGCCGAGGACCGTCTGACCTGGGGCTTCGACGTCCTGGTCAACGGCATCACCCACACTCCCCTACCGCGCACCGCCGACTGAGCACCTCCGTCGGTCCGGCCCCGGGTGCTGCACCCCGGGGCCTTTTCGCATGCGCAGGCGCGACGAACTTGTTCGCGACGAACATGTTCGTTACGTTGGAAGGGCCGGGCCGCGGCGTCCGGCGGCGCAGCCGGGCAGGGGCGAAGCCCCCGTCCGGTCAACGCCCGGCACCACGAGTTTCCGGAGGCATCCATGAACAGCCACTTCCCCGTCGCGATCATCGGCGGCGGCCTGGGCGGCCTGACCGCCGCCCGGGTGCTGCACCTCCACGGCATCCAGGCGGCCGTCTTCGATCTGGAGGCGTCCGCCAAAACCCGCACCCAGGGCGGGATGCTCGACATCCACGAGGACAGCGGCCAGCAGGCCCTGCGCGCCGCCGGCCTCCACGACGACTTCCTCAAGCTCGTCCACCCGGGCGGCCAGGCCGTGCGCCTGCTCGGCCCGGACGGCACGGTCCACGTGGCCGAGGAGGACGACGCCACCGGCGGCCGGCCCGAGGTGGACCGCGGCGACCTTCGCGGCCTCCTCCTGGACTCCCTGCCCGACGGCACCGTCCACTGGGGCAGGAAGGTCACGGGCGCCCGCCCGCTGGGCGGCGGACGCCACGAGGTGTCCTTCGCCGACGGCTCCGCCCTCACCACCGACCTGCTGATCGGAGCCGACGGCGCCTGGTCGCGGATCAGGCCGCTGCTCTCCGACGCCACCCCCGCCTACACCGGCATCTCCTTCGTCGAGACCGACCTCTTCGACGCCGACACCCGCCACCCGCGCAGTGCCGCCGTCGTCGGCGGCGGGTTCTTCCTCTGCCTCGGCGGCCGGAGCGGCTTCCTCGCCCACCGGGAGACCGACGGGAGCCTGCACGTCTACACCGCGCTCAGGGCCGCCGAGGACTGGCTGGACACCATCGACTTCGGTGACGGCGACGCCGCCAAGGCCGCCGTCCTGGCCCGCTTCGAGGGCTGGCACGAGGACCTGCGGGCCCTCGTCGCCGACGCCGACACCATCACCCCGCGCCGCATCCACGCCCTGCCGGTCGGACACCGCTGGGACCGCGTCCCCGGTGTGACCCTGCTCGGCGACGCCGCCCACCTGATGTCCCCGTTCGCCGGGGAGGGCGCCAACCTCGCCATGCTCGACGGCGCCGAACTCGCCCGGGCCGTCGCCACCCACCCCGGCGACCCGGAGGCAGCCCTCACCGCCTACGAGAACGCCCTGTTCCCGCGGAGCGAGGCCTCGGCCGCCGAGTCCGCCGCCAGCCTGGACACCATGTTCGGCGACGACGGCCTGGAGAGGATGACCGCCTTCTTCACCACCGCACCGGCCGACGCGTGACCGCCCCTCGCCGCAGCGGGGGTTCCTCGCCGAACAGCGCGGTGGTGGGCGGCCCCTGCGGCTGACAAGCTGGGAACAGGGCATGACGACCGGAATCTCCGGCCGTGTGCGGGGAGGTCCCCCTCCAGCACCACTCGATCGATAGGAAGCCCGATGATCGGCGTGCTCGTGACTTTCACCCGGACCGACAAGTTCGACCTCTCCGCTGTCGCAAAGATCGCCGGCGAACTCCGAGGACCGTTCGAAGGCATGGCCGGCCTTCGCTTCAAGAGCTTCATGCTCGACGAAGACGGCCTCCACGCAAGGAACTTCTACGTATGGGATGACGAGGACAAAGCCCGTTCCTTCTTCACGGAGGAGCTCGTCGACAAGGTGACGGGGATCTACGGCGCCCCGCCCACGATCGAATTCCTCGACATCGTGGCGTTCGTCGACAACTCCGGCACCTGATTCCCGGGGGCGCGTCGTCGCGGACTCGGTCAGCGCCCCAGGACGCTCGGCGGAGCAGATGTCGCGTGCTGGACGTGCGTCGTCCTCCGGCGCGGTCGTCCTCCGGTTCCTTCCGTACGGATCAGGCCGCGACGGGGGTGAGGTCCGCGCGGCCGAACAGGAGCGCGTAGCCGCGGGGGAGGTGGGCGAGGAGGCGCTCGGTGAGGTGGTCGCCGGCGAGGTCGGCGACGGCCGTGAGCGTGCAGGAGGTGTGCCAGCGGGCGCTAGCGAGCGTGGTGTTGAGGTTGTGGGCGACGGCTTCGACGAAGGCCGGGGCGGTGACGGGGCGGTCGAGGGGGATCTGGGCGACGAGCTTCGCGCGGGCGCGTTCGGGCAGGGCGGCGGCGAGGTCGCACCGTTCGTCGCCGGTGAGCTGCGAGCCGAGGATGCCGAGGACGGTGTCGAGGACGCGTTCGGCTTCCCCGTCGTCGGCGTAGCGGCCGAGAACGCGGAGCTGCTGGATCAGGCGGCGGTACCGGGTCATGGCGGGTGGCCTCCGGGACGGGTCGCCGCGCCGCCGCGACTCGCGGGACGCGACGTCGCGGCGGCGCGGGGCGGGGTGATCAGGGGCGTCGGCCGAGGTCGGGGCGGCCGAAGAGGGTGTCGTAGCCGGGCGGCAGCTGGAGCAGAACCTGCTCCATGAGCTCGTCACCGGCGGCGTCGGCGACGGTGGACAGGACGGCACCGATGTCCCACAGCGCCGTGGATTCGGTGGCGCCCTCTATCCAGGCCGCGGTGGCGCGCACGAACCGCTCGGGGGTGAGCGGTTCGGCGGCCTGCAGGGGGTTGAGCAGGACCAGGGCGAGGGTCTCGGGCAGTCGGGCCGCGAGCTGGGCGCGCACGGTGCCGGCCAGATGGGCGCCGAGCAGCGCGAGGATGACGCGGGCACAGCGTTCGGCTTCGGCAGGCGTGTCGTACTCGCCGCGTTCCCGGACCTGGTCCAAGAACGCCTCCCAGCGGATCGCCACAGCGCTCTCCTTTCTCGTGGGACGAGCTTTCTCTCGGGACGAGTCCGGCCGGTGGCCGCCGGCTCACGGGGTCAGGCTGGCGCCGGTGAGCTTGAGGAGTCGGGCCACGGGGTGGCCGATGCCGCGCAGGACGAGGCGTCGGCCCCGGCGCTCGGCCAGCTCGCGGGCCCGGATCACGGCGTTCAGGCCCGCGCAGTCCATGAAGGTGACCTCCGACAGGTCGAGCACCACCTCCCGGTGCCGGGCGAGTGCGCGTTCCACCTCACGGTGGAGGCGCGGGCCGGTGTCGAGGTCGATCTCGCCGCACGCCCGGACCGTGAACGGGTTCACCGTGGTGGCCATCGCAGTGCTCGCTGTCCGTCGGCCCGCGCTGCGGGGCCAGGGGTCACCCGGCTCGCGGCCGGGCCAGGGGTGTACGGGAGGAGCGCGTTCCGTGCCGCCGCCCGGGGGGATCAGCGGCGGCACGGAACGGTCTCGGGGAGGGGTCAGGCCTGGATCTGCTTGCGACCGCCGCTGTGGCTGATCGCGATCTTGCGGGGCTTGGCCTTCTCGGCGACCGGGATCTTCAGGGTCAGCACGCCGGAGTCGTAGTCGGCGCTGATCCCTTCCGGGTCGAGGGTGTCGGAGAGCATGACCTGCCGGGAGAAGACTCCGAGCGGGCGCTCGGAGAGCTCCCACTTCACGCCCTCGCCCTCCTGGCGCGGACGGCGCTCGGCCTTGACGGTCAGCATGTTCCGTTCGACGTCGATGTCGATCGCCTGCGGGTCCACCCCGGGCAGGTCGAAGCAGATCACGTACTCGTCGCCGGTCCGGTAGGCGTCCAGCGGCATCGGGGTCGGCCGCGACCAGGTGCCGGTCGTGTTCAGGAACTGCTGGGTCAGCCGGTCCAGCTCGCGGAACGGGTCAGTGCGCATCAGCATCGCGAAACACCTCCACTGATCGATGGGTGCCAGTGCGCTTCACCTGTCTTTGTTGTAGCACGTCATCCATCCGATGACAAATGCTGCGTGTCATCCGTAGAATGACGCCATGAGTACCAAGCCACCGCCCGCATCCGGTCCCGAGCCGGTCTCCTTCCTGGCCGCCGCCGCGGCGCTCGCCGCCATAGACGACGCGGTCCGCTCCGCCCACGCACCCGGCGCCGCGCCCGACACCTCGCCGTGGGACGCCCCGCAGGACGGGGCCGGGCAGGCGCTGGCCGCCCTGGTGCTCCTGCGCGAGCTGCGCGCGCAGCTCGCGGACTGGGAGGCCCCGCTGGTCGAGGCCGCGCGGGCGGGCGGCGCGACCTGGGCCGATCTCGCCCGCCCCATGGGCGTCGCCAGCCGCCAGGCCGCCGAGAACCGCTACCTGCGCCTGCGACCCGCCCGCAGCACCGCCGACACCGGCGCCGAGCGGGTGAAGGCGGTCCGCGACCGCCGGGCCGCCGACCGAGCCGTCACCGCCTGGGCGCGCGACAACGCCGCCGAACTGCGCGTCCTGGCGGCCCGGATCACCGCTGCCGGCCTCGGCGCCCGCGCCCGGAGCGCCCAGAGCGCCCTGACCACCGCCCTCGGCCGGGCCGACGCCGCCGATCTCATCGAGCCCCTCGCCGACATCCGCCCCCACCTCGGCCCCGACCACGACGACCTCGCCAACGACCTCGATGCCCTCACCCACCGCACCGACCAGCTCCGTGACGCCAGCAACCGCCGACGCGCCTGACGCCGCCGACCAGGACGGGTGGCAGGCGATCCTGGACCGGATCGGCGCCCTCGAAGCGCGCGTCCACGCCGTGGGAAGCGAGGTCACCGCAGCGCTCGACGCGCACCTCGCCCGACTCGACGCCCTGCGCCACCGGCTCGCGCAGCCCAGCTGGCCCGGTACCGGGGAGTAGAGCCCGGAACGGGTCCCTGCCGGGGCCTCGCATCGGCGGGTGGGCGGCGGCACGAAGCGGTCCCACCGCGCCGGTCGGGTGGACGGCGGCCCCGGTCAGGCGACGAAGATCATGGCGACGAGCATGACCGACACGGCCACGGCGATCGCCACGATCACCACCGCGGGCCAGATGCCCCAGGCCGTGCGCAGTTCCTCGGGTTCGGGGTGGGAGATGCCCGACGTGCCGCCCTCGGCCGGTGGGGTGTCCCCGCCGGGCAGGGCGCCGTGCTCGTCCAGCGCCGGAGTGCGGTCCGGGTCGGGGTCAGGTGTGGTCATGGTGCATCCCGGAAAGTGTGGGCTTCGATTGCCGGGCGGCTGCCCCGGGCCGAGGGGCGGAAACGTCACACCCGCCCGCCGTACGGTCGGGCGGTCCCCGTCGGTCGGCGCCGTGCCGTCCGGTCAGTGCGGGCTGACCGCCTCGGCCCGGGCCTGCAGGGCGGCGTCGATGCCGCGCAGGAACTCGTCGAGGTCGCCGGGGTTGCGCGAGGTCACCAGGCGCCAGTCGTTGGTGTCGTCCGTGACCAGCGGCTCGTCCGTCCAGGTGGCGCCCGCGTTGGCGAGGTCCGTGCGCAGCGACGGGTAGGAGGTGAGCCGCTTGCCGTAGGCGACCCCGGCTTCGACCAGGAGCCAGGGGCCGTGGCAGATGGCGGCGACGGGCCGCCCCGAGGTGGTGAAGGCGACCACCGTGTCGACGGCGGGCTGCCGGAGCCGGAGGGTGTCCGCGTTGATGGTGCCGCCCGGGATGAGCAGCAGGTCGTAGCCGGTGGCGTCGACCTCGTCGAGGGTCAGTGTCGGGCGCACCGTCTCGCCGGGGTCCTTGTCCCCGACCAGGGTGCGGATCTCGCCCCGTTCGGGGGCGGCGATGTCGACCTGGATGCCGTTCTCGCGCAGGTGCCGGACGGGGACGAGCAGTTCGTCCTGCTCGACGCCGTAGTTCGTCACGATCGCCAGGACCTTGCCGTGCCGGTTCATGGCTCCTCCTGTTCGGGTCGGTTCGCTCGGGGCGCGCACACGCACCCCGAGCGCTGCGGGTACCCGCCGCGCTCCCGGCCATGCCGGATTCACCGGCCCGATCCGGATCGTCACGGGATGCGAGCGACCGCCGCGCCGGGGCGACGCCCGCCGCATCCCGTCCCCGTCCACCGCACCGAGCCCGACGAGCAGCCCGACGAGGCCCCGCCGCCGACGCCCGGCCGGGCGCCTCAGGCGGATTCGTCCGGGCCTGTCGTCAGGGCCGGTCGGCCTTCCACTCGCGGGCGAGCGTCGCGTAGACGTACTCGCTCCCCCAGCGCTCGCCGTCGAGGTCGTTCTCGACGAGGTGCGCCTCCCGGCGCATGCCGAGGCGCTCGCACACGCGCACCGACCCGGTGTTGAGTACGTCGAGGCGGGCGAAGAGCCGGTGGACGCCCAGTTCGGCGAAGGCCCGTCCGGCGGTCGCGCGCGCCGCCTCGGTGGCGTAACCCCGGCCGCCGTACGCCGGGTTGAAGGTCCAGCCGATCTCGGCCTGGCGCGCCGCCGTACTCGCGAGCTTCAGGGTGATCTCGCCGACGACCTTCGCCTCGCCGACCGGGCAGACGGCAACCGCCAGAGCGTCGCCGTCCTGGGCCCACTCCGTGCCGGCCGCGCGGCGCTCCAGGCTCTGCACGCACTGTTCCCGGGTGAGCGGAGGCCGGTAGAGGTAGCGGGCGACCTCCGGGAGGCGCTGGAACTCGTACAGGTCGTCGAGGTCGTCCGGCGTGAACGGGCGCAGGAGGAGCCGTTCGGTCTTGATGGGCAGCGAGAGCATGGTCATCGGTCCGGTGTTTCTCCCCCGAGGGCCACCCGCCGGTCGACGCGACCGGACCGCGGAGCCCCCAACGACTCGTCCTGGACAACAACGCCGTTCTAGACCCTCGCCACCAGCCGCGCAATCGAATTTCACGCGGCCGCGGGCCGGAGGCCCCCGACGGGACCGGGGCCGCTCCGTGCCGCCGGGAAGCCCGAACGGGTCCACGGTCCGACCCGCCGCGGCGGCTGGCCCCGTCGGGTGATCCCGGAGCGCGGGTTCCGCGTCGGCCGGTCGATGGCTCGCATAGTCGGACCGTCACACCCGCCGATCATGGGACGAGCCGATGATGCGATTCCCGCGCCGAGAGATCCTCACAGCCGCCACCGCCCTGCTGCTCACCCTCGCGGGGTGCGGGGCACCCCGGGCCCGGCAGGCCGTACCGTCGCCGCCGCGGGATCCCGCCACCACGGCCACACCGACCCCGCCGGGGCCGCGGGCGTTCACCCTGGTCGCGACCGGGGACGTGCTGCCGCACACCGAGATCATCCGGCAGGCCCAGGAGGACGCCGGGGGCGACGGCTACGACTTCGCCCGGATGCTCGCCGGGATCAAGCCCGTCGTCGCCGCCGCCGACCTGGCCGTCTGCCACATGGAGACGGTGTACGGCGCCGACGGCGGGCCCTTCACCGGCTACCCGTCGTTCAAGTCGCCCCCGCAGGTGGCCCGGGCGCTCAGGGACACCGGCTACACCGCCTGCGACACGGCCTCGAACCACACCCTCGACGACGGGCCGGACGGCATCCGGCGCACGCTCGACGCCATGGACGCCGTCGGCCTGAAGCACACGGGATCCGCCCGCACCCCCGACGAGGCCGGCCGCCCCGCGCTGTTCACGGCAGGCGGCGCCACGGTGGCCCAACTCGCCTACACCTACGGCACCAACGGCATCCCGCTGCCGAAGGAGCGCCCCTGGGCGGTCAACCTCATCGACCGGGAGCGGATCCTCACCGACGCCAGAGCCGCCCGGGAGCAGGGGGCGGACGTGGTGGTGGTCAGCCTCCACTGGGGCACCGAGTGGCAGGACGCCCCGGACGGGCAGCAGCTCTCCCTCGCCCGCGAGCTGGCCGCCGGGCAGGGCCCCGGCCGGCCCGACATCGATCTGGTGCTCGGCACCCACGCCCACATCCCGCAGGCCTACGAGAAGATCGACGACACCTGGATCGTCTACGGCCTGGGCGACCAGCTCGCCGGACACATGTTCAACCCCACCGGCGCGGAGGACCCGCGGGGGAACTGGAGCTCCATCGCCCGCTTCACCTTCTCGCCGCCCGCCGGGCCCGGGCAGCGCTGGGCCGTCACCAGGGCCGAGTTCGTCCCCCAGCTGACCGACCTCGGTCCGCCCTACCGCGTCCTCGACCTGACCGAGGCCGTCCGCCGCGAGCCGGGCCGCGGCGACTACGCCCGGGCCGTCGACCACATCCGGTCGATCGTGCTGAGCCGGGGCGGCGGCGCGGCAGGACTGACCATGGCTCGCTGAGCGCCCGCGGCACGGTTTCACGACTGCCCGGGCGGAAGCCGAATCCTTTTCCCCGGCCGGTGTCTCTTACAGGTCGGAGTCGTGGGCGGGGCGCGCCGCCGTCCCGCACCGTCGGCACGCGCCTGCGGGTGCCGCCCGCGCTCCCCCTGTTCCGCGATCGACAGAACACCGAGAGGCCCTCGTGACCATCACCCCGTCCCCGTCCCCCCGTTCGCCCCGAGGAGTGCTGCTGGTGCACGGCGCGTGGCACACCGGCCGTGCCTGGGACGGCGTCGCGGCCGGGCTGCGGGCACGCGGCGTCGCCGTGGCCGTCGCCGAGCTGCACCGCGGGTCGCTGGCGGCCGACATAGCCACGGCCGAGAGCGCGCTGGACCGGCTGACCGACGGCGGCCCCGCCGTCGTGTGCGGCCACTCCTACGGCGGCGCCGTCATCACCGGCCTTCCACCGCACAAGGTCGACCACCTCGTCTACCTCGCCGCGATGATGCCCGACCAGGGCGAGACCGCCCTCGGCCTGCTCGCCAGTGCACCGCCCACCGACCTGACCACCAGCATGGTCGGCGACCTTGCCGGGACCACGACGATCGACCCCGAGGCCGCGGGACGGCTCTTCCACTCCCAACTCGGCGAGGAGGAACGCGCCCGCCACGCCGCCGGACTCGTCCCCCAGCTGATGGCCCCCGCCCACCAGCCGACGACCAGCGCCGCCTGGCACCACCGGCCCAGCAGCTACGTGGTCTGCACCGAGGACCGCGCCATGCACCCGGACCTGCAACGCCGGTTCGCCGCCCGCGCGACCCACGTGCTCACCTGGCACAGCGACCACGGGGTCTTCGCGTCCCACCAGGAGGAGACCGTCGGGCTGCTCCACCGGCTGGCCACCGCCGGCCGCCCCACCCCGGCCGGCGCGCCGAGTGCGTAGGCCCGGGGACACCAGGTGGACTCGACGGGGCCCGAGGACTGGCCCCGACCCCGCTACGGGGCGAGGGTGGCCCGGCGGGGTGCCCGGCGGCGGCCGGCGGCGCCCGGGTTGTCGCGGCCCGCGGCGGACCGCGGGTCGCCCCCGGTGGGGGCGGGGCGGTTGCGGCGGGGGCCGCTCCCGAAGGGGCTGCGGCGCGGCCGCTCGATGACCGGGTCGGGGATCACGGTGGGGATGCCGGTGGGCACCCGGGCGCCGGTGATCCGGGCCAGGTCCTCGTCGCCGGCGCTGACCCTGGTGGTGACGGGCGTGATGGCGGCCGTCGCCATCAGGCGGGTCATCGCGCGGCGCTGGTTGGGCAGCACCAGCGTGACGACGGTGCCGGACTCGCCCGCGCGGGCGGTGCGGCCGCCGCGGTGGAGGTAGTCCTTGTGGTCGGCCGGCGGGTCGAGGTTGACGACCAGGTCGAGCCCGTCGACGTGGATGCCGCGGGCGGCGACGTTGGTCGCGATCAACGCGGTCACCTGACCGGTGCGGAACTGCTCCAGGGTGCGGGTGCGCTGGGGCTGGGACTTGCCGCCGTGCAGGGCCGCGGCCTTCACCCCGTTCGCGAGCAGGTCGTCCACCAGGCGGTCGGCGCCGTCCTTGGTCTCGGTGAACATGATCACCCTGCCGTCGCGGGACGCGATGTGGGCGATCGTGGCGTTCTTGTCGAAGTTCTGCACGTGCAGCACGTGGTGCTCCATGGTGCTGACCGCCCCGGCGGACGGGTCCACCGAGTGGGTGACCGGGTCCTTGAGGAACCGCCGCACCAGGCGGTCGACGTTGCGGTCCAGGGTGGCGGAGAACAGCATGGTCTGGCCGCCCTCGGCGACCTGGTCGAGGAGCTCGGTGACGTGCGGCAGGAAGCCCATGTCGGCCATCTGGTCGGCCTCGTCGAGCACGGTGACGCCGACCCCGTCCAGCTGACAGTCGCCGCGCTGGATCAGGTCCTTGAGCCGGCCGGGGGTGGCGACCACGACCTCCGCCCCGCGGTTCAGCAGCCACGCCTGGCGGCTCATCGACGTCCCGCCCACCACGGTCGCCATCCGCAGGCGCACCGCGTGGGCGAAGGGGCTGAGGGCGTCGGTGACCTGCTGCGCGAGCTCGCGGGTGGGGACCAGCACGAGGGCCAGCGGGCGGCGCGGCTCGGCCCGCTGCCCGGCGGTGCGGGCCAGCACGGCGAGGCCGAACGCGATGGTCTTGCCGGAGCCGGTGCGGCCCCGGCCGAGGACGTCGCGGCCGGCCAGCGAGTTCGGCAGGGTCTCGGCCTGGATGGGGAACGGCGCGGTGACGCCCCGGCGGGCCAGCACCGGCAGCAGCGCCTTCGGCATGTCGAGCTCGTCGAACGACTCGGCGGCCGGCAGGGCCGGGGTGGTGCTCACGGGCATCGCGAACTCGCCCGACGGGGACGGGCCCCGGCCGGCGCCACGGCCGGACGAGCGCCGCCCTCCGGCGGGCCTGGCGCTGTGGAAGGAGTTGCCGCCGGAGTGGGAGCCGGCGTTCCGGTACGGGGAGCGACTGGGACGGTTCATGCGGGAGACCTTCCTCGGGGCGGCGCGTCACGAGGAAGGCTCCGTGGCGCTGGGCGCCGGCGGAGACCGCAAGGGAACGGGCCGGAAGTGTGACGGTCGGAGCGTGGACGGTGGAACCGTGCGGCACGTCACCTACGGTCGGCGCTCACCGCACCGGGCGGGAGCGGGAGCCTCGAAGCCGTGCGATGTCACGGCAGGGCGCCGGTCCGGACGCGACGCCGCGCGTCTCGCATGGGGACGGGCGCCGGTGGCGGAGCCAGGGCCTGAACGGCCGGGGGGTGCGCCGTGGCGCAATGCCGAGGGGCCCGCACCAGGCGTGTGTGCGCGGTGCGGGCCCCTCGCTGCTTGGCGGGTGCCGTGGCAGGAATTACAGCGGGCGAATGTTCTCGGCCTGCGGGCCCTTCTGGCCCTGGGTGACGTCGAACTCGACCTTCTGGCCCTCGAGCAGCTCACGGAAGCCGTTGGCGTTGATGTTCGAGTAGTGGGCGAAGACGTCGGGGCCGCCACCGTCCTGCTCGATGAAGCCGAAGCCCTTTTCCGAGTTGAACCACTTCACGGTGCCATTAGCCATTAAGAAATCTCCTTCAAGGGGCTGTCCGACGCGTGCACAGCGCACGCATCGAGTCGCCGCGGGAAGCACCCACCCGGGAAGAGCCGGGAAAGAAAAAATGCGCCTGCGAAATACATCAGCAGGCGCACACAAAGTTCATGGGAACCACTACTGCAACTAAAACGACTCTAGCAGGCCCGAGCGCGTTGTGGGCGGATATTTCCGCGCCGGTTTCGGACGAGGCGTCCCCCGGGGCCACCGGCCGGAGCCGTCACGGGCGTCAACGCCGCCTGGCGGCAGGCTGGTTGGCGCGTCGACGGGGTCGGCGCCGCGGGCCCCGAAGGAGGATCCCGTCGGGCCCGGCGCGGCCGACCCTCACCCCGCCGGAGCAGCGCGGGTGACCACGCCGCGCGCCGGTGCCGTCCAGCGGCGTACCGGCCGGGACCTGCGGCGTTGCGGCCCCGCTCGAACCCGAGTGCGTCGAAGGGGTCCGCTGCGGCGATTTCCGGCCCATACTGGCAGGGATGAAAAATTTCGCAGCAGTCCGCCGCCCCCTGCCGCACAGCCCCTTCAAGGCCCCGCCGGAGGCGCCCCTCAAGCACTTCGCCGTCGGCGACCGGGTCACCCATGACAGGTACGGCCTGGGCCGGGTCATCGGCGTCGAGGGGGACGGCGACACCGCCGTGCTCGTCGACTTCGGCTCGCAGCAGGCCCGCGTCACCCCGCCGTACAGCGCGATGTTCGCGCTCTGACCCGGACGCTCCCGGCTCCTCCGCCCGTGGTGCGCACGCCGCACGGGCGGAGCGGCCGGTGAGTGGCGCGCCCGGTGGCGCCGTCGGGCGGCGGCCGGAGGCCGCCCGGGGAAGTCCGTGCGGGCAGCGTCCGGCGGGCACTATCCTCAAGTCCATGTCGAACCCTGATGGGCTGCTCGTCGACATCGCCGCGATGGTGGAGTCCGAGCACAGCACCCAGATGCCCCTGACCGTGGTCGTCCCCGGGGCGGTCATCACCGGCCGGCTGGCACCGGAGAGCCTGTGGAACGAAAGGGTGGCCGAAGTCCTCGCCACCTCGGACTTCCTGAAGCCCTTCGCCGCACTGTTCGCGGCGCCCGCGAACGCCGCCGGTGGAGCGGCACGCGACGAAGCGGTGCCGCCCGACTCACGGCCGACCCACCTGCACCTGCACGTCGCCCGCATCCTGCAGGGCAGCTACGGCCTGCCCCACACCGGGGGCATGTACCGGATCGCCATCGCCGACATCAGTTGCTGGACGGTGGGAGACCTCAGCTACTCCGACCAGTGACACACCGCCCGTGAAGGGTCGAGCGGGCCGACGGTCCGCTCGACCCCCGCCCCCACGGCGCCCAGGGCCGCTCCTGCCCGAACGCCGGCCGCCACCCCGGCCTCCTGCACTCCCGCTGACGACCTCCGCGCCGCGCACTTCACGTGCGCGGCGCGTCCGTACCCAGGGGTGCGGCACCGGTCCCCCACGGAAGGGGCGCCCGGCCCGCCCGGTGTCAGGCCGCCTCGCCGCTGCGCCGCCGCTCCGAGCCGTCCCCCGTCCATCCGTACGGTCGGCCGGCGACGCGCCGGTCGAGCGCGCGAGCAGCGGGCACCGCCGCCGCGCCGACCGGGCGTTAGCATCCACACAGCCGCGGCCGCACGGCCCGGACCACGCGGAACGGAAGGCGGAGACCACCATGGGAATCGAGATCCAGGTCGAACCCCTGGGCGACCACGAGCACCTGGTCCGGGTACGCGAGGGCGCCGCCGAGGCGGAGACCCGGATCCGGGTCACCGACGGCGTCCTCGACCAGCCGCAGGTCACCGGCGCCGAGGAGACCAGGATCGTCCACGAGACGGTGGCCTTCCTGGTCGAGCGCCAGCCGGTGATCGACATCCCGCCCATGATCGACCTGGACGACCTCGCCGACGCCTACGGCACCTCCTACCTGGACGACCTCGGACGCCGCCTCACCGCGCAGTGAGCCACCGCGGCCGTCGACCGACCGGTCGGTGCGGCACCCGGCCGGAGTGCCGGGGCCGGATCGGGGCGGCCCGTACGGTCCCGGCCCGTGCTGCCGCCGGCCGGGCCGTCACGGCTGCTCCCCCGCCCGCAGTTCGGTGGCGATCTGACGCCGGCCGGCGACCAGCGTCTCCGCCACCACCCCGAGCCCGACCAGCAGGGCCAGGCCCGCGGTGGGCAGCAGCACCGGCAGCACCGCCGGGGCCAGGGTCTCGCCGACCGTGGCGCCGACCAGCGCCGAGAGGTCGAAGGCGCCGCCCAGCAGGACGACCGCCGCGGCCGCGACCAGGCCGCCGCCGACGGCCGCCGCCAGGGTCTGCGGCAGCGACTCGGCGAGGATCAGCGCCAGCCCCTGCCGGGGCCGCAGGCCCATGGTGCGCAGCCGGGCGAGCACCGCCGTACGGTCCGGCGCGGCCCGCAGCAGCGTCAGCAGCACGGCGAGCAACGCGAATCCGGCTCCGGCGGCGGCCGCGTACCAGAACAGCCGCTCGGTGGCGTGCTGCAGCGGGTCGTCGCCGAGCGCGGCGGCGGTCTCCCGGCTGCTGTGCACCTGGTAGCCGGCGGGCAGCCCGTGGGTGTCCTTGCCGACGGCCGTGGCGTCGTCGGCGATCAGCTTGGCCAGTCCGACCGGCCGGGCCCCGCTGGTGTCCCGCAGGACCGTCCTGACCCGGTCGGGGTCGACGTCGCCGAGGGCGAACCACTTGTTCGCCCGCCTGGTGCCCGGCAGTCGTTCCCAGGTGGGGCCGGCGGGGACGACGACGAAGGGTTTGCCCGGGTCCGGCAGCGCGGGGGTGGCGGTGACGAGGCCGGCGACGGCGAGGTGCACGTCGTTGCCGTTGGGCGTGCGCACCTCGGCCGGCCCCGCGGCCAGGCGCCCGGCCAGGTCGCGGCTGACCAGGGCGGGCACCGGGGTGTCCCGGCCGCCGGACGTCCCGGCCAGTTTCGCCGGGTCGAACTCGCCGACTCCCAGGGCCCGGGCGATCTCGGCGTACGCCGTCGGCTCGTCCACCACCACCAGGTAGGCCTCGGTGTAGCTCTGGTCGGCGCCGAAGAAGCGGGCCCTGGTCTCGATCCAGGCCCCGGTCGAGGCCCGCACGCCCGGCAGGGCGGCGGCGGCCTCGGTGAACGACTCGGTCAGGGTGGCGTAGTCCGGCAGGGAGACGCCGATGTCCCCGCCCGTGGTGATGCGCGCGGCACGGGTCCGCACGTGGTCGACGCTGTCGAGCACGGTGGCGCCGAAGCCGGTCGTGGTGACGGCGATCAGCAGGGCGAGCAGCGGCAGCACGGCGGGCTTGCGGCGGCCCGAGCCGTCGCGGGCGGCCCGGGCGAGGCCGAGGAAGCCGATCAGGCCGCGGCCCCGGCCGGCGAGGGCGGCCAGCCGGCCGACCGCCACCGGTTCGACCCGGGCCAGCACCAGCCCGCCGGTGACGGCGAGCAGGAGCGGGGCGGCGACCAGCAGCGGGTCCACCCCGGCCCCGTGGCCGATGCCGCGGCGCCGGACCTCCGCCACGGCCGCGACGGTGACCGCCAGGACGGCGAGTTCGCCGACCAGCCGGCGTCGGCCGCCGGCCGGCCGCCGTCGGGACCACTCCCGGGCCGCGCGCACCGGAAAGGCCAGCAGCGCGATCAGGGTCGCGACCAGGGCCGCCGGCACCGCGCGGTCCCACCTGGCGGTGGGCAGCAGCACCAGGGCGAGGGCCGTGCCGAGCACGGCGGCGGGCAGGACGGTGACCGCGCCCTCGGCGGTCAGCCGTAGCACCACCCCGGTGCGGGAGCCTCCGCGAGCCTTGAGCAGCCGGAGCTCGGCGGCGCGCCGGTCGGCGGTGAGCGCGGCGGCCAGCAGCAGCACCACGGTGGCGACGCCCGCGACGCCCGCCGGGCCGATCGCGCTGAGCGGCAGCGAGGCCCGGTAGCGCTCGTCCGCCCGGGTGAGGATCTCGGGCAGGCCCGAGGTGGTGTGCAGGTCGGCGCGTTTGGTCCGGTCGATCAGGGCGGTGGCGTCCTGCCCGGCCAGGACGGAGCTGATGACGCCGCGGGTGCGGTCGAGCCGGTCGGCGTGCAGCGAGGCGGGGTCGACGGACAGCCGCCAGAAGTTCTCGGCGTTGGGGCCCCAGCGGAGCAGCGCGGGCAGGCTGTCGCCGGCGACGAACCCGCTGGTCGTCCAGTGCTCGTGGTCGGGTCTGGCGTTCAGGCAGGCGCGGGCCGGGCAGCCGAGGTCGTCCCAGAACGGGTCCTGGGGGTCGTTGACCTGGTAGAGGCCGACCACCACGGTGGTCCGCGCGGCGCCGGAGCCCTCGACGCCGTTGTCGATGACGTCGCCGAGCTTGATGCCGATGGTCTCGGCGGCCTTCCCGCTGACCACGATCGGCAGCGGACCGCCGACGGCGCCGGGGGTCGGCCAGGTGCCGGCGGTGAGGGTGGCCCGGGCGGCCAGGTCGTGCAGGTAGAGCAGGCTGAGGGCCGGGTAGGGCTCCTTGTCCGAGATGTGGGCGTACCCCGGATTGGCCATGTGGTGCTCGCCCAGCGCGCGGGCACCGAAGGCCTGGCCCGACGGAGCGAGTGTCAGCCGCCGGCCGACCTGCTCGACGAGCTGCCGCTGCACCTGGTCGAGTCCGTCGGCGGTGTCGTCGTCCCGCGTCCTGGAAGTGGTGTGCAGGCTGGTCGGGTTGACGCCCTTCTGCCGGACGAAGTCCTGAAGCGCGGCGTCCGCGCCCCGGTCCGCGACGCGGGGGAAGGCCGCCGCCAGGAAGACGGTGACGAACGCGAGGACCGCCATGAGCAGTGCGGCCGACGGGTTCGCCCGCAGCCGGGTGCGGACCCAGGGCGCGGGGCGGTGGGCGCGCGCGGGGCCGGACGGGGGCGCCGGCTCGGGGGCGGGCACGCGGGTGCCGGCCTGGGTGGTCACATCTCCTCCACGTGGCGCGGCCGGTCGGCCGCGTCCCGACGGCGGCGCCCTGCGGTGAAGGCCGCCGATCCGATCCGGGCGGACATCGGCCGCGGACGGACCGCACGGGCACACCGGCACAGTGATCACCGGCATTCGATCACCGGATAGCGGACGATGCTGTCAGATTCGAACGGCGGACGGAAGGGATTCGCGCGAATCACCTGAGCGACGGCCGGTATTCCGGGAGCGGCCCCCGGAATACCGTGCACACGTCACAACTTCGGCTCCACTCAACCCCGTTGACCTGGGATCTCGCTTTCCTGAATTCCCCCGCCGGGATGCTGAACCGGGAAGCCGCCGCATCCGTTTGCGCACCGAGCCCGTACCGGCTCGCCGGCGGTTCCGGTCGCCTCCACTCCGCGGCGAGGAGCGCCCCCGCACCCGGGGAGTGCCGGGAGCGGGGGCGCCTGGTGGTGGAGTGCGGCCCGGTCAGCTCCGGGTGGCCACGAGCTGGCTGGAGCCGTCCGGCAGGCCGGCGATGGCGGCGCGCTGGGCCGGGAAGGTGCTCGCGCCGTACGGGCCCTGGACCGCGGCGAAGCCGGACCAGCTGCCGTTGGAGAAGCGGGTCTCGTGGTGGATGTTGCCGTCGTTGGCGATCACCGCCACCTGGGACGAACCGTCCGGCAGACCGGCGATGGCGACCGTCCGCGCGGCCAGGGTGGGCGTGCCGTTGCCGGGGAGCGCGGCGAAACCGGACCAGTTCCCGTCGGCGAAGCGGGACTCGTGGTAGACGTTCGCGTCGCCGCCGATCACCAGGACCTGCGAGGAGCCGCCCGGCAGACCGGCGATGGCCACCCGCCGGCCCGCCATCCGCGGGCTGTTCACCCCGGGCAGCGGGGCGAAGCCGCTCCAACTGCCGTCGGAGAAGCGGGTCTCGTGGTAGACGTTGCCGTCGTTGCCGATCGCGAGGACCTGGGCGGAGCCGTCGGGCATACCGGCGATGGCGACGTCCGCGGCCCCCATGGTCGGGGTGCCGACGCCGGGGAGCGCGCCGTAGCCGGACCAGCTGCCGTCGGCGAAGCGGGTGCGGTGGTAGACGTTGCCGTCGGCGCCGACGGCCAGCACCTGGGAGGAGCCGTCCGGCAGGCCCGCGATGCCGACCCGGCTGGGCCGCGACGCCGGCGTGCCGTCGTCGGGCAGCGCGGCGAAGCCGCTCCAACTGCCGCCCGCGGCGCGGACGCCGTGGTACAGCCGGCCATCCAAGCCGATGCCCAGCTCCTGCGAGGAGCCGCCCGGCAGGCCGGCGATCGCGGCCTCCGAGCCGCGGAACACGCCCGCTCCGCCCGTCAGCGGGCTGAAGCCGGGCCAGGCGCCCGAGCTCTGGCGCACGCCGAGGAAGAACGCGGAGGTCTGGGACGGCGGGGCGGCGGTCAGCTGGATGTCGAGGTAGTCCTGGTCGATCCCGATCGAGTAGCCGCCCCAGGTCTCCGGGTTCTGCGGCGAGGCGTACTGGTGGGCACGCTGGTGGTTGGACCAGTAGCCGGCGGGTATCGCCGGATCCTCGGTGTCCTCCCTGCCGTTCCAGTTGGCGCTGAAGACGGCGTCGGGCATGGTGTAGGCGCTGTTGCCGGCGTTGGCGACCAGGTCCTTGATGCCGGAGGAAGAACTGCTGTAGACGCCGGAGTTGTAGCCCCAGGCGTGCAGTTCGTTGGTCCAGGCGGTGAGGAAGCCGAGGGCCGCGGCCGAGTACTGCGGGGTGGTGTACGCCTCCATGTCGTAGTAGAGGATCGTGCCGGGGCCGAAGCCGAGGGCCTGGGCCTGGCTCACCGCGTCGTCGGCGGCGTTGGCGCCCTCCGTGGCGGGGTAGACGATCTTCGGGGCCTGCACGCCGACGTACAGCGGCATGAAGGCCCAGCCCGCGGCCTGCTGCTGCTGGACCCACGAGGCCGTCAGGTTCGGCTGGGCGCAGGCCCGCTTGGCGCCGCCGATGTAGATGCCGACCGCCCGGTACGGGGAGGAGGTCATCCACGCGTTCATCGCGGCGGCGGAGGGCGCGGTGCAGGCGTCGAACCCCTTGCCGGTGTAGTTCGTCGCCGACGCGGGTATCGACGCCACCGCCGAGGGCGCGGCCGGTGCGGCCGGTGCGGCCGGTGCGGTCACGGCCTGGCCGGACGGCGCGGCCGCGGCGGCGGTTCCGGCGGTCGTGGACCGCGGGGCGGGGGCCGCCGGGGATCCGGCGGGTGCCGGCTCCGGACGGTGCGCCGGCGCGGGGGTGAGCCCGGCGCCGGTGACGGTCCGCCGCACCAGCGGCTGGTCCGTCTCGTACGTCCCGGTCACGGCGACGACGCCGTCGTTCGCCCGTATCGTCCGCGCGACGGGGTTGGAGCCCTCCCGGTCCGGTACGGCGCCCGCGGCGGGCTCGACCAGCAGTGCCTCGGTACGGCCGATCAACCGCGGCGGGCAGACCTGCTGTTCGCCCGGGTGGCCGAGGTACACCGCGTGCTGGTCGAAGCGGACGCAGGCCTGCGGGTCCGCGGCCAGGTCCACCACCGGCCAGGCCGCGGGCACCCGGAACACGCGGCCCTGGTACGTCACCGCCTTGATGTCCTGACCACCGGCGGGAGCTGCTACGGCGGAGCCTGCGGCGGCGGGCGCCGCCACGAGCACGGCCACCGCGACGGCCGCGGCGCTCCGGAGCGCTGTCATTGGGGACTTCACCCAGATCTCTCCTGACGTGACGAAGGCCGCGCGCCGAGGAGTCGGCGCGCGGCGTCGGTCACGATATCCACGCCGCCGACGGGGGCCGCCACGGGCCCCACCACCCCCGGCCGAACAGCCTGACCCATCGTCAACGGTCGCTGCGGGACGGTCCCTGCACCCGCTCATCCCGCCAGCCGCAGTGGCACCCACTGCGCACCTCGGCCACCCGAGGACCGTCCGCACCGTTGTAGAGCCACCAGGTGGTGCGCCCGTCCGGCAACGGCGCCGGGTCACTGCCATCCGCCAGCACCGCAGCCGGGAAGCCCTGCTGGCGCCCGCTCTCGTGAACCCATGGCATGCCGCGCCCCTCGCGCTTCCCCGGAGTACGGCGCCAGGGTTCTCAGCCCGTGACGCACTGCCAAGGTCGCACAACGGCTGCCGCGACCCCCAACTCACGACGGCGCGCAGTCATTCGGATGATCTCCCTCCACCGCTGCTCGGCGGATGCGGCGCAGACGCGAATCCCGATCAGAGCGCCGCCGCCACCGCCGCCGCGACGAACAGCACCTGCAGCGCGGTGCGTGCCGGCAGCGGGGTGACCGGCTTGCCGGCGAGGGTGCCGCCGGTGCGGGCGGCGTACACGTTGGCGGGGAACATCGCCAGCATCAGCAGGGCGAGCCCGACGGCGGCGTAGGGGGCGAGCGGCGGGACGAGCAGCCCGGCGGCGCCGGCCAGTTCCAGGACGCCGGTGAGCGTGACCAGCAGCGCAGGGCGGGGCAGGGCCGGCGGGACCATCGCGACGAAGTCGCGCCGGAAGGCGGGCAGGAAGTGCGGCACGCCGGTGGTGAGGAACATCAGGGCGAGGGCACCGCGGACGGCCGGCTGCCAGGCGTCGAGGGAGTCGACGGCGACAAGTCCGAGCAGGCGGAGGACGGCGAAGCCGCCGAGGAGGGCGATGAGCGGGGCCATGGGGACACTCCAACTTGTCACTGGAAAGATAATCTTGCCACTGACAAGATTCGCGCGGGCAAGCAATCTTGTCAATGCCTAGATATGCTCGTGGGGTCGTCGACGAGAGGGATGAACCATGGGCAGGGCCGAGAGCTACCACCACGGGAACCTGCGCAGGGCGGTGCTGGACGCCGCGCTGGAGGCGATCGCGGAGTCGGGGCCGTCGGGGTGGAGCCTGCGGGAGCTGGCGCGCCGGGCGGAGGTGTCGCACGCCGCTCCGGCGCACCACTTCGGGGACAAGGCGGGGGTGCTGACGGCGGTGGCGGCCGAGGGCTTCGCGCTGTTCGCGGACGCCCTGGAGCGGGCGGCGGGGGATCCGTACGGCTCGGGTGTGGCGTACGTGCGGTTCGCAGTGGACCACCGGGCGTACTTCGAGGTGATGTTCCGCCCGGAGCTCTACCGGGCGGACGACCCGGAGATGGCCGCGGCCCGGGACCGGGCGGGGGCGGTGCTGGCGGCGAGCGGCCGGAAACTGTCACGCGGGAAGGGGACCGACCGGGCGACGACGATCGCCGCGTGGTCGGTCGCGCACGGCTTCGCGAGCCTGTGGCTGAACGGCGCGCTGCCGGAGAGCCGGGACGGCGGAGAGGTGGAGGAACTGGCCCGGGAGGTGCTGCGGGTGATGTTCCGGGGCGCGGAGTAGGAGGTCGGCGGCCTGACCGACTCCTGCCGGTGCGCTCACGACCGGGTCCCTCGCCTCGGCTTCCCACCGCCGTCATCAGCCCCGTTCCGGGCGGCCCCCCGTCCCGCAGCGGCGTTCCAGGAAGCGGCGAACGCGCAGGTCAGGGCCCATTTCGTCGTTCCAACGTCCCGGATCACCCGGCGGCGCTGGCGGGCGGGACGGATGCCGGGGCAGTCTGCGGTCCGGCGGCAGGCTCGCCGCCTCCCCACCGATCCCAGAAGGAAGCCCTCGTATGCGCACCTCGAACCGGCGCCCGCTCGCCGTCCTCGCGGCCTCGGTCGGACTGCTCGCCGCGGCGGCCGGCCCGGCCGCCGCCGTCCACGGCGGGTCGGACACCACGACCAGGTCCCACCCCTTCGTCGTGGCCCTGGAGACCGCCTCCGGCGAGCAGTGGTGCACGGGCGCGCTGATCGCGCCGACCAAGGTGCTCACCGCGGGCCACTGCGTCGCCGAGGCGGCCGACCCGCGCTCCCTGCGGGTCATCACCGGGCGGACCGACCTGACCGGCTCCGGCGGCCAGGTCCGCCGGGTGAAGGACTACCGGTTGGACCCGCGGTACACCGCCGGCTTGGAGCACGACTCCGCCGTCCTCACCCTGGACCGGCCGCTGCCGCAGCGGCCGGTCCGGGTGGCGGGGCAGCGGGACGCGGCGCTCTACCGGTACGGCCGCACGGCCACGCTGTTGGGGTTCGGACGCACCGGCTCGGACGGCCCGGGCACCCACCTCAAGCAGGCCGTGCTGACGCTGGCCCCGCCGGCCTCCTGCGACCCGTTCACCTGGCCCGACGACTCGCCCCTGCTCAAGGTCTGCGGCCTCCCCCGGGCCGGCACGACGGACAGCGTCTGCAAGGGGGACTCGGGTGGCCCGCTGCTGGTCGGCGGCGTGGTGATCGGCGTGGTCTCCACCGGCAACAAGTACTGCGACACCCAGCACCCGGTCTCGGTGTTCACCCGGGCCACCGACGTCCCCGCGGAGCTGCTGTCCTGACCAGGGCCTCCCCGTGCCTGCGGCCGCCCGCCGTCAGGGGCGGCCTCCGGCGCGCTCGGCGGGTCCGGCCGGGGAAGCGCAGAGCGCGCCTAGGGTGTCGCGGAGGGTCTGTTCGAAGAAGGGCTCGGGGTCGGCGAGGGTGAAGTCGAGGTGGCCGAAGGCCTCCAGCGCGACGAGGCCGTAGATCCGGGTCCACGCCTGGACGAAGGCGGCCAGCACCGGTAGCGGGACGGGCTCGGCGAGGTGTTCGCGCAGGTCGTCGAACTGGGCCCACCACGACGGGGCCGGGTCCGGGCCGGCCGTCGGGCGGATGACGCCCTCGCGCCACAGCCGGACCATCAGGCCGAGGAAGACCTGGCCGAAGCGCCAGCCGGCGTCGTGGGCGGGGTCCGCGGGCGCGGTGCCGGCATCGGGGACCGGCTTGCCGAAGATCAGGGTGAACTCGGCGCGGTGGGCGAGCGCCCAGTGGCGCAGCGCGCGGGCGGCGTCGGCGAGGCGTTCCGGGGTCGGGGCGTCGGGGCGGTGGTCGCGGGCGGCTTCCAGCCCGGCGGCGAGGTCGAGGTAGAGGTCGGCGACGACGGCCTGGACCAGGGCGCGGTGGTCGGGGAAGTAGCGGCAGACGCCGGGGGCGGTCATGCCGACCGCCCGGGCGGTGGCGCGCAGGGTGAGCGCCGTGGGGCCCTCCTCGGCGAGGAGGGTGCGCGCCGCGGCGACGATCTCGGCGGCGGTCCGCTCGCGCTGGCGCTCGCGTCGGGTGGGCGGCTTCTCGGGCATCCGGTCTCCCCGGCTTGACTTTGTTAACGATGTCAGCTTTAGCTTACACCGTCAGCACTTCGACGGTGGCGCGGCCGGCCCGGCCGCCACCCCGTCGCGACCTCAGGGGGATTCGTCCGATGTACATGATCGTTCTCGGCTACTCGTTCACCACCCGGTGGCTGGCGCTGTCCCGGCCCGAGCGCAACCACCTGCGCGAGACCCACCTCGCCCCGCTGGTCGCGAAGTACGCGGACCGGGTACGGACGCGCTTCTTCGACGCGGAGGCCTTCCAGACCCGCTTCACCGACTTCGCCCTGCTGGAGACCGAGGACCTGACGGCCTACTACCACCTCGTCGAGGAGCTGCGGGACACCCCGCTGATCCACCAGGGCTACCTCGAGTTCAAGGACGTCGTGCTGGGCATCGAGGACGGCTACCAGCACTTCGAGCGTCGCGCCCTGACGGAGCAGGCCGCATGATCACGGACGCCGCCGCGCCCGCGGGCCGTCCGCGACACGGCCGGCGGCCGGTCGCGGCTCCCGCGGGCGCCGACCCGCGGGAGCCGGACCGGGGTGTCAGGAACGATCGAACAGGGTGACCACGCTCCGCGGTGCCTCCGGGCCGAAGAAGACCTCCAGGTTCCGCTCCGAGCGACGGGCGGCGTCGCCGCCGCGCACGAACAGCCGCTCCTCGTAGGCGGCGAGCGCGACCTCGGTGTCGGGCTGCCCGACCAACTCGCCCGCCAGGTCCGCGCCGTCGTACATGGCGAGGTTCGCACCCTCGCCGGCGAAGGGCGACATCAGATGCGCGGCGTCGCCGACGAGCGTCACACCGGGCACCCTGTCCCAGGTGAGCCCGACGGGCAGGGCGTAGACGGGTCGGAGCCACGGTTCCGTGTCGCTCTGCGTCACGAAGGCGGTGAGCAGCGGCGACCAGCCGTCGAACTGGTCCGCGAGTCGACGGAGGCCGGCGGACGGGTCGCCGAAGTCGATCGACCTCATCCACTCCTCGGGCTTGTTCAGCGCCACGTATCCGCGCACGCGCCCGTCGGCGTGGCGATGCGCGATGATGCCCCTGCCCGGCGCGACGGCCATCAGCGTGCCACTGCCGGTCTCGGCCACGCTCGCCCGGCCGCCCCGGGCGAGGGCGATCTCGATGAAGCAGGTTCCGCTGTAGACGGGCTCGGCGGGGGTGAGCAGCGGACGCACCTTCGACCAGGCACCGTCCGCGCCGATGACGAGGTCGGCGCTCACGGCGGAACCCTGCGCGAAGGTGAGGTCGTAACCGCCGCCCACCCCGGGCCGGATCGAGGCGAGCTTGTGACCCCACCTGATCGTCCCGGGCGCCAGCGAGTCGATGAGCAGGCGCCGCAGTTCGCCCCGATCCACCTCCGGACGGGCCGAACCGGGGTCCGCGGGCAGGTCGAGCAGGATCGTGCCGTGGCGGTCCACCACGCGCTTGGCATCCTCGCCCGGGCGGACCAGCGTGAGGAACTCGTCGTACAGACCGGCTGCGCGGAGCGCGACCTGTCCGGTCTCCACCTGGATGTCGAGCAGGCCGCCCTGCGTTCGGGCCTTCGCCGAAGCCTCACCCTCGTAGATCGTCGCGGCGACGCCGTGGGCCTGGAGCACCCGCGCGAGCGTCAGCCCGCCCAGTCCTGCTCCGACGATCGCGATGGTCTTCCGCATGCTGCGCTCCTCCGTTGGCCGGCACGCGCCGGCGGTGGTCAGCGCCGGGAGCGGACGGGACGCCCGCTCTCGGCGAGGAGACGCTCACCGATCAGAACCATCTGCATCGATGTACGAGCGATGTCCGGCGGGTGGTCCGCGGAACATCGGTTTTCGCGACCTCGTGACTATAGCCCGGCCACCAGGGCGACAGCGCGACGCGACCGTGCCGGACGACGGACCCCGGACCAGGCCACCGCGCGGATCACCGGGCGGCTTCACCGGTCGAGCAGCAGGGCCGGCAGCGGACGGGCGGTCGCCTGCGCGGCGGGCCGGGTCAGGTGCAGGGCGGTGTGGAAGAGGCCGTCGGTCTCCTTGCCGCGGGGATCGTCGCCGGCCGCGGCCACCGCGGCGACGGCGTAGCGCTGTTCGTCGGCGTCGGTGAAGCGCCGCTGCGGGTAGGTGCGGGAGGTGTCCCGCTCCGTGGTCAGGCCCAGCGGGGCCAGCCCGTCGGCGATGTCCCGGTAGGAGACCGTACGCAGCACGAAGGCGGCCACCCAAGGCGGTTCCCGCCGGCCTTCCAGCAGCGGGCGGAAGGTGCGGGCGGACAGGAAGCTCGCCCCGCCGGTCAGGGTGATCAGCCGGGTGCCGCGGGTGGCCCGGTACAACTCCGGGCTCGGCGCGTCCGTCTCCAGGTTCTCGACGAACCCCGCGTCGAGCAGGCCGGCGGCGAGGCCGTAGGCGACGGCCGGCGCGGAGATGTCGAGGCCGATGACGGGCACGGCGTCCGGTCGACGGCGCTCTGCGAAGAACTTCCGGTCCGACTCGATCAGTTCGTCGGTCGTCAGCCGGACGATCCGCGGCGAGGTGTAGCGGTCGTAGAGCTCCTCCAGCGTGACCCGGTGGTTGAGCAGGGCCGCGTTGATGCCGTACGAGCAGCAGACGTCCAGGACCGTGGCCCCCGGCTCGTGGTCCTGGCGGCCCGCCGGGCGCCCGGGAGGTCCGGGCAGGCCCGCCAGGGGCAGCAGGCCGCGGAAGACGCTCTGGGCGTGATGGGGTATCTGGTACTCCAGCGCTCCCAGGACGCCGAAGTACGACCGGGGGTCCGGTCGGCCGTAGAGGTCGTCGAACCGGGTCATCCGCATCGGCGTACCCGGGGTGTGCTCGTCGCCGGCCGCGCTCATCAGGACACCTCCTCATTCCGATGGAACATCCATAACGCGCTGTCCGCCGGTTGGGAAGGGTGCCGATCCGGCCACCCGTACGGCCGCCGGGGCGGTCAGCCGGGCAGCGCGGCGTCCCGCTCCGTACCCTCCATCGCGCCGTCCACCGCGTTCTCCACCGGGGCCGGCGCCGGGACCGGTGCCGCCCGCCCGGGCACCCCGCGCCAGGCGCGGGCGGCCAGGAGGCCGGAGGCCAGGGCGAGGGTGCCGAGCGCGGCGGAGGCCGCGGTGAGGCCGAGGGCCGCCCCGAGCCAGCCGGCCAGCGGGTAGGTGAGCAGCCAGCACCCGTGGGAGAGCGAGAACTGGGCGGCGAAGACCGCCGGGAGGTCCTCCCTGGCCACCGAGTCGCGCAGCACGCGGCCGGTCGGGGTGAGGATCAGCGAGCCGACCGCGCCGAAGGCGGCCCAGACGGCGAGCAGGACGGGCCAGTGCCAGGCGCCCGGCCCGGCGGCCGTGAGCGCGGCGAGCAGGGCGAACAGACCGACGATCCCGAAGGCCGCCGGGATCATCACGATCCGGTCCGGCAGCCGGTCGAGCACCCGGGGCAGCAGCAGGGCCACGGCCATCGACCCGGCCCCGTAGGCGCCGAGCGCGACCGGGACGTCGGTGGCGGGCCGGCCGAGCTGGCCGCGGACGTAGACGACGGTGTTGACGATCACCATGGCACTGCCGGCGGCCGCCGCGAGGTCCAGGGCGAGCATCGCGCGCAGCCGGGGCACGGCGAGGAACAGCCGGGTGCCGCGGACGGACCTGGCGAGCACGCCCCCGCCCGCCTCCACCCGCTCCGGCCGGACCGGTTTGGGCAGGACGGCGGAGAGCACCAGGGCGGCGGAGGCGAGGAACCCGGCGGCGGTGCCCCAGAACAGCCAGTTGTAGCTGATCAGGGCGAGCAGGGCGGCCGCGAGCGCCGGGCTGACCAGGCTCTCGGTGTCGTAGGCGAGCCGGGACAGCGACAGGGCGCGGGTGTACGCCCGCTCCCCCGGCAGCACCTCGGGGATCACCGACTGGAAGGCCGGGGTGAAGGCCGCCGAGGCGCACTGCAGGACGAAGATCAGGACGTAGACCTGCCACACCTCGGTCACGAAGGGCAGGGTGAGGGCGACGGCGGCCCGGATGAGGTCGGAGGCGGCCATCAGGCGCCGGCGCGGGATGCGGTGGGCCAGCGCGGTGACCACCGGCGCGATGCCGACGTACGCGAGCATCTTGATCGCCAGCGCGGTGCCGAGCACCGATCCGGCGTCCGCTCCGGCGAGGTCGTACGCGAGGAGGCCGAGCGCCACCGTGGCGAGGCCGGTGCCCACCAGGGCGACGGTCTGGGCGGCGAACAGGTGCAGGTAGGTGCGGTTGCGCAGCACGGACAGCATGAGGGACCCCCGCTCGGACGGGCGCGGCAGGACGACACGACCAGGATAGGTCAACATGTGCACGCATGTGCACGTGTTGAGGAAAGAACGGCCCGCACCCCGGAGGGCACGGGCCGGGAGGAACGGGTCAGTCGTGCGGCGGGAGTCCGCCGATCTGGTGGTCGGCGACGCTCAGCGCCTCGTCGACCAACCGGCGCAGATGGCCGTGGCGCAGCGCGTACACGACGCGCCGGCCGTCCTTGCGGGCGGTGACCAGGCCGGCCAGCCGGAGCTTGCCGAGGTGCTGGCTGACCGAGGTCCGGGGGGCTCCGGCCGCCTCGGTGAGCGTGGTCACGTCGGCCTCGCCGGCGCTCAGCCGCTGGAGCAGGGCGAGCCGGGTGCGGTCCGCGAGCAGCGCCAGGATGCCGGCCGCGGCCTCCAGCCGCTCGTCGTCCCGGCGCTCCTGCGCATGGTGCGCACCTGATACCTGAAGGCTGCCGCTCATGGCGCCATCGTAGGGCCCCGGCGTCCCGGCGCGCCGTCCGGGCCGTCCGGGCCGTGACAGCGCTTCGGCCGGTCCGGCTGACAGACCGGACCGGCCGAAGCGCCGGGCAGCGCCGGCCCGACGCGCCCGGCCGGAGGAGCCGCCGTGGACTCCTCCGGCCGGGTCATCGGATCAGGCGTTCGCGCCCCACAGTGCGCCCGGGACGGCGGTGTGACGCAGAGTCTGCCGCCACTCGTCACCCGGCGGGCAGGGGGTGGGCGGACACGGCGGCGGCGGGCACTCCTGCCGGTCCTCGACCGTGATCGCCACGCACGGGCAGTCCTCGGTCAGCTGGACCGTGCTCACCGCGGGCTGCGACAGCTCGTACCCGGGCGGCGCCGCGGTCTCCTGCCAGTAGTACGTGCCCAGCGGCAGACCCTCCGCGGAGCAGACGCCCGACGCGGGGGTCACGCACGGCGAGCCCACGGCGGTGTCCGGGTTGGCCCCGGTGGTCTGCAGGCCGGCCACGCCGTTGGTCTCGTGCCACAGCTGGAAGGTCGCCCCCGCCAGCGGGTGGCCGGTGTCGGCGTCGACCTTGGTGACGGAGGTGGAGCCGGTCGGAACGACCGTCTTCACGTCCTTGACGGTGACCTGGACGTCCGGCCGGCGTACGTCGAGGACGACGGTGGTCACCGCGGGCCGCGGCAGCTCGTAGCCGGGCGGCGCCGCGGTCTCCTGCCAGTAGTACACGCCCAGCGCGAGGTCGTCGGCGGAGCAGACACCCGTGGCCGGGGTGACGCAGGGCGCGCCGACCTTGGTGTCCGGGACGGCCCCGATGGTCTGCAGGCCGGGGACACCGTTGGTCTCGCGCCACAGCTGGAAGGTCGCCCCCGCCAGCGGGCGGCCGGTCTCGGCGTCGACCTTGGTGACGGAGGTGGAACCGGTCGGAACGACCGACTTCACGTCCTTGACGGTGACCCTGACGTTCTGCCCTTCGGTGTCCAGCACCACGGTCGTCACGTTGACCGCGGGCAGGTCGTAGCCGGACGGAGCGTCGGTCTCCTGCCAGTAGTACGTGCCCAGCGGCAGGCCGCTCGCCGAGCAGACGCCCGACGCCGGGGTCACGCACGGCGAGCCCACGGCCGTGTCCGGGTTGGCCCCGGTGGTCTGCAGACCCGGAACGCCGTTGGTCTCGCGCCACAGCTGGAACGTCGCCCCCGCCAGCGGCTGCCCCGTGACCGAGTCGACCTTGGTGACGGTGGTCGCGGCGACCGGAACGCTGGTCTTGGCGTCCTGGACGGTCACCGGGACGTTCTGCCCGTTCGCGTCCAGCACCACGGTGGTCACGTTGACCGCGGGCAGGTCGTACCCGGGCGGCGCCACGGTCTCCTGCCAGTAGTACGTGCCCAGCGGCAGGCCGTCGGCGGAGCACACGCCCGTGGCCGGGGTCACGCACGGCGAGCCCACGGCCGTGTCCGGGTTCGCGCCGGTGGTCTGCAGCCCGGGGACACCGTTGGTCTCGCGCCACAGCTGGAAGACGGCGCCGGCCAGCGGGCGGCCGGTCCCGGCGTCGACCTTGGTGACGGAGGTGGAACCGGTCGGGACGACCGTCCTCACGTCCCTGACGGTGACCCTGACGTTCTGCCCGTTCGTGTCCAGCACCACGGCGGTCACGGGCTGCTGCGGCAGGTCGTACCCGGCCGGAGCGTCGGTCTCCTGCCAGTAGTAGGTGCCCAGCGGCAGGCCCTCAGCGGAGCAGACGCCCGACGCGGGGGTCACGCACGGCGAACCCACGGCGGTGTCCGGGTTCGCCCCTGTGGTCTGCAGACCGGCCACGCCGTTGGTCTCGTGCCACAGCTGGAACGTCGCCCCCGCCAGCGGCTGCCCCGTGACCGAGTCGACCTTGGTGACGGTGGTCGCGGCGACCGGAGCGCTGGTCTTGGTGTCCTGGACGGTGACCGGGACGGTCTCCCCGTTCGCGTCCAGCACCACGGTGGTCACGTTGAGCTCGGGCAGGTCGTAGCCGTTGGGGGCCGAGACCTCCTGCCAGTAGTACGTGCCCAGCGGCAGACCGCTCGCCGAGCAGACGCCCGACGCCGGGGTCACGCACGGCGAACCCACGGCGGTGTCCGGGTTCGCCCCTGTGGTCTGCAGACCGGCCACGCCGTTGGTCTCGAGCCACAGCTGGAACGTCGCCCCCGCCAGCGGCTGCGAGGTCGCGGAGTCGACCTTCGTCACGCTGGTGGACCCGGTCTCGATCACCGGGCTCAGGGTGTCCCTGACGGTGACCGGCACGTTCTGCCCGCCGGTGCTGAGCACCACGGTCGTCACCGGGGGCTGCGGCAGGTCGTAGCCGGAAGGAGCCGCGGTCTCCTCCCAGTAGTAGGTGCCCAGCGGAAGGTCGGCCACGGAGCAGACGCCGTCCGCCCCGGTGGTGCAGGGGGAGCCGACCTTGGTGTCCGGGTCGGCCCCCGAGGTCTGCAGGCCGGGGACGTCGTTGGTCTCACGCCACAGCTGGAAGACCGCGCCCGCCAGCGGCTGCGAGGTGACGGAGTCGACCTTCGTCACACTGGTCGAGCCGGTGGGCGCCGGCGGGGTGCCGCACTCCGGGAGGTCGCCGTTGAAGGGATAGGCGTGGAACTCGGTACCGGTCATCCCGGAGCCCGAGTTGTGCAGCAGCGAACCGGTGGTGAAGAACCGTCCGTTCAGGCCGGGCAGGTTCATGGTGGCGGTGCTGGCCGGGTTGCCGACCAGCACGCTGCCCTGGAACTGCCCGGAGCCCGTGAGGGTGACGGTCGTCGCGGTGGGGAAGTTCCACAGCAGGCGCTCGCGCAGCTGGTTCCAGGGGTCGTTGTCCACCAGGCTGCCGCTGTAGGTGTTGATGGTGCGGGCGCCACCCACGAGGTTGACCAGCACCGTGGCGTTCGCGGGGATGCCGGCGAACGCGATGCCCTGGGTGCCGCCTCCGTTCCCGACCAGGTCGAAGTCGACGTTGAAGACCTGGAGGGCGGAGGTGCCGTCACCGGTGAACAGGGTCTGGTAGCCCTGGTTGACGGCGGTCCCGGTGGCGGGGCGTGGCGTGCCGACCCCGGCGTAGCACTCGCTCGCCGTCTGCAGCTGGCCGCGCAGCGGCGTGTAGGCGGCCACGGCCTGCGGGTCCTGGACCTTCGTGCCGGTGATGTTGCCCGTGGCGGTGCCCGCGTAGCGGACCACGCCCCCGTCCGCCAGCAGGGTCTGCCCCGGGGCGATGGTG
This sequence comes from Kitasatospora sp. NPDC001547, assembly GCF_042894165.1. Lineage (NCBI taxonomy): Bacteria > Bacillati > Actinomycetota > Actinomycetes > Kitasatosporales > Streptomycetaceae > Kitasatospora > Kitasatospora sp. NPDC001547. Next base: position 207,813 of record NZ_JBIAVL010000008.1, on the reverse strand, counting down.
ACGTTGCCGCCGGCGGTGAGGAAGTCGGCGCCGTCCGGCGGGGGGACGCGGGAGCCCACGCCGACGATGCCGATGTTGTACACCGAGCTGACGCCGGCCGCCTTGTTCTGGTCGAAGTTGCCGAGGGTCACCACGTGGCCCTCGGCCTCCGCGGCCGAACCCCTGACGTTGAAGTCGCCGCCGACGAAGATGTTCACGCCGGCGTCGCGTCCGGCGAAGGGGCCGTTGTTGATCGGCGGGAACGTGGCCGGACAGTCCGCGCCCAGGCAGGGACCGAGCCCTCCGGGCAGGCCGGCCGCGTGGGCGGCCGTCGGTGCGACGAGCGACATGCCGAAGGGGACGAGCGCCAGGGCCAGGGCGGAACCCATCGCCCTGCCGAGTCGGCGTCTCCAGGTCACGGCGGTCGCCGGATTCTGACTGGGCTTCACCTCAGTCCTTTCATCTGTGGATGCAGTACGGCCCTCGGAGTGTCCTGGGCCGCAGCGCCGGGCGACGGTGACACGCGAGCGGTTTCGCCTGAACGCCGCGCCGGTGCACCCGGTCGGGGGGGGGGGGGGGGGGGCGGGGGGCGGCCGGCCGGGCGGGGCCCCCCCCCCCCCCGCGCGGCGCCCCCCCCCCCCGCCCGCGCCCCCCCCCCCCCCCCCCCGCCGGGTCCGTGCACGCCCGCCCGCACCGGGCCGCCGCCGATCTCCCCGGCGGCTATCCGGGGTTCCCGCCCGCGGCGGGGGCGTCGAACTCGGCGAGGGTCTCGCGGGTGAAGCCGAAGAAGTACGTGGCCAGGAAGCCCGCGAGGTAGCCGGTCAGCAGCCCGCCTCCGTAGACGGCGGCGCCCGCGAGGAGTCCGTGCGAGTCGGCCAGCAGCGGGAACAGGGCCCAGCCGGAGGGCCCGATCGCGGTGGAGCCGACCGCGTCGCCGAGCTGGCCGGCCGCCCCGACGAAGGCGCCGCCCGCGGCGCCGCCGACGCAGGCGGTGACGAAGGGGCGCCCCAGCGGCAGGGTCACCCCGTAGACCAGGGGCTCGCCGACGCCGAGCAGGCCGGCCGGGAGGGCGGACCTGATGGTGGCCCGGAGGGAGGCGTTGTGCCGCAGCCTCAGGTAGACGGCCACCGCGCAGCCGACCTGCCCGGCGCCGGCCATGGCGAGGATCGGCAGCAGGACGGTGGAGCCCTGCTGCTGGATCAGGGTGGTGTGGATCGGGATCAGCGCCTGGTGCAGGCCGAGCATGACCAGCGGCAGGAAGAGGCCGCCGAGCACGAGCCCGGCGAGCAGGCCGCCGTGGGCGAGCAGCCAGGTGGCGCCGCGGCCGATGGCGGTGGAGACCTCCCCCGCGACGAACATCAGCCCGAACAGCGCGGCCAGCCCGCCGAGCAGGACGGTGACGGTGGGGGTGACCAGCACGTCCAGGGCGGCGGGCACCAGCCGGCGGGTCCAGCGCTCCAGGTGGACCGCCAGCAGCGCGGCGCCGAGCGCCCCGACCACCCCGCCCTGCCCGGGGGTGAGGTGGTGCCCGAAGGCCTCCACCTTGGCGACCCCGGCGTAGACGATCACACTCGCCACGGCCCCGCCGAGCACGGGTGTGCCGCCGAACTCCTTCGCCGTGTTGTAGCCGACGAAGACGGCGATCAGGGACATGAACCCGGAGGAGACCGGGCCCAGCGCGGTGACCAGCGCCGGTGCCCAGCCGAGGTTGGCGAGGGCGCCGGAGAGGCCGGCGACGATGCCGCAGCCGATCAGGGCGGGGATCAGCGGGACGAAGATGTTCGCGATCCGGCGCAGCGCCAGTTTCACCGGGGTGGCGTTGCGCTGCCGGGCCTCGGCCCGGAGGCGCTCGCCGCGCCCGGCGAGCGCCTCGGCGGTGGTGGCGTCCCGGACCTCCGGCGCGGCCGCTTCCCCCGTTCCGGCCGCTCCCGCCGGTGCGGCGGCGGGCTCCAGGAGGCGGCGCAGCTGCCCGGTGACCCCGGCGACCGCGGCGGGCCCGAGCACGATCTGGTAGGTGTCGTCCTCGACCGTGCCCAGGACCGCCGGCAGCGCCCGCAGCGCGTCGGTGTCGACCAGGGAGCGGTCCGTCAGGCCCAGCCGCAGCCGGGTCATGCAGTGGGCGACCGAGTGGATGTTGGCGGCGCCACCGACCAGCGGGAGGATCGCCTCGGCCACGGCGCGGTTCTTCTCGTCCGACATGCCGGGGGGCGTACCCGGGTGCTCCCCGGGCTCAACCGCCGGCGTGCGCGGCGGTGCCGAGCCGGGCGGCCGTCGCCGGGGGGCGGGCGGCAGCGTCCGCCCGGTCCGCGAGCGGGTCGTCCTCGGCCCGCATGGTGCGCACCCGGTGCACGTACCGGTCGATCAGGTGGCGCAGCACGCTGACGGTGGCGGCGACGTCCGGCTCGGGGACGCCGTCCAACGCCCCGGCGAGTCCGGCGATGTTGGCCTGTTTCAGGCGGTCGAGCAGGTCCCGTCCGTCGGGGGTGATGGCCACCTGGCGGGCCCGCCGGTCCAGCTCGTCCTGGCTGCGTTCCACCAGCTGCTGGCCCTGGAGGCGGTCGATCTGCCGGGTCACGTGGGAGGGCTTGACCATCAGGCGGTCGGCCAGGTCGCTCACCCGGCTGGCCCCCGCGCCCTCGGCGAGCGCGCGCAGCAGGTAGACGTCCGAGCGGTTGGCGGTGATGCCGGCCCGCGCGGTGCGGCGCTCGTGCTCCTGGGACCGCGTCAGCAGGTAGGTCAGCGTGGCCAGTACGTCCTCCAGGCCGTCCAGCCCCTCCGGCGGGGAGGCGGTGGTCCGGGCGTCTTCGGCGTCTTCTTCGTCCGACATGGGGGAACTGTAGCGATCGGGTGCCGACGGCGGTCCGGACGGGGAAGCATGGCCGGATTCCGGACAGATTCGGCCGACACCCGGTACGCCCTTTCGCCACCACGGAACGCGAGTTAGCGTGACGTTCAGTTAGTTGCTTTGGGCACGTAATGACGCCCGGCCCAACTCCCGGAAGGGGATTCACCGATGGCCACCACCGAGAGGACCCCGCGCTTCACCCACCCCGCCGCCCGCGGCACCTGCCCGTTCGACCCGCCGCCCGCGTACGGGCAGGCCCGACAGGAGGAGCCGGTCAGCCGCGTCTCCCTGTGGGACGGCTCCACCAGCTGGCTGGTCACCCGCCACGAGGACATCAAGGCGGTCCTCTCCGACCCCCGGTTCAGCTCCGACTCCACCCGGCCCGGCTTCCCGTTCATCAGCGCGGGCGCCCGGCAGCTGAACACCGGCCGGCCCACCATCATCCGGATGGACGAGCCCGAGCACTCCCGCTACCGCCGGATGCTGACCGGCGAGTTCATGATCAAGAAGGTCGAGGCGCTGCGCCCCGAGGTCCAGCGGATCGCCGACGACCTGCTGGACCGGATGACCGAGGGCCGCTCGCACGCCGACCTGGTCCGCGAGTTCGCCCTGCCGCTGCCCTCCCTGGTGATCTGCCTGCTGCTCGGCGTCCCCTACCGGGACCACGACTTCTTCCAGGAGCGCAGCCGCGTCCTGCTGCACCGCTCCGCCACCCCCGAGCAGGTCACCGCCGCCCAGGCCGAGCTGGTCGACTACCTGGTCGACCTCACCGAGGCCAAGCGCGCCCGGCCCGACGACGGCATCCTCAGCCGCCTGCTGGAGCGCGGCGAGCTGAGCACCGAGGAGATCGGCTCGATGGGCCGGCTGCTGCTGATCGCCGGACACGAGACCACCGCGAACATGACCGCGCTCTCCGTCCTCGCCCTGCTGCGCAACCCCGACCAGCTCGACCACCTGCGCGAGCACCCCGAGTCCGTGCCCGGCGCGGTCGAGGAGCTGCTGCGCTACCTGACCATCGTGCACTCCGGCCTGTCCCGGGTCGCCACCGAGGACGTCGACCTGGACGGCGTGCGGATCAGGGCGGGCGAGGGCGTCGTCTGCATGGTCAACACCGCCAACCGGGACGAGCGCGAGTTCCCCGGTGGCGACGAGCTCGACCTGACCCGCGACGCCCGCCGCCACCTGGCCTTCGGCTTCGGCGGCCACCAGTGCCTGGGACAGCCGCTGGCCCGGCTGGAGCTGCAGATCGCGCTGGCCACCGTCCTGCGGCGGCTGCCCCGGCTGCGCCTGGCCGTCCCGTTCGAGGAGATCCGCTTCCGCGGCGAGATGCTCGTCTACGGCGTCCACGAGCTGCCGGTCACCTGGTGACCGGCTCCCCCCGCTGACCGTCCCCACCACACCGACCCACCTGCCCCGCGGCGGAGTTCGCGACCGCCGGGGCACCCGTTCCGAAGGGAAGACCATGCTCGTCCGGATCGACCAGGAGAAGTGCTGCGGCGCCGGGCACTGTGTGCTCGCCGCCCCCGACGTCTTCGACCAGCGCGACGAGGACGGCATCGTCGTCCTGCTCGACGCCGAACCGCCCACCGGGCTCCACCAGGCCGTCCGGGACGCCGCCGCGGTCTGCCCGGCCTCGGCGATCAGCCTGGAGCAGGTGTGACCGCACTGCGGGACGTGGCCGTGGTCGGCGCCGGCGCGGCCGGGCTGCACGCCGCCGAGGCACTGCGCCGCTCCGGCTACGACGGCCGCCTCACCCTGATCGGGGCCGAGCCGGAGCCGCCGTACGACCGGCCGCCGCTGTCCAAGCACTTGCTCGGCGGGGAGTGGCAGCCCGACCGCCTGGCCCTGCGCGGCCCCGAGGCGCTGGACGGGCTCCGGCTCGACCTGCGCCTCGGGGTCCGCGCCGAGCGGCTGGACCGCCGGGAACGCACCGTGCGGCTCTCGGACGGCCGGCGGGTGCGCTGCGACGCCGTCGTCGTCGCCACCGGGGTCCGCCCGCGCCGGCTCCCCGGCGCCGACGCGCCCCGGCCCGGGGCGCACGTGCTGCGCACCCTCGCCGACGCCCTCGCCCTGCGCGAGGAACTGCGCGCGGGCGTACGGCTGTTGGTGGTCGGCGGCGGGCTGCTGGGCGCCGAGGCGGCGGCCACCGCCGTCGGGCTCGGCGCCGAGGTGACGTGGCTGACCTCCACCGCCACACCGCTGGCCGCCGTCCTGGGCGCCGAGACGGCCGCGCTGCTGACCGGCCTGCACCGCGCGCACGGGGTGCGGCTCCACCGGGGCGTGGCCACCGCGCTGCTCGAACGGTGCGGCCGGGCCGTCGGCGTCCGGCTGGCCGACGGCTCCGAACTGACCGCCGACGCCGTGCTGATGGCCGTCGGCTCGGAGCCGGCCACCGAGTGGCTGGCCGACAGCGGCGTCCCGCTGGACGACGGCGTGGTCTGCGACGCCTACTGCGCCGCCGGCCCCGGCGTCTGGGCGGCCGGGGACGCCGCCTCCTGGCCCGACCCGCGAACCGGCCGCCACCGGCGCCTCGAACAGCGCACCAACGCGACCGAGCAGGCGATGCACGCGGCCCGGAACCTGCTGGCCGGGCCGGACGGCGCCCGGACGGCCTACCGGCCGGTCCCCTACCTGTGGACCGACCAGTACGGGCTGCGGGTCCAGGTGTTCGGCCGGCCCGGCGGCGCGCAGCGGTTCGAGGTGGTCGACGGCAGCCTGGCGGAGCACCGCTTCGCGGCCGTCTGCGTCCGGGACGGACTGGTCACCGGCGCGGTGGGGATCGCCTCCGCCCGGGCGCTGCGCGGGCTGCGCGCCCAGGTGGCGGCGCACGGTCCGTGGCCGCCCGAGCCCACCTGAGGCTCCGGGCGGGTATGGACCGGGCAGCTGCGGTCCGCCCGCCAACCGGGCGAGGCGGCGGGCGGTCCGGCATGGTGCGCGGGCCGCGGGACGGCCGGGCCCGGAGACTGGTGGCCCGCAGCCGGCCAGGGGAGAGCGCACATGGACGACCGCAGCCGCCGAGCCGCCCCGGGGCCCGCGGCCCCCGTCCCCGCCCCCGTCCCGGCGGCACGCTCCCGGGCCGGGGTCCTGGGCACCGCGCTGGCCGCCGTACTGGCCTTCTCGCTCTCCTCCGGCACGTGGCAGTGGTTCTCCGCCTACATCGGGCTGACCCTCCTGGCGGTGGTCCTGTCCTCCACCCACCCGCCGACCCGCGCGACGGACGCCGGTGCCGGCTACGCCCGGAACCTGGCTGCCTACGCGCTGGTCGTCGGGCTGAGCGCGGCCCTCGCCCTGGCCCCCGCGATGCAGCGCTGGTCCTGGCTGTTCCCGATGCCGGGCACCCGCCGCACCTGCCCCCACCTGGGCGACTACGCGCGGCTGCAGGCGCAGTCCGCCCTCGGCGACCTGGCCGCCCGGGACGGCGCCGCGCTCGCCACCGCGCAGGACGAACAGGCCCGGCTCGCCGTCGCCGGCTGCCTGTCCGCCACCACCACGCTCTGGCTGCCGGTGTACGCACTGGGCGCCGCCCTGCTGGTGGCACTCGTCGTCCGGCTGCTGGACCGGTCCCGTCCGCTGACGGGGTGACGGCCGGCGCGGCCGCCGAGCTGCTACGCCTGCCCGGGCCAGGGCACCGAGGTCTCGACCCCGGCGGTGTAGTCGACGCCGGGGACGTCCCAGCCGTACAGCTGCCGGAACTGGTTGTAGAACCAGGCGGCCCCGGCCGGGTCGGCGCCCAGCGCGGCCGCCGGGTCGGCCCACAGTTCCCGCACCCGGTCCTGCACGCCGGGGTCCAGCTCCCAGCCGTCCAGGCGGATGCGGCCCTGCGCGTCCAGGACCAGCTCCTTCGCGCCGGTCAGCTGCTCCCACAGGTCCACGGCCTGGTCGTCGGTGGTGCGCCAGCCGTCCTCGCCGAGGACGTTGCGCAGCAGCGAGGTGTACAGGGCGATGGAGGGGATGGCGGTGGACGCCTGGGTGACGGCCGCGCCGGCGACGACGGTGAATGCCCGGCCGCGGTCGGCGAGCAGCCCGGTCTGCAGCTCACGGGCGGTGGCCTCCAGGTGCTCCTTGGCGGCGCCGATCGTGCCCTGCCGGTAGACCGGCGCGGTGATCTCGGAGCCGACGTAGGACAGGGCCACGGTGGTGAAGCCGGGGCCGAGCAGGTCCTCCTCGGCCAGCGCCCGCACCCACAGCCGCCAGTCCTCGCCGCCCATCACCTTGACGGTCGCCGCCCGCTCGGCCTCGTCGGCCGGGGTGAGGTCGACGGTGCCGATCTGCGGGGCCCCGTCGTCGAACAGCAGGGACGGCGAGGTGTACGGGGCGCCGAGCGGCTTGATCACCGAGTGGTGGACCTCGCCGGTGGCCGGGTCGGTGCGCCGGGGCGAGGCGAGCGAGTAGACCAGGTAGTCGACCTTGCCGTAGCGCTCGGTGAGGAGCTTGAGCACCTCGGCGCGGGTGGCGTCCGCGTAGGCGTCGGCGTTGACGAAGGTGAAGTCACCGCCGTCGCGCTCGACCAGGGCCGAGGTCGCGGCGGTGCGGTACCAGCCGGCGGTGGCGGTGCGCCGTTCGGTGGCGGCGGCCTCGAAGCCGACGCCGATGCCGCGGATGCCCTGGCGGCGCAGCCCGGCGAGCAGGAGCGCCTGGCCGTATCCGGCGCTGGCGCCGAGGATCAGGGCGACCGGGGCCCGGTCGGCCGGTGCCGCGGGCTCGATGCGCTGCCACTGGCGGTCGACGGTGGCTCCGCTGCCGGTGGGGTGGGAGTTGACGATCAGGTAGCCCCGCTGCTTGGGGGTGATCTGCTGGTTGCTCACGCGGTGGCGCCCTCTCCGATCCGAAGATCGTGATCTTGGTGTCGTTCGTCCGGAGCCTATCCGCGTCGACGGGCGCGGCCTTTGCCACGCCGTCACGGAAGATCCGGCCAGCGCTTGTGGGAGGTCGTCATTGCGGCGCGGTCCCGCTTCGGCTATCCCGACGGCCGGTCAGCCGGTCAGCCGCCGGGGAGCCCGGGCGGTCGAGCCGCCGGAGCCCGGCGGTTCTTGATCGTCGTCATCCCGCGATGATGCCCCGGCCGACCGGACGGCGCCGCCTCCGCGCCGCTCCGCCGACGAACTGCCCGTCCGCACAACCGAGTTGTGGAGATTGCGTGCCCGTCGACTGTGTCCCGGTGCACCGGGTAGGCGCCGGTGAGGGTCTCCGGACCGCCGGGGACCGGCGCCACGGCCACAGGAGGATCTTTCGATGCAGATGCCCGTCCACCCGATGCCCGTCACCTTCCCCCACAGCCCGCTGCCCGACGTCCCGGTCACCGCGGAGCTGCGGTTCGACCCCGACCTCCCCTACGCGGCCTGCCTGGCGTTCCCGCTGACGCCCTGCGAGTGCGCACCGTCCGAGGCCCAGGTGTGCTGGTACTTCAGCCGGGAGCTGCTGAACGAGGGCCGGCACGCGCCGACCGGCAGCGGCGACGTCCTGGTGAGCCCGGGGCACGAGGGCGAGGTCCTGATAACCCTGCGCGGGCCCGACGGCGGGCAGGCCGTCCTCAGCGCGCCGGAGGGGGAGGTCTCCGCGTTCCTGTCGGACTCCTTCCTGCTGGTGCCGGCCGGCACGGAGTCCGAGCACCTGGACGTGGACGCCGCGCTCGCCCGGCTGCTCGACGAGGACTGACCGCCCGGTCGACCGGCCCGCGCCGCACGGGCCGACCCCGCCGTTGCGCCGTTGGAGTGCTCTGCCCCCGCCCGCCACGGCAACCGCGGTGCTCGGCCGCCCCGCGCGCCGCGAGGCCCACTAGGTTCCTGCCGTGGACGAAACCAGGGCTTCGAGCAGGCGCCGGCCGTCCGCCGGCGAGCGCGTCACGGCCGGCCTGGACGGGCGGCTGCCGGTCACCGAGTCGGGCCGGGAGCTGCTGCGCAAGGTCTTCCCGGACCACTGGTCCTTCCTGCTCGGCGAACTCGCGCTGTACAGCTTCGTGGTGCTGCTGCTGACCGGCGTCTACCTGACGCTCTTCTTCCAGCCGAGCATGGACGAGGTCGTCTACCGGGGCGCCTACCTGCCGCTCAGCGGCGTACGGGTGTCCGAGGCGTACGCGTCCACCCTGCGGATCAGCTTCGAGGTGCGGGGCGGACTGATGATCCGCCAGATCCACCACTGGTCGGCCCTGCTGTTCGCCTCCGCGATCGGCGTGCACCTGCTGCGGGTGTTCTTCACCGGGGCGTTCCGCCGCCCGCGCGAACTCAACTGGGTGATCGGGGTGACGCTGTTCAGCCTCGCGCTGCTGGAGGGGTTCTCCGGCTACTCGCTGCCGGACGACACCCTCTCCGGCACCGGCCTGCGGATCGCCGAGGGCGTGCTGCTCTCGGTGCCGCTGGTCGGCACCTACCTCACCCTGTTCGCCTTCGGCGGCGAGTTCCCCGGGCACGAGATCATCCCCCGGCTGTTCACCGTGCACGTGCTCCTGGTCCCCGGCCTGCTGCTGGCCCTGGTCGGGGCGCACCTGACGCTGGTGGTGGTGCTGAAGCACACCCACTGGGCCGCCCCCGGCCGCACCAACCGCAACGTGGTGGGGATGCCGTTCTTCCCCCAGTTCCTGACCCGCACCCTGGGCCTGCTGTTCGCGGTGGGCGGCGTGATGGCGCTGTCGGCGTTCCTCGCCGAGGTCAACCCGATCTGGCGGTACGGGTCCTACCGCCCCGACGTGGTCGCGACGGGCGCCCAGCCGGACTGGTACATCGGCTTCATCGAGGGGGCGCTGCGGCTGATGCCGGCCGCGGAGACCAGGGTGCTCGGGCACACCGTGTCGTGGAACGTCTTCCTGCCCGCCCTGGTGGTGCCCGGCCTGCTGTTCGCGGCGCTGTACGCCTACCCCTTCGTCGAACGGTGGCTCGACCCCGGCGGCGGCGAGCACCACCTGTGCGACCGTCCGCGCAACCGGCCCACCCGTACCGCCCTGGGCGCCGCCGGGGTCACCGTCTACGCGGTGCTCCTGGTCGCCGGCGGCAACGACGTGATCGCGTACGCCTTCGAGGTCTCCGTCAACGCGCTCACCGTGGCGCTGCGGGCGGCGCTGGTCGTGCTGCCGCCGGTGGTCTTCGTGCTCACCCGGCGGATCTGCCTGGCCCTGCAGGCCCGGGACCGCGCCCGGCTGCTGGACGGCGACGAGACCGGCCGGATCGACCAGTCCCACGACGGCGGCTTCACCGGCCACCACCGCCCGGTGCCCGCCGCCGAGCGGTACGTGCTGCTGGCGCGCGCCGCGACGGACCCGGTGACCGCACCCGAGGGAGCGCCCCGGCACCGGCGGGTACGCGCCGCGGCCAGTTCCTGGTTCCACCGCGACCGGGTCGAACTGCCCTCCACCGAGCGGGAGTCGGCGCACATCGCGGCCGTCCTCACCGCCCCGGCCCACCCCGCTCCGCCGGCCGCCCGGCCGCCCGGGCCCGTCCCGGGCGGCCCGCTCCGGCGGCTGCTGCGCCGCCTCAGCCCGCGCCGTGGTCGCGGTACTGGAAGATGAAGCCGGCCACCGAGAGCGCGAGCACCAGGGCGCCGACGACGATCAGCCACCGGGCGAACACCAGCCCCAGCGCGAAGACCGTCACGCCGACCGCCGCGAGGACCGGGTAGCCGCTGCGGGCCGGGAAGAACCCCACCGGCCCGGCGGCCTCCGCGATCTCGGCCTCCTCGCGGTCCTGCGCCCGGCCGCCGCCCAGCCGCTGGTGCTGGACGAACCAGAACAGCGCGACCAGGCCGGACATCAGGAACGCCACCGCCAGGATCGCCTTGCCGGCCGGCTCCTGCGCCCAGAAGCCGTAGACCAGCCCGGTCACCGCGAAGAACGCCGTCATGACGGCGAACAGCCACCCCTCCGCCTTCACCGCCCGCTCCCCCGCTCACCGCTGCGGCCCTGCGGCACCCCGGCGGCGCCGCCCGACGACTCCTCCGGGGGCACCTCCGGAGGGTGCAGGTCGAAGGCCGGCGACTCGGAGCGGATCCGGGGCAGCGCGTGGAAGTTGTGCGACGGCGGCGGGCAGGACGTCGCCCACTCCAGCGACCGGCCCCAGCCCCACGGGTCGTCCTCGGCGACCTTCTCCCCGTACCGGGTGGTCCGCCAGACGTTGTAGAAGAACGGCAGGTTGGAGACCCCGAGCAGGAACGAGCCGATCGAGGCGCACACGTTCAGTGTGGTGAAGCCGTCGGCCGGCAGGTAGCTCGCGTAGCGGCGCGGCATCCCCTGGGCGCCCAGCCAGTGCATCACCAGAAAGGTGCTCTGGAAGCCCACGAACAGGATCCAGAAGTGCACCTTCCCCAGCCTCTCGTCGAGCATCTTCCCGGTGAGCTTCGGCCACCAGAAGTAGAAGCCCCCGAAGGTCGCGAAGACGACCGTGCCGAACAGCACGTAGTGCAGGTGGGCCACCACGAAGTAACTGTCGGTGACGTGGAAGTCGATCGGCGGCGCGGCCAGCAGCACCCCGCTCAGCCCGCCGAACAGGAAGGTCACCATGAAGCCGATCGACCAGAGCATCGGGGTCTCGAAGGACAGCGAGCCGTTCCACATCGTCCCGACCCAGTTGAAGAACTTCACCCCGGTGGGCACCGCGATCAGGAAGGACATCATCGAGAAGAACGGCAGCAGCACGTGGCCGGTGACGAACATGTGGTGCGCCCACACCGACATGGACAGCGCGGTGATGGCGATCGTCGCGCCGATCATGCCGTAGTAGCCGAACACCGGCTTGCGGCTGAACACCGGGATGATCTCGGTGACGATGCCGAAGAACGGGATCGCGACGATGTAGACCTCGGGGTGGCCGAAGAACCAGAAGAGGTGCTGCCACAGCAGCGCCCCGCCGTTCGCCGCGTCGAAGGCGTGCGCACCGAACTTGCGGTCCGCCTCCAGGCAGAGCAGCGCGGCGGTCAGCACCGGGAAGGCCAGCAGCACCATGACCGAGGTGAACAGCACGTTCCAGGTGAAGATCGGCATCCGGAACAGCGTCATGCCCGGCGCCCGCAGGCAGGTGATGGTGGTGATGAAGTTGACCGAGCCCAGGATGGTGCCGAGGCCGGCCACCACCAGGCCGAGCGCCCACAGGTCCCCGCCCGGCCCGGGCGAGAACAGCGGCCCGTTCAGCGGCGCGTACGCGAACCAGCCGAAGGAGGGCGCGCCCCCGGTGGTGAGGAAGCCGCTCAGCACCATCAGCCCGCCCAGCAGGAAGGCCCAGTAGGTGAAGGCGTTCAGCCGGGGGAAGGCGACGTCCGGCGAGCCGATCTGCAGCGGCATGATCGCGTTGGCGAACCCGGCGAAGGTCGGGGTGGCGAACAGCAGCAGCATGATCGTGCCGTGCATGGTGAACAGCTGGTTGTACCGCTCGTTCGACAGCAGCCCGGTGTCCGGCCCCATCAGCTGGGCCCGCATCAGCAGCGCCATCACGCCCCCGGCCAGGAAGAAGCCGAAGGCCGTCACCAGGTACAGGTTCCCGATGACCTTGTGGTCCGTGGTGAACAGCCAGCGCAGCAGCGTGCCGCCCTGCCGGACGCGCGCCCGGGTGCGGTGCTGCGCCCGGGGCGGCGCGGTGGACGAAGCGCTCATGGAACCTCCGCAGCGGAGCCGGTGACGCCCCCGGTCGCGGCGCCGATCCCCTCCCCGGCCCAAGCGGAGGGCCCGCCCTCGCACGCCATCGCCGACCCTAGCGGCGGCGGCCCGGGCCGCCGGGGCGCCACGCGGTACGGGCCCGCGCCCGGGTGCGGCGCCGCGCCCGGGCGGCGCCGTCCGCGGGCGGCGGGCTCAGCGCTCCCGCAGGTCCGGGACCACCTCGCGCAGGCGCTCGGCGCCGATCGCGCCCGCCCGCAGCAGCACCGGCACCTCACCGGTGACGTCCACGATCGAGGAGGGCACGGCGGCCGCGGTCGGGCCCCCGTCGAGGTAGACGGCGACCGAGTCGCCGAGCATGCCCTGGGCGGCGTCGCAGTCCTGCGGGGAGTCGTGCCCGGTCAGGTTCGCGCTGGAGACCGCCAACGGCCCGGTGGCGTTGAGCAGTTCGATGGCGACCGGGTGCGCGGGCATCCGCACCGCGACCGTCCCGTTGGTCTCGCCGAGGTCGAGGTCGACCGACTCCAGGTGGCGGGCGACCACGGTCAGCCCGCCCGGCCAGAACTCCTTGACCAGGTTCCGCGCGCGCTCCGTCACCTCGACCAGCCCGTCGAGGGCCTCCGGGGAGCCGACCAGCACCGGCGAGGGCATGTTCCGCCCCCGACCCTTGGCCCGCAGCAGGCGGTCGACGGCCTGCGGCACGAAGGCGTCCGCGCCCACGCCGTACACGGTGTCCGTGGGCAGCACGACCAGCTCACCGCGGCGCACCGCGGCCACGGCCTCGCGCAGCCCGGCTGCGCGCTCGGACGGGTCCGAGCAGTCAAATCGACGAGTCATCAGGGTCTCCACCGGCGGGCCGCCGGCCCGCCCCGTTCCTCCGGCCCGGCCACCTCTCCGGCCGGACACGACCTGGTCAGCCTACCCGCCCCGGCGGGCGGTGACGGGCGGACGTAGGTTGCGGACATGACCAGTGACGAGACGGTCCCGGCGGTGGGGGTGCGGCCGCTGGACGAGGTGTTCGCCGCGATCGACAAGGTCAACCGGCACCCCCGGCCCTGGAGCGGCTTCGAGCACGGCGTGCTCGGCGCCTACCGGTGGGCCGCCGGCGCCCAGGTCGCGGCGCCGGTCACCGCCGCCGCGACGGCCGGCGCCACCGGCCCGGGCCACGCCCAGCTGCTGGCGGAGTGCCAGGCCGCCGCCGTCCATCTCCACCGGGTCCGCACCCAGGGCGCGGACCACAGCTATGTGCTCGGCGTCCACCGGGCACTGGCCTGGCTCTGCGGACTGCACGAGGACCGCCCCTGAGCGGGGCGGTCCAGGTGCGTCGAACGGCCGGCGCACGCCGCTGAGCAGCGGTTGGGCGCGGTCAGTAGTAGTGGCGGCGGCCGCCGACGGCGTGCCCGAGAGCTCCGGCGACCCACAGGACCAGACCGATGGCGACCAGCACGATGCCGATGGTCCACAGGATCGAGATTCCGGTGACGAAACCGATGATGAGCAGGATGACACCGAGGACTATCACGAGGGTCTCCAGGGTTGACGGGTGGACGAGGGGGCTGTTCGACGGGGCGGCCCTCGTCGGCTCGTACCCGCCGGGACCGTCTCCGGGGAGCGGGACCGGCCTCCTCCGGCCCGTTCTCCACACCCACGCGTGTACCGCGCCGCCGCCGGGGCAAACGCGCTCGCCACTCACCCGTCAGCGCCGGTGGCGGCCGCGCCGGCGGCGGCGCGGTGCGACGACCACCCGGGGCGCGGGCAGGAAGAGCCGGGCCAGCTCGCGGCCCAGGTTGACGCCGATGGCGAGGGCCATGGCCATCGCGCCGGCCCGCCCGATGCCGCTCAGTCCGACCTCGGGTTCGCCCCGGACGAAGGCGAGCATCCCGAAGTACAGCACCGAGCCGGGCAGCAGCGGGCCGAGCGCGGCGGTGATGTGCGGCAGCGCCGAGCTGCCCCGGCAACGCGCCATGAGCTGGCCGGACAGTCCGACCAGCCCCGCCGCCAGACCGGTGGCCAGGATCGGCTCGCCGCCCGCGTTCACCAGCACCCCGTACGTGGTCCAACCCGCCGCGCTGTTCAGCAGGACCGCCGGCAGCGTGCCCGGCTCGGTGTTCAGCAGCACCGCGAACGCCACGGTCAGGAGCACCGCGGCGGCGAGTTGCAGCGGGGGGTTCACCGCCCCGTGCGGCACGTCCTGGGCGGCGAGGTCGGCACCGTTGTTGACGCCGACGTAGAGCACCGTCATCACCCCGATCACCACCCCGGCCATCAGGTACAGCGCTTCGAGCAGCCGGGCGGCCGCGGTGAGGTAGAAGCCCGCCAGGCCCTCCTGGACCGCCGCCACCAGGGGCCACCCCGGCAGCACCGCGTACAGTCCTCCGGTGATCACCACCGATCCGCGCAGGTGCAGCCCGTTGAACGACAGCAGGATGCCGATCACGGCGGCCGGCACCGCGGCCACCACGAACTGGTAGAAGGCCGGGAAGTCGTGGCGCGCCACCAGCGCCGAGAGCCGCTCGCCCGTCAACGCGGCGACGAGGGCGCTCGCGAAGACCAGCCAGGCCCGGGCGTCGGCCCGGCCGCCGATCAGCAGGGTGGCGGCCCCGGCCATCCCGCCCCAGCAGAGCACGTACAGCCGCCCGGAGTAGCGGTGGCTGCGCCTGCGCGCCGCCGTGAGGCGGCCGTGCGCCTCGGGGACGGCCATCCCGCGCACGGTGATCTCGGTGACCAGCCGGAAGACGGCGGCCAGCCGCGCGTAGTCGACGGCCGGGCGGCGGACGGAGCACTCGGCCGTCAGCGAGGGCTCCGACGGGCCGGGCTGGTACGAGATCGCCACCCGGGTGAAGGTGACCTGCGGGTCGCAGGGGTGGAGCCGGTAGGCGTGGGCGACGGCGAGCATGGCGGCCTCGACGTCCTCCGCCGCCTCGCCGCTGGCCAGCAGCAGTTCGCCGACCAGCAGCGCGAGGTCCAGCACCTGCGCCGGCTCCACACCGGCCGGCGGCTCGGCGCCGATCGCGTCCGGTGCGGGCTGCCGGTCGGCCGTCGGGGTGCGCAGCAGCGGCAGCATCATGTCGGGCCAGGGCGCCGGGGTGCCGTCACCGTCCGCACCGGGCCGGGCTCCGGTCTCGCGCTCCCCGGGCGCGGGGGCCTGGGGCGGCACCCGTCCGGGCCGGGCGGGGTGTCCGTCCGGGCCGGCGGGCGCGCCGAGCTGCTCGTGTTCCGTCATCGCGACTCCCTGACCCCACCCCCTCCGTCAACAACGTGCAGCCGTTCAACTACCCCGAGTGATGCTGTGGCGAACGCGCCACACCCGGCACACCCGTCCGAACCGGAGCACGACCGGCCGTACACGCCCCACCGCCCCGCGCGTGCCGATCCCGGGGGGCGGGCCGGCCGGGCCGGCGGGGTCCCGGCCGGGGCACGGCCGGGGCACGGCCGGGTCGCGGGCGGGGCACTGGCGGGGCACTGGCGGGTCGCGGGCGGGGCACTGGCGGGGCGAGGCCGGCTCCGGCCGCCGGATTCACGGCGGCGACGGAGGGTAGACGCGCCTGCGCAAGGACCCCGAACCAGAAAGGGAGGCGTCGGTCATGCCGCGAGGATCCAGCCCCAAGCGGGAGCGCCAGTACGAGCACATCAAGGACAGCGCGCTCGACCGGGGCGAGAGTGAGAAGCGGGCCAAGGAGATCGCCGCCAGGACGGTGAACAAGGAGCGCGCGCGGCACGGCGAGTCGAAGACCGCCAGCCGTAGTTCGACCCATGACATGTCCTCCGGCCGGCGCGGCGGACAGCGCTCGCACCAGGGCTCCCAGGGCCCGACCTACGACCAGCTGTACAACGAGGCCAAGCAGCGCAACGTCAAGGGCCGCTCGAAGATGAACAAGCGCCAGCTGGCCGACGCGCTCGGCCACTGACCGGGCGCGCTCCTCCGAGGAGGTGCCTCGATGACCGTCCCGATGCCCCCGGACCCGGACACCCGGCCGATCCCCCGGCCCGACCCCGACCCCGTGCCGGGGCCGGGCGAGCCGGACCCGGCGCCGCCGCCGATCCCGCCCTTCCCACCGCCGGAGCCGTTCCCGGACACCGATCCGGCGCCGCTTCCGCAGCCGCACCCCGGACAGTCCTGACCGGGCCGCCCGGGGCGCCCGGCCGCACCGGTGGGCGCCCCGGACCGCGGTGGTGGGCGCGCCGGTCAGAACCGCGGTGCCAGCAGGCTGTCCAGTTCGGCCTCGAAGAGCAGTTCGGGCCGGAAGCCCATGCCGGTGAAGTGCCCGGCGAGTTCCAGTGACAGCACGCCGTGCAGCCGGGTCCAGAAGACCAGGAAGCGGTGGAGCACCTCGGGCGGGGCCGGCTGCTCGCCCGCCCAGTCCCGGTGGCCCAGCAGATGGGTGGCGAACGGCGCCGCCCCGGCCTCCGGCCCGGCCGGGGCGAGCGCCGCGCAGGCGTCGACCAGCGTCCGCATGACCTCGTCGGCGACGGCGGTGGTGTCCGCGGGGGCGTGGTAGCCCGGCACGGGGGTGCCGTAGACCAGGAAGTACCGCTGGGGGTCGGCCAGCGCCCAGCCGCGCAGGGCACGGGCGAGCCCGGACAGGTCGGCGCCACCGGCGGCGGCCGCGCCCAGGGTGTCGGCGAGGCTGCGGTACGCGTCCCGGACGAGTTCGGTGATCAGCTCGTCGCGCCCGGCGAAGTACCGGTAGAGCGCGGGGCCGCTCAGGCCCATCCGCTTGGCGATCGCGTTGACGGAGAGCGCCGAGGCGCCCGCCGTGGCGATCTGCTCCCAGGCGTGCGCCTTGATCTCTTCGCGTACCTGCGAGCGGTAGCGCTCGCGTGGGGTCTCCGCGCCCGTTCCGTCCGTCCTCGCCATCGGCGTCCGTCCGCTCCCCAGGTCACCCGAATAGATGCTCACGCTTCCGTTAGAAGGTATCACGGAACCTGTTGACCGCTCAGGCCGCGCCGAGTTACAACTTCTAACGACGGCGTGAGCATCTAGCTCGCGGCGACCGTGCCGTCCCGACGGCCGACAGATGAATGGGGAGTTCCATGTCCGCCAGCCGCAGCACCGGCCTGCGCACCGCCCTGCTGACCGTCCCGCTCGTCCTCGGCCTGCTCGGCGCCGCCGCCGCGCCGGCCGGGGCCGCCACCGCCCACCGCCCCGGCTCCTCGCTCACCTGCCGCGGGGCGGGCGTCGACCCCGAGGCCCGCGTCCGCCACCGGACCGAGGCCGTGATCCACGCGCCGCTGCGGACCGTCTGGCGACTGCAGACCGACGTGGAGCGCTGGCCCGCCTGGCAGACCCCGGTGCTGAGCGCCGAGCGCCTCGACAGCGGCCCGCTGCACCCGGGTTCGGCGTTCCACTGGACCACCCCGCTGCCGCCGAACCCGGCGTCGACCGACCCCGTCCTGGAGATCACCTCCACCGTCCGGCAGCTGCGGCCCGGCTCCTGCGTCCGGTGGACCGGCCCGGCGGCCGCGACCGGGCTGCGGATCGACGGCGTCCACGTGTGGACCTTCACCGAGGTCCCGGGCGGTGTCCTGGTGCGCACCGAGGAGACCCACACCGGGCCCCAGGTCGACGCGAACGTCCCCGCCGCCACCGACATCCTCCGCCAGGGCCTCGAAGGCTGGCTGCGGGACCTGAAGGCCGCCGCCGAGACCGGCGTGCGGTAGGCCGCCGCCCGAACCGGCGCTTCGGGCCCGCGCATGGAAGCGCGCCGCCCGGGCAGACGCCGTGCGGGGCGGACGTCGCCCCGTCGACCGAGAGGAGGCACCCCTCGTGGGTACCGACGACAAGCTGCGCAACATGGCGGAGAAGGCGAGCGGCAAGGTCAAGGAAGCCGCCGGCAAGGCCACCGACGACCGCTCGACCGAACTCAAGGGCAAGGCCGAGCAGGCGAAGAGCGACCTGAAGCAGGCCGCGGAGAAGGTCAAGGACGCGGGCAAGCACTGACCGGGCGCCCGGCGGTCGTCCCCGGACGGCTGCCGGGTGTCCCCGTCTTCCCAGCGCACCCGGCAGAGGAGTTGAACCCCCATGACCGACCAGAACGAACCCGTCCCGAGGGATCCTCCGACCCCGGTCGAGACCCCCGAGGCCCGGATGACGGGCGAGGGCTCGCCGCCGCCCGAGCACGAGGAGCGGAAGGGGCCGCGGGACGGCCCCGAGTACGAGACCACCGAGCCCGCCCACGACCCGGATCCGCACGAGCCGCCGGACTGAGCGACTCCCCCCGCGCCGGCCACTCGGTGGGACCGGCGGCCACGGCCGCCGGTCCCACCGGCCGCGCGCCCGGTCAGGGGGCGAGCAGCCCCTGCCGGCCCGCGTAGGCCGCGAGGCCCTCGGCCGTCGCGCCGGCCCAGCCGAGGTAGCCGTCCGGCCGGACCAGGAACACGCCGGTGCCGTACGCCCGGTAGTCCGGGATGCGGACCACCGGCGCGGTGACGGCCGGCAACGGGGCGTCCGTGCCGACGGTGAGCAGCGTCCAGTGCGGGCCGCGGAAGGCGTCGAACAGCCGGGTGCCGCCCCGGCGGCCGTCCGGGGCTCGGTCGCCGGCCCGCAGCGCGTCCGCCGGGAGGTCCGGACGGGTCTCCACGGAGAGCGCGGACTCCCGGTAGCCGAGGTCGAGTTGCTGGGTCGCCCGGCCGCGGCGCTGCTCGCCGCGGTGGACCCGGGTGGACAGCTCCAGCATCGCCGCCGCGTTGGCGCGGCGCTCCTCCTCGTAGCTGTCGAGCAGGCCCGCCTCCGCCCGGCCGGCCAGCACGGCGGCCAGCTTCCAGCCCAGGTTGTAGGCGTCCTGGACGCTGGTGTTCAGGCCCTGCCCGCCGGCCGGCGAGTGGACGTGCGCGGCGTCGCCGGCGAGGAACACCCGGCCCGCGCGGAAGCGGTCCGCGAGCGCCGCGCGCGGGCGGAACTCGGAGCTCCAGCGCAGTTCGGTGACCTGCTCGGCGGCCAGGTGGGTGCGGGCCGCGACCACCTCGCGCAGCCCGTCGAGGGTGAGGTCGACGGCCGCGCCCTCCGGGAACTGGGCGACCAGTTGGAAGTCCTCGGTGCCGCCGAGCGGGCAGATCGCCAGCAGCCCGTCCTCCGCCTGGAAGACGTGCCAGTGGTCGCGGCCCAGTCCGTCGACCCGGACGTCCGCGACCAGCATCGGGCTCGGGTCGACGGTCTCACCGGTCATCCCGATGCCGAGCAGCCGCCGCACCGTCGAGCGCCCGCCGTCCGCCGCGACGAGGTACCGCGCCCGGACCGGGCCGCCTGCGGCGAACTCGGCGGTCACGCCGTCCTCGTCCTGCGTCAGGCCGACCAGCTCGCGCCCGAACGCGACCTCGCCGCCCAGCTCGCGCAGCCGCTCGTGCAGCACCTGCTGGGTGCGCCACTGGGGCAGCATCAGGGTCTCGGTGTACGGCTCGGCCTCGGAGGCCTCGGTCGGGTCGTACATCGTGCGCTCGCCCTGCGGTTCGCCGTCCCGCCAGAACAGGTTGGGCGGGTAGTGCCCCGCCACCGCGCGGACCCGGTCGAGCACGCCGAAGTCGTCGAGCACCTCCAGCGTGCGCGGCTGGAGCCCCTTGCCGCGCGAGCCGGGGAAGAGTTCCGCGCCGCGCTCGACCACCAGGGCGGCGGCGCCGTGCCGTGCGAGGTCCAGCGCCAGGGCGAGCCCGGTGGGCCCGGCGCCGATGATCAGGACGTCCGTGTGCATGCCGCGAGAAGCCACGGCAACCCCCTTAACGTTGTTAAGTAGCCGTTGCCCACAGCGTGCACTTAACGGCGTTAAACTGTCAACCGTGACCCCGCAGAGAACCCCCAAGCTCGACCGCGCCCAGGTCGTCGACGCCGCGCTGAACCTGCTGAACGAGGCCGGTCTGGACGGCCTGACGCTGCGCGCCATCGCCGCCCGGCTCGACGTCAAGGCACCCGCGCTGTACTGGCACTTCAAGGACAAACAGGCGCTGCTGGACGAGATGGCGACCGAGATGCTGCGCCGGCTGACCAGTCGGGCCGGCGAAGGCCGCGCGGACGGCGACTGGCGGCAGGGCTACCTGGCGACCATGCGCGCCCTGCGCGCCGAGCTGCTCCGCTACCGCGACGGCGCGAAGGTCTACAGCGGCGCCCGGTTCACCGACACCGGCTACGCGGCCGGGCTGGACGCCTCGCTGCGCCTGCTGGTGGAGGCCGGCTTCACCCCGGCGGCCGCCGCCCGGGCCTGGCAGACCGCGTACAGCTACACCATCGGCTACGTCATCGAGGAGCAGGCGATGGGCCCCAACCCCTTCGACGGCGGCGAGGGCTACGACGTGGACGCCCGCGCCGAACGCCTGGCCGCCCACCCGCTGGCCGCCGAGTCGGGCCGGGTGATGTTCCAGGACTTCGACGAGGGCTTCGAGCAGGGCCTGGCGGCGGTGCTGGCCGGGGTCGAGGCCACCCTGCTGCGCTGACGGCGTCCGCGCCCCGGCCCGCCTCCCGCGGGTGCGCCGCCCCGGCGTGCGTACGCGCGCGGACCGGCCGTAGAACGGAAGGGGACGGCAGCGGTCGGCGCCTGTCGCCGAGGCTCAGGAGGTGGCTGCGATGGGACTTCCCCTGGCGGCCGGGCACGTGCTGGTGACGCTCGGCGAGGGCCCGCAGGAGTCGGCGGAAGCCGTGCTCGACGCGTTGGAGGCCGTCTTCCCGACCCACACCGGGCGCGGCCGGACGATGCACGGCAACGTCTGGGAGGATCCGGCCACCCTCACCTCGGAGGGCGTCCGGGTGGTGGCCGAGCCCCGGATCACCCGCGCCCCCGCCCATCCGGCACCGAGCCCGTCGGTGCGCCTCTCCCAGTCCTTCGACGCCCACCGGGCGGGTTCGCCGGCGCCGCCGGTCACCGTGCCCGGTGGACTCGCCGCGGACCTGCTCGGCGGCCCCGCGGAGGTCGAGCGGGTGCTCGACGCCCTCGCCGGGCTCTGCCGGACGCACGAGGAGGGCCGCGAGCCGCGGGGGCCGCAACTGGCGGTGCGGCTGCGGCTCGGCGAGCACGGGTGAGCACCCCGCGGGCGTGTGCCGGCACCGCACCGGGGTAGGCGCGTCGGCGGAACACCACCGGCCGACTTCACTCGGGGGCCGTCATGGCCGTACAACGCAGACCCGGCACGCAGCGCGGGGGCATGGCCGGTCGCGCGGGCGGCGAGCGCCACGACTTCCCGCACGCCCCGCAGGGCCCCGGCCGGACGACGCCGCAGCTCCGGCCGCAGGAGACGGTGCGCCGGGGCACCGAGCCGGTGACCGCCCGATCGGACCTGGAGCTGCGGCGGCTGCTGTCCCGGGTCTTCCTGGTCCTGTTCGTCGGCGGGACGGCGGCCTTCGCCGTGCTGGCCGCCCTGACCGACCCGGGCCCCGCCCCCAACCAGGGGACCTACGCCTTCTTCGCCGCCCTGTGCGCCGGGTTCGCCGGCCTCGCCGCGCTCGACCTGCTGGTGATCCGGCGCCGCCTGGCCGCCGGCCAGGGCCGTGACCGGGCCGACGCCCGGGGGGCCGCCGGCTCGGCGAGCCGGACCCGCGGGCGGCCGGGCGCCGACCGACGGGAGTGAGCGGGGCGTCCGCCGCTCCGGCTCCCGTGCTCCTCACTCTTCGGCCGTCCGGCTGCGGGCTTCCGCGGGCGCGGCCGTTTCCGCGGCGTCCCGACGGGCAGGCGCCACCCCGCAGCAGACCCCGTCCCAGAGCCGAGGAGGGCACCATGACCCGGAAGATCAAGGAGATCATGACGCCGGCCCCGGTCACCGTTCCCCGGCTCGCCTCCGTGCGCGACACGGCCCGCTGGATGCGCGACGCCGCCATCGGGGACGTCCTGGTGGTGGGCGACGACGACGAGGTGTGCGGGCTGGTGACCGACCGGGACCTGGTGGTCCGGGTCCTGGCGGCGGGCAAGGATCCGGACAGCACCCGGACCGGCGACGTGTGCAGCTCCGAGCTGGTCGACGTCGGCCCGGACGACGACGTCGCGCACGCCGTGGAACTCATGCGACGCCATGCCCTGCGTCGCCTCCCGGTGCTGGAGGACGGACGGGCGGTGGGCGTCGTCTCGCTCGGTGACCTCGCGACGGACCGGGACGTCGGGGCGGCCAGCCTGGGCTCCGCGCTCGCCGACATCAGCGCCGCCGCGCCCGACTCCTGACCGGTTGCCGCCCCGCCCCCCGACGAGACGAGTCACTCGGGAACCCGCGGGGTGACTCCCGATCCCTCGTTCCCCAAGCCCCACCGGCTCACAACCATCCCACCGGGTCTGGCCCGGTGGCCGTTCGGCAGGCCCCGGGTTTGCATGGAGTCACCGAGCCCCCTGCGATCCGGAGGTAGCGCCGTGTACGAGATGTGGGCCGAGCACGACCCGGCGGTGACCCCGCCCGCCGTGGTGTGGCACGTGGTGGCGAAGGACGACGCGAGCTCCTCGCTGTGCGGGCGGTTCCTGGAACCCTCCCAACGCGTCGTCCCGGCAGCCGACGGCACCGGCGCGGCCGGGCCGGACCGGTACTGCGACCCGTGCCTGGTCACCGTGCGCGAGGCCTTGGCGGCCAGCGCGCGGTGACCGTCCGTCGCCACGTCCCCCCTCGTCTCCCTGTCCTTCTCTTCTCCGCCGCCCTCGTTCCGGCGCGTCTCACCGGCGCGCCCTCATGGCAACGGCACCGCCGTCAGGCACGGGTGCCGGCTGTTGCAGCTTCCGGGAGTCGCCAGGACGGTGGCGACCCCTCCGGTGATCTCCACCCGCAGACCGCCGTCCGAACTCTCCCAGACCGGGCCCCCGCCGGGCCCGAGGTTCTGGGTCTCGTGCACCACCACGACGGACGGTGGAGCGTGCCCGCCGATCGGACCGGGGAGCGTCACCGCGTAGCGGCGGGTGAGGCTTCTCATCTCGGCCTCCTTCTCTCCCCACCCTGCGCCATCGATTCTCCCCCGATCCGACCGCTCGTACACGGAGGACCATCGTCATTCCGGGAGGAGGCCGGACTCCGTCTCGCGTCTTCCCCGAACCGGAGCGCTTACACACCGAGGAACCGAGAATCCTGGTGCCGCGACGGTGGGGCCCGGCGGCGCCGGGAGCGAGCCCCCGGGGGCACGGGTGACCGGGCCGTGAGAGGGAACCCGGCCGATCCCGAGGAGGCCGCGCCGTGGGAGTGAACGGCGCCGGACCGGACCGGCGTGCCGTGCCGCTGGGCAGCCGCCGCCCCCGGGTACCGGCGCGCCGGACCAGGGTGGGGGCACCGGCCCCGGGCCGGGCTCCGTCCGGGGAGCACGTCCCCGCCGGGCTGCGGACGGCCGCCGGCTACACCTGGCGGCTGGCGCTGCTCGGGCTCGCCGTCTACCTGGTCGTCGACGTCCTCGCCCGGCTCGAACTGCCGGTCGTCGCGCTGTTCGTGGCGCTGGTCATCACCTCCGTACTGCGCCCGCTGGTCGACCTGCTGGCCCGGGTGACGCCCCGCTCGCTCGCCGTCCTGATCGCCCTCCTCTGCACCGTCGCGGTCGTCGGCGGAGTGCTGACGCTGGTCGGCACGACCGTCGCCGACGAGTGGACCCGGCTGGGCAACGAGCTGCGCGGCGGCCTGTCCCGGATCGACCGCTGGCTCACCGGCGCACCCTTCCACCTGCGGCCCGGCACCGTCACCGATCTCCGGGCCAAGATCGGCGACTTCATCGCGTCCCACCGCTCCACGCTGCTCAGCACCGCCCTCAGCGGCGCCGGACGGATCGTCGAGCTGGTCACCGGGCTGGCGCTCGCGGTGTTCTGCTCGGTGTTCTTCCTGCACTCCGGCGACCGGATGTGGTCCTGGGCGCAGGACCAGCTGCCGGTCCGGACCGGCTCGGCCTGGGACCGCGTCGGCCGAGCCGCCTGGCGCACCTTCGCGGGCTACACCCGGGGCGTGCTGATCGTCGCGGCCTCCAACGCCGTGCTGGTGGGCATCGCGCTGGCCGTCCTGCGGGTGCCGCTGGTCATGCCGCTGATGGTGCTGGAGTTCGTGGCGACCCTCGTCCCGCTGGTCGGTTCCCCGATCGCCCTGGCGATCGCCTCCGTGGTCGCGCTCGCCGCCCGCGGCCCGGTGGTCGCCCTGCTGGTGCTCGCGCTGATCGTGGTCATCGGCCAGATCGAGGGCCACCTGCTGCATCCGCTGGTGCTCGGCTGGTCCGTCCGCATCCACCCGGTGGTGATCGCCGTGTCGGTGGCCGGCGGCGCGGTGCTGGCGGGGGTCCTGGGCGCGGTGGTGGCGGTGCCGGTGGTGGCGGTCGGCTGGGCGGTGCTCGGCGAGCTGCGCAACCGGGGCGGCCCCGGCGGCTCAGCGCCGCAGCCCCCGGCGGCGGGCGATCAGCCTGGCCGTCGAAAGGACGAAGGTCGGGGCCCAGACCAGGGCGAAGGCCGTCAGCGAGGCGGTTGAGTGCGCGTTGGCGCTGACCAGCAGCAGGCCGGCCGACAGCGCCAGCAGCACCGACAGCACGGAGGCCGGCACCCGCACGGCGGCTCCCAGGACGCGGTCCGACCACCAGCCGGGCCGGCCCCGCATGGTGCGCATCGCGCGGTCGAGCCGTCCGTCCGTCCGCAGGTCGTCCTCGATCTCCACCAGGATCCGCAGCTCCCGGCGGGAGAGCCCGGGCCCGTCCATGGCCGCCACCTCCGGTCCCCCGTGCACAGGCGGCTGCCCGGCCCGGGCGGTCCGTAACACGGGCCGGGCCCACGGGGACGGGGCTGGTCCTCACCCCCGGTGACCTGGCAGGATTCCCGCTGACCTGTGCCGACGGCGCCCCCGTGACGCTCCGCCGGCACGCCCCGCGACCGAAAGGCCACCCCGTGACCACTCCCAGCACCGTCGTCGTCGAGCCGGCGGACGAGCGGAACCGGTACGAGATCTCCGTCGACGGCCGGCTCGCCGGCTTCACCGAGTACCGGGACCACGAGGAGCAGCGCGTCTTCTTCCACACCGAGGTCGACGAGGCCTTCGCCGGCCAGGGCCTCGCCTCGCGACTGGTGCAGGAGGCGCTGACGGACGTCCGCGCGGCCGGGAAGCGGATCGTGCCGATCTGCCCGTACGTCGCCAAGTTCCTGCTGAAGCACGAGGAGTTCGCCGACATCGCCGACCCGGTCACCCCTGAGGTCAAGGGCTGGCTGCGCAGCCAGCTGTACTGACCGGCGCTCTCCTGACCGGAGCTTTCCTGACCGATGCTTTCCCGGGCCGGGCCGGGCCCGGCCCGCGGCTGGTCCGCCCGGCCCTCCGAGGTGGGGCCGTTGGGCCCTGTCCGCGCGGCCGGGGGGCCGGAATCCTGGTCGCCGGTACGCGCGAGGTCGGGAGCGGAAGGGCCTGAGGATGGGCGAGTTGGTCACGGTGAGGGCGTTCGAGGGGCTGACCGGCGAGGTCCTGGCCGAGGCACGGGCCCGGGTGGCCGCCGCCGCGGCCGCTGCGGGGGTGGGGACGCTGGTGGAGGCCCTGCGGGTCCGGTTCGCCGCCGTGGCCGGGGGCGTGCTGGCGCAGGTGAACGCCGAGGTGGACGGCCGCCGGATCCGCGTCCAGGAGGCCGCGGCCGGACTCGGCGACTCGCTCGACCGGGTGAGTGACGCGCTGCGCGGCAGGATCGGGGCCGTCACCGGGGCCTGGACACCGCGCCCCTGGCCGGGCCACCGCGCGGCGGCCCGCACCGGTCCGGACGGCGGGGCCGTCCGCGAGCCGCGGGTCGTCCGGCGCAAGGAGCCCTCGCTGGTGTGGTGCTCGCCGGAGGCCGCCGCCCGGACCATGGACGCGATGGACTACGACATCCACCTGTTCACCGATCCGGCGACCGAGACCGACGCCGTGGTCTACCGGGTCGGACCGACCGGCTACCGCCTCGCCCGTACCGTCCCGGCCGGCCCGGCGGGCCGCCGGACCTCGCCGATCACCCTCAGCCCGTACGGCGCTCCGCGGCTGACGGAGGCGCAGGCCGTCGACCGGCTGGCGGGCGCGGAGCTGCCGTTCCTGTTCTTCTCGCACCCGGTCAGCGGGCGGGGCCGGGTGCTCTACCGCCGCTTCGACGGCCGGCTCGGCCTGATCGGCGGGCGCGCCTGACGAGCCCTCACCGGAACGCCGCCGCGCCCCCGCCGGGCAGTCGCTCGGCGGGGGCGCGGCGCGCGCGAGGCGCGGCGTACACGAGGCGCGGCGTACACGAGGCGCGGCGTGCGCACGCGGATCGGCGTGCGCGCGGGGATCGGCGCGTCACATGTTGATCATGTGCCCGGCGAGGCCGTGGATGGCCTCCTTGACCGCCTCGCCCAGGGTCGGGTGGGCGTGCACGTTGCGGGCGACCTCGTGGACGGTCAGGTCCCACTGCTGGGCCAGCGTCAGCTCCGGCAGCAGCTCGGTGACCTCGGGGCCGATCAGGTGGGCGCCGAGCAGCTCGCCGTGCGTGTTGTCGCTGATGACCTTGACGAAGCCGATCGGGTGGCCGAGGCCGTGCGCCTTGCCGTTGGCGGTGAACGGGAACTTGGCGACCTTGACGTCGTAGCCCAGGTCGCGGGCCTGCGCCTCGGTGTAGCCGAAGGAGGCGATCTGCGGCTGGCAGTAGGTGGCGCGCGGGATCATGGCGAAGTCGACCTCCATGGTCTCCGCCCCGCCGATGGTCTCGGCGGCGATCACGGCCATCGTCTCGGCGGCGTGCGCGAGCATCAGCTTGGCGGTCACGTCGCCGATCGCGAAGATGTGCTCGACGCTGGTGCGGCCGCGGCCGTCCACCGCGATCGCGTTGCGGTCGGTGAGCTTGACGCCGGTGTTCTCCAGGCCGTAGCCGTTGACCCGCGGCGCGAAGCCGATCGCCTGGAGCACCTTGTCGGCCTCCAGCACCTGCTGCCGGCCGTCCTTGGTGACGGTGACCCGGACCTTGGCGTTCGGGTCGCTGTCGTCGATCGACTCGACCCGGGTGGAGGTCAGCACCTCGATGCCCAGCTTGCGGTACTGCTTGGCCAGTTCGGTGGAGACCTCGACGTCCTCCAGCGGCACCATGCGGTCCAGGAACTCGACGATGGTGACCTTCACGCCGTAGTTGTGCAGCACATAGGCGAACTCGACGCCGATCGCGCCGGCGCCCGCGATGATGATGCTCTCCGGCAGCTGCTCGGTGAGGATCTGCTCCTCGTAGGTGACCACGCGCTCGCTCAGGCTGGTGCCCGGCAGCAGTCGGGTGGTGGCGCCGGCGGCGATGACGCAGTGGTCGAAGGTGACGACCTCGAATCCGCCGCCGCTCAGCGCGACCTGGAGGGTGTGGTCGTCGACGAAGGTGCCCCAGCCGTCGTACTCGGTGATGCCGTTCTTCTTCATCAGGTAGTGGACGCCCTTGACCCGGCCGTCGGCCACCGAGCGGCTGCGCCGGAAGGCCTCGCCGAAGTCGAAGGTCACCTGGCCCTCGACCTTGATGCCGAAGGTCTTGGCCTCCTTGGTGAAGATGTGGGCGAGCTCGGCGTTGCGCAGCAGGGCCTTGGAGGGGATGCAGCCGACGTTGAGGCAGACGCCGCCCCAGTACTTGGCCTCGATGACCGCGACCTTCAGGCCCAGCTGGGCCGAGCGGACGGCGGCGGTGTAACCGCCGGGGCCCGCGCCCAGGACGACGACGTCGTAGTGCGTGCTCATGTTGCTGACTCCTCCGAGGATGTCACCGTGTCGTGATCTCGGTCCCATGGTGTCAGGACCGGGCTCGGCGCACCCACCGGGTCTCGGCCGATGCGCTCCGCGCGGCACCGTACCGGCCCGGGGCCGGATTTGTCAGTGGCCTCCGCTACGGTGACCGCACCCGTGGCCACCAGGGGCGATGACGGAGGGAGGTCGCGCTTGGCTAGGGCGCGGACGGAGCGGTCGGGTACGGCGGTCGGGTGGGCCCGCCGGGCCGGGAGCGGCGGCGGGCCCACCCGGGCGTCAGGCCGTCACGCCCTGGGAGCGGCCGGCGCTCGTGCCGCCGGCCCCCGCCGCGTCGGTGCCGGGCGCCGCCTTCGCGGCCGGGCGCTGGGCCGGGACGGGCCGGCGGAGCGAGGAGAGGTCCCAGGCGTAGGCGCCGACGGCGTTCGCGATCACGTCGATGTTGACGTCGAAGGCGCCCATGTCGATGTTGCCCAGGTCGTCGCAGGCCTTGTGGTAGCACGGGTCGTAGGCGACGCCGGCCGTGCCTCCGTAACGGGCCTCCTGCTCCGGGGACTTGATCTTCTCGGCGCCGGTGTCGGTGCCGCCGGCCGGGATGCCCGCGTCGATGAACGGACCGTAGTCGGAGCGGCCGTCGAAGGCGGTCGGGTCGTGCGGCAGGCCCCGGCCGTCCAGATAGCCGTTGATGTCCCGCTCCAGCTGCGCCGAGCCCTCGGGGCCCGCCTCGCCGCCGAGGCTGCCGGAGCCGTTGTAGACGAACTGCGCGTAGTTGGGGGATGCGATCATGTCGAAGTTGAGGTAGAGACCGATCTGCTTCTTCTCCGCGTCGGAGAGGGAGTTCACGTATTTCTCGGCACCCTTGAGGCCGAACTCCTCGGCCGACCACCAGGCGAACCTGACCTTGTTCTTCACCGGGTGGGCACTGAGGTTCTTCGCGACCTCCAGGATGCCGGCCGAGCCGGAGCCGTTGTCGTTGATGCCCGGCCCCTCGGGGACGGAGTCGAGGTGCGCGCCGACCATCACGGTGTGGTCGGGGTCGCCGCCGCGGGTCTCGGCGAGCACGTTCCAGGTCTTGCGCGGCTCCATGAAGGTGCGGATGTCCAGGTTCACCCGGACGGGCCCGGCGGCTGCCTCGGCGGCCAGGGCCTCGCCTGCGGCCCTGGTGATCCCGCCGGTCGGGATCCTCCCGGCGGTCGGCTCGCCGAGTGTCCCGTTGAGGTTCCCGTCGGTGTTGTTGTAGATGATCGCGCCGGTCGCGCCCACGGCGGCCGCGGCGGCCTGCTTCTCGGCGAAGCTGCACCCGCCGCGCCGGATCAGGGCGATCTTGCCGGTGAAGGCGCCCGCCGGGTAGTCGGCGGGCGTGCAGCCGGTGGTGGCGCCGACCGGAGCGACCGCCAGGTCCGCGGCCAGCCCCGCCTCCGGGCCGCTCACCGAGTAGGTCATGGCGATCACCGGCACCGACTCGGCCTGCGGGGAGATCACGTCGAGGCGCTCGGAGCGGGCCTCGAAGAACGTGTAGACGAACTCCTGCTTGGACACCTTGAGTCCGGCCCGCCGGGCCTGCTCGTAGACGTACTGCGCGGACTGGTCGTGTCCCGTCGAACCGGCCACCCGGGTACCGCCGTTGCGGTCCGCGATCAGCTGGAGCGCGGCCAGCGTGGCCCGGGCGTCCCGGGCGCTGCTCGTCTGGACCAGCCGGGAGGCCAGCTTGGCGCCCTTGCGCGCCGGGTCCGGGTCGGCCGAGGCGGTGCCCGCGCCGGCCAGCAGCAGCGGGGTGACCAGAGCGGCGACGGTCAGGGCGGCGCCCGCGCCACGCCGGGTGACGGCGATTCGCGGGCGCCCTGGGGAGGCGGTGCGGTCGAGCGGGGTGGAACGGTCGAGCGGGGAGGTGGGGCGACGGGTGCGCAGCATCAAGGCAGCTCCTTCCGACGGGCCGTGAGGTCACGATTGGACATGATCGGAATCGCGTTGCCAAGCCTTTACGCACACCCGCGGGATGCGGTCCGCGGCGCGCGCGGCGATATTGGAGGAGTGGGGGCGTCTCATCCAGGAGTGTGACCAGATGTCCATGATGGATAAGCTCAAGAACCTGCTGAAGGGCCACGAGGAGCAGGCCGACAAGGCCGTCGACAGGGCGGGCGACACCGTCGACCAGCGCACCCAGGGCAAGTACAGCGGTCAGGTGGACGCCGCCCAGGAGCAGCTGAAGAACCAGTTCCGCGACCAGCCGCCGTCCCAGCAGTAGCGGGCAGCGGCAGCGGGATCCGTGAGGCGCCGCACCCGGCGCCGTCCGACCGGCTCACCGCCCCGGTCCGGCCGCCCGGCCGGGCCGGGGTCAGCCTTGCCGGTTCAGCCCTGCCGGGGTCCAGCCCTGCCGGGCCGTGGGTGCCGCCGGGCCGGAGCGGTCGTGGCCGCCTTCCCGGTCGTGGCCGCTCTTCTGGGCGCCGTCGTTCGCACCGCCGTCGTTCGCGCCGCCGTTCTCACCGCGGTTCGCGCCGCAGTTCTCGCAGGGCCCCGGGCCGGATCGCTCGCGCAGCCGCCCGCACTCCGGGCACACCCGGTCCAGCCAGCAGGCCGGCTCGCCGCCTTCGTCCATACGGCCGATTCTGTCGGAGCACTCCCGGGTGCGCGAGTAGACACTGTCTACGGCCGCCTGGTAGACAGTGTCTATGACCGAACAGGAACGGGACCTGCGGGCCCGGCTGGTGGCCGCGGGCGTCGAGTTGGTGGCCGAGGGCGGCGTCCAGGCGCTCGGCCTGCGCGAGATCGCCCGCCGCGCCGGGGTCTCGCACGGCGCGCCCCGCCGCTACTTCCCCACCCACCGCGAGCTGCTCGGGGCCGTCGCCCAGCAGGGCTTCGGCAGGCTCACCGACACCCTCGCGGGCGCCGACGCCCTCTCCGCCACCACCGGCGCCGACGCGCGCACCCGCCTCGACGCGCTCGCCCGCGCCTACCTGGGCTTCGCGGCCGCCAACCCCGGCATGTTCGAGCTGATGTTCCGTCACGACCTGCTGGAGGGCAGCGGCGTCGAACTGCGCCGCACCAGCCTGCCGCTGTTCCTGACCTTCGTCGGACTGGTCTCCGAGGTGCTCCCGCAGTCCGACGATCCGGCCGCCGCCACCGCCGCCCTCTGGTCCAACCTGCACGGCCTCGCCCAGCTGCGGACCTGGGGCAGCCTGCGGCTCATCACCGGCGACGACTCCGTCGAGCCGCTGCTGCGCGTCACGCTCGACGCCCACCTCGGCCCGGCCGCCCTGTGAGGCCGCAGCACCGCCGGGGGCTCGCCCTGACCGCGAGCATCACCGGCGCCGTCCTGGTCGCCGTCGACGGCACCGCGCTGACCGTCGCCCGGCCCGCCCTCCAGCACGACCTGCACGCCTCGGTCGCGGCCGTCCAGTGGGCCAGCACCGGCTACCTGGTCACCGTCGCCGCCCTGCTGGTCTTCGCGGGCCGGCTGGGCGACCGCTACGGGCACCGGCAGGTCTTCACGCTCGGCGTGGCCGGCTTCGCCGCCAGCTCGCTCGGGATCGCCCTGGCTCCCGGCATCGGCTGGGTCGTCGCGCTGCGCGTCCTCCAGGGCATGGCGGGCGCGCTGCTGCAACCGGCCACCCTCGGCATGCTGCGCGCCGTCTGGCCCGCCGACCGGCTCTCCGGGCCGATCGCGATCCGCACCGCCGCCATCGGGCTCGCGGCGGCGGCCGGGCCGCTGGTCGGCGGGGCGCTGACCGCCCACTTCGGCTGGCGGTCGGTCTTCGTGCTGGGCCTGCTGCCCGCGGCGGCCGCCCTCCTGGCGGCCCTCGCGGTGCCGACCGGGCCGGTGCCGACGGGGCCGGGATCGTCCGGGACCGGTCGGGCGGAGGCCGGCGCCCGTGGCTCCGGGCTCGACCTGCCCGGCGCGGCGCTGCTCGCGCTCGCGCTGGCCTGCCTGGTGCAGAGCCTGGTGGCGCTGCCGGAGGCCGGCTGGTCGGCCGGACCGCTGCTCGGCCTCGCCGCGGCCGGGGGCCTCGCCCTGGTCCTGGTCCGGCACGAACGCCGGACCGCCGACCCGCTGCTGCCGCCCGCGCTGCTGCGTTCGGCGGCGGTCGCACCGCCGCTCGTCGTCCTGCTCGCGGCCTCGGCGGCGCTCCAGGGCGCGCTCTTCCCGGCCGTCTACTACCTCCAGGACGTGCTCGGGCTCGACCCCTTGCAGAGCGCCCTGCGGGCGGTGCCGCTCGCGGCGGCGATGATCCTCGCGGCGACCGGCTCCCCCTGGCTGGCGAAGCGTCACGGCGAACGGGCGGTGGTGCTGTCGGGGATGGCGCTGGTCACCGCGGGGGCGCTGCTCACCGCCGGGCTCGGGCCCGACTCCGGGACGGTCGCGATCGGCGGCTGCTTCGCGCTGCTCGGCACCGGCTTCGGCGCGGTGATGGCCACCGCCACCGCGGTGCTGGTCCGGGGCGCGTCCGCCGGCCGGGCCGGGGTCGCGGGCGGCCTGCAGCAGACCGTGCTGAACATCGGGCCGGCGCTGGGCATCGCCCTGGCCACCACCGCCGCCGGCCGTACGGATCCCGGCGCGGCGCTCGCGCCAGCGGCGCTGGCCATGGCGGCGGTGGCCGGCGCCGGGACGCTGCTCGCCGCGCGGCTGCCCGGCCGGGCGGCGGCGACCGGCCGGACGGCCGGTCAAGCCGGTCAGGCCGGTCAGGCCGGTCAGGCCGGTCAGGCCGGTCAGGCCGTGCCCGGACGGCCGGGGTCCGTCGGTCGTCCGTGAGCAACGGACCTGCCGTCCGGCCCCGGTGACGCCGCCGACCGCACCTCCGCCCGCCGGTCCAGCGGCGCCTCGGTCGTCCGCGGTGGGTCCAGCCGGTTACCGTCCGCGCGGTACACCGGCGGGGCCCTCCAGCCGACGAATGCCCGCTGATGCCGGTGGCGTTCGACCTCGGCGAGGTGCCGCACCCCGGGCGCGGCAGGGCCATCGTGGACGGCGGGCGGAGGCCGGGCCTTCCGGGCGGGCGTGGCCCGTTGGAGGTCCGACCGGCTCTCCGGCGTGGCGCGTTCAGGCGCGTGAGCGGGCGGGGTCGGCCGCCCGCCCGGGCCGGGTGCCATCGGCCCGACTCCGGCCCGCCGCTCCGCTCGCCCCGCTCGAACTCCGCGCCCGTGTCAGAGTGATGATCAACGCGAGCTGGACGGCGGCGCCCACGGCCGGTCCGAGCCACACGCCCGTCACGCCCAGCGGCCCGGACAGGGCTGCCGAGGCGGCGAGTTGGGCACCGAGCCCGAGCAGGACGGACACCGCCAGCGGTCGGCCGGCTCCCGCCGCCTGGTGCACCCCGCCGACGGCCACCACCAGGGCGTACGGCAGCAGGTAGAGCGCCGCCGCGCGCAGGAAGCCGACGGACTGCGCGGCCACCGCCCGGTCCTCCGTGAACAGCGCGGTCAGCGGGCCGGCGAGCGTCGCGGAGAGCACCGCCGCCACCGCGCCGAGCAGTGCGGCCAGGCGGGCGGTGGCGCGCCGCAGGGTGCCCAGCGCGGCGCCCTTCCCCGCGCCGGTCAGCCGGGCGGCCTCGATCGCCGCGGCCTGGCGCAGGGCGTAGAAGGCCATGGTGACGACCAGCAGGACACGGTAGCCGACGCCGTACCCGGCCACCGCCGCGACGCCGAAGCCCGCGACCAGGGCGAGTTGGGCGGTTCCGACGGCCATCCGGGCGGTGAAGTCCAGGCCGAACGGCGCGCCCGCGCGCAGGATCCGGGCCGCCGCCGGGCCCACTCCCCCGGTTCCGCCGACGGCCTGCTGCCGCGGCTGCCCGCGGTGCCGGCGTCGCCGCAGTCGCAGGGTGGCGGCGAGGGCGATCGCCCGGGAGAGTGCCAGGGCGAGTGCCGCACCCGGCACGCCGAGGGCGGGCAGCGGCCCGGGGCCGAGGATGAGCAGCGGGTCGAGGAGGAGCAGCAGGGCGTTGGAGAGCAGGGCGATCCGCATCGGCGTGCGGGTGTCGCCCGCGCCCTTGAACAGTTCGTCGGCGACGCGCTGGCCGAAGAAGAGCGCGAAGGCCGGGAACGCGACGGTGAGGTACTCGGCGGCCTGCGCGGCGGCCTCGCCGTCCAGGAAGGCGCCGGCCAGCCGGTCGCGCAGCAGGAAGCCGGGGACGGCGAGCAGCACGCTGCCCGTGACGCAGAGCCGGCGGGCCGCCCGGACGGTGCGCGCGGCGTCGGCGTGGTCGCCCGCGCCGAGGGCGTGGGAGAGCCGGACACTGGTGCCGGAGCCGACCACCAGCACCAGTCCGAGCAGCAGGTTCTCGACGGTGCCGGCCAGCGTCACGGCGGCGACCGCGGCTCCGCCGAGTCCGGCCACCCAGAGGGTGCCGATCACCGAGGCGACCACCCCCGACAGCAGCTCCGCGTACACCGGTACCGCCAACGCCGTGAGTCGGCGCACCTGCCCCCGCATGATGTCTCCCCTTCGCGCCCGAAGCGCTCTCGCCTCGTGGGTGTCCTCGGCTTGGCCTGGCTTGGCTTGGCCTGGCTTGCCGCGACTCGGCCTGGCTCGGCCTGCGACCTGCCTCGAATAGAGATACATCGTTTCGAGGCACATCGACAAGAGGTAACATGAGCGCTCCTGCAGCCGCACTCCGACCGAAGGGCTCCAGCCGTGTTGACGCTCGCGATCCTCGGCTTCCTGTACGACCAGCCGCTGCACGGCTACGAGCTCAAGTCCCGGATCACCGGGCTGACCGGCCACGTCCGGCCGGTGAGCGACGGCGCGCTCTACCCCGCCATCGCCCGGCTGGAGAAGGCCGGACTGCTGCACCGCCGCACCGAACCGGGCAGCGGCGCGGCGCCGCGGCAGACGCTGGAGCTGACGGCGCAGGGACGGGCCGAGCTGCTGCGCCGGCTGGCCGATCCGGAGCAGGCCGAGATCACCGACCAGATCCGCTTCTTCACCGTCACCACCTTCCTGCACCACCTCGCCGATCCGCTCGGGCAGGCCGCCGTCCTCCGCCGCCGACTGGACTTCCTGGACGCGCCGAGCAGCTTCTTCTACGACGGAGCGGGGCAACCGGTGACCGCCGAGCGCGAGCCGAACCCCTTCCGGCGCGGGATGCTGCTGGTCGCCCGGGCCTCCACGGCGGCCGAGCGGGCCTGGCTGACCGACACCGTCGCGGAGCTCGAACGACCGTCGGGGTGAACCGCCCGGAGACCCTCCACGCGCCGACGGTTTCCCAGCCCTCGGAACGCTAGGCCGACCAGGCGAATCGAGAGCGGAAACGAAGGTCCGCGCCCCTGCCGAACAGCAGGGCGAAGAATCGGATCCGGGCCGCCGCACACCTGGTTCCCTCCGGCCCCGGCGTCGCTATGATGATCCGCCTCACGTCCTCGGCTTCCCCCTCCGCGACGTGACCCGCCACCGCGCCCCGCCGTCCCCCTGGAGGCCGCCGTGCCCGTTCCCGAGACCGCGGCCGAGGCCGCGACCCCCTCCGCGCCGCTGAAGCGGGACGACATCCCCGGCTGGTTCTTCAGCCTCGACCGGGCCGCCTTCAGCCACCTGCTGGCCGCCCAGAGCGCGGCCGGCGTCACCGGCGACATCCTGGAGCTCGGCAGCTACCTGGGCCGCAGCGCGGTCCTGCTCGGCGACCACCTGCGGCCGGGCGAGCGGCTGACGGTCTGCGACCTGTTCGACTCCGAGGCGGGCGACGCCGAGAACGCCGCCGAGATGGACATGTCCTACCGCAGGACCCTCACCCGCAGCGCCTTCGAGGCCAACTACCTCGCCTTCCACCGCGAGCTGCCCGAGATAGTGCAGGCCCCCACCTCGGTCCTGGCCGACGGCCGCATCCGGGCGGACAGCTGCCGCTTCGTCCACATCGACGCCTCCCACCTCTACGAGCACGTCGCCGGGGACATCGCCGTGGCCCGCGCCGCGCTCGCCGGGAACGGCCTGGTCGCCCTGGACGACTACCGCTCCGAGCACACCCCGGGCGTCTCCGCCGCGGTCTGGGAAGCGGTCTTCACCGGCGGGCTGCGGCCGGTCCTGCTCACCCCGATGAAGTTCTACGGCACCTGGGGCGACGCCGCGGCCCCCCAGGCGGTCCTGCGGGAGCGCGACTGGCGGGCCGAGGGGTACACCATCGACGAGGACACCATCGCCGGCTCCCGGGTGCTGCGCCTCAACTACCAGGTCAAGGCCCCGGTCCAGCGCTCCACGCCGCGCCGGATCGCCCTGGAGCTGTTGCCCCCGGTCGCGACCAAGGCCACCCGCCGGATGCTCCGGACGCTGCGCGAGCGCCGCGCCGCGCCCCCGGTACCGAGCGCCTGACCCCTCATCGGCGCCCGTCCCGCACGCGTCCCGTGCGGGACGGGCGCCGACGCCGTCCTCGCCCCGCACGCCCGGCGCACCCGCGCGCCTGCGGGTGCGCCGGGCCGCGCACCCCTGCCCGATCGCCGTTCCGCCGCCAAGGAGCCGCCGAGTCGCCTCGTGGGCCGATAACCATATTTAGGGGCTTTCTTATTGTCTCCGCCGTTTCACTCTAACGAGGGAACCTCCTTTAAAGATTTGCCCACGGAACATTAAAGGGCGCATAGTGATGACACCTCAGTTCGGTCTGATGAACACCAAGTTCAGGCAAAGTCATCCCCAGCAAGGAGAAGACCTTGTTCCACGGAAACACGGCATCGGACAGCCCCGGGCAGCGGCTGCGCGCGGAGATCGCGGGCCCGGGGACCACGCCGTTGATCGGCGTCTACGACATGTACTCGGCCTCCATCGCGGCCGAGCACTACGACGGCATGTTCGTCTCCGGCTTCGGTTTCGCGGCCTCCTACTACGGGCTGCCCGACATCGGCTTCATCGCCTGGCCCGACATGGTCGGCTTCGTCGAGCGGCTGCGCGGCGCCTTCCCCCGGCACCACCTGCTGGTCGACATCGACGACGGCTACGTCGATCCGGAGGTGGCCTGCCACGTCGTGCGCAGGCTCGAACGGATCGGCGCGTCGGGCGTGATCCTGGAGGACCAGAAGCGG
This sequence comes from Kitasatospora sp. NPDC001547, assembly GCF_042894165.1. Classification (NCBI taxonomy): domain Bacteria; kingdom Bacillati; phylum Actinomycetota; class Actinomycetes; order Kitasatosporales; family Streptomycetaceae; genus Kitasatospora; species Kitasatospora sp. NPDC001547. The sequence continues at coordinate 170,830 of NZ_JBIAVL010000008.1, read as the reverse complement.
CCGCGCCGCTGCGGGCACGCGGACGGCAAGATCGTGCTCCCGCTGGAGGAGTACCTGGAGAAGCTGGAGCTCGTCCTCGACAACCGGACGGACCTGGTGGTGGTCGCGCGCACCGACGCCACCGAGGAGGACGACATCCTGCGCCGGGCCCGGGCGCTCGCCGCCACCGACGCCGACGTGGTGCTGGTGGACGGCGTGCGCAGCGAGGAGTGGATCCGCCGGATCCGCCGGGTGGTCGGCGACAAGCCGCTGCTGTTCAACCAGATCGCGGGCGGCAAGTCGCCCCGGCTGTCGCTCTCGGAGCTGTCGGACCTGGGAGTGGACGTGGCCATCTACAGCACGCCGTGCCTGTTCGCCGCGCACCGGGCGATGGACGAGGCGCTGGCCGGGCTGAAGGACGCCGACGGGCGGCTGCCGGCTCCGGCCGGTGGCCGGGACCAGGTCGGGGTTCGGGAGTCCACCGAGTTGCTGGAGCGGAACATCTCGCGCTCCCGCGGGCTGATGGCGGTGACGGCGTGAGCGCCGGGCTGCGCGGGCCCGCCCCGCCCTCACCGGCCGCCGCCCTGCGGGCCACCGCCCTGGGGCTGGCCGGGGCCTGCGCGCTGCTCGCGGGCGCCGCGGCGCCCGCGGCGGCCGACGGCTCGCTGATCACGGTCGTGGACAACTCGCACGCCGACTCCTGGCTGGAGGTCGACCGCACGGCCAACCTCCAGAACGGCAGCGGTTCGGCGGGCAGCGACCACGACGGCGCCGGCTCGCTGGTGGGCGGTCTGCTCGGGCCGGATTCCTCCTCCGGGCCCACGCTCCGCCCGGCGACGGGAGGCGGCCCGTGACCGACCGCCTGGCGCGCCCGGAGCAGCCACCAGGGCTCCGGGCGCGCGGGGAGCGGGTGCCCGGGGAGCGGTCATCCGGGGGCCAGGTGTCCGGGCCCGGCGCCCGGGCGCACCGCGGTCCCGGGCCCCGCCCCCGCGGGCTGCTGCCGCGCTGGCTGGACCCGTACATGGCGGCGCTGGCCGGGACGGTCGGGCTGGCCGCGCTGTTCCCGGCCTCGGGCACCTCGGCGCGGGTCGCCGGGGTGGGCTGCGACGTCGCGGTAGCGTTGCTGTTCTTCCTCTACGGCGCCCGGCTCTCCACCCGCGAGACGCTGGCCGGGCTGCGCCACCTGCGGTTGCACGGGCTGGTACTGGCCGCCACCTTCGTCCTCTTCCCGCTGCTCGGCGTGGCGACGGCGCTGCTCACGCCCGTCCCGCTGACCGGGCAGTTGCAGACCGGGGTGCTGTTCCTCTGTCTGGTGCCCTCGACGGTGCAGTCCTCGGTGGCGCTCACCGGCGCCGCCGGGGGCAACGTCCCGGCGGCGATCTGCGCGGGCACCTACTCCAGCCTCGCCGGCCTGCTGCTGACGCCGCTGCTGGCCGCCTGGCTGCTGGGTTCGCACACCCAGCTGGCCGCCGACGGGCTGCTGCGGATCGGTCTCCAGTTGCTCGCGCCGTTCCTGCTCGGGCAGTTGCTGCGGCCGTGGCTCGGCGGTCCGCTGTCCCGGCACAAACGGGTGCTCACCCCGGTGGACCGCGGCTCGATCCTGCTGGTCGTCTACACGGCGTTCAGCGCGGCGGTGTCCCAGGGCATCTGGGGTCTGGCCACCCCCCTCGCACTGCTCGGGCTGCTCGCGGTCCTGCTCGCCCTGCTGGCCGCCGCCCTGGCGGCCACCGGGCTCGGCGCGCGGCTGCTGGGGCTCGACCGGGCGGCCGCCATCGCGGCGGTGCTGTGCGGGTCGCAGAAGAGCCTGGCCAACGGGCTGCCGATGGCCACCGTCCTGTTCGGGGCCCAAGCCGGGCTGATGGTGCTGCCGCTGATGCTCTACCACCAGCTCCAGCTGATCGTCGGCACCGTCCTGGCCGGCCGCTGGTCGCGGGCGCCCTCGGCCGATGGAGCGCCCGACCCGGCGCCGGCCGCGCCCACCGGTCCGGGCGCTCCGCCGGCGCCCGGCTGATCCTCAGGCGCAGCCCGGCCAGGGCCGCGGGTCGGCCGCCGCCCTCAGCCCCCTTCGGCAGGAGTGCTGAGGGCGGTGGCCGGGAGGATGAGCAGTGGCCCGGTGCAGGGCAGGGCGGAGCAGATCCTCCCGTGGGCGGCGTCCCGCCGCACGGCGGTGCCGCCCGGGACGAAGAACGGGGCCGTCATCGGACGTAGTAGGCCCGGTTGTGGGCGGCGACCGGCGGGGACTGGTAGGTCCAGACCCCGGCGGCCGGGGCTTCGGCAATCAGGTGGGCGAGGTCTCGAGCGGACTCCTCGGCGGGGTTGCCGAGGTCGAGCCGGACGCGCTCGGCGGTGCGGTCGTCCAGGGCGTAGTAGCGGTAGGGCTGGTAGACGTTGAGCGGTGCGGCCAGCAGCTTGCCCTCGTCGTCGGTGGCGTAGCCGGTGATCGGGGTGTTGTTGACCGGCTCGGGGGTGAGGCCGACCAGGCTGACGTCCAGGGCGAGGAGTTCCTCGTCGTGGCGGCTCAGTCCGTCCTCCCCCAGGGTGGCCCGGCGGCAGGAGACCGACCAGCGTTCGCGCGCCTCGGGCGCGTTGAGGGAGGGCAGGGCGGTCTCGAACCACCCCGGGTGCCTGGGCTCGGCGTACAGCCGGCGCCCGGCGTCGATGGCGAGCGGGTTGTCGCAGAGCACGTGCAGCCGGGCGCTGCCGAGTAACTTGGTCTGGTCCCAGCCCCGGGCGTACTGGCCGTAGTCGACCACCGGCATCCGCTCCTCGGCGAAGACCGGGTGGGCGATCAGGTTGATCTCCAGCTCCTGGGTGATGCCGCCGCCGTCCGGGTACTGGGCGAAGTACAGCCGGTAGTTGAGCGAGACGCAGGCCCCGCCGTCGAAGGCCGCGACGGTCAACCCGGGGTGGCGCTTGGCGAGCAGTCCGCGCGCCCGGCCGTGGTCGACCAGGTAGTCGACGCCGATGGTGTGCAGCGCGCCGTAGTGGAAGGGCAAGTGGTACGGCTCCGGGACGGGCGGTAGTGGCAGGCCGGTCATGAGGGCTCCATGAGGTCTTGCGTGGCCCCGGAGGGCCGGAGGTGGCTGATGTGGCTGCGCCTTCAGGGGCTCCCTCGACGTGGCCGTTCGGCTCTCCGAGCGCCCTGACCCCTGGCCCCCGACCGCTGAGTGAGATCCGCGTTCCGGCCGCTGCTCATGGAGCTGACGGCGGGGTGTTCCCCAGGCCGACGCGTGCCGGTTCGGCGTGCGTCCCGCCGGGCGTTCAGCTGCCCTCGCCGGCGGTGTCCGGTGCGGCGGCGCCGGGAGGGGCGGCGCGGAAGGTCCGCCAGACCAGTCCTTGGTCACGGGCGCGGGCGGAGGAGGGCGCCTCGCCGGGCCAGGCGCCGACGTACCAGAGGTGGACCAGGGCGTGCCCGTCGCGCACCCGGTGGGCCAGCGTGGTGCGGTGGTGCTCGTCCGCCATCCCGGTGGAGCGCAGCTCGGGCACGTCGAAGCCGGTCAGCTCGGCGCAGACGCGCAGGAACTCGTCCAGGTCGGCCAGGGCGTCGACGTACCTGTTGGCGACGGGGTCCCAGCGCTCCGCCAGGTCGTAGTCGGCCGGGCGGTCGTCGGACACGGGCACGCGGGCACCCCCATGATCGGCAACGGGCGGCCGAGGCATGACAGGCCGTTCGGCACGGTGGTCCGTACGGCGCGACAGGCCCCACAACACGGCGGGCCCGGAGCGTCGGTCTCCGCCGAACGGTCCGGCCTGCCACCGCGATCCTGCCGCCCACCACCACCCCCGGAAACGCGTTGCGCGAATCTGCCCGGACTTCGTCGGCCCCTGCCCGGCCAGCCTCCCACTGTGGTCACCCGGCGTCCGTTTCCGGTCGGCCCAGTGCCCGGACCCCAGCCAGGACGTCCAGGCCCAGTTCCGGGTCGGCGTCCTCGGGCAGGCTGACGGACAGCCGGGTGACCAGGCCCGTGTACCGGCGGTGGATCTCCCGGGCGACCTCCTCGACCGGACCGCAGACCGCGAAGGCGTCGAACACCTCGTCGTCGATCAGGGCGGCCATCTCCGCCCAGCGCCCGCGCACCGAGTGGGCGTGCAGCTCCTCCTGGAGCCCCTCCCAGCCGTGCTGCGCCAGCACCGGGCGGTAGGCCGGCGTGGAGGCGTAGAACGCCAGCCGCTCCCGGGTGGCCGCCCGGTTGGCCGCCAACTCCTCCTCGGTGCGGCCGGTGGCGGTGAGCACGTTGCCGACGATCTCGAACGGCCGCTCCGTCCACCCGGCCCCCTCCGCCTCGGCCCGGGCCCGCTCCTCGGTCAGTCCGGGCAGCACCTGCTCGGTCAGGTAGGCAGTGGAGGTGAACGGGTGACTCAGGAAGCCGTCGGCCACCGCCCCGGCGGTCCTGGTCATCAGCGGCCCGACGCCGGCCAGCAGGATGCGCGGCACCCCGGACGGGACCGGGTCCGGCGAGAACACCGGCGTCATCACCGTGTGGGTGTAGAACTCCCCCCGGAAGCGCAGCCGTTCACCGGTCTGCCAGCTGTGCCAGATCGCCCGCACCGCGTGGACGTACTCGCGCATCCGGGCGGCCGGGCGGTCCCAGGGCATCCCGAAGCGCTTCTCGATGTGCGGCTTGACCTGCGAGCCCAGTCCGATGACGGCCCGTCCGCCGGAGGCCGCGTGCAGCCCCCAGGCCTGGTAGGCGAGCGTCATCGGGGTCCGGGCGAAGGCCACCGCGATGCCGGTGGCCAGTTCGATCGACGCGGTGCGGTCGGCCGCCCGGGCGAGCTGGAGGAACGGGTCGTACGCGGTCTCGGCGACCACCAGCCGGTCCATGCCCCGGCGTTCGGCCCGCTCGGCGGCGTCCAGGATGCCCGCCGGGTGTCCTGAGGCGGTGGCGTCGAGGCGGAGGGCGGCGGGTCGGTCCATGGCGGTGCTCCTGGTCGCGGGCGGCGGTGTCACCCGGGTAGCCTGCCATGCCCCGGTACCGCGAACAGCCGGTCCAGGTGCCGGTCGACGGCGGTGAGGACGGCGGCGGGCTCGACCACGCCCAGCTCCAGCAGGGTGGTGAACCCGGTGAGCGCGAGCAGCAGGTCGGTCTCCACCACCGGGTCGCGGTCGGCCGCCAGGTACCCGTCCGCGACGGCCTGCCGGACCACCTGCTCGACCATCGCCCGCCCCTGGAGCAGGCCGCCGCGCGCCCGCGCGTGGACCTCCTCGTCGTGCAGCGCCTCCAGCACGTAGGCGGCGCTCATCCGGCTGGTCGCCCGTGCGTCGGCGTGCAGCGGCAGCAGTTCGACCAGCATCACCCGCAGCACCTCGCGCGGGTGCGGCCGTTCACCGAGCGCCGCCATCGCCCGGCCGACCCGCAGCCCGCTCTGCTCGCCGGCGAAGTCCATCGCGAAGGCGAGCATCTGCGCCCGGGAGCCGAAGTAGTGCTGGAGCTGCCCGAGCGAGATGCCGGCCTCCTGCGCGACCTCGCGCATCGTCAGGTGCGTGGCGCCGCGCCGCTCCACGACCCGCCACAGCGCGCGGGCGATCGTCTCCCGGCGTTCCCGGTGGTCGACCTGCTTCGGCATGGACGGCGGCTCCTCGGACTCGCTCCGCGCGGTGGCGGACTCTTTTCCATACGCTTGACATAATACATCTGACCTATAACGTGGGAAGCCTTCCGAGGGAGGAGCGTCCCCATGTCAGAGCAACCCGTCGTCCGCACCACCGAGGGGCTCGTCCGCGGCCGCTGGCAGCCGCGGCGCGGCCAGGACCAGCGGAGCGGCCAGGAGCAGCGGCAACCGGAACGGCAGCGGGAGCAGCGGGAGGGCCGGGACCTCGCGGTCTTCCGCGGCCTCCGCTACGCCCAGCCGCCCGTCGGGGCGCTGCGCTTCGCCGCCCCGGTCGAGCCCGAGTCCTGGGACGGCGTCCGCGAGGCGGCCGCCTTCGGGCCCGTCGTCCCGCAGTCCGGGCCGATGCCCACCGGGGCCGGCCAGGCCTCCGAGGACACCGACTGGCTGACGCTCAACGTCTGCACGCCCGATCCGGGCACGGCCGGGCTGCCGGTCCTGGTGTGGATCCACGGCGGCGGCTACATGTCCGGGGCCTCCGCCGACCCGCTGTACGACCCGACCGCCCTGGCCTCCGCCGGGCTGGTCGTGGTGACCGTCAACTACCGCGTGGGCGCCGAGGGCTTCGCGCTGCTGGAGGGTGCCCCGGCCAACCGGGCCTTCCTGGACCAGGTCGCCGCCCTGCGCTGGGTGCGGCGCAACATCGCCCGGTTCGGCGGGGACCCGGCCCTGGTGACCGTCGCCGGGCAGTCCGCGGGCGCCGGGTCGGTCGCCGCCCTGCTGGTGATGGACGCGGCCCGCGGCCTGTTCCGGCGGGCCGTGGCCCACAGCGTGCCGGGCACCCACTGCACCCCCGCGCTGGCCGCCGAGGTCACCGCCGAGCTCGCGAAGCTGGTCGGCGCGGCCCCCACCGCCGCCGCGCTGGCCGAGGTGCACCCGTGGCGCCTGGCCTCGGCGGTCACCGAGCTCGGCGCCGCGCTGCCGGAGCACCTCGCGCGCTGGGGCCGGCTGGCGCAGAGCGGCATCGCCACCGTCCCGGTGGTCGACGGGGAGGTGCTGCCCGGCTCGCCGTGGTCGGCGCTCACCGACGGCGTCGAACTGCTGGTCGGCCACACCCGGGACGAGTTCCGGCCGTTCAGCGTCCTCAGCGGCCGGCACGGCAGCTTCACCGAGGAGGAGGCCCGGCTCGCGCTGCAGCTGTCCGCCCCGCCGCCGGACGGGCCGGACGCCTACCGGGCCGCCTTCCCGGGGGCGACGCCGTCCGAACTCCTCGAGGCCGTCAACTCCGACGCCCTGTTCCGGGTGCCGTCCCTGCGCCTGGCCGAGGCCAACGCGGCGGCCGGCGGCACCTCGTACCTCTTCGAGCTCGCGCTGACCGCCCCCGCCCTCGGCGGCGTCTTCGGCGCCTGCCACGGTCTCGACGTGCCGCTGGCCTTCGGCAGTCTGGACAGTCCGATGGCGCGGCAGGTCCTCGGCGACCAGCCGCCGGAGGAGGTGGTCCGGCTCTCGGCGGAACTGCGGGAGGCCTGGGTCCGGTTCGCCACCACCGGCGACCCGGGGTGGCCCGCCTTCGATCCGGACGGGCAGCTCACCCGGGTCCTGGACGCCCGCTCGGAGACCGTCCGTTACCCGGAGCAGGCCACCCGCCGGATCTGGGCCGGGCACCCGCTCACCGCCTACGACCTGCGCTGACGGCGGTCGCGCGGCAGGGGCGCGCGCGTCGGCGGCCCTGCCGGCTCGGACGGCAATCCCTGACGGGCGGGCGACGGGACCAACCCCGCGTCGCCCGCCCGTCCGGGAGCAGCCGTCGCCCGCCCGTCGGATGGAGCCGTCGCCCGGCCGCTACGAGGCCGAGGCGTTCAGCAGCTTCAGCAGCTCGGTGGCCACCAGGGCCGAGGACGCCGGGTTCTGACCGGTCACCAGGTTGCGGTCGACGACCGAGTGCGGCGCCCAGGGCTCGCCCTCCTCGAAGTCCACGCCCAGCTCGACCAGCCGGTCCTGGAGCAGCCACGGCGCCCGGTCGGCCAGGCCGGCCTGGGTCTCCTCGGCGTTGGTGAAGCCGGTCACCCGGTACCCGGCGAAGGGCGAGCCGCCGTCCTCGGACCGCGCGGCGAGCAGCGCGGCCGGGCCGTGGCAGACCACTCCGAGCGGGCGCCCGGATGCGAGCGCCCGGTTGAGCAGCCGGCCGGAGTCGGGGTCGACCGCCAGGTCCTCCATCGGGCCGTGGCCGCCGGGGTAGAACACCACGTCGTAGTCGGCCGGGTCGACCTCGGCCAGCACCAGGGGCTGCCGGAACTCGGCGATCTTCTCCAGCTCCTCGGCCATCGCCGGGTCGGTCAGGCTGGCCCCGTCGGCGACCGGGACGACGCCGGCCGGGGTGGCGACGGTGACCCGGTGGCCGGCCTCGGTGAAGGCGCGGTACGGGACGACCGCCTCCTCCGCCCAGAAACCGGTCGGGTGCGCGGTGCCGTCGTTCAGGGTCCAGAACCTCGCGCCGGTCAGGACGAACAGGATGTCGGCCATGGGATGTGCCTCCAGGGGTGCCGCGGTCCGTGCCGCGACGGTCCGCCGCGGCGCTCACGGCGTCGACGCTAGACGCGCCCGGCCCGCGCGAACCAATGGGCCACGCGATGCGAGGCATCGGGATCCCGATACCTCACCCGGACCGTCCAGCCATCGGAATCCCGTAGGCTCGTCCGCATGAGCGATCGGCCGACCACCGGCTCCGGCCCGCTGGACCTCAACCAGCTGCGGACCTTCCTCGCCGTGCACCGGGCCGGCTCCTTCACCGCGGCCGGGCACCTGCTGGGCCTGTCGCAGTCCACGGTGACCGCGCAGATCCGGGCGCTGGAGCAGCGGCTCGGCCGGGAGCTGTTCGAACGCCGGGCGCGCGGGGTCAGCCCGCTGCCGTACGCCGACGACCTCGCCACCCGCCTCGCGGTGCCGCTGGACCAGCTCGCGGGTGTCGCCGACGGGCGCGGCGGGGGCGTGCCGGAGCCGGTCCACCTCGCCGGGCCCGCCGAGTTCCTCGGCACCGTCCTGCTGGCGGAGCTGGCCCCGCTGGTCGCGCAGGGCGTCCAGCTGCGGGTGACCGCCGGGCTGACCGACCCGCTGCTGGCGGAGCTGCGGGCCGGGCGGCACGACCTGGTGGTCGCCACCCGGCGTCCGCGCGGCCGGACGCTGCTCGCCGAACCGCTGGCCGACGAGGAGTTCGTCCTGGTCGCGGCCCCGGTCTGGGCCGAGCGGCTGGCCGGCCGCGAGCTGCCCGGCGCGCTGGCCGAGGTCCCGCTGCTCAGCTACGCCGAGGACCTGCCGATCGCCCGCCGCTACTGGCGACACGTGTTCGACCGGCGGCTGCACGCCCGGGCCGCGATCACCGTGCCGGACCTGCGGGCGGTGCTCTCGGCGGTGACCGCGGGCGCGGGCTGGAGCGTGCTGCCCGGCTACCTGTGCCGGGCCGAACTCGCCTCCGGGGCCCTGCGGCTGCTGCACGAGCCGGCCGATCCGCCGATCAACACCGCCTACCTGGTCCGCCGCCCGGCCGGCTCGGCCAACCCGCACGTGGCCCTGGTCCGCGAACGGCTGCTGGCCGCGGCCCGCGCCTGGGGCTGACCGGCCGCGCGCGGGCCCGGGCCCCGTCCTCACACCGCCAGGTCCCGCCGTTCCAGCAGCCGGAAGGCCGCCGCCAGCCCGAGCAGCCCCACCCCGAGCAGCACTCCGAAGGCCGCCCACGGCACCCCGCCGTGGCCGAGCACGTCGCCCGGCGCGTAGTAGTGGAACGGGCTGAGGTAGCGCAGCGGCCTGGCCGGGGACCAGGCCAGCGCGACGAAGTTGAGCGCGAAGCCGACCGCGCCGATGGCGACGGCCGCGCCGATCACGTGGGCCCGCCGCCGGCTGAGCGCGGAGATCGCCAGCACCGGTCCGGTCAGGCAGAACGCGAGGGCGCAGCCGAGCAGTCCGGCGGTGAACACCGCGCTCACCGGGACGGCCGCGCGCAGCCGCGCGGAGAACGCCACCCCGAGCGTGAGGGTCAGGGTGGCGGCGGCGTTGAGCAGCACGGTGGCGGCGACCAGGGCGCCGGTCCGCTCGGCGAGCAGCCGGCGGCGGGAGACCGGGCGGGTCATCAGCAGCTCGATGGTGCCGGACTCGACGTCGGCGGCGACGGCGGCGGCGCCCAGCGAGCCGATCACGGTGAGCTGGAGGGCGATCCAGAACGGGTGGGTGAGCCCGGCGCCGAGCAGGCCGGGGTAGCTGGCGATGGAGACGTCGCCGTTGGAGCCGCTGAAGGCCCTGAACGCGCCGGGCGGGTTGCGGCGGGCGCCGAACAGCTCGCCGGACGGGACGGTCCCGGCGATCACCACGATGAGGGTCTCGAAGACGACCATGCCGAAGAGCAGCGAGAGCAGCATCCGGCGGCGCCGGTGCAGGGCGAGCCAGACCAGCGGGAGGCGGGGTTTGACGGTGCCCGGGTTCACGGCCGCCCCTCCGGTTCCGGCCGGCGGCCGCCGCCGGGCGCATCTCCGGCGTCGGCGGGGTCCTCGGTGCCGGGCGGCTCTCCGGCCCCGCCGGGGTCCTCGGCGCCGACGGACCGGTAGAGGTCGAGGAAGGCCTCGTCCAGGCCGGCCTCCTCCACCGTCAGGTCGGCCACCGGTTGGTCGGCGAGCAGGGTGCGCACCGCCGCGACCACCTCGTCCGGTGGCACCATCAGCTCGACCCGTGGGCCGTCCCAGCGCGGGGACCAACGCTCGGCGGGGCCCAGCGGCCTGGCGCCCCGTCCGTCGTCGAGGAGCAGCCGGACCCGGCGGGCCCGGGCCTGGCGCAGTTCGGCGACCGAGCGGACGGTGACCAGTCGGCCGTGGCGGACGATGGCGACCCGGCCGCAGGTGCGCTGCACCTCGGGCAGCACGTGGCTGGAGAGCAGGACGGTCCGCCCGGCCGCGGTCTCCTCGGCGAGCAGTTCGTAGAAGGTCTCCTGGACCAGCGGGTCCAGCCCCTCGCTCGGTTCGTCCAGCACCACCACCGGCGGCCGGTGCTGGAGCGACTGGACGAGTCCGAGCTTCTGCTTCATGCCGCGCGAGTACTCCCCCACCGGCCGGGCCAGGTCGGCCCGGGACAGCTTCAGCCGCTCGCACAGTTCGCGCCGGCGCGGCACCGGGGCGCCCTGGAGGGCGGCGAGCAGGCCGAGGGTCTGCTGCCCGGTGAGTTCGGGGTAGAGCCGCAGTTCGCCGGGCAGGTAGCCGATCGAGGGCGCCAGCCGGCGGTGGTCGGCCACCGGGTCCAGGCCGAGCACCCGCACCTGCCCGTCGGTCGGGCCGAGCAGTCCGACCAGGCAGCGCAGCGTGGTGGTCTTGCCGGCGCCGTTGGGGCCGAGCAGGCCGAACACCTCGCCGGCCTCGACCGAGACGTCCAGCCCTTCGATGCCGACGGTGTCGCCGTAGCGCTTGGTGAGCGAGCGCAGTTCGATCACCGGGCCGGCCGCGGTGCCCCGGCGGTCCACGGTTCCGTCCGGGTTGCCCGGCATGACGACCTCCTGTGGCGGGTGCGCTTCGGCGACGGCTGCGCTCCGGCGGTGGACCGGTCCGCTGACGGACGCCGGCCCGGTGACGGTTCCGGTCCACTGACGGACGCGGGCCGGTCAACGGTTGCGGTCCCCCGACGGACGCCGTCCGGTGTCGGACGGCGTCCGACATCCAAGCGCGCCCGGCCGGGCGAGTCGAGGGACGCGCCCGGACCGGTGCGGCGAACTCACCCCTTGCACACGCCCAGCGGCACCAGCCGGGCGACCTGCCGGGCGAGGCCGGCGGCCTCGGTGACGGCGGCCACCGCGTCGACGTCCTTGTACGCCTCCGGCGTCTCCTCGGCCAGGGCCCGCCAGGAGGCCGGCCGCACCGCGACCCCCCGCGCCTCCAGCTCGCTCTTCAGCCGCTCGCCGCGCACGGTGCGCAGCGCCTGGTGGCGGCTCAGCACCCGCCCGGCGCCGTGGCAGGCGGAGCGGAAGGCCTCGTTGCCGGGCAGGCCGACCATGACGTACGAGGCGGTGCCCATGGTGCCCGGGACCAGCACCGGCTGCCCGGCCTGCGCCAGGTCGTCGGGCAGGTCGGGGTCGCCGGGCGGCAGCGCCCGGGTGGCGCCCTTGCGGTGCACGCACAGCGTCCGGGGCTCGCCGTCCACCTCGTGGGTCTCCAGCTTGGCGAGGTTGTGCGAGACGTCGTAGACCAGCTCCAGTCCGACGCCGAGCGCGGTGGCGAAGGCCCGGCGGGCCGCTTCGGAGAGCAGCTGCCGGTTGGCCCGGCCGTAGTTGGCGGCGGCGGTCATGGCGCCCAGGTAGGCGCGGCCGCGCGGGGAGTCGACCGGGGTGCAGGCGAGCTGGCGGTCCGGGAGTTCGATGTGGTGGCGGTGCAGCTCGCGGTCCATGGCGCGGACGTGGTCGGTGCAGATCTGGTGGCCGAGGCCGCGCGAGCCGCAGTGGATCATGACGCAGACCTGGCCGGGCCGCAGTCCGAAGGCGGCGGCGGTCGGCGCGTCGTGCACCCGGTCCACGGCCTGCACCTCCAGGAAGTGGTTGGCCGAGCCGAGGCTGCCGACCTGCTGCAGCCCGCGCTCGACGGCCCGGGTGCTCACCTCGCCGGGGGCCGCCCCGGCCAGCACGCCGCGGTCCTCGCAGCGTTCCAGGTCGCGCGGCACGCCGTGGCCGTGCTCCACGGCGTAGCGGGCGCCGCCGAGCAGCAGGTCGTCCAGTTCCTCCGGTCCGGACAGCTGCCACAGGCCGCCGCGGCCCAGGCCGCGCGGGACGGTGCGGTCCAGCAGGTCCATCAGCCGGCCGATCCGTTCCGGGTCGAGCTCGTCCCGGCTGATTCCGGCCGCCAGCAGCCGGACCCCGCAGGAGATGTCGAAGCCGACCCCGCCGGGCGAGACCACCCCGCCCCGCTCGACGTCGGTGGCGGCGACCCCGCCGATCGGGAAGCCGTAGCCCCAGTGGACGTCGGGCATCGCGTAGGAGGCGCGGACGATCCCGGGCAGCGTGGCCACGTTCGCCACCTGCTCCAGCGCCTTGTCCCCGGCGGCCTGCGGCAGCAGCGCACCGTTCGCGAACACCACGCCGGGCACCCGCATCGGCGGGCGCTGCTCGATCCGCCAGCGGTGCCGGCCCGCCTCGACCAGTGCGATTTCCACCTTCGCTCACCCCGTTCCCGCGGCTCCGGTCCGCTGCGCTCGGGCCGGGCTCAGACGTCCACGGTGACCCGGCAGATCCAGCCGTCCGGCCCGGCGCCGAGGTGCAGGTCGTGCAGGGAGACGGCCTTCGGCACCGCGCCGACCAGTTCGGCCGTGGCGGCGTCGGCCATCCGGAAGCGGACCGTCACCCGGCGGGCGCCGTCCCGGCCCTCGATCGGGCCGACGGCGACCTCCACCGGCAGTTCGCCGTCGGCGTCCATCCGGTAGACGACCTCCTCCAGGACACCCGCGAGCAGGTCCGGGTGGCTCGCCGCGAGGACGGTGCAGTCGCGCTCGCCGACGGGCCGCGCCTCGGCGAGGTCGGCGAAGCTGCCGACGACGGCCTGCACCAGCTCGCCGATGCAGCCCTCGGCCGTCGGCGCCCAGGCCTCGACCCGCAGGTCGGCCGTGTGCGGCACGCTCCGGTGGCCGCCGGCGGACCGGCCCGCGGGCTGCTGTCCGTCCACGACCGACGCCTCCCGCACCCGTTGCCGTCCCTCCCCTCCAGCGTCGTCCCGCGGACCGCCCGGGGGCAAGTGCGGCCGGCTACTCCGACACGGAGGCCAGGTAGGCGGCGGTCAGCTCGGGGGTGGCCAGCCAGGCGGCGTGGTCGCTCGGCTCGGCGTAGGTGTTGGCGAGCCGGCGGCCGACCTCGGGGTGGTCGGCGGCGGCCGCGAACACGGCTTGGACGTGCTCCGGGACGGTCAGCATCGCGGTAGTGAACTCCACGCTGTGACGGGCCTGTTGCTGCCAGAACCGCTCGGCGGTGCGGCACATCCAGTCGGCCGTGAACGGGGCGTCGCCGTGTTCGACGACGGCCCGGTGGTAGGTCTCGGCGGCCCGGGCGGCGTTGTTGGCGCCCTGCCCGGTGATCGGGTCGGTGACCACCACCGCGTCGCCGAGGCCCAGCACGTGGACGGCGTCCACGCCCGAGCCGAGTTCCGCCACCGGGCGCCGGACCACCGGGGTGACCGCGCCGAACAGCCCGGCCCCGGCGTCGGTCGGCTCGGCCTCCGTCCAGAGCTCCGCCTCCCAGGGCAGGTACTCGCCCAACAGCTCGCGGATCCGGGCCAGTTGGACGTCCGGCGGCGGAGCGTCGCCGAACGCGTCCAGCGGACTGCCGGGCAGCGCCTCCCAGAGCAGGACGTCGCAGGGGCCGGAGAGGGTGAGCGCCGGCTGCAGGTACAGCTCGGCGAGGCCGGGCAGGGCGTTCATCCGGGCCCTCGGCCCGGCGGCCGGGTCCGGCGAGCCGACGCCGTGCGCGTACAGGCAGGACAGGGCCCGCTGCGGCCGGTCGAAGGGCGAGCGGGCGGCGTCGCGCTCGAAGATCCCGGACAGCGCGCCGCGCCCGGCCGCGACGACGGTCAGCTCGTGCCGGCGGGCCAGTTCGTGCAGCCCGTCGCGGTCCAGCGTGCGGTACTCGACCTCGCCGCCGCGCTCGGCCAGCAGCTCCAGCCAGCCGGCCAGCTTGAGCCGCTGGTCCACCGACTGGGCGGGCTCGTCCAGCGTCATGGTGTACTCCAGCGCCCGCACGCCCGGGGGCGCCGCCAGCACCGCCTCCACCGAGGAGACGGCCGGCGCCCGCTCCGCCCAGAGGTCCAGCCCGGCCGCCGCCTCGATCCGCAGCGCGGGGCCGAACATCGCCTGGGTGGACAGCACCCGGCCGCCGCGCAGCTGCTCCGGGGTGCGCTCGGCGACCAGGGTCACCCGGTACCCGTCCGCCACCAGGCCGAGCGCGAGTTGGAGGCCGGCCTGGCCCGCTCCGACAACGGCGATCCGGCGCACGGCTGCCTCCTGGTGGTCTGCTGACGGTCCGTCAAGCAGGCACAGTAGCCGAGCGGGCGCGCTCCGGGCACCGGCACGGGGCGGATCGCCCCGGAGGCGGGTTCGAAGGGCGGTGCGGTGTCCGGTGCGCGCCCCCGGCGGCCGGGCCGGGCCCGGCGCCCGACCGGTCACCGGCCGGCTCAGCCGCGCAGGTGCGCGGTGAGCACCTCCACCACGTCCGTCGTCCGGTCGGCCAGGTAGAAGTGCCCGCCCGGGAAGACCCGCAGGTCGAAGGCGCCGGTGGTGTGCCGCTCCCACTGGCCGACCTGGTCGACGGTGGCGTGCGCGTCGGACTCCCCCGCCAGGGCGGTGATCGGCAGCGACACGGTCGCGTCCGGGGCACTGCGGTAGGTCTCCACGGCCGTGTAGTCGGCCCGCAGGCTCGGCAGGATCAGCTCGCGCAGCGCGGGCAGGGCGAGGACCCGGTCGTCCGTGCCGCCGAGCGCGGAGATCTCGGCGAGCAGTTCGTCGTCGGGCAGCTGGTGGACGGCGGTCGTCCGGGGCAGCGAGGGCGCGCGCCCGGCCGAGACGAACAGCCGGTCGGGCCCCTTCACGCCGTCGCGCTCGAAGCACCGGACCGTCTCGAAGGCGACGGCCGCGCCCATGCTGTGGCCGAAGAAGGTGAGCGGACGGTCCGTCCACTCCCGCAGCTCCCGGGCGAGCTGCTCGGCGAGCCCGGTCACCGAGCCGATCGTCGGCTCGGTGATGCGGTTCTGCCGGCCCGGGTACTGGACGGCGAGCACGTCGGCGTGCGGCGCCAGCGCGTTGGCGTACTCCAGGTAGTAGCTGGCCGAGCCGCCGGCGTGCGGGAAGATCACGATCCGGGCGGGCGCGGAGTCGGACGGGTTGAACCTGCGGAACCACGGATTCTCGACGACGGCGCTGCTGGACATGCGGGGTGCGACCTCTCTCCGTGACGGACTCTGCCGGCCCCAGTCTGGCAGTGCCCGGCGGGCCGTGGGGGATCGTTGTGACGATCATGGCCCGGGGTGGGCCGGTTCCCGTCTCACCGCCGCCTGACGGCATGCGCCCGGTCCGCCGGGCACGGGCCTGGCCCCGCCCCGACGTTCAGCCCGCGCCCCCGAAGCGCACCGCCTCGGCGCGGGAGCGGGAGACGGCGTCGAGCAGCAGGACGGACGAGGCCTCCGGCGTCGGCACCGGCCCGCCGGAGCGCACGTGCCGGGTGAAGGCGGCCAACAGCCGTTCCAGGCCCCGGTGGTGGCGGGCGAAAACCCCGGTGGAGGCGTACCGGCCGCGCGCCCGCTGGCCGTCCAGGGCGGTGGCGGCGCCGACGTCCAGCAGCACCAGGTGCAGTTCACGGCCCCGGCGGCCCGCCTCCCGGGCGAGCCAGCGCCGCATCCAGGCCCGGCTGCCGCAGTCGTGCACCAGCAGCGGCCCGCCGCCGCGCACCGAGGAGCGCAGCAGCCGGAAGTGCTCCAGCCGGGCCCACGGCCGGTACACCGCGTACGGCAGGGCGGCGGGCATCACCGCCTCGCAGGCCTCGTGCACCGTCCGCGGGTCCACGGCCCGGACGTCCGCCCCGGACCAGCGCCGCAGCAGCGTGCTCTTCCCGGCCCCCGGCAGCCCGGACACCACCACGACGGCGTCGGCCGGGTAGGCGGTGACGAACCCCGCCCCGGCCTCGCCCCGCAGATCGACCACGCCGCACGGCGCCACGACCGCGTCCACCATGCCGCCCACCAGCCCGAACCCCCGTTCACGTCCGACCGGGAACCCTAACAACAACGCCCGGCCACCGCTCACCCGCGCCCACCGGTGCCCGTGCGGCCGGGGCGGCCGCGGTGCGTCCGCGGGCCCGCCGTCCACTAGGCTGACGCACCGTCAGACAGGAGGGTGGGCCATGGCGGAGGCCGCTGCGACGTACACCGCGCAGGTGCTGGACGGGCTGGCGCGCGATCCGGGCCGGGTGGCGATCCGGGCCGGGGACGAGGCGTGGAGCGGGCGGCGGTGCCTGGACCTGGTGCACCGCACCGCCCGCGCGCTGGAGCGGGCCGGGCTCGGGCGCGGGGACGGCGTGACGGTGCTGGCCGGGAACCGGCCGGAGGCCCTGCTGGTGCGACTGGCCGCGAACCTGCTGGGCTGCCGGGTGGCGATGCCGTTCCCGGACGGGCCGGTGGCGGAGCAGGTGGCGCTGGCGGAGTTCGCCGGGACGTCCGCGCTGGTCTTCGACCCGGGCCGGTACGCGGCGGCGGCCGACGGGATCGCGCGGGCGGTGCCCTCGGCCGTCCTGCTCTCCCTGGGCCCGCCGCCGCCCGGGCTCGGCACCGACCTGCTGGACCTCGCCGCGGGCCTCTCCCCCGCCCCGTTCGAAGCCCGCTACCGGCCCGAGGACGTGATGGCGGTGCGCTTCACCGGCGGCACCACCGGGCGCCCGAAGGGGGTGCTGCGCCGCTTCGCCCGTCCGCCGCGCCCGCCGCTGCTGTCCGGGTCCGTCTTCCTGCTGTGCACCCCGCTCTGCCACGGCGGCGGCACCTCGGCGGACCTGGCCCTGGCCGCCGGCGGCACGGTGGTGATGCAGGACGAGTTCGACGCCGGCGCCGTGCTGGCCGCGGTCGAGCGGTACCGGGTGAGCCGGGTCTACCTGCCGCCGCACCTGCTGTACCGGCTGCTGGACCACCCGCTGCTGCCCATCACCGACACCGGCAGCCTGCGCCGGGTCGGCTACACCGGCTGCGCGCCCTCGCCGCGGCGCCTGGCCGAGGCGACCCGGCGGCTGGGCCGGGTGCTGCACCAGACCTACAGCCTGACGGAGTGCGGGCCGGTCACCCGGCTGGGCCCGGACGAGCACCTGGCGCCGCGCCTGCTGACCACCGCCGGCCGCCCGTACCCGGACACCGGACTGCTGATCCTGGACGAGGACGGCACGGAGCTGCCGCCGAACCGCACCGGGGAGATCTGCGTCCGGACGCCGACCGCGATGGCCGGCTACTGGCGCGAACCGGAGCTGACCGAGCGGGTGCTCCGGGGCGGCTGGCTGCACACCGGGGACCTGGGCAGCCTGGACGCGGCCGGCTATCTGACGGTGGCCGGGCGGCGGGACCCGATGGCCATCGTCGAGGGGCTCAATGTGTTCCCCCGCGAGATCGAGGAGCCGCTGCTCTCCCACCCGGAGGTCCGCGAGGCGGTGATGTTCACCACCACCGACCCGGACCGCCTGGAGCGGGTGCACGCCGCCGTCGCCCTCGCCCCCGGCTCGCGGCTGACGGCCGGGGAGCTGCAGCGGTGGGCCCGGGCGCGCGGCCTGGGCTCGTGCGCCCCCGACACGCTCCTGCTGCTTCCCGCGATCCCGCTGAACGGCCTCGGGAAGCCGGACCTCGGCTCCTTGAGGGCCCAGGTGGACGACGGGGCCGGACGAGCGCCCGCCACCGCAGGGGCGTGCGACACGGCGTGACGCGCCCCGCGAGTGCTTCGAGCGCCCACGCGGGCGGCCTCTTGTGCACCACCCGGCGGGAAGAACCGTCCGTGGACACTCGACCGTGCGGCCCGACCTGCCGATACCTCCCGGGCGGCGTCGCGCGCGTCGGTGTGGGCCGCACCGTTCCCCAGGAGGCACTACCTTGACCTGGCTACGCGTCCTGACCGCACTGGGCATCCTCGCCGTGGCGGCCAGTGCGCTGATCGTCTTCGCCCTCTGCACCGCCACCTCCCGCGGCGAGCGCGCCGCGCAGGAGGCGCCGCCCGACCTCCGTACGGACGCCGAGGGCAGCGGCCTCTTCCAGCGGACGGGCGGCGACGGCTGACCGTCCGGGGAGGCGGCGGCCGCCGCCTCCCCGTCCCGACCTGCCGACCCGGCCCGCCCGATCCGGAGCGGCCCGGATCAGTGGCCCGCGATGTCGTCCGGCCGGACCTCGATGTGGTCGGCCGCGAGGTCCACCGCCACCCGGTGCTCCATGCCGAGCGACTCCAGGAACTTGACCGGCAGCTGCACCCGGCCGCCGCGGTCCAGCATCACGTACTCGCGCTCGTTCACCGACTCCTCGCCGTGCTCGTCCGTCACCGTGCGGCGCAGCACCTCGCTGGCGGTGCGCCCGTCCCGGATCGCGACCGTGCGGCGGACCTCGCCCGCGACCATCGGGTCGTGGGTGACGATCACGACGGTGGCGCCCAGTTCGCGGTTGACGGTCCGGAAGGACTCGAAGATGATCCCGGCGGTCTCCGAGTCCAGCTCGCCGGTGGGCTCGTCGGCGAGCAGCACCGGCGGGTTGTTGGCCATCCCGACCGCGATCGCCACCCGCTGCTGCTGACCGCCGGAGAGCTCGTGGGGCTTGCGGTGGGCCAGCTCGCCGATGTCCAGCGCCTCCAGCAGCTCGGCCACCCGGGCGGCCTGCCGCTTGGCCCCGCCGGCGCCCGAGCGGCCGCGCAGCTGCATCGGCAGCGCGATGTTCTCGGCCGCGGTGAGGAAGGGCAGCAGGTTGCGGGCGGTCTGCTGCCAGATGAAGCCGACCACCTCGCGCCGGTAGCGCAGCCGCTCCTTGACCGACATCTCCAGCAGGTCGCAGCCCGCCACGGTGGCGGTGCCGGCGGTCGGCACGTCCAGCCCGGCCAGGATGGTGAGCAGGGTGGACTTGCCGCTGCCCGAGGCGCCGACCAGGGCGACCAGGTCGCCCTGTCGGATGGTCAGTTCCAGGCCCTGGAGCGCCTGGACCTCGACCCCCTCCGCGCTGAAGATCCGGACCAGCCGGTCGCAGACGATGGCCGCGCCCTCGCCGTACGCCTTCGGCGAGGCGGCGGCCAGCGCCCGCTGCTGGAGCTCCTGGAGGCTGGGGGCCTCGGCGACCGTCCGCTCCTGGGGAGTGCTCTTCACCGCTCGTCTCCTGTCTCGACTGTCCGCTTCATCGCACCGTTCTCCACTGTCCTGGCGGCCGCGGGGCCCGGCACGGGCCGTGCACCGCTCCCGTCCGCCGGTCGCGGCCCTCCGTCCGCGTCACCGGCCGCCGCCGTTCCCGGCCTCATTGCCGCTCCCCCGCTCGCAGTTCGGTGGCGATCTGGCGCCGTCCGGCGACCAGTGTCTCCAGCACCACGCCGAGGCAGACCACCAGGGTCAGACCGGCGGTGGGCAGCAGCACCGGCAGCACCGCCGGGGCCAGGGTCTCGCCGACCGTGGCGCCGACCAGCGCCGAGAGGTCGAAGGCGCCCCCGAGCAGCGCGACCGCGGCCAGGGCGACCAGGCCGCCGCCGACGGCCGCCGCCAGGGTCTGCGGCAGCGACTCGGCGATGATCAGCGCCAGCCCCTGCCGGGGCCGCAGGCCCATGGTGCGCAGCCGGGCGAGCACCGCCGTACGGTCCGGCGCGGCCCGCAGCAGCGTCAGCAGCACGGCCAGCAGGGCGAATCCGGCGGCGGCGAAGCCCGCGTACCAGAACATCCGTCCGGCGGCGTGCTGCACCGGGTCGGCGGCCAGCTCGGCGATCTTCTCGCGGCTGCTGTGCACCGCGTAGCCGGGAGGCAGGCCGCCGGACGTCTTTCCGGCCGCCCTGGCCTCCTCGTCGACCAGTCGGGCGTGCTTGCCCAGGTTCACGCCGGTGGCGATGCCGCGCTCGATGAGCAGGGCGCGGACCCGGTCCGGGTCGACGTCGCCGACCGCGAACCACTTGTTCACCTTGCTCGCCCGCCTGAGCTCCGGCAGGCGCTCCGTGGCGGGGCCGGCCGGCACCACGACGAACGGCTTGCCGGGATCCGCCAGGGCGGGCGTGGCGGTGACGATCCCGGCGACGGCGGTGGCCAGCTGGCTCCCGGTGGGCGTGCGCACCTGCGGCGCACCCGCGGCCAGCCGGTCGGCCAGGTCCCGGCTGAACAGCGCGGGCACCGGGGCGTCCTGGCCGGCCGGCGCGGCGGCCAGCGCGGCCGGGTCGAACTCGCCGACCCCGGCGGTGCGGGAGATCTCCGCGTAGGCCTGGGGGTCGACCGTCACCAGGATGGCGTCGGTGCTGACCCGGTCGCCGCCGATGAAGGTGGCCCGCTCCTCGACCCAGGCGCCGGTCGCGGCCCGGACGCCGGGCAGCTCGCCGGCCGCCTTGGTGAAGGCCTCCGGCAGGCCGGCGTAGGTCGGGACGCTGACGGACACGTCGCCGCCGGTGGCGATGCGCGCGGCACGCGTCCGGGAGTGGTCCACCGTGTCGAGCACGGTGGCCCCGAAGCCGGTGGCCGTGACGGCGATCAGCAGGGCGAGCAGCGGCAGCGCGGAGGGCCGGCGCCGGCCCGAGTTGTCGCGGGCGGCCCGGACCAGGCCGAGGAAGCCGACCAGTCCGCGGCCGCGGCCGGCGAGTGCCGCCAGCCAGCCGACCACGACCGGCTCGATCCGGGCCAGCAGCAGGCCGCCGGAGACGGCGAGCAGCAGCGGGGCGGCCACCAGCAGCGGGTCCACGTCGCTGCCCGGGTGGCCGACGCCGCGACGGCGGACCTCGGCCACGGCGGCGGCGGTGACGCCCAGCACGGCGAGTTCGCCGATCACCCGGCGCCAGCCGCCGGCCGCCCGGGGACGCGCCCAGAGCAGCGCGGCCCGGGCCGGGAAGGCGAGGATCGCGAACAGGGTCACGGCGAGGGCGAGCAGCACCGAGTCGCCCCAGCGCGGGGTGGGCAGCAGCACCAGCGCGAGGGCCGTGCCGACCACCGCCGCGGGCAGCACCGTCACCGCGCCCTCGCCGAGCAGCCGCAGCAGCACTCCGCCGCGCGAGCCGCCGCGGGCCTGGAGCAACCGGATCTCGGCGGTGCGCCGGTCCGTGCTGAGCGCCGCGGCCAGGCAGAGCACGACGACCGCGACACCGGCGACCCCGGCGGGCCCGACGGCGCCCAGCGGGCCCGCGGCCCGGTAGCGGTCGGCGGCCCGGGCGAGGACGTCCGGCATCAGCGAGGTGGCGTGCAGGTCGGCCCGGAGGGTCGAGTCGACCAGGGCGGTCATGCCGGGGCCGGCCATGTACGAGCCGAGGGTCGCGCGGGTCCGGTCGAGCTGGTCGGCGCGCAGTGGACCGGGGTCCACGGGCAGCCGCCAGAAGTTCTGGCCGCTCCCGCCCCAGACGGACAGCGCGGGCAGGCTGCCGCCGTCGACGAAGCCGGTGGTCCAGTACCAGGCGGCGTCGCCCTTGAGGCCCAGGCAGGCCCTGGCCGGACAGCCGAGTCCCTCCCAGAACGGGTCCTGGGGGTCGTTGACCCGGTAGAGGCCGACCACGGTGGTGCGCAGCGTGAAGGGCCCGTCGGTGCCGCTCTCGATGACGTCGCCGACCTTGATGTTGATGGTCTCGGCGGCCTGCTGGCTCAGTGCGATCGGCAGCGGGCCGTCGGCCGGGGCGGGGCCCGGCCAGGTGCCCGCGGTCAGGGTCGTCCGGTCCGCGAGGCCGTGCAGGTAGTACAGGCCGAGGCCCGGCACGGCGTTGTCGGAGATCCGGGTGAACCCGGGGTTGAACATCTTGCGCTCGGTCTTGACCCGGGTGCCGTAGGTCTGGGCCGACGGCAGCAGTGGGAGGTCCCGTCCGATCCGCTGGTCCAGCTTCCGCTGGATCGCCTCCAGGTCCGCCCCGGTGTCGATCCGGGCCGTCTCGGCGGTGTACTCCAGGTTGGTCACGCCGGCGCCCAGGCTGCGGGTGAACTCCTGGAGCGCGGTGTCCGCGCCCCGGTCCGCGACGCGGGGGTAGGCCGACGCCAGGAACACGGTGACGAGGACGAGGGCCGCCGTGAGCAGCGCGGCCAGCGGCATCGCGCGCAGCCTGGTACGGACCCAGGGCGCGGGCCGGTGGGCACGCACGGGCCCGGACGCGGGCGCGGGCTCGGGGGTGGGCACGGTGGTGCCGGACTCGGTGGTCACATCTCCTCCACGTGGCGCAGCCGGGAGGCCACGTCCCGGCGCCGGCGTCCGAGCAGGAAGGCCGACAGCAGCGGGACGACGGCGATCGCGGCCGCGAACAGCAGCGCCTGACCGATCGGCAGCTCGACCAGGGCCTCGGGCAACGGGCGGCGGGCGGCCGGGGTGAGCACCACGAAGGGCACGATCAGCCGCACCAGCAGGGCGCCCAGGGCCAGACCGACGATCCCGCCGAGGCCGACCAGCACCGCGTTCTCGGCGGCGACGGTGCGGGTGACCTGCTTGCGCGGGGCGCCGAGGGCGAGCAGCAGCGCGGAGTCCCGGGAGCGCTCGTGGGCGGAGCCGGCCACGGCGGCCGCGAAGCCGATCGCGGCGAGGATCCCGGTGACGACGGCGATCGCCATCAGCGCGCTCTGCGGGGCGGCCCCGACCGGGTCGCCGAGGAGGCCGTCGGCGACCTCCTCGTAGAGCGCGAGGTCCTGGCTCCCGGGGGCGCCGCGCAGGGCGGCGGCGGTCTCGGCCGGGGCGCGGTCGCCCGGCCCGGTGGCGGGCAGCCACCACTCGGTGCGGGTGGGCAGGTTGCGGTCCTGGACGGACAGCACCCGGGCGACGGTGCCGAGGTCCATCACCAGGGCCCGGCGGCCGGCCACCGGCACGGCCTCGGCCGCGGCGGTCACCTTGACCGGGACGACGACCCCGCTGAACGGCACCTGGAGGGTGTCGCCGACCGACGCTCCGACGGCCTTCAGGTAGTCGCGGGTGGCGACGGCGCCGACGGTGGCCGGAGCGGCCGACCCGATCGAACCGGCCGGGGTCAGGACGGCGCGCACCGCGTCGCCGATGCCCCTGGCGGAGCGGTAGCGGACGGTGAACAGGCTGTCGGCGGCGGCCTTCTCGGAGTCGAGCGCGGCCACCGGCGAGGTCTCCGCGGCGGAGCGGGCCGCCGGGGGCTTCAGGCTCCAGGCGGCACCGGCCGGCACCGGGACGGCGGTCGACGGTCCGTCGGCGGACTCCGAGACGGCCAGGTTCCGCACGGTGACCTCGCCGGCGTCGTGGTCGCTGAAGGCGACGGTCGCGCCGACCACGGTCAGCGGAGCGGCGACCGAGCCCACCGGGGCGTCGACCAGCGCGCCGAGCCGGATCGAGGTGCGGACCTGGCCGTTCAGCGGGAGGTCGCCGAACGGGACCTTGTAGACCAGGCCGAACCGGTCGCGCAGCAGCAGCCGGACCTCGGGGTGGACGGGGTTGCGCCAGGCGGAGGCCTGCCCCGGCTGGCTCACCGCGATGTCGGCGTCGATCCGCAGCGGCCGGCCCGGCAGCGGGATGCCGGCCACGGCCGGTGCGGCGAGACTTCCGAACACCTCCGCGCCGGAGCGGCCGTCGATCAGGTCGGAGCGGACCGGGACGCGCTCCGCGAAGGCTGCGGCGTCCACGGCCAGCAGCTGGCCGGCGCCGCCCTGCAGCGGCTGCTCGTCGCGCACCACCGGGAGCACCCGGTCGCCGCCGGGCAGGCTGCCGAAGCGGCCGCCCTGGCCCATCAGGGAGTTGTGCGAGCCGGAGATCCGCAGGCCCCCGGCCGTGGTGAAGGCGGCCTGGTCGCGCTGGGAGGAGGTCCAGGTGGCGTGCTGGCCCAGTGCCAGGACACCGGTGGCCACGGCCATGACGAGCAGCAGTACCGGGCCGGTGGCCCGGCCGGGCCGGCGGGCCAGCTGCCAGCCGACCATGGCGGGGCCGAGGCCCCGGCCCCGAGCCGCCGCGCGGGCGCCGAGCCGGGCGACGAGCGGGAGCAGCCGCAGCACCACCAGGGTGCCGGCGCAGAGCGCGAGGGTCGGGGTGGCGACCAGCAGCAGGTCCACGTCGAGCCGGCCGCTGGAGTCGGGGGACAGCCCGCCGCCGTACTGGTCGAGCTGCTGGTAGGCGAGCGCGGCCAGGGCGAGCACGGCGAGGTCGCCGCCGTTGCGGGCGACGCCGGAGACGACGGCCTGGCGGCGGCCGGCCCGGCGGCGCAGGGCGGCGCCGAGGCCGCGCACCACGCTGGGCACGGTGGCCAGCAGGATGCAGGCGAACGCGCAGACCACGGCCACCGGCCAGAGCGACCAGCTGATGCCGGTGTCCAGGGCGATCTGCCGGGAGCTGCCGAGGCCGGCCAGCGCGCGGACCAGGACCGGGGTCAGCAGCGGCGCGAACACCGCCGCGGGCAGGGCCAGCAGCAGCGACTCCAGGGCGGTGAAGGAGCCGAGCCGGACGGCCGAGGCGCCGCGCGCGGCGAGCATCTCGTTCTCGGACTCCTGCCGCGCGGCGATCAGGTGGACGACCAGCAGCAGGGCCGCGGCGGCGAGCACCGCCAGCTGGAGGGCGCCGATCAGCAGGGTGGACCGGGCGACCACCATGCTGGCGGACAACTCGTTCATGATGTCCGGCAGTTCGGTCGACGCTCCGAGCGAGGCGGTGCGCCGCAGTTCCTCGGAGAGGGCCCGGGCGCGGTCGCCGACGGCCTGCGCGGTGGCCCGGTCGGTGCCGGAGAAGTCGGCGTCCAGCGACCAGCCGGCGCCGCTCTGGAGCAGGCCGGCCGTGGTGAAGGCGCTCCGGTCGACCATCATCGGGCCGAAGGTGGTGAAGCCGCCGACCTCGATCTCGTGGCCGCCGACCGGGTCGATCCGCCAGTACGGGGCGGTCGAGTCGGTGGCCCGGTAGACGCCGGTGATCCGGACGGTCAGCGGCTTGCCGTCGGTCCGGTCGACGATCCGGACCTCGGCGGGCAGGGCCTGCTCGGTCAGGCCGAGCCGGCGCAGCAGGCTCTGCGGGACGGCGGCCTCCGGGGCGGCGGACTGCACCGGCGCGGTGGCGGCGGCCGGCCAGGCGCCGGCCAGCAGTTGGACCCGGCCGCGGTCGAGGTCGGCGAGGACGGTGAGGTCGAGCGGGGCACCGGCGGCCTGGCCCGCGGGGGCGCCGCCCGTGGCGGTGCCGTTGGCGGGTGCGCCGTTGGGGGCACTGCCGTTGGCGGGTGCGCCGTCCGCGGCGGTGCCGGAGACCGGCAGGCCGTAGGAACGGCTGCGCGTCAGGCTGTCGGTGCGGACGGGCAGGTCGCCGAAGAGTTTCTGCCGGTAGGCGGCGACGGCCGCCTCGTCCTTGGTCCGCTGGTCGAGTCCGTGCTCACCGGTCACCGCCACCGTGGTCCGGGCGTGACCGGACCCTTGGAGCGCCTGTCGCAGGCCGGCCTCGCCGACGCTGCTGTTGAAGGCGACCAAGGCGGTCAGCACGGACGTGGTGATCAGCACCGCCGCCAGAACGGCGGCAGCCAGCGGCACTCGCCCGCGCAGTCGGCGCACGACGAAGCCGAGCATCAAGTTCCTCCCCCGGATTCACGGTCCCCGGTTGCATCCCGGGCCCCGCTCGTCGATCCGATCCGAGGACAACTCGGCCGCGGACGGACACATCGGGAGCACACCGGCGCATTGATCCCCGGCAATCGGTCGCCGGATAGCGGACGATGCTGTCAGATTCGATCCGGGAACGGAAGGGACTTGCGCGAATCAAGTAAGCAGTGAGCAAATTCCTTTCCTTGGTAGCATCCGGGCCGGGGATGCCCCCGCTTGAATGCCATGCACACTTCACAACTCCGGCTTCGGCGCACCCTTTTGACCCGGGAACCGCCTTCTCGGTTTCCGGCCCGGGAACGTGAACCGCCGGAGCAGTCATATCCGTAGAACCGGACGGGATCCGGATGGAACCGGGCCGCCACGCCGCCCACAGGGGGACGCCGCATGACGCAGCATCAGGCCGCCACTGTCGACACCACCACCCGGCCGATGGTGGCCGTGACCGACCTCCGCCGGAGCTTCGGCACCGGCGAGCGCGCCGTGCACGCCCTTCGCGGCGTCTCCTTCACCGTCGGTCGCGGCGAACTCGCCGCGCTCAAGGGCCGCTCCGGCTCCGGCAAGACCACCCTGCTCAACCTGGTCGGCGGCCTGGACACACCGACCGGCGGCACCATCGCGCTGGACGGCACCGACCTCGCCGGACTGGACGAGGACGGCCGGCTCGCCCTTCGGCGGGAGCGGATCGGGTTCGTCTTCCAGTCCTTCGGGCTGATCCCGATGCTCACCGCCGCCGAGAACGTCGGCGTGCCCATGCGGCTGCGCAAGGCCCCGGCCGCCGAGCGCGAGGAGCGCGCCCACGCCCTGCTCGCCCTGGTCGGCCTGGCCGACCACGCCAACCAGCGCCCCGGCGAGCTCTCCGGCGGCCAGCAGCAGCGCGTCGCCATCGCCCGTGCGCTGGCCAACGAGCCCAGCCTGATCATCGCCGACGAGCCGACCGGTCAGCTGGACTCCGAGACCGGCCGCTCGATCATGGAACTGCTGCGCGCCGTGGTGCGCAGCGAGGGCGTCACGGTGCTGGTCGCCACCCACGACCCGACGCTGATGGGGCTCGCCGACCGGGTGATCGAGGTCCGGGACGGACGGATCATCGAGGAGGCGGCGGAACAGGCCGCCTAGCGGAGCGGGCCCCGGGGTCGGTCACGGGCGTGGGGAGGCGGGGTGCCTCCCCACGCCCGCGGGGTGCCCTTCGCACGCCCGCGGGGTTCCCTCCGCAC
Source organism: Kitasatospora sp. NPDC001547 (assembly GCF_042894165.1). NCBI lineage: Bacteria > Bacillati > Actinomycetota > Actinomycetes > Kitasatosporales > Streptomycetaceae > Kitasatospora > Kitasatospora sp. NPDC001547. The sequence continues at coordinate 143,857 of NZ_JBIAVL010000008.1, read as the reverse complement.
GCCTGCCGTTCATCCCCACGCCTGCGGCGCCTTCCCATGCCCGCGGGGCGCCGGCGGTGAGGACGGGCCCTGGGTCTCGGGCCGCCGCCGGGAGAATTCCCACCCCACCTGAGCCGCCCCCACCTTCCCGACCCCGGGAAAGCCGACGGCCCGCACGCCGACGCGGAGTTCCGGCCGTGGGAATCTCTTTGTCAACGGTGCGACAGTACGTCGTTCTCGGCGGGGCCGCCCCGCGGCGGCCTCCGGCTTCGCACCGGAATCCCATGGTCAGTGGCATGGGCCACGGTCGCCGACAACTCGCCGGATTCCACTCCGCCGGAGGTTCGACGGCGATCCACTGCCGCGTTCTCCGCGCATTTCCGACCCTCCGGGAACTCGTCCGCAGAAAACGGTCGTGGTGGCCGGCTGCGAAGCCGACCACCACGACCGTCACATCCGCCCCCGGGTCACCGGGGGCCGTTCCGTCAGACCGCCGGGAAGATCTCCGCGTCCGGCTTCAGCAGCTGGCCGGGCGCCGGCGCGGTGCCGTCCACCAGGTAGCGGGTGACCAGCTGGTTCAGCGCCTGGCTGCGGCCCACGGCGCAGTGCTCGATCGAGTCGACGCTGACCAGCACCGCGTTGCCGAGCTGCTGCTGCATCCGCTCGGCGAACTTGTACTGGGTGGCCGGGTCGTAGAGGTTCCCGATCACCATCACGGTGTTGGAGGTCTTCTTGTTCCACGGGCCGGAGAAGCGCTCGGCGTCCCGGGCCGGGGCCGGCCAGCTCGCGCACGCGGGCGCGTCGAAGGCCTGGTAGCGGCCGAAGGTCGGCATGTCCTTCTCCCACGCCTTGGCCGCGTTCGCGAACACCCGGTCGTTGGAGGGGTACGGCTTGTCCTGGCAGTTGACGGCCAGGTAGGAGTCGTCCGCGGTGTACTCGGAGTCCACCGGGGCCTCCCGCAGCGCCGCCCGCGGGACGTCCACCGAGAGCAGGTTGGCGTCCTCGTCCGAGACGTTCGCCTGCGGGGCCAGCAGGGCGGTCGCGGCCGGCTTCTGGAACACCTGGTAGGTGGCCTGCAGCGACTTGGCCAGCGGGGCAAGCTTGGCCTGCGAGTACAGGGCGCTGGCGACCTCGCCGGTGAAGCTGCTGAGGGTCACCTTGGAGCCGTTCGGCAGCGTGATCGGGCTGGTCCGCAGGTGGTCGCGGAGCTGGTCGAACTTGGCCCGGGTGTCGCCCTCGCCGAAGGCGCAGCGCGGGGCGCCGGCGGCCTGGCAGCGCTTGAGGAACTCGTCCAGGGCCAGCTCGAAGCCGTTCGCCCGCTGGCGGTCGTACTCCAGGCCGTTGTGCAGGCGCAGGTTCGGGTCGACGTTGCCGTCGACGATGATCGCGCGGACCTTGTTCGGGTACATGTTGGCGTACGTCGAACCGATCAGCGTGCCGTAGGAGAACCCGGCGAAGGTGAGCTGGGAGTCACCGACGGCGCGGCGCATCCGGTCGAGGTCGCGCACCACGTTGATGGTCGACATGTGCTCGATCAGCGGGCCGGCGTTCTTGCTGCACGCGTCGGTGTAGTCCTGGTCGGCGTCCAGCGTCTCGTTGATCTCGGCCTTGGTGACCGGCACGCCGACCATGCGGTTGTTGACCGCGTCGGCGTCCTCCTGGGTCTTGAAGCACTTGAGCGGGTTGCTCCGGGCCACGCCGCGCGGGTCGAAGCCGACCAGGTCGAACTTGGACTGCACCTCGGCGCCGAAGCGGCTGGTCGTCGCCCACAGGTAACCGCTGCCGCCCGGGCCGCCGGGGTTGAGGAACAGCGAGCCGATCCGCTTCGACGGGTCGCTCGCCCGCCGCCGCATCATGGCGATGCCGATCTTCTCACCCGACGGGTTGTCGTAGTCCAGCGGCACGGGGTACACGGCGCAGTCGTAGATACCGGGGTCCGGCTTGGTCGGATCCGGGTTGCACGGCGTCCAGGCGACGGGGTCGACCTTCGCCTCGAGCAGGCCCGGGGCCTGGTCGACGGGCGCCGCCGACGCGGCGACGGCGGTGCCGGTGACAAGTGCGAGAGCGCAGGTGACCGCTCCGGCCAGCGTGGATATGCGGGACAAGGAACCTCCTCGGTACTGAAAAGGGCGGCCCCAGCCTGTCAGCCGGAGATCTCCGTGTGAAGACCTGGGAGGGGCGCAAATCATCCGCCCGACACGGAAACCGTCGAGAAACATTCTGTGAATGAACCAACTTGACGGTTGATTTGATTTGATGGCGTGTCATCCGCGTCGCCGATCGGCCGCCGGTCGGCCGGGGGTGCGGAATCCCCGTGCCCGCACCCCGGGGGCTACCGCTATCGCGCGATCGGCCGCGACAGGTCGTCCTCGGCGACGACCTGGTAGACGGCGTTCAGGCTCGGCGGGCCGACCAGGTCCTTGATCCGCTCGAAGCGGCGCGCCTCGACCGGGGCCACCCGCTCCGTCCAGGCCTCGACGGACTCCGGGTCGTGGTCGCCCTCGATCAGCGCGATGGTGACGATCTCCCGCGAGTCCTCCAGCGCGGTGGCGCTGATCACCCGGGTGCGCGGGTCGTCCGGGAACACCTCGTCCGGGATCCATGCCTTGCGGAACTCCCCGTACTCCACACCCTCGTTGAGCTTGCGCACCATCACGGCGACGAGCTGCACGGCATCCTCCCCAGAGTTTTTCTTGCAGTGCAAGAAGTTGACGCCGAGTATTGTTTTCTTGCACTGCAAGACTTGTCAAGGCCCAAGCCGCACAGCCCCGGCCGGAGCACACCGGGGCGGAGGAGGAACCGATGCCGACCCGGCGCACCCGCCCGCGGACGGGACTGACCCGCGAGAAGGTCATCGACGCCGCGCTCGCCTACGTCGACGAGCACGGCCTCGCCGCGCTCTCCAACCGCAAACTCGGAGCGGCGCTCGGCGTCGAGGGCATGACGCTCTACTACTACGTCCCCAGCAAGGCCGCCCTGCTGGACGGCATGGTGGAGCGCCTGCTGGAGCTGTCGGCCGGGAGCCTGTTCACCGAACCCGAGGGCCCGTGGACGGCGGTCGTCGGGGAGTTCGCCGTCGAGCTGCGCCGGCTGCTGCTCGACCACCCCGCCATGCTCACCGTGCTGGCCACCCGCCCGGCCGCCACGCCGGCCTCCCTCGCCCTGCTGGAGCGCGGCATCGCGGTGCTCCACGAGGACGGCGTCCCGCTCGGCGACGCGCTCGACGTGCTCAACTCCGTCGTCCGGTGGACCATCGGGCACACACTGGGCGAGGTCGGCGAGACGCCCCACCACGAAGGCACCGAGCCCCGCCCGGAGGAGTTCGCCGCACTGGACCAGGAGGTCTACCCCCACCTGGCGCGGGCCTTCGCGACCGGCGAGGGCCTCGACTCCGAGCAGTGCTTCCGGCGCACGCTGCGCATCCTGCTGGCCGGGTACGCCGCCGAACTGGCGCACGCCCGAGCGGCCGGGGCCTGATCGGACGGCTCACAGCCGGCCGTCCCGCGGGACGGGGTCGGCCGACCCCGTCTCAGCCCGCGACCGCCTCCCGGAGGGCGGCCGCCACCAGCCCGTGGACCGCGTCGGCCCCGGGCTCGCCGCCACCCACCAGGTGCTCGAAGACCAGGCCGTCGATGCAGGCCAGCAACGTGGTGGTCCGTCCGTCCGGGTCGGCCACGCCCCGGTCCGCGAGGAACCCGCGGACGGCGGCGCGCCCGGCGTTCTCCCGGGGGACGAGGATCTCGCGCAGCTCGGGGTCGCGTACGCTCTCCACCGCGCAGGCGTACCGGGCGAGCGAGCGCCGCCGCCCGTCGCCGGACAGCCGTCGCCGCATCAACTCCCGGATCCCGTCCACCAGTTCCTCCGCCGAACGGACCGGCACCTGCTGCCCCATGGCGTGCAGCTCGCCCTGGTCCAGCTCCACCAGCCGCCGCACCAGCGCGGTGAGCAGCGCCTGCCTGGTCCGCAGGTAGGCCGAGGTGGTCCCGACCGGCAGCCCGGCCGCCGCGTCGACCGCCCGGTGGGTCAGTCCGCGCACGCCGAGGTCCGCCAGCACCCCGATCGCGGCGTCCGCCAACACCGTCCGCCGGTCCGGCCGTCCCGCATCGTCGCGCTTCTGGTCCTCGTGTCGCCGCATCCCCCCTTTCTACCGGGGCCGCGCCGTCCACCGCGCATCCCGTCGGACCGGCCCGGCCGCCGACCGCCGCCAACGACCGCCCCGTCGACCACCGCCACCGGCCGCCGACCGCCGCCGACCGCCGCCGCACTGCCCGGGCGGCCCCGCCCCCACCCCCGTCCGCCCGTCGGCAGCCCCGTAGTACGCTCCTTCTACAGCTGTAGAAAGCAGCGCGGCGACACGGGAAGGACCGGGCATGAGCGGCAACAGCGCGGTGGTGGTCGGGGGCGGCATCGGCGGGCTGGCCGCCGCGATCGGGCTCCGGCTGGCGGGGTGGGACGTGACCGTGGTCGAGCGGGCGGCCGTCCTGGACGACGCGGGCGCCGGCATCTCCCTGGCCGCCAACGGGATGCGCGCGCTCGCCGCCCTGGGGGTCGGCGAGGCCGTCGAGGCGGCCGCCCGCCGCCAGTACACCGGCGGCACCCGGACCCCGGACGGCCGCCGGCTCGCCGCGATGGACGGCGCGGCCCTGGAACGCGAGCTGGGCGCACCGATCGTCGGCATCCCCCGCGCGGCGCTGCACCGCATCCTGCGCGAGGCGCTGCCCGCCAAGTCACTCGTCATCGGCACCGAGGTAGCCGAGGTGGACACCACCCGGCCGTTCCGGGTCCGGGTCGGCGTCGGCGGCACCACCCTGGAGGCCGACCTCCTGGTGGCGGCCGACGGCATCAACAGCCGGCTCCGGCGCCGCCTCTTCCCCGACCACCCCGGGCCGGTGTACAGCGGCTCGACGGTGCTGCGGGCGATCACCGAGCGCCCGATCGACGGGCTGAAGGCCGACTTCGAGCTGACCTGGGGCCACGGCGCGGAGTTCGGCCACATCGCCTTCCCGGACGGCACCGCCGAGTGGCACGCGGTCCTGAACGCCCCGGCCGGGGTCCGCTACCGGGACCCGCTGACCGAGGTCCGCCGACGCTTCGGGCGCTGGCACGAACCGATCCCCTCGCTGCTGGCCGCGACCCGGCCGGAGGCGGTGCTGCACCACGACGTCAACGCGCTGGCCACCCCGCTGCCGTCCTACGTCTCGGGCCGGATCGCCCTGCTCGGCGACGCGGCGCACGCCATGACGCCCCACCTCGGCCAGGGCGCCTGCCAGGCCCTGGAGGACGCGGTGACCCTGGCGGCGGCCCTCGCCGGGTCCCGGACGGTCGAGGGCGCGCTCGCCCACTACGACGCGGCCCGCCGCCCGCGCAGCCAGACCGTGGCCCGCGACGCCCGCCGGGCCGGCCGGATGGGCCAGCAGCTCGCCCACCCGCTGGCGGTCGGCCTGCGCAACGCCGCGATCCGGCTCACCCCGCCCGGCGCGATGGTCCGGTCCGTGCTGCGGCACGCCGACTGGACGCCGCCCCGGATCGCGCCGCGCGCCACCCTGGCGTAGGCCCGAGGCCCCGGCCCACTTGACCGGGAATCAGATTAGGCGCCATATTACTTCTCGTGACCCAGCAGCCCGAGAGCGGACCCACCGCCCCCAGCCTCGACCAGGCCCGCCGCCAGATCGCCCGCTACGGCCTCACGGCCGATCCGCAGGCGATCCTGGTCGCGGCCCGGCTGATGGCGGCGGGCGCCCGGATCGGCCAGGCCGGCGAGGTGCACTTCGGCCGCTTCGGCCTCTCCACCGGCCGCTACCGGCTGCTGGCGGACCTGGAGGACCACGGCGGCGAGAAGTCGCCCTCCCAGCTCGCGGCGAGCCTCGGCGTCTCCCGGGCGACGGTGACCGGCCTGGTCGACGGTCTGGAGCGGGAGGGCCTGGTGGCCCGCCGGCCGTCCACCGAGGACGGCCGCGGCAACGTGGTGATCCTCACCGCGCGCGGCGCCGACAGGCTGCGGGAACTGGCGCCCGAGCACTTCGCCCGGATGCAGGCACTGGTCGGCGGCCTCTCCGTCGAGGAGCGCGCCACCTTCCTGGAGCTGCTGGCCCGGGTGGTCGCGGGCATGGACGCGCTCACCGAGGACTGATCCGCACCGAGGCGGGCCGCCGGACGGCGGCCCGCCTCCTTTCAGCCCGGATAGTTAGGCACCTAAGCACAAATACTTAGGCACCTTAGCACCTATGAGAGGAAGCTCCGCCCATGAGCAAGAAGGCTCCCGGCGCTCCCCCGCCCTTCGTCCTGTGGCGCGAGGTCCTGGCCGCCTACGCCATGCCCGCCGCCACCGCCGGGGCCGGCGGAGCCCTCACCGGCCAACCGCAGCTGGTGACCGCCGCGCTCACCACCATCGGCGGCACCTCCGCCCTGGTGGCCGCCGCACTCGGCGCCGTGCTGCGCCGCCGCCCCGCCCGGAGCCGGCCCGCCCGGACCCCGCGCGCGCTCGCGGCCGCCGCCCTCGGCCTGTTCGCCGCGGCGCTCGGCCTGGCCGTCGGCCTCGCCGCCGGCCACTGGCTGCCGCAGCTCCCGGCCCTCGCCGACAGCCCGTGGCCGCGTCGGCTCCCGCTCGACCTGGCGGTCTCCTCGGCGATCGCCGCCACCATCACCACCTGGCGCTGGCGCGGCAGCCGCTCCGCCCGTACGGCTCAGCACCGGCTCCCCGCCGCACCCCGACCCGAAAGGCAGACGTCATGATCGTCATCATGGGCGCCGGTGGCGCCACCGGCGGCGCCACCCTGCGCAGCCTCGCCGCGCTCGGCGCGCCGTCCCGCGCCCTCAGCCGCGACCCCGCCCGACTGGCCGCCGCACTGGACGGGCACACGCTCGCCCGGACCACCACCGCCCCGGCCGACGCCGCCGACCCGGCCTCCCTGCGCACGGCGTTCCGCGGCGCGCACCAGCTCCTCCTCACCATGGCCAACGGCCCGCAGCAGGTCCGGTACGAGCTGAACGCGATCGAGGCGGCGGTCGACTGCGGAGTGGAGCACATCGTCAAGGTCTCGGCGCCCGCCGCCGAGCCGGACTCCCCCGTCGCCGTCTCCCGCGGCCACCACCTGATCGAGGAGCGGCTTCGGCGCTCCGGCGTCACGGCGACCGTCCTGCGGCCGTACGCGTTCATGCAGAAGCTGCTGCTCCTGGCCCCCGGCATCGCCGCCGGGGTGGTGCACGGCGCGCTGGGGCAGGCGCGGTGCAACTACGTGGACGTCCGGGACGTCGGGGACGCCGCGGCCGAGGTGCTCACCCGCCCCGAACTGGCCGGCGGCAGCTATCCGCTCACCGGCGGACGGGCCTACAGCCACTCCGAGCTCACCGCGCTGCTGAGCGAGCTGCTCGGCCGGCCGGTCCGCTACCTCGACCTGAGCCCGGCCGAGCTGCACGCCCACCTGGTCGGCCGGGCCGGGATGCCGGACTGGCTGGCCACCCACGTGGTGGAGATCCAGCGGCTCGCGGTGGTCCGCGAGGAGACGCCGGACGACACCTTCCGCCGCCTCACCGGACGCGCCCCGCGCACCCTGGAGGCCTTCCTCGGCGAGAACCTGCACCGGTTCCGCTGACCGCCGGGCAGCACGGCGGGCCGGGTCTCCCGGACCGGACGGTTCGGCCCGGGAGACCCGGGAGACCCGGCCCGCCACCCGGAGGGAGCAGCACTCCGTGTGGCGTGGGTCACGGTCGGAAAATCAACCTGACGCTCCGTCAACTCCGCTGACGTCTCGTCACATCGATGACACGAAGCCTCAGTTGTCGGCTGACGTGACGTCAGATTCGGTCATTTCAGAGCCAGTTGGGCCGAGTTCCCGCTCCTGCCGGGTCGTCGGACCCGGGCTACCATCGGTCGGGTTGTCCGCTCCGGCCCCGGAGTGGGGTCACCCGATCAGGCGGTGCTCCCACCGCCCCAGGGGCCGGGCATCGGTCGGAACGGGGCGAGGACGAGGAGCGCACGGCTGCCATGACAGCTGAACCGAGCCACCCGGAGCTTTACGCCGCGCCACCGCAGGAGCCGGCCCCGCAGCAGCCGGCGCCGCAGGCCGCGCCGAAGCAGCCGGTGCAGCCGGTGCAGCCGGTGCAGCCGGTGCAGCCGGTGCAGCGGCAGCAGCCGCAGCAGGAACTCGCCCTATTCCCCGGCCGCCCGGCCACCGCGCCGCGCACCCTGGTCGACGTGCTGGACGCCACCGTCCGCGCCCACCCCGACGAACCCGCCCTGGACGACGGCCGCACCGTGCTCAGCTACCGCGCGCTGGCCGCCGAGGTCGAGCAGCTGCGCCGCCGGCTGGCCGCCGCCGGGATCGGCCCCGGCGACCGGGTCGGCGTGCGCGTCCCCTCCGGCACCAACGACCTCTACGTCTCGATCCTCGCGGTGCTCGCCGCCGGGGCCGCGTACGTCCCGGTGGACGCCGAGGACCCGGACGAGCGCGCCGAGCTGGTCTTCGGCGAGGCCGCCGTCGCCGCCGTGCTCGGCACCGGGCGCGGCCTGACGACGACGGCCGAGCGCGCGCCCGCCCCGGAGCGCCGCCCCACGCCGGCCGACGACGCCTGGATCATCTTCACCTCCGGGTCGACCGGCAGGCCCAAGGGCGTGGCCGTCACCCACCGCAACGCCGCCGCCTTCGTGGACGCCGAGGCCGCGCTCTTCCTCCAGGAGGAGCCGATCGGCCCCGGCGACCGGGTGATGGCCGGCCTCTCGGTGGCCTTCGACGCCTCCTGCGAGGAGATGTGGCTGGCCTGGCGGCACGGCGCCTGCCTGGTACCGGTCCCCCGCTCCCAGGTGCGCAGCGGCGCCGACCTCGGCCCCTGGCTGGCCGAGCAGGAGATCACCGTCGTCTCCACCGTCCCGACGCTCGCCGCGCTGTGGCCGGCCGAGGCGCTCAACGAGGTGCGGCTGCTGATCTTCGGCGGCGAGGCCTGCCCGCCCGAACTGGTGCAGCGGCTGGTCACCGAGGGCCGCGAGGTGTGGAACACCTACGGCCCCACCGAGGCCACCGTGGTCGCCTGCGCCGCCCTGCTGACCGGCGACGGCCCGGTGCGGATCGGCCTGCCGCTGGACGGCTGGGACCTCGCCGTGGTGGACGAGGCCGGCCGGCCGGTCGCGCCCGGCGGCACCGGGCAGCTGGTGATCGGCGGGGTCGGCCTGGCCCGCTACCTCGACCCGGAGAAGGACGCCGAGAAGTACGCGCCGCTGCCCTCGCTGGGCTGGGAACGCGCCTACCGCAGCGGCGACCTCGTCCAGGCCGACCCGGCCGGCCTGCTGTTCCTCGGCCGCACCGACGAGCAGATCAAGCTGGGCGGCCGCCGGATCGAGCTGGGCGAGGTCGACGCGGCCCTGCAGGCCCTGCCCGGGGTGGCGGGCGCGGCCGCCGCCGTACGGACCGCGCGCGGCGGCAACCAGCTGCTGGTCGGCTACCTGGTGGTCCAGGAGGGCTTCGACCGCGAGCAGGCCGTCGAGCGGCTGCGCGCCGAGCTGCCCGCCGCCCTGGTGCCGCTGCTGGCGACCGTCGAGGCCCTGCCCACCCGGACCTCCGGCAAAGTCGACCGCAACGCCCTGCCCTGGCCGCTGCCCGAGCTGGAGACCGCCGGCCCGGGCGAGCAGCTCTACGGCACCGAGGCCTGGCTGGCCGAGCAGTGGTCGGAGATCCTCGGCGTCCGGGTCGGCGGCCCGCGCGACGACTTCTTCGCCATCGGCGGCGGCAGCCTGGCCGCCGCCCGGCTGACCACCCTGCTGCGCACCCGCTACCCGAGCGCGGCCGTGCTGGACGTCTACCAGCACCCGACACTGCGCAAGCTCGCCCGGCACCTGGAGCGCAGCGCCGGCGAGAGCACCGAGGCCCGCCCCGTCACCCTGGTGCCGACCCGGGCCAAGCTCCTCCAACTGCTCCTGTTGGTCCCGCTGTTCACCGTCGTCGGGCTGCGCTGGACGGTGGCCCTGCTGGCCGCCGGGAACCTGCTCACCCACCTCGGCGACTACCCGTGGGCGCCCACCGCCTCCTGGTGGTGGGTCGGCGCGGGCGCGCTCGCGCTGTTCACCCCGCCGGGCCGGCTGGCCGTCGCGGCGGGCGGCGCCCGGCTGCTGCTGCGCGGCGTGCGCCCGGGCAGCCACCCGCGCGGCGGCTCCGTCCACCTGCGGCTGTGGACCGCCGAGCGGCTCGCCGAGCTGACCGGCGCGGACTCGCTGTCCGGCGCCTGGCTGGTGCGCTACGCCCGGGCGCTGGGCGCCAAGGTCGCGCCCGAGGTGGACCTGCACTCGCTGCCGCCGGTCACCGGGATGCTGAAGCTGGGCCGCGGCTGCGCGGTCGAGGCCGAGGTGGACCTGTGCGGCTACTGGCTGGACGGCGACCGGCTGCTGATCGGCCAGGTCAAGATCGGCTCCGGCGCCGTGGTCGGCACCCGCTCGACGCTGCTGCCCGGCGCCCGGGTCGGCAAGCGCGCCCGGGTGGCGGCCGGCTCCAGCGTCACCGGCCAGGTGCCGACCGGCCAGCGCTGGGGCGGCGCGCCCGCCGTCAAGCTGGGCCGCGCCGAGCGCGACTGGCCCGAGGAGCGTCCGGTCCGCCGGGCCCGCTGGGCCTCGCTGTACGGCGCCAGCGGTGCCGTGCTCGGCCTGCTCCCGGTGCCGCCCGCGCTCGCCGCGCTGGCCGTGCTGTCCCGGTTCGTCGACCAGGGCGCGGCCCTCGGCCCGGCGCTCGGCGGCGCGCTGCTCGGTCTGCTGCCCGCCACGTTGGCGTTCGGCGCGGTGTACGCGGCGCAGCTGGTGGTGCTGGTCCGGCTGCTGAGCATCGGCCTGGTGCCCGGGACGCACCCGCTGCACGGCCGGGTGGGCTGGCAGGCGTGGACCGTCACCCAGCTGATGGATCGAGCCCGCGAGGTGCTGTTCCCGCTCTACGCCGGCCTGGTCACGCCGCTGTGGCTGCGCGCCCTCGGGATGCGGGTCGGCCGGGGCGCGGAGGTGTCCACGGTGCTGGCGCTGCCCAGCCTGACGACGGTCGGCGACGGCGCGTTCCTGGCCGACGACACCCTGATGGCCCCGTACGAGCTGGGCGGCGGCTGGGTGCGGCTCGGCGAGGCGAAGGTCGGCGAGCGGGCGTTCCTCGGGAACTCGGGGATGACCGCGCCGGGCCGCGCGGTGCCCAAGCGCGGCCTGGTGGGCGTGCTGTCGGCGACCCCGGCGAAGGCGAAGAAGGGCGGCTCGTACCTGGGCATGCCGCCGATGCGGCTGCCGCGCTCCGCGGACCGGGCCGACCAGAGCCTGACCTACGAGCCGCCGGCCCGGCTGCTGTGGGCGCGCGGGCTGGTCGAACTGGGCCGGCTGGTGCCGGTGCTGGCCTCGGGGGCGCTGGGCCTGCTGACCGTGGCGGCGCTGTCCTGGCTGGCGGCCGGCTCGCCGCCGGCCGCCGCGCTGCTGTCGGGCCTGGTGCTGCTGGCCGCCGGTACGGTGGCCTGCCTGGTCGCGGTGGCGGCGAAGTGGCTGCTGGTCGGACGGTTCCGGGCGGTGGAGCACCCGCTGTGGAGCGGCTTCGTGTGGCGCAACGAGCTGGCGGACACCTTCGTGGAGATGCTGGCGGTGCCGTGGTTGGTCGGCGCGGTGCCGGGCACCCCGGTGCTCAACCTGTGGCTGCGCTCGCTCGGCGCGCACGTCGGGCACGGGGTCTGGTGCGAGAGCTACTGGCTGCCGGAGGCCGACCTCGTCACCCTCGGCGACGGGGTCACGATCAACCGGGGCTGCGTGGTGCAGACGCACCTCTTCCACGACCGGATCATGCGGATGGATACTGTGGTCCTCCGCGAGGGCGCCACCCTGGGCCCGGGCGGCATCGTGCTGCCCGGCAGCACGGTGGGCGCGCGCAGCACGCTGGGCCCGGCGTCGCTGGTGATGCGCGCCGAGTCCGTCCCCGCCGACACGCGGTGGCTGGGCAATCCGATCGAGGCGTGGCAGACCACGTCGTGACCACCTCCCCGTCCCCCCGTCCCGGCCCGCAGGAAGCGCACGTCCCCGTGAAGCCCAAGCACGTCCCGGCGGCCGCCGCCGCCCCGGACCCGTACTTCCCGAACAGCGGCGACCACCGCTACCGGGTGCACCGCTACGAGCTGGCGCTGGACTACCGGCCCGGACCCAACCGGCTGGCCGGCTCGGCCCGGCTGAGCGCGGTGGCGGACGCGGCGCTGGCGGAGTTCGCGCTCGACCTCGCCGAGTTCCGGATCGGGCGGGTGCTGGTCGACGGCCGGGCCGCCCGCTACACCCACCGCGCGGGGAAGTTGCGGATCCGCCCGGCCAGGGCGCTCGCGCCGGGCGCGGCGTTCACCGTCGAGGTGCACTACACCGGCAACCCGCGCCCGGTGCGCAGCCCGTGGGGCGGCCTGGGCTGGGAGGAGCTGACCGAGGGCGCGCTGGTGGCGAGCCAGCCGGTCGGCGCGCCGTCCTGGTTCCCGTGCAACGACCGGCCCGCCGACAAGGCCGCCTACCAGCTGGCGGTCACCACGCCGTCCCCGTTCACGGTGGTGGCCGGCGGCCGGCTGCTGACCCGCACCACCAGGGCCTCCAGCACCACTTGGGTGTACGAGCAGAGCGCGCCCACCCCGACGTACCTGGTGACGGTGTCGATCGGGAACTACCGGCCGGTGCCGCTGGCGGTGCGCCCGGCGGTGCCGCAGACCGGCTACGTGCCGGAGCGCCTGGCCGCCGCGTTCGCCCGGGACTTCGCCCGGCAGCCGGAGATGGCTGCGTACTTCGGCGACGTCTTCGGCCCGTACCCGTTCGGCGAGTACGCGGTGGTGGTCGCGGACGAGGAGCTGGACGTCCCGGTGGAGGCGCAGGGCGTCGCCACCTTCGGCACCAACCACCTGGGCGGCGGCTGGGAGCGCGAGCGGCTGATCGCCCACGAGCTGGCCCACCAGTGGTTCGGCAACAGCGTCACGATCGCCGACTGGCGGCACATCTGGCTCAACGAGGGCTTCGCCAAGTACGCGGAGTGGCTCTGGTCCGAGCACGCCGGCGGCCCGGGCGCGGCCGTGCACGCCGCCGCCGCGCACCGGCTGCTGGCCGGGCTGCCGCAGGACCTGCGGCTCGGCGACCCGGGCCGGAAGCTGATGTTCGACGACCGGCTGTACCAGCGCGGCGGGCTGGTGGTGCACGCGCTGCGGCGGGCCCTCGGCGAGGACGCCTTCTTCGCGATGCTGCGGGACTGGACCGGCGCCAACCGGCACGGCGTGGTCACCACCGCCGACCTGCGCGCGCACGCCGCCCGGTACACCGCCGCCCCGCTCGGCCCGCTGTTCGAGGCCTGGCTGGAGCGGCCGGAGCTGCCGGCGCTGCCGGACTGAGCGCTCCGGCCGGGCCGGTGTCTCCAGGACCGTCCGGGCCCGGGGCGTTCTCGGGACCGTCCGGACCGGGGGCGCTCGGCAGGGGTGATCGGCCGGAGTGCTCGGCGGGTGAGATCGGCCGCGTTGTTCGCCCGGAGTGCTCGGCGGGGTTATTCGGTCGGCCCCGGGGCCGGGTTGGGCTACTGTCCGTGCACATGTCGATGAGTCCAGAAGCCCACCTGACCGATCCGCCCCACGAGCTGCTGCCCGCCACCCGCCGCGCCCTGCTGCACCGGCTCGCCGTCGCCCAGTCCGAGGGACGCACGCCCTCGATGGTCGCCGGGGTGCTGCGCGACGGGCAGCCGGTGTGGAGCGGCGCCCGCAGCATGGTCGACGGGCACGCGCCGACCCCGGACGTCCAGTACCGGATCGGCTCGCTCACCAAGACCTTCGTCGCCGTCCTGGTGCTGCGGCTGCGAGACGAGGGCCTGCTCGACCTCGCCGACCCGCTCTCCCGCCACCTGCCCGGCACCCCCGCCGACGGGGCGACCGTCGCCCAGCTGCTCTCGCACTCCTCCGGCCTGACCGCCGAGACCCCCGCCCCCTGGTGGGAGCGGACCGAGGGCACGCTGCGCCCCGAACTCGGCGACCTCCTGGAGGCCGAGCGGCCGTCGAAGCACCCGACAGGGCGGGTGTTCCACTACTCCAACACCGGCTACGCGCTGCTCGGCGCGCTGGTGGAGAGGTTGCGCGGTGAGACCTGGGGCGAGGTGCTGCGCCGCGAGGTGCTCGCCCCGCTCGGCATGGACCGCACCACACTGCTCCCCGAGCACCCGCACGCCGGGGGCTTCGCCGTCCACCCCTGGGCCGACGTCATGCTCCCCGAGCCGCTCACCGACACCGGCCTGATGGGCCCGGCCGGCCAACTCTGGTCCACCGTCGCCGACCTGGCCCGCTGGGCGGCATTCCTGACGGCGGGCGACGACAAGGTGCTGTCCGCCCACACCCTCGCCGAGATGCGCCGCCCCGCCGTCGCCCCGGACGACACCGAGTGGGCCGGCGGCTACGGCCTCGGCCTGCAACTGCGCCGCCACGAGGGCCGGTTGCTGTACGGGCACACGGGCTCGATGCCCGGCTTCACCGCGGGCCTGTGGATCAGCGAGGCCGACGGCCTGGCCGCGTACGCCCTCTCCAACGCCACCAGCGGCGCCAGCGCCGCGTCGCTGGCCGCCCAGTTGATCGCGCTCACCGCCGAGCTCGAACCCCGGCTGCCCGAACCGTGGCGCCCGCTGAGCGAGGTGGACGACGAGCTGCTGGAGCTCACCGGCCCCTGGTACTGGGGCGCCGCCCCGGCCGCCCTGCGGCTGCTGCCCGGGCGGGTGCTGGAGCTCACCCCGCTCACCGGCACCGGCCGGGGCTCGCGGTTCCTGCCCGAGCCGGACGGCACCTGGACCGGCGCGGAGAACTACTACGCGGGCGAGACCCTGCGGGTGGTCCGCCACCCCGACGGCACGGTCAGCCACCTCGACATCGGCTCCTTCGTCTACACCCGCGAGCCGTACGGACCGGCGGGCGCCGTCCCCGGCGGGGTCGACCCGGAGGGCTGGCGGGCCTTCTGAGCCGCGCGTCGCGACCGGCACCACAGCGGCGTGAAAGCAGCGGCGTGACGAGCGCGATCTGACAACCGCGAGGTGACGACGGGGGTGTGCGGCACGGCCGTACGCCCCCGTGGCGTCTGCTGTCCACCCTCGGCGGACGACCGCCCGGTGCCGGGCAGATGACCGCCGGGCCACGGGTGGTCCCATTCAACAGGTGCACATCTGCGATCCCCCGGGCCGCAACATAAATGCCAACCGGCTCGGAGAGACATACGGGGACCGGTTCGCGTCCATGCCCAACCGCCTGCGGACCGGGACGGTGCCCTGGCGATCCACGGCACCGCCGATCGTGCTGCCCTGGAGGGTCCGCCATGACCACCGTCCCCACGTACGCTCCGTCCGCAGTCGCCACCACCCACGACGCCCCGGCGGTCCCCGCGCCCCGCCCCCGGCCCGCCGCCCCGGCCGCGTACACCGTCTCCCTCGCCCGCGACGAGGACGACGTGCGCGCCGCCCAGCGGCTGCGCCACCAGGTCTTCGGCGCCGAACTGGGCGCCGTGCTGCACAGCCCGGTCGCCGGTCTGGACGTCGACCCGTTCGACGAGTACTGCGACCACCTGCTGGTCCGCGAGGGCGAGCAGGGCGCCGTCGTCGGCACCTACCGGCTGCTGCGCCCCGAGGCCGCCCGCCGGGCCGGCCGGCTGTACTCCGACGGCGAGTTCGACCTCTCCGCGCTCGCGCCGCTCCGCCCCGGCCTGGTCGAGCTCGGGCGCTCCTGCATCCACCCGGACCACCGGGGCAACGGCGCCGTCATCAACCTGATGTGGGGCGGCATAGCGCGCTACCTCGCCGACACCGGCAACACCTGGGTCGGCGGCTGCTGCTCGATCGAGCTGGCGGACGGCGGCGCCACCGCGGCCCGGGTCTGGGACACCGTCAGCGCCAAGCACCTGGCGCCCGAGGAGTACCGGGTCGCCCCGCACCGCCGCTGGGACGCCACCGGGGTGGCCCGCGCCGAGCGGGGCGCGCTGCCGGCCTTGCTCCGCGGCTACCTGCGGCTCGGCGCCTGGGTCTGCGGCGAGCCCGCGTACGACCCGGACTTCGACTGCGCCGACCTGTACGTGCTGCTGTCGCTGGAGCGCACCGACCCCCGCTACCTGCGGCACTTCCTGTCCGGCGTACCCGCCTCGGGCGCCTCGTCATGAGCGTCTGGCTGCCCACGGCGACCTGCCGGCCCGAGACCTGCCTGGCCGAAGCCTCGCCGGAGGTCTCCCACCCCCGGCGGGCGCTGCGGCTGACGGCCTGTCTGGCCGCCGTGCTGGCGGGGATCGTGCTCAGCCTGCCGGTCCGGCTGTTCCCGGAACGGGCCCGGGACCGGCTGGTCCGGCTCTGGGCGCGGGTGGTGCTGCGCACCCTGGGGGTGACCGTCCACCTCACCGGGCCCGACGGACCGGAGTCCGGCGCGGGCCCGCGCGCGGGCGCGGGCGGCGGCGGCGCGGGCGGTGGCGGCGCGGGCGGCGCGGGCGCGGGCGCCGGGGTGCTCGTGGTGGCCAACCACGTGTCCTGGCTGGACATACCGCTGCTCGCCGCCGGGCGGCCCGGCCGGTCGCTGGCCAAGACCGAGGTCCGGCAGTGGCCGGTGCTCGGCCCGCTGATCGCCTGGGGCGGCACCGTGTTCCTGGACCGCGACCGGCTGCGGACCCTGCCGGACACCGTGGCGGCGGTGGCCGAGGTGCTGCGCTCCGGGCACCCGGTGATCGTCTTCCCGGAGGGGTCGACCTGGTGCGGGCGGGAGAGCGGCCGCTTCCGGCCCGCGCTGTTCCAGGCCGCGGTGGAGGCTGGCGCCGACGTCCAGCCGGTGACGATCCGCTACCGGCTGGCGGACGGGCGGCCGACCAGTGTGCCCGCCTTCATCGGGGACGACGGGCTGCTCACCTCGCTCGCCCGGGTGGTCGCCGCCCGCGGGCTGGTCGCCGACGTGACCTTCCTGCCGCCGATACCGCCGCCCGGCCCGCAGCCCGGCCGGGCCGGAGCCCGGCGCGAGCTGGCCCGCACGGCGCAGGCGGCGGTCGAGGGCATCCGCTGACCGGCCGCCGGTGCGGCGGGCTGCGGCGGCGGGCTGCTGATGGGACGGACTGCTGCCGCGGCGGACTGCTGCCGCGGCGGACTGCGGACCGGCTCCTCCCACGGTCCGGCAGGGCGGAGCGCCCCCGCCCACCCCGCCGGCCGCGGACGGGCCGCCTCGGGGTCCGACACCGGGGTAGGCTCCCCGGGTCCGCTCGTACGATCACGGAGGAGTCACCGATGCCCGAGCCGTATCCCCTCTACGAGCCGTACGCACAAGGCCTGTTGGATGTCGGCGACGGGCAGCTGATGCACTGGAACGCCTCCGGGAACCCGGCCGGAACGCCCGCCGTGGTGGTGCACGGCGGGCCCGGCTCCGGCCACAGCCCGGGCTCCCGGCGCCACTTCGACCCGGAGCGCTACCACCTCGTCCAGTTCGACCAGCGCGGCTGCGGGCTCAGCCTGCCGTCCGCCGCCGACCCGTCGACCAGCCTGGAGCACAACACCACCGCGCACCTGATCGCCGACATGGAGCGGCTGCGCGAGCACCTCGGCATCGACAAGTGGCTGCTGTACGGCGGCTCCTGGGGCTCCACGCTGATCCTCGCGTACGCCCAGGCCCACCCGGAGCGGGTCTCCGCGATCGTGATCTGCGGGGTCACCATGACCCGCCCGGAGGAGACCGACTGGCTCTACCGGGGCGTGGGCCGCTTCCTGCCCGGCGCCTGGGAGGAGTTCCGGGACTTCCTTCCGCCCGCCGACCGGGACGGGGACACCTCCGCCCTGCTCGCCGCGTACAGCCGGCTGCTCAACAGCACCGACGAGTCCGTCCGGCGGGCCGCCGCCAACGCCTGGGCCACCTGGGAGGACGCGGTCATCTCGCACGAGTCCCTGGGCAAGCCGAACGCGTACACCGACCGACCCTCCGACGCCGTGATGGCCTTCACCCGGATCACCGCGCACTACTTCTCGCACCAGGCCTTCCTGCCGGACGGCCAACTGCTGCGCGACGCCGGGCGGCTGGCCGGAATCCCCGGCGAACTGATCCACGGTCGGCTGGACCTCGGCGGACCGGTCGACACCGCCTGGCAGCTGGTCAAGGTCTGGCCGGACGCCCGACTGACGGTCATCGACGAGGCCGGGCACACCGGGAGCCCGCAGATGAGGGACGCCGTCCTGGCCGCGATCGAACGCTTCGCCTGATCGGCCATGAGCCCCGGGGCGGTTGGGCCTTCCGTACGAATGGTCCAGACCGAGGAAGGCCTACCATACGACGCATGATCGCCTATGCCCCAGCCGCCCTGTTCTTCCTGTTGTTCGGAATCGGGGTACTACGCGACCGCCGCCAGTTCAGCAACGCCGTCCTGCTCGGCATCGCCGTCTCCCTCCTCTCCCTCGCCCTGCTCGCCGAACTCCGCAAGGCGCCCGGCGTGGTGGTCACGCTCGTCGCGGCCCTCATCGTCATCCTCCCGGCCTTCGGCACGGCGGCCCTGGTCTGGTTCCTGCTCGCCAACGGCCTGACCATGATCCGCAAGGAGGGCAGGCGGCCGGCCAACCTGCTGTCGCTGCTCGCCGGCCTCGGCATCCTCGGGGTCATCGGGCTGCTGGTCGCGGCCCTCGTCGTCCACTCCCGGCAACTGGCCGCCCTGGCGGGCACCGCGGTGCTGGTGGTCGGCTACGTCTCCTTCCTGTTCACCTGCTTCGTCGGCTACGCCTTCCTGTACGGCCGCCACCGGCCGCGCCAGGACGTGGACTTCGTGGTGGTGCTCGGCTCCGGGCTGATCGGTGGCGAGCGCGTCCCGCCGCTGCTCGCCAGCCGGCTGAACCGGGGCCACGAGGTGTACGAGAAGCAGGCCGCCCGCGGCAACCCGCCGGTGCTGATCACCTCGGGCGGCCAGGGGCCGGACGAGAAGCTGCCGGAGTCCCACGCGATGGCCGACTACCTGGTCGAGCGCGGCTTCCCCGAGGAGCACCTGGAGCGGGAGGACCGCTCCCGCACCACCGAGGAGAACCTGCTCTTCAGCAAGGCCATCATGGAGCAGGCCAAGCCCGGCTACCGGTGCGTCGTGGTCACCAACAACTTCCACGCCTTCCGGGCCGCCCTGCTCGCCCGGCAGACCGGCGTCAACGGCCACGTCTTCGGCTCGCCCACCGCCCGGTACTACTGGCCGAGCGCCACCATCCGCGAGTTCGCCGCGATCTTCCTCTCGCACAAGCTGGTCAACTTCGGGATCTGCGGCTTCATCGCCCTGTGCGGCGTGCTCGTGGCCCTCTGATCCACCCCGGTCCCGCCCGCCCGGTGCGGTGCAGGTGCCGGTGCGGTGCGGTGCGGCACGGTGCGGTGCGGGCGCCGGTGCGGTGCGGCACGGTGCGGGTGCGGCCTCCGGTGGTCGCCCCGGGCGCGCTCCGGGGCGGCGGAACCATGGCGGCCCGTGCCATGCCCGGCGGCGGACCTCGGATGACCGCCACATGGCACCGGGCCGCGGGGCGCGCCACGCTGCACGGGACAGGCCCCCACTCCTCCCCCACCCAGGAGTCCCCATGCCCTTGCGCCCCGCCGCGGCGGCACTGCTCACCGCCGTCACTCTCGCACTCGGCACCACCGCGCCCGCTGCGGCCGCCGCCGCCCCCGCCCCGGCCTCCGCCGCACCCTCCCGCACCACGGCTACGGCCACGGCCACGGCCACGAGCGGCAGCTTCCAGCAGGTCACCGGGTTCGGCACCAACCCGGGCAACCTCGCGATGTACACCTACACCCCCGCCGGACTGCCCGGCGGCGCTCCCCTGGTGGTGGCGCTGCACGGCTGCGTCCAGAGCGCCACCGACTACTACCGCAACTCCGGCTGGACAAAGTTTGCCGACCAGTACGGCTTCGCGGTGGTGTTCCCGCAGACCAGCAGCGCCAACAACAGCCTCTCGTGCTTCAGCTGGTTCGACGCGAACGAGGCCGCCCGGGGCGTCGGCGAGGCCGAGTCGGTGGTCGAGATGGTCACCAAGGCCGAGTCCCTGTACGGCTCGGACTCGCACCGGGTGTTCGTCACCGGGCTCTCGGCGGGCGGCGGGATGGCCGCCGACCTGCTGGCCGACTACCCGGACGTGTTCGCCGGCGGGGCGATCGACTCCGGCCTGCCCGCCCACTGCGCCGCCACTCAGGCCGCCGCCTCCGGCTGCCAGAACTCCGACCAGCGGCTCACCCCGGCCCAGTGGGGCGACAAGGTCCGGGCCGCGTACCCGGGGTACACCGGGCCGTGGCCCAGGGTCGCGATCTGGCAGGGCACCGCCGACACCGTGGTCAGGCCGGTGAACTCGACCGAGCTGCGGGACCAGTGGACCGACGTCCAGGGCATCGGCCGTCAGCCGACCAGCACCCGAAGCCTCCCCGGCGGCACCACCGAGGAGCTCTACGCCGACGCGAGCGGCAAGCCCGCCGTGGCCCTGTTCACGATCAGCGGGATGGGGCACGGCCTGGCCGTGGACCCGGGCTCCGGTGCCGACCAGTGCGGGGCGACCGGCGCCTACTTCCTCGACACGATCTGCTCCGGCTACCACACCGCGCGGTTCTGGGGGCTGGACGGCGGCTCCGGCCCCGCCGACCCCGGGCTGCCGGCCCCGACCGGGCTGACCGCGACCGCGGCCTCCGGTTCGATCGCCCTCACCTGGCAGGCCGTCAGCGGCGCCGCCTCGTACCAGGTCTTCCGCGACGGCGGCCAGGTCGGCAGTGCGACCGGCACGGCGTTCACCGACACCGGGCTCGCGGCCGGCACCACGTACAGCTACACCGTGGCGGCGGTCGACGGGTCGGGCGCGGTCGGCACCCGGTCGGCGGCGGTGACGGCGACCACCCCGGGCGGGGGCACGTCCCAGTGCTACACCGCCAGCAACTACGCGCACGTGCAGGCCGGCCGGGCCACCCAGAGCGGCGGCCTCGCCTACGCCCTCGGCTCGGGCCAGAGCATGGGGCTCTGGAACACCTTCGTCACCCACACCCTGAAGCAGACCGGCCCGGGGTACTACGTTCTCGCCGACGGCCAGTGCTGAACGGATGACAGCCGGCACGCGGCCGAGCACCGCCCCGACCGCCCGCCCCGCCGCGAACGCCCGCATCGCCACGCCCAATGCGTCCACCGCGCCCACCCCGGAGCTCACCCCGCCCCCACCCCCGCCCGGAGCCCGGCGAACAGGTCGGTCTCGACCTCACCCGCGCCGGGCGCCGGCGCCAGGCTCCGGGCCAGGTGGTAGTCCTCGGTCGGCCAGACCTCGCGCTCGATGTCCCGCGGGTGGGCCATGAAGGCCACACCCGGCTGGACCTGGGTGGCGTGCGCCAGCATCGCCGCGTCCCGTACGGCGAACTGCTCGGCGCACGCTATCCGGGTGGTGGTCGCCAGGGCGGGCGGGGTGTCGGGCCAGCCGGCGAGCAGCTCGCCCATCTCCGAGCGCAGGCCCCGTTCCGTCATGGCCTCGTGCAGGGCCTGGAACCAGGCCCGGGAGAGCGCCAGGTGGTAGTAGAGCTTGGCCACCTGCCAGGGCCCGCCCAGCCCGGGGTGGCGCTCCGGGTCGGCGGCGGCTTCGACGGCCGCCACGGTGACCCGGTGGGTCATCACGTGGTCCGGGTGCGGGTAGCCGCCGGTCTCGTCGTAGGTGATCACCACCTGCGGGCGGAACTCCCGGATCAGGGCGACCAACGGCTCCGCCGCCAGTTCCACCGGCTGGGCGGCGAAGCAGCCCTCCGGCAGCGGCTCGCCCTCCCCGGGCATCCCGGAGTCGACGAAGCCGAGGAACTGCTGGCGCACGCCGAGGATCTCCCGGGCGGCGGCCATCTCCTCGCGCCGGACGCGGGCGATGTCGGCCCGGACCTCGGGCCGGTCCATGGCCGGGTTGAGCACCGAGCCGCGCTCGCCGCCGGTACAGGTGGCGACCAGGACGTCCACGCCCTCGGCGGCGTACCGGGCGAGGGTGGCCGCGCCCTTGCTGGACTCGTCGTCGGGGTGCGCGTGCACGCTGAGCAGCCGCAGGCCGCCGGGGTGACGGGTGAACACGGGTACCTCCATGCCTGGGGGGTCGGGAACCGACCGGTGGTCAGCCGGACTTGCGGGTGTTCGGGTAGAGCAGTGCCGGAGCGATGGCGAGCGCGGACAGCGCCAGCACCCACCAGAAGGTCTCGCCGAAGGCCGCGCCCGGGTGGCCCGGGTGCCCGTCCTGCGCCTGCAGGAGCGCCAGCGTCAGCACCGCCGTGCCGAGCGCTCCGCCCACCCGGTTCAGCACGTTGACCGCGCCCGCCGCCGTCGGCACCTGGTCCTTCTCGACGCTCCCGTACACCGCCGCCAGGCCGGGTATCGCGATCATCCCCATGCCCGCGCCGCGCAGGGCCAGCGAGGCGGCGATCAGCCAGCCGGCCGGTTCGGAGCCGCTGCCCAGCCGGGTGAACGCGACGCTGCCGACCAGGGAGCAGACGATGCCGATCAGGATCAGCGGACGCGGCGCGATGCGGTCGGTCATCCGGCCGGCCAGCATGGCGGTGACCGCCGTGCCGAGGGCCTGCGGGGCCAGCAGCAGACCGGCCTCCACCGCGCCGGCGTGCCGCACCTGCTGGTAGTACAGCGGCACCAGGAACATCGAGCTGTACAGCGCGGCGCCCTGCAGGAAGCTGTTCGCCGTCGCCACGCTGAAGCCGCGCCGGGCGAACAGCCGCAGGTCGATCAGCGGCGTCCGGACTCCCCCGCGGCCCACCCGCAGCGCGTGCCGGCCGTAGAGCGCCACCAGCATCACGCCCACCAGCAGAGCGGCCCAGCCGGCCGTCGCGTCGCCGTCACCGACCGTCGAGAGCCCGTAGACCAGCCCGGTCAGGCCCGGCGAGAGCAGCACCAGACCGGTGACGTCCAGCCGGGGCTTCGGCCCGTCCGACGCTTCGTCAGCCGGCAGCCACCGGGCGGCGAGCAGCAGGATCACCAGCCCGACCGGCACGTTCAGCAGGAACATCCAGCGCCAGTCGAAGTGCTCCAGCACCAGCCCGCCGAGGATGGGACCGAGGACCGGGGCCAGGCTGATCGGAAGCATCAGCGTGCCCATCACCCGCCCGACCCTGGAGGGGCCGGCCGCTTGTATGATGATCGCTTGGCCCAGCGGTTGGATCATCCCGCCGCCGATCCCCTGCAGTACCCGGAAGGCGATCAGACTGCCCGTCGACCAGGCCAGCCCGCACAGCGCCGATCCGAGCACGAACAGGACGACCGAGGCGAGCCACGCCCGCCGCCCACCGAACCGCGCCGCGGCCCAGCCCGAGAGCGGCATCGTCAGCGAGATCGCCAGCAGGTACCCCGTGGCCACCCACTGCACCGCCCCGATCGAGCTGTGCAGGTCGCGCCCCACCGAGTCGATGCCGACGTTGACGATCGTGCTGTCCAACAGTGCGAGCACCGGCCCGAGCGCGAGCACGGCGCCCATCTTCCACAGACCCGGCGGAATCGGCTCCGGCTCCCCCTCCCGGACTCCTCCCGGTCGGTCCTTCGCCGTGACGGATGTGGTCATGCGCCCTCCCCTGGTCGCCCTCGGGCGAGCCGCTCCCCGAAGCCGCGTGCGGTCACTCCGACGCTCACCCGGCACCCTCGCGGACACTCACCCGGGCGGCCGGTCCGACCGCCCGGGAAGAACTTAGGGCGGACCGAGCTTCTGGGTCAAACCTAATTACTGTGCTCGACCCAGCGAACTGCGCTACGCTCCCGCCATGACCGAGACCGGGACCACGCCGAACCTGCGCGAGCTCAACAAGCGCCGCACCCGCGAGGCGATCTCGCACGCCGCGACCAGGCTCTTCATCGCGCAGGGCTTCGACCGCACGACCATCGCCGAGGTCGCGGCCGCCGCGGGAGTCGCCAAGATGACCGTCACCAACCACTTCCCCCGCAAGGAGGACCTCTTCTTCGACCTGCACGAGGAGCTCGCCGGCCGGCTCGCCGCGGCCGTCGCCGGGCGCGCGCCGGGCGAGTCCGCGCTCGCCGCCGTGCGCCGCGACTGCCTGACCGGGCTCGACCGGCACGACGCCCGGCTCGGCTTCTCCGGCCCGGCCTTCGCCCGCACCGTCTTCGACAGTCCCTCGCTGGGCGCCCGGCTGCGCGAGCTGCACGAGCAGAGCGAGACGGCACTCGCCGAGGCACTGGCCGAGGCGGTGCACGAGAGACCCGTCGGCTTCGAGTGCCGGGTCGCCGCCGCGCTGCTCGCCGCCGTCGACCGGGCGGTGTTCGCCGAGGTGTTCCGACGCACCCTGGCGGGTGAGGAGCACGCGGCGATCGCCACCGCGGTCCGCCCCTCGGCGGTCCGGGCCTACGACCGCCTGGAGGGCGCCCTGGGGAGCTTCGCCGTACGGGAGGACTAGCGCACCGGACCACCGCCGCGCGCCCGGGGCCCCGGCCATACGCCCAGGTCAGGGCACCCTTGACGAAAGGTTGACCTGCTCACGGCAGAACGTTGACGATCACCGCCCCTATGGTCGGCGCATGCCCCCACAGCCCATCAGGCCTATCGCCCTGCCCGTTCTGCCGTACCGCAAACCCACCCGCGGCCGGGACTACTGGGTCCTGGACGACGTGCTGCCCGACCCGGACGCCGTCCGGGAGCGCTGCCTGGCCCGGGGGGACTGGACGGAGGGCTACCCGCACCGCCCCGAGACATGGCCCGGACTGCGCACCATGCCGGGCCTGGAACCCGACGAGCTGGCCCGGGTCGAGTCGCTGGTCCGCAAGGCCACCGGCGCCTCCCGGCTCTGGGTGCAGAGCACCCCGGGCGGCGGCACGCTCAACCACAACTGCGTCCAGGTCGTCGGCGCCGGGGAGTCCGAGTCCCGCCCGCACACCGACTCCCGCGCGCTCTGCCGTTACGCCGCCGTCCTCTACCTCAGCCCCGGCGCCCCCAAGGACGCCGGCACCAGCTTCTACCGCCAGCAGTTCCCCGGCGGCCGCCTCGGCGGCAACCTGGTCAACGCCCCGCACAACAACCTGGTCGAGGCGCTCGGCACCCGCCACGTACCGGCCGACCACTTCACGGAGGACGTCCGCGTCCCCAACCGCTACAACCAACTGCTCCTCTACCACGCCAACCTGATCCACAGCGCCACCGGCTACTACGGCACCGAGCTCGCCGAGCGGCGGATGACGGCGGTCTTCTTCTGGATGGCCTGACGCCCGCCCAGCAACGGCACACCTCACCCGGCCCCCACGTGCGCCAGGCTCGCCCTGGTCAGCGCCGCCGCAAACCGGGCCAGGTCCCCCGGCCCGACCAGCGCCGCCAGTCCGTCCGGCTCATCCGGCAGCCCGAGCGTCCGGGCCTCCTCCAGCACCCGCTCGTCGAAGTACGGCCGCAGCGAGGGCCAGACCGCCTGCGCCTCGCGCCGGAAGATCCCCGCGCCGACCGGTCCGATCCGGGGGAACTCCCGGAGCAGCTCGCCGCTCCGCTCGGAATCGCCCCCGGCCTCCTCCCGCAGCCGCCGCAGGTCACCGTGCCAGCGGTCGAGCAGCAGCTCCGCCCCCTGTCCGAGCGCGGTGGCGGTGCTCTCGTCGTAGCGCACGTAGTGGGCCCGGCCCAGGGCTTCGATGAGCGTCCGGCGCCGGGCGCCGGCCATCGCACGCGGGGTCCGCAGCCCGGCGGCCGACAGTTCGCGGGCCGCCGCGGTGGCGGTCCCGGCGCTGATCCGCACCGAGCAGAGCACGGTCAGGACGAGCAGCCGGTACAGCGGCGAGGGCTTGTCCCGCAGCGTGATCCCCGCCTCCTCCGCGTAGGTACGGCCGAACCGGTCCAGCAGTTCGGCAACGGTCGGTTCCACGGCCACCACCTCCCTCCCTCCACGCTTGCCCTGATTCGGGCGCCTCGCACCCGGGGAGGCTCGCCGCATGAGCGAGCGCAGCGAGCGAATCATCGAGAGGTGCGCATGGGCTCAGGCCCCTGCCGAGCGCAGCGAGGCGGGAGCATGAGCGAGCGCAGCGAGCGAATCATCAAGAGGTGCGCGTGGGCGAAGGCCCCTGCCGAGCGAGGCGAGGCGGGAGCATGAGCGAGCGCAGCGAGCGAATCATCAAGAGGTGCGCGTGGGCGAAGGCCCCTGCCGAGCGAAGCGAGGCGGGAGCATGAGCCGTGATGCCGTTCCCACGACCGAGACCGTCCGCCCCGAGTGGGCCGCGATCGACCACTTGCCCACGGTCGAGCTGCTCCGCCTGATGAACGCCGAGGACCGCACGGTGCCCGCGGCGGTCGCCGGGGAGCTGGACCGGATCGCCGCCGTGGTCGACGCCGTGGCCGCCCGGATGGCGCGTGGCGGCCGGCTGGTCTACGCCGGTGCGGGGACGGCCGGGCGGCTCGGTGTGCTGGACGCCGTCGAGTGCCCGCCGACCTTCGGCACCGATCCGGCGCTGGTCGTCGGCCTGATCGCGGGCGGACGCTCGGCCGTGACGGCGGCCGCCGAGGGCGCCGAGGACCGCACCGACCTCGCCGAGGCCGACGTGGCCGCGCTCGCCCTCACCCCCGCCGACACCCTGGTCGGCGTCTCCGCCTCCGGCCGTACGCCCTACCCGCTGGCCGCCGTCCGCGCCGCCCGGGCGGCCGGGGCGCTGACCGTCGGGCTGGCGTGCAACCGGGGCTCGGCCCTCGCGGCCGCGGCCGAGCTGGGCGTCGAGGTGGAGGTCGGCCCGGAGGTACTGGCTGGATCGACCCGGCTCAAGGCGGGCACCGCGCAGAAGCTGGTGCTCAACCTGCTGTCCACGGCCGTGATGGTCCGGCTCGGACGGACGTACGGAAATCTGATGGTCGACCTGCGCGCCACCAACGACAAGCTGCGCGACCGCGCCCGACGGATCGTCGCCGAGGCGACCGGCGCCGACGGGGCCGCGGTCGACCGCGCCCTGGCCGCGACCGGCGGCCGGGCCAAGGACGCGGTCCTGTCCCTGCTCGCGGACGTGGACGCCCCCACCGCCGCCCGCCTGCTCACGGCCTCGGACGGCCGGCTGCGCGAAGCCCTCCGGCTCGCCCAGCCCTGACGCCCGCGCCCCGGGGCCGCCGGCATCCAGGCCCTAACGGCCCTCCCCAGCCTCCCGCGCGATCTCCGCGCGGAACCCCTCGATCAGCACCCGCAGCCCGTACTCGAAGTCGGCGTCGTGGTCGGTCATCCGCAGCACGTCGACCGCCTCGCGCAGCAGCGGCAGTCCGCTCAGCGCCTCGTCCGGGAACGGCGGCCGGTCGCGGTCCGCCGCGTCCTGCCGCCAGGCCTGCTCCTCAGTGACCCAGCCCATGATGTAGCGGTCGACGGTCAGCAGCAGCCGCAGCGCCGTGCGCGGGCGCAGCCCGGCTCCGCAGAGCGCTCCCAACTGGGCCTCGACCGCCGGGAGCTCGTCCTCGGTGGGCAGGGTTCCGGCGTGCACCCGGGCGCCGTCGCGGTAAGCGAGCAGGGCGTTCCGCTTGGCGCGGGCGTCGGCGGCGATCCACTCGGGCCAGTGCTCCGGGTCCGGCTCGCGGTCGGGCGGGAGGGCCTCGGCGAGCATCGCCTCGGCCATCAGGTCGAGCAGTTCCCGCTTGCTCTTGAAGTGCCAGTACAACGCCGGTGACTGGACGCCGAGTTCACGGGCGAGCCGGCGGGTGGTCAGCCCGTCGATGCCCTCCTCGTCGAGCAGGCGCAGCGCCGTGCGCACCACCTCGTCGCGCCGCAGCGCCATCCGATCGACCTCCCCGTCAACCACTTGCCAGGCCCACCTTATCGCCGATAAGTTCCCGAGCTGGAACTTATCAGCGATAAGGAGAGCCGTCGCGACGCCGACGGCCGCGAAGGGATCACCCCTCATGACCTCCGGACCGGACCCGACCTCCGGAAGGGGCCGCTTCCGGTCCCGAGTGCTGCCCGACACCGCGCCCTGGCGGTCCTCCCGGGACTTCCGGCTGACCTGGACCTCCGGCACGGTCACCCTGCTCGGCTCGATCTTCACCATGACGGCGATCCCGCTCCAGATCGCCGACCTCACCGGCTCGCCGCTGGCCGTGGGCGCGGTCGGCGCGGTGGAACTCGTGCCCACCGTCCTGTTCGGCCTCTACGGCGGTGTCCTCGCCGACCGGGCCGACCGCCGCACCGTCGCCCTGGTCACCGAGGTCGCACTGGCCGCGCTCAGCGCCCTCCTGCTGGCCAACGCGCTGCTCGGCACGCCCTCCGTCTGGCCGCTCTACGCCGCCGCCGGGGTGGCCGCGGCGCTCCAGGGCATCCAGCAGCCCTCGGTCGAGGCGATGGTGCCCCGGCTGGTGCCCCGGGACCAGCTGGTGGCGGCGGGGGCCCTGCTCTCGCTGCGCTGGAGCATCGGCGGCGTGGCCGCCCCGGCGGCGGCCGGCCTGTTGATCGCCACCGCCGGCGTCCCGGCGGCCTACCTGGTCGACCTCGGCACCTTCCTGCTCTCGATCGCCCTGCTCGCCCGGGTCCGGCCGGTCCCCTCCGAGCGGGACGCCGAGGCACCGCGGCTCACCGAGTTCCTCGACGGCGCCCGGTACGCGGCCAGGCGGCCCGATCTGATCGGCACCTACCTGGCCGACCTGGCCGCCACCGTGTTCGCCCTGCCCACCGCGCTCTTCCCGTTCCTGGCCGCGGACCTGGACGCCACCTGGGCGCTCGGCCTGCTCTACTCGGCCGGCGCGGCCGGCAGCCTGCTCGCCGCCGCGACCGGCGGGTGGGCGGCGCGGGTGCACCGGCACGGCCGGCTGGTCCTGCTCTCCGCCGCCCTGGTCGGCGCGGCGACGACCGCGGCCGCGTTCGCCCCGGGACTGTGGACCGTGCTGCTCTGCCTCACCGTCGCGGGCGGCGCGCACTGGATCGGCGACACCTTCCGCAGCGCCATCTGGAACCAGTCCATTCCGGACGAACTCCGGGGCCGCGCCGCCGGGTTGGAGATGCTGACCGGATCCGCCGGCCCGGCCCTGGGCGACCTCCGGGCCGGCGGGCTCGCCGCCCGCCAGGGCATCCGGGCGGCCCTGCGCACCGGCGGCCTGCTCTGCCTCGGCAGCTCGGCCGCGCTGTCCGCCGCGATCCCCGCGCTCTGGCGCTACGACCAGCGGGCCCACCGCACCGGGCCGGCCACCGCGGAGCCCACCCCGTGACGGCGCCCGCCCGCCGGCCCCCGCCCCGACCCACCACCCCCCGTACGCAGATCTCCCGACCCTCCTGTCACCGGATCGCCGCAACAGCCGTACGCACCCGACTCGATCACGTCTGCGGGCTCCCGGCACGGGTGCGCCGCTCCCGGCGCGCAACCGTTGACCGACCGCCCCGCCCGGCGGTTGGCTCACCCCGAGCCGGCCGCCGGGGAGTTCGGCGTCCACCGCCGACGCGGCACGGCCGATCCCAGGGGAGGGAACCAGATGATCCGCATCCGCCGCCCGCTGCGCACGGCCTGCGCCCTCGCGGCCGCCGCACTGGCCGCCGCCGTCGCCGCACCGGCCCAGGCCGCTCCGGCCGACGCGGGCCCGGCCGTCCGGCCGGGCGCCCGCACGGAACGCGTCTCCGTCGGTCCCGGACACGCTCAGGCCACCGGAGCCTCGCAGGCCGACGGTCTGAGCGCCGACGGCCGCTTCGCCGTCTTCACCTCGCAGGCCGCCGACCTGGTGCCCGGCGACACCAACGGCACGTCCGACGTCTTCGTCCGCGACCTGTGGACCGGCCGCACCGAACGCGTCGACACCGGCCCGGGCGGCGCCCAGGCCGACGGCGCCTCCTACCAGGCCGCCATCAGCGGCGACGGCCGCTACGTGGCGTTCGGTTCCACCGCCACCAACCTCGCCCCCGGCGCCAACCGCGGCTCCGAGGACGTCTACGTCCACGACCGCCGGACCGGCGAGACCCGGCTGGTCAGCGTCGGCAGGACGGGAGTGCCGCAGACCGGCAAGCTCTCCGGCGTCCCCTCGATCAGCTGGGACGGCCGCTACGTCGCCTACCAGTCCAACCGCGGTGACCTCGCCCCGGGCACGGTCACCTGGTCCGGCGGCAACATCTACGTCACCGACCGCTGGACGGGCGACACCCGCCTGGTCAGCATCGGCGCGGACGGCAGGGAGGCGGACGCCTCCTCCTCCGCGCCGGAGATCAGCGCCGACGGCAACACGGTCGTCTTCATCTCCAAGGCGACCAACCTCCTCGACCCGGGCCAGGCGGGCGGCCTCTCCCCGAAGGTGGTCGCCGAGCTCAGGGCCGGCTCCGACCAGGAGTTCACCGCCGACTCGTCCCGCCCCGACTCCCGCCCAGACGCCCGCCCCGACGCCCTGCCCGACTCCCGAGCCGACCTCCGACCCGTCGCCCTCCCCGACCCCCGCGCGGAGATCCGCAAGCCGCGCACCTACCCGCTGTACGCCCGCGACCTGCGCACCGGGCGGACGAGCCTGGCCAGCCCGGACGCCGACGGCGGCTACAAGGGCGTGGTCAGCCCCTCGATCAGCCCCGACGGCCGCTACGCGGTCTACTCCTCCTGGGTCCTGCACGGCGACTCCCAGTGGGACCGCCACTTCGAGGTCTACGTCCGCGACCTCGGGCGGGGCACCGAGACGCTGGTCAGCGCCGGCCTGCCCGGTACGACGACCACCCTGAGCTCCTACGGCGGCCGGATCACGGCGGACGGCCGGTGGGTCCTCTTCAGCTCGGAGGCGGCGAATCTCGTCCCCGGCGACACCAACGGCGCCGAAGACGTGTTCCGCCACGACCTGTGGACCGGCCGCACCGAGCGGGTCAGCCTGGCGGGCGACGGTTCGCAGAGCACCGGCCCCTCGCACTCCCCGTTCCCCGGCGCCTTCGGCACCACCGTGGTGTTCACCTCGGCCGACGGCACCCTCGTCCCCGGGGACACCAACGGCGTGGAGGACGTGTTCCTCCGCCGCCTGCCGCTGTTCTGACACCCGCCCGACGGACCACTGACCCCCGGCGGAGGCCCGGTCCGGCGCGGGCGCTCCCGGACTCACACCGTGAGCGCCCGCGCCGAGGCCCGGATCGGCGCCGGCAGCTCCGTCCACCCCCGCAGGTACCGGTCGACCGCCGCCGCGACCGCCCGCCCCTCGGCGATCGCCCAGACGATCAGCGACTGCCCGCGCCCGGCGTCCCCCGCGACGAACACGCCCTCCGCCGCCGTGGCGAAGCCGTCGTCCCTGGCCAGGGTGCCCTCCGCGCCGGTGGCGAGGCCGAGTTGGCCGAACAGCCGCCGGTCGGGCTCCGGCCCGGTGAACCCCAGCGCGAGCAGCACCAGCTGCGCCGACAGGCTGCGCTCGGTGCCGGCCCGCGGGCTGCGGTCGGCGGGTTCGGCCTCGGCGAACCGGACGGCGGCCAGCCGACCGTCCGGGCCCGGCTCGAAGCCCACGGTGGCCGCGGCGAAAACCCGGGGCCCGGCCTCCGCGGCGCCGGACTCCTCGTGCGAGGTGGTCTCCCGGTAGACCTTGGGGTGCACCGGCCAGGGCTGCCCGGCGGCCCGGCCCCGCGGCGGACGCGGATTGACGTCCAACTGGGTGACCGACGCGGCACGCTGGCGCAGCGCCGTCCCCAGACAGTCCGCCGCCGTGTCCCCGCCCCCGACGATCACCACGTCGCGCCCCTCGGCGGACACCGGTGAGACCGGGCGGTCGCCCTCGTCCACCCGGTTCGCCCAGGTCAGGTAGTCGATCGCCTGGTGCACCCCGGACAGCTCCCGACCCGGCACCGGCAGGTCCCGGCAGGCGGTGGCGCCCACCGCGACCACCACCGCGTCGTACCCGGCCCGCAGTTCCTCACCCGGGACGTCCCGGCCGACCCACACCCCGGTGCGGAGGTCGACGCCCTCGGCCCGCAGCTGGTCCAGCCGGCGCTCCAACCGGTGCTTCTCCAGCCGGAACGGCGGGATGCCGTACCGGAGCAGCCCGCCCGCGCGGTCGGCCCGTTCGTACACCGTGGTGGTGTGCCCGGCCCTGGTCAGCTGCTGGGCGGCGGCCAGCCCGGCCGGCCCCGAGCCGATCACCGCGACCCGCCGACCACCGGCCCGCTCCCGGCACTCGGGCGGCCGGGGCACGTCCCAACCCGCTTCCCACGCCCGGTCGGCGATCGCCAGCTCCACGTTCTTGATCGTCACCGCCGCGCCGTCGATCGCCAGCACGCAGGCGCTCTCGCAGGGCGCCGGGCAGAGCCGCCCGGTGAACTCCGGGAAGTTGTTGGTCGCCAGCAGCCGCGCCGCGGCCGCCCGCCAGTCCGCCCCCGCGCCCCGCTCCTCCCCCGACCCCGTCCCCGTCCCCGTCCCCGTCCCCGACGCCGACGCCGACCCCGTCCCAGACGCCGGCCCCGGGTCCGACCCGGCCCCAGGATCCGGCTCCGACCCCGGATCCGACGCCGCCACCAGCCGGTTCCACTCCGGCACCAGGTTCCCCAGCGGACAGGCGCTGTGACAGAACGGCAGCCCGCACTCCATGCACCGCCCCGCCTGCCGGCCCACCAGCGGCAG
This sequence comes from Kitasatospora sp. NPDC001547, assembly GCF_042894165.1. Lineage (NCBI taxonomy): Bacteria > Bacillati > Actinomycetota > Actinomycetes > Kitasatosporales > Streptomycetaceae > Kitasatospora > Kitasatospora sp. NPDC001547. Next base: position 111,438 of record NZ_JBIAVL010000008.1, on the reverse strand, counting down.
CAGCGACCCCGGCCGGTACACCTCCCGCCAGTCCCCCAGCCGCTCCCGCGCGTCCCGCCGCGCCCGCTCCGCGCGCGGGGTGGTGAAGAAGGCCATCCGGTCTGCCATCGCGGCCTCCGGCAGGGCGTGCCGACACGGACCAAGCGGCCCGCCCACCCGGCGGCGCGCCACCGTACGGCCACCGTACGCCCGCGAAGCACCGCGCGAAACCGGCGGCCGCCGCAGCCCGCCCCTGCCCGTCGGACGGCCCCGCTCAGCCCCACCACTGTTCCGGCACCGGCTCCGGCTCGGGCGAGTCCGGAACCGTCACCGGTTCGGCGCAACGCACCAGCAGATCCCCCTCCTCCGTACCGGCGACCAGGTAGCCGCACTCGCGCAGGACGACCGCGGCCGCGCCGCTCAGTGCCGCGACCGCCTCCCGGGAGGGCGGACCGCCCGGCTCCGCGCCCGGCGTCCAGCCGACCAGCACGCCCTCGGGGTGACGGTCGATCCACAGCGGTGAGGCGCCCGGGCCGGTGTCGAACCCGGCGCGGGCCAGGGCCTCGGTGACGTCCTCGAAGAGTTCACGGTGATCCGCCATTGGCGAAGCGTAGGCCCTGGACCGGGAGACCCCCGGACACGGCGCGCGCCGACACGCTTCGGGGGCACCCGACCGCAGCATCGGCACCCGTTGGGCCGAGCGGCGGCCAGCCGATCGGGCGTCAGAGCCCCCCGTCCGGCCCGACACGAGCGGCCGGACGGGCCGATGGACGTGCACAGTCGGCCCCCTGCCGACAGCATGACAGAGTAAGCGCTCCATCACCCTGAGCAACGGGTCCAGCGGAACACCTGGTCCGCGCGCCGGTCCGGCCGGCGGGCCCGTATCGAGAGGTCCCATGATCACAACACTTCGCCGGCCGGCGTTCCCGCCGGCGGGCCTCCAGCACGGTACGCCGAGGACGCCGGGGAGCCCGTCGTGAGAACCGACCAGCAGTCGCAGCCGGGACCGGTGACCAGCACGCGCGCCAACCCCGCCAACCCGGCCGAGGCCCTGGCCGACTGGACGGACGGCCGACTCGGCATCTACTCCCTGGCCAAGGCCAACCTGCGCAAGATCTTTCCCGACCACTGGTCCTTCATGCTGGGCGAGATCGCGCTCTACACCTTCGTCATCATCATCCTCACCGGCGTCTGGCTCACCATGTTCTTCACGCCGAGCATGGGCGAGGTCGTCTACGACGGGTCGTACGTGCCGCTCAAGGGCATCCCGATGTCCGAGGCCTACTCCTCGACGGTCCGGATCAGCTTCGACGTGCGCGGCGGCCTGCTGATGCGCCAGATCCACCACTGGGCCGCGATCGTCTTCGTCGCCTCGATGCTGACCCACATGATGCGCGTCTTCTTCACCGGCGCGTTCCGCAAGCCGCGGGAGGTCAACTGGGTCTTCGGCGCGCTGCTGCTGATCCTCGGCATGTTCGACGGCTTCATGGGCTACTCGCTGCCGGACGACCTGCTCTCCGGCACCGGCATCCGCTTCATGGAGGGCGCCGTCCTGTCCATCCCGATCGTCGGGACGTACCTGCAGTTCTTCCTCTTCGGCGGCGAGTTCCCGGGCACCGACATCATCCCCCGGCTGTTCACCGTCCACGTCCTGCTGATCCCGGGCGTCATGGTGGGCCTGCTCGCAGCGCACCTGATCCTGGTCTTCTACCACAAGCACACCCAGTTCGCCGGGCCCGGCCGGACCAACAGCAACGTGGTCGGCATGCCCCTGCTGCCGGTCTACACGGCCAAGGCGGGCGGGTTCTTCTTCCTGGTCTTCGGCGTGGTCGCGGTGATGTCGGCGATCGCCACGGTCAACCCGATCTGGGCGTACGGGCCGTACCGTCCGGACCAGGTGTCCACCGACGCCCAGCCGGACTGGTACATGGGCTTCTCCGAGGGCCTGATCCGGGTGATGCCGGGCTGGGAGATCAGCGTCTGGGGCGGCCACACCCTCAACCTCGGGGTGTTCATCCCGCTGATGGTCTTCCCGCTGGTGCTGCTGGTGATCTGGTGCTACCCCTTCCTGGAGGCCTGGATCACCGGGGACCGGGGTGAGCACCACATCGCCGACCGGCCCCGCAACGCGCCGGTCCGCACCGCCTTCGGCGCGGCCTGGATGGCCCTCTACCTGCTCCTGCTGGCCGGCGGCGGCAACGACCTGCTGGCCACCCACTTCCACCTCTCGATCAACGCGATCACCTACGCGGTGCGGGCCGGCTTCTTCACCTTGCCGGTGGTCGTCTTCGTGATCACCAAGCGGTGGTGCCTGGGCCTCCAGCGGCGGGACAGGGAGAAGGTGCTGCACGGCCGGGAGACCGGCGTCATCAACCGGCTCCAGCACGGCGAGTTCGTCGAGGTGCACGCCCCGCTGCCGCAGGGCCGGCTCTACACCCTCACCTCGCACGACCAGCCCCAGCCCTCCGTGCTGCCGCCCGCGGTGGACGAGAACGGGGTGGCCCGCAAGGCCGGACTGTGGACCCGCGCGCGGGTGAAGCTCTCCCGCGGCTTCTACGGCGAGTACAGCCAGATCGCCAAGCCCACCGTCGAGGAGCACGAGGAGATCACCAGCGGCCACGGCCACCACTGATCCCCCGACCGGTCCCCGACGTCGGAAAGGGCCCGCTGTGCCGGAGACGGCACAGCGGGCCCTCGTCGTGCCCGGGGCGGTCGACGGCGGCCCGGGCGCACCCGGCCGCACCGGACGGTGACGGCCGGAACGGCGGGTCAGCCGCGCAGGACGGCCGGGACGACGGCGATCAGCGCCGCCGCCACGGTGACGGAGAGGCAGAGCGCCGCCCAGCGGGCGCAGATCCGGCGGCACTCGACGCGGTAGCGGGCGGCCAGCCGCCGGCAGCGCTCGACCGCGCGGTCGACGACCTCCTCGGCGTAGCGCAACCGGTCTGCGGCGTAGGCCTGTTCGAGGAACTCCCGCTCCGGCTCCGGAAGCCACGGGAACTGCGCGGCGAACGCGCGGGCGTCCCGCTCGGCCGCCGCGACCTCCGCCTCCCAGGCCAGGAACCCCTCGATGCGAGCGAACCCCGCCCGCGAGTTCACCCGGGCACCGGCCCCGGCGGGCCTGCCCTGGCGGGGGGTCCGCGCTCTCGGCGGACGCTGTCTGCCACCCATGACCGCTCCTCAAGTCGTGTCGAGTCGTCCCGTCGGAAATCCTGCGGGCACGGGCTCCCGGCGGGGATCGCTCCGCAACCAGGCAACTACTACCAGCGACGAACCGCAGGTGGGGGGACGGCTCGCCAGAACCCGTACACCCGGGAAAATCTTGCGTGCCGCGCACGATCGGGCACCGCGCACCTCTGCCGGGACAGTGATACCCGGACGAACGGTCAACCCGGACTGCGGGAACGGAAGAAGGCCGCGACGCGGGAGGCCCTCAGCCGGGCGGCACTGTGCCCGGCGATCGAACGGGGGCTGGAGAACGCCCGGCGGAGGAACCGCTCTGGGAGGCACTGACCCGGTCGCCGGCCGTGCCGTTCGACGGCGCGGCCGAGGAGCCCCACGTGCAGTGGACGGCCGCCGTCCGGCTGCTCCTGGGCGAGCCCGCGCTCCAGGCCGAGGTGGTCCGCGCCACCGCCGCCACCCGGGCCGGCCTGGCGGCGGCGGTGGCCGCCCGCACCGGGACCGACCCCGACCGGGACCTCTACCCGAAGCTGGTCGCCTCGGCCGCGCTCTGCGCACTGCAGGTCGCCGACGAGCACCACCTGACCGCCGACCCGGCGGTGCCGTTCCAGCCGCTGTTCGGCGAAGCCCTGCGACAGCCGGCGGCCGGGCTGCCCGATCCGCGGAACGGGTGAACCCGCCGTACCCGAGGGGGTTCGGGACGACCGACGCCGCCGCCGCGGTCGGCGCCGCCCGCTCTGGGCCCGCCCCGGCCCGCTGTCCGGCTCGGCCGCTGACCCGGGTGGCAGTCGCGGGCGGACCAGGGGCGGCGGGGGCGGGCCCGCCGGGGAGCCGTCCGACGGGTGGGGGAGAATGGACGGCATGTCCCGACGTCGTTCCGAGTCCCGCGCCGCCGCGCCCCGGCTGCTGCCCTCCTCCCCCTGCCCCTGCGGCCTGCCCGCCGCCTACGGCGACTGCTGCGGCCGGCTGCACCGGGGCCAGGCGAAGGCCAGCACCGCCGAGTCCCTGATGCGCTCCCGCTTCAGCGCCTTCGCCGCGCAGGACGAGGCGTACCTGCTGCGCACCTGGCACCCGGACACCCGGCCCGCGGAGGTCGACTTCGATCCGGGGCTGCGCTGGACCGGGCTGGAGGTGGTCGGCACCACCGAGGGCGGCGCGTTCCACGCGGAGGGCACGGTCGCCTTCCGGGCGCACTGGACCGAGGGCGGCGAGGCGGGCGTGCTCACCGAGAACAGCCGCTTCGTGCGGCACGAGGGCGCCTGGGTGTACCTCGACGCCCTCTCGCTCGGCTGAGCCGCCCGGCCCGCGGTCGGCGCTGCGGCCGGCGGCTGCGGGTGGCCGCTACAGGTAGTCGTCCAGCCGGGCCAGCGCGAAGCCCTGCTCGGTGACCTCGTTGAGGACCTTGCGCAGCAGGTCCGGCATCGAGGCCTTCCAGATGTCGGCGCCCCGGAAGTGGGTCAGGATGATGTCGCCCGGATGGAGCTTCCGGTCGTCGTAGCGCCACTCCATGTGGTCCGGGAACGCCTCCTCGTTCCACAGCGGCACCGCCTCGACCCCGCAGGAGGCCGCCGCGCGCAGGGTGTCGTCGTTGTACTCGCCGTACGGCGGCCGGAAGAGCCGGGGGCGGGCCCCGATCTGCTGCTCCAGCTGGTCCTGCTGGGTGCAGATCTCCTGGCGCTGGCTCTCGTAGTCCAGCACCTTCAGGTTGCGGTGGTTGATCGTGTGGTTGTTGATCTCCACGCCCTGGGCGTGGAGGTCGCGGAAGTAGCCGTAGTTCTCCCGGGCTAGGTAGTCGGAGACGTAGGCGCTGAGCGGGATGCCCAGCTCCTCGGCCATCCGGGAGAACTCCGGGTCCTTCTCGGCGCCGTCGTCGACGGTCAGGAAGACCACCTTGTCGTCGGTCGGCACCCGGTAGACGACGGGCGGGCGGCCGTCCGCGAGCTTGACGCCCTGCACCGGGGTGAGGGCGGCCCTGGTCGCCGGGCGCGGCGGGGCCTTCAGCGGCGGACGCTCCAGGCCCCAGCGCTGGGCGGTCTCCAGCGCGGCTCGGACGGCCGCCTCCTGGCGGGCCATGGCCTCGCTGCTGTTCTGCTCCTCCTTGCGGGCCAGGCCGGGCAGCAGCTGCGCCGCGGGCGGGGCGCCCGCGCGGTCGGCGTCCTCGGCCGCCGCGACGGCCTCGGCGGCGGGCGCCGGCGTCGCCTTGGCGTCGGCGGCCGGGGCCGACTTCGGCCCGGCGGGAGCGGCCGGACCGGCGCAGCCGGCGAGGACGGCGGAGAGGCAGGCGGTGGCCAGCAGGCCGGTCCGCACACCGCTCCGGTGGTGCTGATTCCCCCTCAGACCCCCACTAATGCGACAACCTGATGGTCTGTTCATGGGTGCACTGCTCCCCCGCCGCGCACCACCGCCAATCCCCTCGTCACCCGTGCGGGGCAACGACGCACCGGGGTCCTTGCCGTTCCTTTGCCCGGCGGCGGGCGGCCGGGTGATCAGCGGCCTCCGGCGACGGGCGGGGCCGCCGGGAAAACCGATTGCGGTGCCGGCCCCCGAACCGGATCATGCGCCCATGACGAACACCGCGCCCGGCCGCTCAGCCCTCTGGACCATCACCACGGCCGACGTGACCACCCCCGAGGCCCTGGACCTGCTGCGCGAGTACTACTACGACGTGGCCAACCGCTACTACCGCCTGCACTTCGGCCGGGAGGGCACCCCCGAGGAGCTGGAGTCCGGCCTGGCCGGCTCCCCCAGCGACGACCTCGCCGCCCCGGACGGCGTCTTCCTGATCGGTCGCCACGACGGCGTCGCCCACTCCTGCGCGGGCCTGCGGCGGATCGACGCCACCACCGCCGAGCTCACCCGCGTCTTCGTCCGCCCCGGCCTGCGCGGCACCGGCGGCGGCGCCGTCCTGCTGGCCGCCGTCGACCGGGCCGCCCGCTCACTGGGCGCCGAGCGGATCGTCCTCGACACCCGCCTCGACCTGATCGAGGCCCGCACGCTGTACCTGCGCAACGGGTACCGGGAGATCCCCGCTTACAGCAGCGGGCCGTACGCCGAGGTCTGGTACGGGAAGGACCTCACCGTCGAGGTGCGGCAGGGCAGTTGAGCCGGGGCTACCCGGCGCTCGCGCCGGAGCGGGGCGGCGGGCCGCCCGCCAGGGCGGCCGCGAGTTCGGCCGCCGAGGGCGGGTTGGCGCCCGGGCGGGCGACGGTCAGCGCCGCCGCCGTCACCGCGTGGGTGAGGCAGGCCGCGAGGTCGGCGCCCGTCGCACGGGCGTGCAGGAAGGCGGCCGTGAAGGAGTCGCCGGCGCCGACGGTGTCCGCGACCGGTACCGGGAGGGCCGCGGCCTCGGCGCGTCCGCCGTCCGCGGTGCGGGCGAAGGCGCCCTCCGCGCCGAGGGTGACCGCGACCACGGCGGGGCCGAGGGCCAGCCAGCGCTCGGCCACCGCCTCGGGCGGCTCACCCGGATAGAGCCAGGCGAGGTCCTCGTCGCTGGCCTTGACCAGGTCGCTCAGCGCCACCAGGCCCTCGACCCGGCGCACTGCCTCGGCCCGGTCCCCCATCAGCGCCGGGCGCACGTTGGGGTCGTAACTGATCCGCGCCCGCCCGCGCCAGCGCTCCACCAGCGCCCGCACCGATGACGCGCCGGGCTCGGTGACCGCGGCGATCGAGCCGACGTGGATCGCCGCGGGCGGCTCGGCGGGTTCGGTCGGCGGCAGCGTCCAGCGGATGTCGAAGGAGTAGCGGGCCCGGCCCTGACCGTCCAGCTCGACCACCGCCGAGGGCGTCCGGGAGGCCTCGACCGCCTCCACCCGCACGCCCGCCGACTCCAGGTGCCGGCGGATCAGCCGGCCGTTGGCGTCCGGGCCCAGTTCGGTGAGCAGCGTGGCCGGGCGGCCCAGCCGGGCCAGGCCGTAGGCGACGTTCGCGGGGCTGCCGCCGGGGTGCACCCGGTCCGGGGCCTCACCCGTACGGACGATGTCGGCGACGCACTCGCCGATCACCAGAACGGGCGATTCGGGGCTGGTCACGGCGGCTCCTGGCATCCGGTACGCGGGCGTCGTCTCGGCTGCCAGCCTACGGGTTGCCTCCGGGCGCGCGGCGCCAGGGCACAGAAGTACGGCCGCCGGACCTGGCCAGGTGTTCCGACGGCCGTGGCACCGTCCGTCAGGGGAAGGTGCACTCCTGACGTTAGAGCGCGCGGGGGTGGACCGCCATCACCGTGGGCCGTCCGGGGGACCACGGTGCGTCGTCGAACCGGGCCGATCGCGCCCGGGGTGGTCGGGCGGTCCACTAGCATCCGTGGCCGGGCCTTCCGTCCCGGCGGCCCCCGCCTCCGCTCCCGCTCCCGAAGTGCGGTGATCACCCATGGTCAGGCCCCGCGCCGGTCTCGTCCCGTCGCTCGCGCTCAGCGCGGTGCTGCTGTCCGCGAGCGTGCCGACGGCCGGGGCCGCCGACGGGCTGGGCGATCCGGTCTTCCCCTCGCTCGGGAACGCCGGGTACCAGGCGCTCGGGTACGACCTGGCCTTCGACTACCGGGCCGGGAGCCGGACGGTGGACGGCACCGCCGTGGTGACCGTACGGCCCGACCGCGCGCTGGCCCGGCTGGAGCTGGACGCGCTCGGACTGACCGTGCGCGCCGTCCGGGTCGACGGGCGGCCGGCGGAGTTCGCGGCCCACGACGAGAAGCTGACGGTCACCCCGGCCAGGCCGTTCCTCCCGGGCGGCGTCACCCGGCTGACCGTCGAGTACACCGCCGACCCGCGCGCCCCGCTGCCGCACACCGGCTGGGTCCCCACGCCGGACGGCTTCGCGGTGGCCGGCCAGCCGAACAGCGCGCACACCGTCTTCCCGTGCAACGACCACCCGAGCGACAAGGCGCGGTTCACCATCGCGGTGACCGCCCCGGACGGCCTCCTCGGCGTGGCCAACGGGGAGCTGGCGGCCACCGAGCGGCACGGCGACGGCCGCACCACCCGCCGGTACGTCTCGCGCGAGCCGATGGCCACCGAGCTGGTGCAGGTCTCGGTCGGCGACTACACGGTGCGCGAGCGCACCGGCCCGCACGGCCTGCGGCTGCGGGACGTGGTGCCGACCGCGCGCGCCGCCGAGCTGGAGCCGGCGCTCGCCCTCACCCCCGGCCAACTCGCCTGGGCCGAAGCGCACCTGGGGCCGTTCCCGTTCGAGACGTACGGGATCCTGCCGGTCAACACCGACGACCCGGCCGCGTTCGCCTTCACCGGCCTGGAGACCCAGACGCTCACCCTCTACAAGCCGAACTTCCTGCGGCAGCCGGAGCCGGCGATCGGCTCGCACATGATGCACGAGCTGGTGCACTCCTGGTTCGGCAACAGCGTCTCCCCCGCCCGGTGGTCCGACCTCTGGCTCAACGAGGGCCACGCCGACTTCTACGGCCTGGCCTACCGCTACGAGCGCGGCTGGCCGGACGCCTGGGGGTACACCACGCTGGTCGACCGGATGCGCTACCTCTACGGCCTGGGCGACCAGTGGCGGCACGACTCCGGGCCGGTGGCCTCCCCCACCGCCGCCGACCTCTTCGACAGCCAGCGCTACACGGGCGGCGCGCTGGTGCTGTTCGCGCTCCGGGAGAAGGTCGGGGCGGAGACCTTCGACCGGATCGAACGCACCTTCCTGCGCACGTACCGGTACGGGAACGCGACCACCGAGGACTACGTGCGGACGGCCTCGGCGGTGTCCGGGCAGGACCTGCGGGGCTTCCTCGACGACTGGCTGTACGGGCTGCGGACGCCGCCGATGCCGGGGCATCCGGACTGGGTGGTGGGCCCGGTGGGCCGACTGGGCGCCGCTCCGGGGGTGTCGGCTCCCGGGGCGCGGGTCCGGGAGGGTGGGGCCGCAGTGGCCGGCGGGCCCGGGGTGGCGCGGGGCTCCGGGACGCTCTGAACGGCGCGGCTGGGGCTGCTGGTGCACGCCCGGCGCGCCGCCGTGCGTCCGATCACCCCTCGCACGCCCCTGACCGACAGGGGCTGGTGGGGCCATGGTGGTTCCCACGGCCCGCCCGCCGCCCGGCACAGCCCCGGTCGGCTCGCGGGCCGTCCAACGTTCCCCCGCGCCCCCGCCGGTGAGCGGGCGGCAGGACTCCCGGCCGGATTGTCAGTCCCCGGTGCTAGCGTCCCCAGCACGATCGGGAACGAACGGGGGTTCAGTGATGGGTGTCGATCTGACGGGTGGCCATCTGACGGGTGGCGCGCAGGCGGGCGTCGAGCTGACGGGCGGCGAACTGCGGGAGGCCGGGGCCGGGGTCTACGACCGCTGGACGGCTCTGTGGAACGGTGAGTCGGGGCCGGCCGAGGAGATCATGGCGCCCGACTTCACCCTGCGGTACGCGCAGGCGGGCACGGAGGCGTTCGACGGCGTGCGGACGCCGGCCGGGCTGGCGGAGCTGATCGGGCGGTGGCGCGCCGGGCGGCCGGGGCTGCGGTTCGAGGCCGAGGGCGTCCCGGTGGTGGACGTGGAGTCGGTCGACGGCGCGCTGTCCGGCCTGGTGGCCCGGCCGTACCGGGCGAGCTTCCCGGACGGCGAGGGTGGTGTGACGGCGCGCAGCGGGACGGACACCCTGCGGCTCAGCGGTGGGCTCATAACCGAGGTGTGGTCGGTCTCCTCGGGTGCCGCCGGGCGAACGTTCTACCGGGCCTGACGCCGCGGTCGGGCATGGTGGGGCCCGGTGGGGCGGGTGGGGCCGCGGTAGGCCGTAACCCTTCCGGCGCAGCGTCGTTGGACCGGCCATGAAGAAGCGCAGCATGCTTGCCGTCGCCTCGCTCGCCGTGGGTGTCGTGGCCTCCCTCACCGCGCCGAGTGCGCACGCCAGTGCCGTGGGCGGGCAGGAGGGGCTGCCCGGGCCGCTGAGCAGTGCCACGGACGTGGCGCCCGGGCAGGTCGGTGACGCGGGCGGTGTCCTCGGGGAGGCCACCGGCTATGTGACCGGGTCGGCGGACGGCCTGGTGGCGGCCACGCCCGCGTAGTCCCCACGGCCTCCGGCCGGTCACCGCTGCCCGGTCGCCGTCGGCCGGGCTTCAGGACAGCGGGGTTCAGGACAGCGGGGCTCCGAGGTCCTGGGTCCAGTGGGGGGTGCCGGCCGAGCTCGTGGCGAAGCCGACGCCGATGTCCTTGAATCCGCAGTCGAGCATGTTGGACTGGTGGATTCCGCCGTCCATCCAGCGGGCGAAGACGGCGGCCGGGGTGGTCGGGCCCCGGTCGAGGTTCTCGCCCCACTGGGACCAGCGGTAGCCGGCGGCGGTGATCCGGGCCTCCGTCCGGACGCCGTCCGGGTTGACGTGGTCGAAGAAGCCGCGGGTGGCCATGTCCTCCGCGTGCTTCTGCGCCGTGCCGTGCAGCCGGGGGTCGATCCGCAGCGGGGTGCAACCGGCCTTGGCGCGTTCGGCGTTGACCAGGTCGACCAGCTGGCGCTCCGGGTTGGGCTGCGGTGTCGCGGTGGCGCTGCGAGTCACGGTCGGCGTCGGGGTGGGCGTCGCCGTCGGCGTCGGGCTCTCCGCGGGTGTCGGGGTCGGCACCGGGGTGGCGGTGGCGGGTGCGGCGGCAGCGGTCGGGGTGTCCTGGGCCGCGGCCGGGGCAGTGGGCTCCGGGGCCGTCGGCTGCGGCGGCTCGCCGGCCTGCGGCCAGACCAGGGCGAGGGTGGTCACGGCGACGGCCGCGGCCGCGCCGCTCGCCAGGACGGCCTTGCGGGCAGCGGTGCCCGCCCAGCCGCCGTGCCCTCCCGCGTGCGCACCGGCTCCGGCGTGGGTTCCGCCGCCTGCGCCGCCGCCCGTTCCGATACCCGCACCGGAGCCCGCTCCGGTGGCGGTCGTCGAGGACGCGACGGCGGCCGCGGTGTGCTGGAAGTGCAGCAGTACGGGCGCGTCCAGCGGGATCGGCACCAGGGCGAGGCCGGCCAGCAGCCCTTCGGCGGGGAACAGGTCCCGGCCGAGGCCGCCGCAGTCGGAGCAGTCGCGGATGTGGCGGGCGATGCGCTTGCGCCAGACCGAGTTCGGGGTGCCGTCGAAGCCCGCGGTGAGCTCGGTCAGCCCGGGGCAGCGGGGGTAGGCGCCGAGCGCGCGGACGACGACGCGGCCCGCTTCGAGCTGCTTCTTCATCCGCTGCACGCGCACGGCGGTGTGCTGCGGGCTCAGGTCGAGGGCCTCGGCGAGTTCGGCGCGGGTCAGCTCGCCGGCTGCCTCCAGCCACCAGAGGGCGAGCAGCTCGCGGTCGTCGGGGTCCAGCCAGCGGGTCGCCTCGGCCACCTCGCGGCGCTGGCCGGACAGGCCGAGGCGCAGGATGGTGAGGTCGGTGAAGTCGGCCCGCGGGTCGGGGACCTCCCAGGTCTCGTCCAGGCCGCCGACGGTCGGCTGCTGCTGGCCGGCGGCGTGTCGACGGCGCACCTGGTTCATGGTGATGGCGACCAGCCAGGACCGGAAGGACTCCGGCTCGCGGAGCCCGTCCAGGCCGTCCAGGGCCCGGATCATGGTCTCCTGCGCGACGTCGTCCACGTCGGCGTGGCCGCCGAGGGCGCGGCCGGCCACGTTGTAGACGAGCGGCAGCCAGGTGGCGACCAGCGCCTCCTGGGCCTGCCGGTCACCTGCCTGCGCCGCGAGCACCAGGGTGGTCCCGGTCCTGTTCTGCACATCAGCGTTCATGGTCCGCACTCCGTCTTGCCGTGTTTCCGTCCGCCGCTGCCTCCTCGGAGACCCGTGGGGAGTGATCAGATAACAACAATGTGCACGGAATCGGAAAATCGGACCGGAACGATCAGCCCGGATCGGCAGGCCCGGTCCGGGGGTCAGACCGGGCCGGGGCCCGGAGAACCGGAGCCGTCGGGTGCGAGCCGCGGCCGGTTCACGCCGGGGCGGCGAACACCTGGGTCCACCACGGGCCGTTGGTGCCGGTCCGCACGCCCACGCCGAGCTGCTTGAACGAGCAGTTCAGGATGTTGGCCCGGTGGCCCGGGCTGTTCATCCAGGACACCATCACCGCGGCCGGGTCCTTCTGGCCCCGGGCGATGTTCTCGCCCCAGGTGCTCCAGCTGTAGCCGGCCGCTTCGATCCGGTGGTCGGCGTGGTTGCCCTCGGGGCTGGCGTGGTCGAAGTAGCCGCGGTCGGCCATGTCGTCGCTGTGCGACTGGGCCGCGCTCGCCAGCCGCGGCTCGGCACTGACCGGACCGCAGCCGGCCTTGGAACGCTCGACGTTGACCAGGTCCACGACCTGCTGGGCGTACGACGGAGACGCGCCCCCGCCCGCCGGCGGGGCCGCGGTGGCCCGCTTGGGCGCGGGCTGGGCGGCGGTGGCGGAGCGGGTGGCGCTCGGGGTCGGCTTGACCGTGGAGGCCGCGGGGGTGGGGACGGCGGTCGGGGTGGCGACGGCCACGGCCGTCGGGGCGGCCGGAGCGGTCGCGGTCGGCGCGGCCAGGGCGCTCGGGACGGCCGCCGGGTCCGTGGTGGGGGCAGCGGGGGCGGCCGGCGGCGGGACGTCCGGGTTCGTCCCCCCGGTGCCGGGCACCTGGATGCCCTCGTGGGTGCCCAGCTCCGCGGAGATCAGCGCGTCGGCGGCCAGCGACTGGCCGGCCATGTCGCGGTCGGTCTGCTTGCCGCCGTACGCCGCGTAGCCCGCGCCGGCCAGCGCGGCGAACAGCCCGGTACCGGCCACGGCGGCGACGACCGCGGTGACCGGCACGATCCCGCCGCGCCGCCGCGCCCGCCGCCCCCGGCCGGCGTGCCGCTCGGCAGCCCGCCGCGCCGCCCGGCCGCCCGAGCGGCCACGGGTTCCGCTCCCGCTGTCGTCGCCGGCGCCGCCTCCGATCGCCGGGAGGATGGTCGTCCTGTCGTCGCTGTTCACGTGGCCACGCTTTCTGTTCCGGGTCGACTGGTCGGGTGCCGACACTGGGGAGACCTCCCGGCGGGGCGCCGATAACAGAAATTCCGAACGAATGTCCGGCGGTCGGGCCGCGACCTCAGCCGACCGGGGCCTCCGGAGCCATGTCGTAGGTGAGGAACCTGGTCCGGGTGGCGACCTGGTCGTACTTGCCGCGGGCCCGGTAATTGTCCTCGGAGGTGATCCAGCGGACGGTGTTCCACCCGCGTTCCGCCGCGATTTCCCGCAGGCGGCCCAACAGCGCGTCCACCGCCCCGCCGCCCCGGACCTCCGGCGCGACGAACAGGTCGTCCAGGAAGCACCCGACCGCCCCGTGCAACGGTCGCGCGAACGGCCGGTAGTGGGCGAGCCCGACCGGTCCACCGTCCCCGTCCCGGACCAGTAGGCCCGCCAGCTCGTGCCCCGGGTCCATCAGCCAGGACCACACCAGCTCGGCCTTCTCCTCCGGTATCGGCACCCGGTAGAACTCGCAGTACCCACGGAAGAGTTCACGCCAGGCGGCGTAGTCACCGGGCTCGGGCGCGCCGACGCTCCAGCGGGTCGTGGGGGTCTCACTCATCTCGGTCTCCGTCGCTCAGCGGGCGAATGCGAGCCCTCAGCATGCCGCCCCGTCACCCCGCCGCCGACCACCGCCCCGGCCAAGACCGCCCACCCCCCACGCCACCGCGGCACCTTGCCGAAGCGCCCCGATGGTAGTTTTCCCGGAACCGCAGGAGGGGCGGACGAGCAGATGGACAGTGGCCTGCGGCACGCGACCGTCGTGGCGCTCGGAGAACTCGGGCGGAGTCACGACCACCGCGACCGGGCGGACGCCGGTCACGGCCTCGCGGGGTTCGCCGAGATGTGGGAGGCCGTGGGACCACTGCTGGAGCTCGTGCTCGACCCGGGTGACACCTTCGTCACCCGACGGACCGTGGAAGCCCTGCTCCGGCGGAAGGACGGAGCCGGGCTGACGGTAGTCGCGTCCGCGCTGGCCGTCGCCGGTCCGCATCACACCGACTGGATCCACACCGCCGTCCACGACGTGTTCGGCATCTTCTCCGACGACCGGGACGCCGCGATGCGGCTGTGTGAGGAGATGTCGCGGGACGGCGACGATCGGGTCGCCCTGGGGGCTCGTCAGCTGCACGGAATCCTGGCGGAGATCGATCCCGTACTTCGCAGTTCATAGCGCGCGGCCGTCGCCGCCCTGGGCCCGAAGGCTCCCTGCCGGCAGAGGCGGTCGAGGAGGGGAAGCGACTCCTACGCCGATCAGGTGGAGGAACAGCGGCCGGCGTAGCCGTGCCGATCCGGGGTAGCCCCTCACCGGGGCCGCCCGGGAGGCTCCCGGCACCCCGGCCCGGAGCTGGGTCCGCCTTGCTGCGGAAGTGCAGACGGAGGGCGGCACGTGGCGACCCGGGCAGGTGGGCGGGCGTCCTGCCCGGTCGTCCTCGCGTCCCCCTACTGGCGGAGCACGCCCCGGGCGGCGTCGGCGGTGCGACCGCCGGCCCCAGGGGCGGGGCCGCCGTGCGGGGGGCGGGGTGGGGGCCGATGCTGAGGGCGGAGGTGGTGGTGTGGCGGGGTTGTCGCGGTTGGCGTCGGTGTCGCGGGAGGTGGCGGCGGAGGCGGGGCGGCGGGCGAAGACGGGGTTGCTGGCCGGGTGTCTGCGGGGCCTGGGGCCGGTGGACGGGCCGGCGGCGGTGGCGTTGCTGTCCGGGGAGTCGCAGCGGTTGCGGACCGGGATCGGGCCGGCGGCGCTGCGGGGGCTGCCGGAGCCCGCGGTGGAGGCGTCGCTCGGTGTGCGGGAGGTGGAGCGGGAGCTGGAGCGGATCGCCGGCGTGCACGGGGCGGGGGCACAGGCGGAGCGGCGGCGGCTGCTGCACGGGCTGTTCGCCCGGGCGACAGAGGTGGAGCAGGGGTTCCTGCGAGCGGTGCTGGTCGGGGACCTGCGGCAGGGGGCGCTGGACGCCGTGGTCGGGGACGCCGTCGCCCAGGCGGCCGGGGTGCCGGCGGCGGCGGTGCGGCGGGCGCTGATGTTCCGCGGGTCGGCCCGGGCGGTGGCGGAGGCGGCGCTGACCGGCGGGGAGGCGGCACTGGCGGCGTTCCGGCTGGAGGTCGGACGGGCGGTGCGGCCGATGCTGGCCGCCTCCGCGCCGGACGTGGCCACGGCGCTGGAGCGCACCGGTCCGGCCGCGCTGGAGTGGAAGCTGGACGGCATCCGGCTGCAGGTGCACCGGGACGGCACGGAGGTCGCGGTGTTCACCCGCGGCCTGGACGACATCACCGCGCGCGTCCCCGAGGTGGTCGAGGCCGCGCTGGCGCTGCCGCTGCGCTCGGCGGTGCTGGACGGCGAGGCGGTCGCGCTCGGTCCGGACGGCCGGCCGCGCCCGTTCCAGGAGACCGCCGCGCGCACCGCCTCCCGGCGCGACCCGGACCGGCTGCGCGCCGAAGTCCCGCTGGACGCCTACTTCTTCGACCTGCTGCACCGGGACGGCGAGGACCTCGTGGACCGCCCCGGCCGGGAGCGCTGGGCGGCGCTGGAGGAGGCGGTGCCGGACGGCCTGCGGGTGGCCCGGGTCGAGACCGGCGACCGCGACCGGGCGCTGGCCTTCTTCCGCGAGACGCTGGCGCTCGGCCACGAGGGCGTGCTGGTGAAGGACCCGGCGGTCCCGTACGCGGCCGGCCGGCTCGGCGCGGGCTGGATCAAGGTGAAGCCCCGGCACACCCTGGACCTGGTGGTGCTGGCCGCCGAGTGGGGCAGCGGGCGCCGGCACGGCTTCCTCAGCAACCTGCACCTGGGCGCCCGGGCGGCGGGTGAGCCGGGGCTGGGCCCGTGGGTGATGCTGGGCAAGACCTTCAAGGGCCTGACCGACGAGACGCTCGCCTGGCAGACCGCCGAACTGCTGGCCCGGGAGACCGGGCGGGACGCCTGGACGGTGCGGGTCCGGCCGGAACTGGTCGTCGAGATCGCGTTCGACGGGCTGCAGCGCAGCCCCCGCTATCCGGCCGGCCTCGCCCTGCGGTTCGCCCGGGTGGTGCGCTACCGGCCGGACAAGGCCGCCGACGAGGCCGACACCGTCGCGACCGTACGGGAGATCGCCGCCGCCGAGGGGCTGTGAGCCGGGTCGGGGCCGGGTGAGGAGAGCCGAGGGAAGGGGCTGCGGCACCCGACGCTCGCCCGGGTGACGTCGATTCAAACCTGCCCCGCCACCCGGCCGCTCCGGCGCGAACCGAATCGGCCATTCTCGGCGATCCCGCCACCGCACCCTCCGTGGACGGATCAGCGGCGGTTAGGTTGGCAATGACAACGGGAGGCGGCCGCCGGGCAGCCGGCGGCGCACTGGCGAGAGGTGCCCGACCATGCGGGTGAGTGTCGACCGGGACCGCTGCTGCAGCTCCGGGATGTGCGTCACGAACGTTCCCGAGGTCTTCGACCAGGACGACGACGACAGTCTGGTGAGACTCCGTCAGACCACCTTCCGGCCGGACCAGTTCGACGATCTCAGACTGGCCGCCCAGCTCTGCCCGGGCGGCGCGATCACCGTGGTCGAGGACGAGCCGGCAGCGGCCGAGCAGGCCGGGGCACAGCCCGTCTGACGGGCCGTCCGGCCACCACACCACCCCCACCGGAGAACCATCGCGACGCAAGGAGACCCCGCCTTGACGAGCACACCCACCGCCCCCGCCGTCCCGCTCCCGGCCCCGCACTCCGCCGGCTGCCCGTTCGGCCCGCCGCCCGCGTACACCGAGGCCGCCGCCACCGCCCCGCTGACCCGCGCCGACCTGCCCGGGGGCGAGTCCTGCTGGCTGGCCACCGGCTACGCCGAGGTCCGCACCATCCTGTCCGACCGCCGGTTCAGCGCCGACGTGCGCCACCCGTCCTTCCCGCTGCTGGTCGCCGGCAGCCGGGAACGGATCGCCGAGAACCCGACCTTCCTGCGGCTCGACGACCCCGAGCACGCCCGGCTGCGCCGGATGGTCACCGGGGACTTCCTGGTCAAACGGGTCGAGGCGATGCGCCCGGACATCCAGCGGATCGTGGACGAGGCGCTGGACGCGATGACCGAGGGCCGCGCCGAGGCCGACCTGGTCGCCGACTTCGCGCTGCCCGTCCCCTCGCTGGTGATCTGCCTGCTGCTCGGCGTCCCGTACGAGGACCGCGAGTTCTTCCAGAGCGTCAGCCGTACCCTGCTCAGCAACACCAGCACGCTCGAGCGGCTGCTCGAGGCCCAGGACGAGCTGCTTCAGTACCTGGAGGCGCTGACGGCCCGCAAGCGGGAGGAGCCGCGGGACGACATCCTCAGCCGGCTCGCCGCCCGGGACGACCTCACCCCGCGCGAGGCCGCCGCCACCGGCATCCTGCTGCTGATCGCCGGGCACGAGACCACCGCCAACATGATCGCGCTCTCCACCGCCCTGCTGCTGGACCGGCCCGAGCAGGTCGCCAGGCTGGCCGACCCGGCCGCGCTGCCCGGCGCGGTGGAGGAGTTGCTGCGCCACCTCACCATCGTCCACACCGGGGTGCCCCGGGTGGCGCTGGAGGACGTGGAGCTGGGCGGCACGACGGTCCGGGCCGGGGAGGGCGTGATCGCGATGCTCTCCACCGCCAACCGGGACGAGGAGGTGTTCGGCGGCCCCGGCCGGCTGCCGGCCGACGAGCTGGACCTCGACCGGGACGCCCGGCGGCACATGGCCTTCGGCTTCGGCGTGCACCAGTGCCTCGGCCAGCCGCTGGCCCGCGCCGAGCTCCAGATCGCGCTGGCGACGCTGTTCCGGCGGCTGCCCGGGCTGCGGCTGGCGGTGCCGCGCGCCGAGCTGGCGTTCCGCACCGACTCGTTCATCTACGGCATGCGGTCGCTGCCCGTCACCTGGTGACCGCGGAGCGGGGCCGGCGGACGCTTCGCGGGTCACCCGGCTGGCCCCCGCGCCGGGGCGGGGGCAGGCTGGAGGGGCGAAGAGACACCACCGGCCCCGCCGCGCCTCCGGCCCGGCGCGCCCCGGCCGGCCAAAGGAGACGGAGCCCGCGATGACCGACATGAGCGACCGGTCCAAGGTGAGCACCGAGGACGACGACGACATCCGCGCCGCGGAACCCGAGGAGGGCATCCCCTCGATGCAGAACCTGCACGCGCAGGACACCTCCCAGGCGGAGGGCAGCCCCATCCTGGACGAACCCGGCCGGCGCGGCTGACCGTCCGCCGTACCGACTCGACCGCCCGGTGGGACCGGGCGGTCGCCGCGACCGCGGGTGCCGCCGCTCCGACGGCGGACCACCCGCGGGGGGAGGATAGGCGCATGACCGAACACGACCCAGGCAACCGCCAGGCCCGGCCGCCCGCGGACCCGCGCGCGTCGTGGGCGACCTGGACCACCCAATCGATCATCAGCGGCCCCGGCGGGGTGACCACCACCGAGATCGGTCCGATCTCCGGGGACCTCACCGTGCACACCACGTGGGTGGACGGCGAGGCGAGGCTGACCGTCCAGTACACCGGCGCGCTGGACTGGTACACGGTCGCCGGCAGCCCGGTGCCGGCGGACGACGAGACCACCGCACGGGCGATCCACCAGGCGATGGTGAACGGCGTCAAGGCCGGCCGGGGCGCGGGTGCCCCGGCACTGCCGAAACCCTAGGAAACCCGAACCTCCGGGAACCTCTCCAGGAACCTCGGGGAACAGCGGCAGCGCGGCGCGCCCGGGACCGGTGACCGGTCCCGGGCGCGCCGTTTCCCGGCACTCCCCGCCGCTACGGAGCCGTGCCGCCCTTCGGGGCGGGCGCGGCCGCGGCCCAGTAGGCGCCGTCCGCCGGGCGGCGCCTGCGCAGGTCCTCGCGCACCTCGTCGGCCAGCCGGCGGGTGTCGCGGCGGTTCATGGTGGCGCCGATGCCGGCGCCGACCAGCAGCGGGGTGACCGCCGGCAGGTGGCGCAGCGAGCTGCGGGTCAGCCGGCGGCGGACCTGCTGGCGCACCTCCGAGCTGATCGCCAGCGCGGCGAAGCCGGCCGGCCGGACCAGCAGGCCGGCGTCGATCCCGCGGCGGTTGGCCCAGGCGCCGAGGTAGGCGCCGCCCCGCTGGGTGGCGGTGCCCTGCGCCGGGATGCCGTAGACCTCGTGCAGCTCGGCGATCAGCTTGACCTCCACGGCCGCCACCGCGAGCGTCTCGGCCGCGATCTCCAGCGGCATCGCGGGCGGCACCGGCAGCATCGCCGCCGCGCCGACGCCCGCGCCGAGCGCGCTGGAGGCCCGGACGGCGCCGGTGACCAGCACGTCGGCCAGCTCCTCAGGGAAGGCCGCCCCCGGGTGCTGCGCCCGCAGGGTGGCGAGGTCGCGCACCGGGATCCGCGGCGCGGCCTGCACCAGCTGTTCGGTCAGGGCCTTGCCGCCGTACGCGGCGCCCTTGGCCGCTCCCCTGGCGGCGGCCCGGCCGCCGTGGCCGAGCAGCCGGGCGCCGTGCAGCACCACGGCCCGGCCGCGGCCGCGCTGCTTCGCCGCGTACTCGGCGCCCGGGCCCCTGCCGACGGGCTGCTCGGACTCCTCGACCAGTTCGACGAGCCGCTCGGTCAGGACGGGCACCACCGGATCGGGTGCCGTCGGATCGGGCGCCGTCGGTTCGGGCTCGGCGGACGGCCGGGAGCGGCCCGGCCTGCGGAAGACTGCCATGGGAATCCGGTACCCCTTTCGCGACGACGGCACCGACCGGGGCCGCCTACTCGACGACCTCCACCCCCCGCCAGAAGGCCACCCGGCCGCGCACGTGCTCGGCCTCGGGCTTCGGGTCGGTGTAGAACCAGGCGGCGTCCGGGTTGGTCCGCCCGTCCACCTCCAGGGTGTAGTAGTCGGCGGTGCCCTTCCAACCGCACACCGTGGTGGTGTCCGAGGGCCGCAGGTACTCGCTGCGCACCGCCTCGGCCGGGAAGTAGTGGTTGCCCTCGACGACGACCGTGTCGTCGCTCTCGGCGATGACGACGCCCTGCCAACTCGCTGTGGTCATATGGCGATTGTGCCCGACTCGGGGAGGCCGCGCCCGCGCTTCCCGGCACGGACCGACGGTCCGCACCGTGGCGGTCGGCGCACGGCAGCGGTCGGTGCACGGCAGCGGTCGGTGCCGCGCCGGTCACGGCAGCCTCGGGCAGGGCACCGGCGGTCAGGGCAGCGGTTGGGCGTGCACCGGCACGTGCGGGCTCTGGTGGCCGCCGCTGGCGAGCATCCGGACCTCGCCGGCGTCGCTGATCTCGGCCCGGACGATCCCGCTCTCGTCCTCGTACACCGGGTGGCCGCCCGGGCCCGCGGCGTCGGTGCGGCTGACCACCACGACGTCCTGCGGGGCCTGGGTGCCCGGGGTACCGGGGAAGGTGAGGGCGTAGCGCTCGGCGGGGTTCATCGCACCTGCTCCTGCCTACCCGACGGCCTCGGCGGGCTCGGCGGCCCGGGTGTGCGAGCCGCGGACCTCCAGCTCGGCCAGCAGCCGGGCGGTGGCCTCCGCCACCGCTTCCACCGCGCGGTCGAAGGCCTCCCGGTTGTGCGCCGCGGGGGCGCGGAACCCGGAGACCTTGCGGACGTACTGCAGCGCGGCGGCGTGGAAGTCCTCCTCGTCGGCGTCGGGGGTGACGGGGGGTCGCAGCGTCTTGATGTTGCGGCACATGCTCCCAGTCTCGCGCGCGGGAGCCGCGTCGGCGACCCCCGTTCGTCACCCGCACCTCACGGCGACGCCATCCGACCGGATTAGGATGCCGGACGAACGAATCCGTTCTCCTCATCCCCCCGCCGCGCGCTCCCTTGGTCCGTCGGCGTCACTCCGGAGTCATCCCCTTGCCTCTCGCGCTGCTCGCGCTGGCCGTCACCGCGTTCGCCATCGGAACCACCGAGTTCGCCGCCATGGGGCTGCTCCCCCAGGTCGCCGACAGTCTGCACGTGTCCATCCCCCAGGCCGGCTGGCTGATCTCGGCGTACGCGCTGGGCGTGGTCGTCGGTGCGCCGCTGCTCACCGCGCTGGCCGCCGGGCGGCCGCGCAAGGCGGTGCTGGTGTCGCTGGCCGGGCTGTTCGCGACCGGCAACCTGCTGTGTGCGCTGGCCCCGGAGTTCTGGACGCTGGCCGCCGCCCGGCTGGTCACCGGGCTGCCGCACGGTGCCTTCTTCGGGGCCGGCGCGGTGGCGGCGGCCGAGCTGGTCGCGCCGGACCGGCGGGCCCGGGCGGTGGCCGTGATGTTCTCCGGGCTGACCGTCGCCAACATCGTCGGCGTCCCGGCCGCGACCCTGCTCGGCCAGCACCTGGGCTGGCGGGCGACCATGCTGGTGGTGGTGCTGATCGCGGCCGCCGGGACGGCCGCCATCGCCCGGCTGGTGCCCGCACTCCCCTCCCCCGGCCAGTCCGGGCTGCGGCACGAACTGCGGGCCCTGCGCAGCGGGCAGCTCTGGCTGGCGCTGGCCACCGTGGTGTTCGGCTGCGGCGGCTTCTTCGCCTGCTACAGCTACATCGCGCCGCTGCTCACCGAGGTCTCCGGGTACGCCACCGGCTCGGTGACCCTGGTGCTGGCGCTGTTCGGGGTCGGCATGACGATCGGCAACGTGCTGGGCGGGTTCGCCGCCGACCGGGCGCTGCGCCCCACCGTCTGCGTGGCCTTCGTGCTGCTCTCCGCCACCCTGGCGCTGTTCTCGGTGACCGCGCACGCCCGCTGGTCGGCGGCCGTCACGGTGGTGCTGATCGGGCTGTTCGGCTTCGCCATCGTGCCGGCCGTGCAGACCCTGGTGCTGCAGAAGGCGCGCAGCGCGCCGACCCTGGCCTCGGCGACGGTCCAGGGCGCCTTCAACCTGGCCAACGCCCAGGGCGCGTACTTCGGCGGGCTGGCGCTGGCCGCCGGGTTCGGCTGGACCTCGCCGACGCTGGTCGGCGCGGGCCTGGCCGCCGCCGGGACGCTGATCGCGGTGCTCGCCTGGGTGGCCGACCGCCGGCGGCCCGCCCCGGTGGCGGCGGAACCGGCGGCGGCCGCGATCGCCACGGCCTGAGGCCCTCCGGGAGGCTCCTAGACCTCCTGGACCTCCTGGGCCTCCCGGTGGGCGTCGGCGAGCAGCTGGTAGCCGGCGCCGTTGGCCTTGATGCCCGACCTCTCGTCCTCGGTCAGCTCGCGGCGGACCTTGGCCGGGACGCCGGCGACCAGCGAGCCGGGCGGGACGACCATGCCCTGCGGCACCACCGCTCCGGCCGCGACCAGCGAGCCGGTGCCGATCCGGGCGCCGTTGAGCACGGTGGCGTTCATGCCCACCAGGACGTCGTCCTCGACGGTGCAGCCGTGCAGCACGGCGTTGTGGCCGACCGAGATCCGCTCGCCGACCACCAGCGGGAAGCCGGGGTCGGCGTGCAGGGTGCAGTTGTCCTGGATGTTGCTGCCCGCGCCGACGCTGATCGACTCGGCGTCGCCGCGCAGCACCGCGCCGTACCAGATGCTCGCGCCGGCGGCGACGGCGACGTTCCCGACCACGACGGCGTTCGGCGCCACGAAGGCGCCCGGGTCGACGGCGGGTGTCCTGCCCGCGACGGCGGCGATCAGCGGCTCTGCCATGTCTCGTCCTCCTGGTGACGGTGGCCGGTGGGGCGGGTCCGACGGTTGCCGCCGGGTGCGCGGCGCCGGTCGCCGGACGTGCCCCCGGGTCGCGGGTCAGCGTAGGGGGTCGGTCACGGCGCCGTGCGGGCGAGGTCGGTTCCGGCGGCTCCGGGCCGGGGTCCGCACAGGGCGGTGACGAAGACCTTCTGCCAGGCCGCGTTGGCGGGCTCGTCCGGGGCGTCGTAGACGGTGGCGCTCCCGGCGAACTCGCGCCTGCCGTCCGCCGAGCCGAGCAGCATGGTGCTGTAGCCGGGGATGCCGCCGGCGTGGCCCCAGAAGGAGCCGCAGGGCGTGTCCAGCCGCTGCAGTCCGAGGCCGTAGGTCCGGCCCTCGCCGTGGTCGGTGGTCTGCCGCATGGCGGCGAGTTCGGCGGGGCGCAGCAGGCGGCCGCCGAGCAGGGCGTGGAGGAAGGCGGTGAGGTCGGCGGTGGTGGAGACGCCGGCGCCGGACGGGCCGGCCATCGAGGGGTTGAACAGGGTGACGTCGACCGGGCCGGTGCCGGACTTGTAGTAGCCGTGGGCGTGCGGGCCGGGGAGGAAGGGCGAGTCGCCGGGCATCCAGGTGCCGGTGAGGCCGAGCGGGCGGATGATCCGGCGGGTCACCTCCTCGTTCCAGCCGCGGCCGGTGAGCTTCTCGATGATCATCCCGATCAGGATGTAGTTGGTGTTGGAGTACTGCCAGTCCTGGCCGGGCGGGAAGGCGGGCGGGTAGCGCTTGGCGATGTCGACCAGGTCCCGGAGGCCGTAGTGCTTGAAGCGGCCGCCGTCGAGCCACTCCGGGCGCCGGAAGTCGAAGGCCGGGTCCTGGGTGTAGTCGGCGACGCCGCTGGTGTGGTTGAGCAGTTGCCGGACGGTGATCGCGGTGCTGTTCGGGACGATGCCCGGCTGCAGGCACTCCAGGCGGTCGTCGAGGTCCAGCCGCCCTTCGCCGACCAGCTGGAGCAGCGTGGTGGCGACGAAGGGCTTGGTGGCGCTGCCGATCCGGAAGGAGCCCCGGGGGTCGGCGGGCGCGCCGTCGAGTTCGGTGACGCCGGTGGCGTTGCGCCAGACCAGCCGGCCGTCCTCGCGGACGGCGCCGAGGGCGGAGGTCGAGTAGCCGGGGCCGGTCATCCCGGCGAGGGCGGCGTCGGCGGCCTCCCAGTCGGCGCGGCGCTCCGGGGTGGCGACGGCGCCGGCCCGGGCGGCGCCGGTGGCGCGGCCGCCGTGCGGGCCGCCGCAGTCGGCGGTGCCCGGTCCGGCGGCGGGCCGGGCGACGGCGGCGGCGGGGGCGAGCGCGAGGAGCAGGCCCGCGCCGACGGCGGCCGCGACGGCGGTGCGCAGGGCCGGTCGGCGGCGCCGGGTGGTCGGAGTGGTCGGGGCGTCGGTCATGCCGGTCTCCCTGGTCTGGGTCGTGGCGGCGGTCGACCGGGTTACGGGCCCCGGCCTCTGACACCGTGTCAGGGATCCGGGCGGCGGTCGTCGGCCGCTGGTCGGTGTCCGACCCGGAACGGACCCGGAGCGAACCCCGAACGAACCCGGAGCCGTACCCCGGGACGGCTCGGGGTACGGCTCCGGGACCAGCGGCGGGGCGTGCGTCAGGTGACAGGGGCGTGCTTGCGCAGGACCTCGACGAAGGCCCGCAGCCAGGCCGGGTGGTCGGGCCAGGCGCGGGCCGAGACGACCACGCCGTCCACCACCGCCGCGCCGTCCACGAACTCGGCGCCCGCGGCCCTGATGTCCGGTGCCAGCGCGGGGTAGGCGGAGCTGCGGCGGCCGTCCAGGACGCCGGCGGCGGCGGTGATCAGCGGGCCGTGGCAGATCTGGGCGACGGGCTTGTCCCCGGCGAAGAAGTGCTGGGCGATCCGCCGCACGTCCGGGTCGTTGCGCAGGTACTCGGGGGCACGGCCGCCGGGGATGACCAGGGCCACGTAGTCGGCCGGGTCGACTTCGGCGAAGGCCAGGTCGGCGGGCCAGGTGTAGCCGGGCTTCTCGGTGTAGGTGTCGAAGCCCTCGACGAAGTCGTGCACCACGAACTGGAGGCGCTTCCTGGTCGGGGCCGCGATGTCGACCTGGTAGCCCTCCTCGCGCAGCCGCTGGTAGGGGTAGAACACCTCCAGTGACTCGGCGGCGTCCCCGGTGACGAGCAGGATCTTCGATGTCATCGCCGACATCCCTCCACGTGGTCGAGCCTCAGGTCGGGTACGGGCGAGGGGCGGTGGCGACCGGCCCGGGCCCGGTCCAACCTCCCGTACGGCGACACCGTTGGCAACGGGGCGCACCGGGCGCGCAACAGCGCGTACGGACCACCGTGCGCCGCTTGCGGGGGGTGCGCGCCGGTCGGCCGCCCGGCTGCGGGGGCCGGCGGCCCGCGGCCTAGACTCCTGCTGCCCGTGACCGCCCTGCTCCGGAGGAGCCCATGCCCGCCCGCACCACCTACCTCGTCCTCGCCGGCTACCAGAACTCCGGCCCTGCGCACTGGCAGACCCACTGGGAGGAGGCCGAGCCGGAGTCCTTCCGCCGGGTCCAGCAGGCGGACTGGGACCACCCGGAGCGGGCGGACTGGGTGGCCCGGGTGGACGCGGCGGTGGCAGCGGCCGCCGCCGAGGGCCCGGTGGTGCTGGTCGCCCACAGCCTGGGCTGCGTCACGGCCGCCCACTGGGCGGCCACCGCGTCCGCCGAGCGGACCGCCGCCGTCCGGGGCGCGCTGCTGGTGGCCCCGGCGGACGTCGACACCGCCGAGGTCCCGGAGCTGGTCGGCTTCCGCCCGGTGGCGCTGGAGCGGCTGCCGTTCCCGTCCGTCGTGGTCTCCTCGACCGACGACCCGTGGGTCTCCCCCGAGCGGGCCCGCGCGTTCGCCGCCGCCTGGGGCGCCCGGTACGTCGAGCCGGGTGCGTACGGGCACCTCAACTCCGACTCCGGGCTGGGCGACTGGCCGGAGGGCCGCAAGCTGCTCGCCGAGCTGTGACCGCGACCACGGGGGAAGCGGTGACCGGGGAAGCGGCCACGGGGGAAGCCGGGGCGGGGGGACGATGGACCGGGGGACGATGAAGCGGGGGACGTCCCGGGCCAGGCGCGTCCTGGTCCGGCTGCTGGCGGTCGCCGGGCTGGCCGCCGTGCTGCTCTACACCGAGGGGCAGTGGGAGAGCCGCTCGGGCGGGCGGATGCTGGTCGCCGACCTGCTCAACCGGCCGGAGCCGCTGCTCGGCGGGGCGCTGGCGGCGCTGATCGCGGCCGCCTGGCTGGGCGACTCGCGCCCCGCCGTGCGGACGGCCACCCGGACGGTCACGGTGACCGCCGGGGTGGTGTTCCTGACCGGCGTGCTGGCCGCGCACAAGGTGTCGGCGGCCGAGACCCGCAGCCGGGAGGACGCCCCGGCCGGGGCCGAGCACGCCCTGATCGTGGTGCACCGCTCGTACGCCGCCGGGTCGGCCGCGGGCGAGCACTGGCAGGTGCTGCTGGAGAGCGGTGCGGGCTGGTCGGCCCGGCGCTGGTCGCTGGCGGACATCGGCCGGGGCCCGGGCGACGCCCGGCTGGTGACCGCGAACTGGACCGGGCGCTCGCAGATCACCGTGGTGACCGACTCCTACCGGCGGGTGTTCAACCTCGACCAGGACAGCGGCGAGCCGGTCGAGGCGCGCTAGCCCGGCCGGGTTCGGCCAGGTCGCGGGGGTTCAGCCCAGCCCCAGGGCGTGCGCGCCGAGCGCCAGCAGGGCCGCGTTGCCGGCGGCGCCCAGCGCGGTGGCGGACAGGAAGCGGGCCGCCGTGCCGTCCGGGA
Organism: Kitasatospora sp. NPDC001547; assembly: GCF_042894165.1. NCBI lineage: Bacteria > Bacillati > Actinomycetota > Actinomycetes > Kitasatosporales > Streptomycetaceae > Kitasatospora > Kitasatospora sp. NPDC001547. Next base: position 85,053 of record NZ_JBIAVL010000008.1, on the reverse strand, counting down.
ACGGGTTGAGGGTCATCGCGTGCAGGAAGCCCGGCATCGTCCACACCACCGCCGTCCACTGCCGCACGGCGCCCGCCGGGCCCGCCCCGCCGCGCGGTTCGGCACGCGGCGAAGCGCGCGGTTCGGCGCGCAGCTCGTGGGCGGCGGCCAGGCCGATCACCAGGTAGCCGGCCAGGTAGCCGATGGAGGGGCAGAGGACGGCGGGGACGCCGAGGACGCTGTGCGGCATGCGGTCATCGTCCGCCGAACGGCCGCGGCCCCGCATGAGTACCCGTACTCATGCGGGGCCGGGGGTTCACCGGTCCTCGGGTTTCACCGGCCCTCGGGGCTCACCGGTCCTCGGGGTCGGTGGCGCCGGGCGGCACGGTCGGTACGGACGGCCCGGTGCGGCCGGGCGCCGGGGTGGCGCCGCGCGGCCGGCCGGTGTTCGCCGGGCCGCCGGTGGCGGGGGTGCCGGCACAGGTGGCCGGGCCCGGCGAGCCGCCGGGGGTGGGGCAGTTGGCGTCCCGCCGGGGCGGGTCCGGGATGTGGACGGTGGCGAAGGCCTTCTCCGGCATGTCCCGGACGGCGTCGCTCATCGCCTGCTGCCAGATCGGTCCGGGGCCGGTGGCGCCGAAGACCTCGGCCTGGTACCTGCCGCCGATCCGGATGTTGCGCATCGGCACCTTGGTGCCCGGGCTGCCCAGCCAGACCGAGCCCGCCAGGTTGCCGGTGTAGCCGGTGAACCAGGCCGACTTCTTCTCGTCCGTGGTCCCGGTCTTGCCGGCGATCTGGCGGCCGTCGTCCAGGCCGAGGTCCCGCGCGGTGCCGCCCTTCTCGGTCACCCCGAGCAGCACGCTGTTGATCACGTCCGCGGTGCTCTCGGACATCGCCGGGGTGCACCGGGCCTGGGGCACCGGGACGTCGGCGCCGTCCACGGTGGTGATCCGGTTGATCGCCAGCGGCGCGCAGTAGGTGCCCCGGGCGGCGAAGGTCGCGTACACGTTGGCCATGGTCAGCGGGCTGACCTCCTGGGTGCCGAGGCCGAGCGCGGGCACCTCCTGCAGGGCCGAGCCGTCCGCCTTGCCCTCCATGCCCAGCTTGTTGGCCATCTGCTTGACCGCGCAGAGGCCGATCTCCTGCTCCATCTGCACGAAGTAGGTGTTCACGGAGAGCGCCATGGCCTGCTTGAGCTCGTACGGGCCGATCTCCTGGGGGCTCTCGTTGGGGATGCTCCCCTCCTTCTTCCCCTTGCTGAGGTTCTTCCAGGTGCCGTCGCAGGTCCGCATCGAAGGCCAGTCCATCCGGTTCGGCGAGTCGTACCGCTGGGTGGGCGACAGACCGGCCTCCAGGGCGGCGGCGGCCACGATCGGCTTGAAGTTGGAGCCGGGCTGGAAGCCGATGCCGCCGCCCATCGCCGCGTCCACGTTGTAGTTGACGACGGTCTCGTTCTTCTCCTTGGCCAGGCCGTACGGGCGGGTCTGCGCCATCGCCAGGATGTTGCCGCTGCCGGGCTCGACCATCGTCATCGCGGCCGAGACCGGGTCGGTGACGTACACCTTGGTGGAGACGGCCTTCTGGGCCGCGGCCTGCTTGTCCGGGTCCAGCGTGGTGTGGATGTTCAGGCCGCCGGTGTCCCAGAGCTTCTTGCGCTCGGCCGAGCTCTTGCCGAACACCGGGTCCTGCTTGACCACGTGGCGCACGTAGTCGCAGAAGAAGCCCATGCCCGCCTCGGCGGTGATGCAGCCGTTGCGCGGGTCCTTGTAGACGAGGCCGAGCGGCGCGGCCTTCGCCTCCCTGGCCTGCTCCGCGGTGATGTGCTTGTTCTCCACCATCTTGTCGATGACGGTGTCGCGGCGCTTCTGGGCGGCCACCGGGTGCAGCTTCGGGTCGTACTGGGACGGGTTCTGCACCAGCCCGGCGAGCATCGCCGCCTCGGGCAGGCTGAGGTCCTTGGCGTCCTTGCTGAAGTAGCGCTGGGAGGCGGCCTGGATGCCGTACGCCTGGTGGCCGTAGAAGGTGATGTTCAGGTAGTTGGTGAGGATCTGCTCCTTGGTCAGGTCCTCCTCCAGCTTGATGGCGTACCGGAGTTCCTGGATCTTGCGGCCGAGGGTCTTGCGCTGCGCCTCGCGCACCGCGTCCGGGTCGTCGCCGGCCTTCTCCACGTTGACGTTCTTCACGTACTGCTGGGTCAGGGTGGAGGCGCCCTGGACGGCGGCCCCGCTCTCCGCGTTCTTGGTGAGCGCCCGCAGGATGCCCTTGAGGTCGACGGCGCCGTGCTCGTAGAAGCGGGCGTCCTCGATGTCGACCTGCGCGGTGCGGATCAGCGGGGACATCTGGTCGGCGGGTATGACGGTGCGGTCGCGCTCGTACACCTTGGCGATCAGGCCGCCCCTGGCGTCGAAGATCTTCGTCGCCTGGGTCAGCGGCGGGGTCCTGAAGTCGTCGGGGATGCTTTCGAAGCCCTCGGCGCCGTTCTTCACGCCGAGTCCGACAGCCCCGGCCGCCGGGAGGATCAGGCCCGCCAGCAGGACGCCGCCCAACGCGCTGGCGCCGAGGAAGGTGGCCGCGTGACGCAGGATGCCCAGCGGGGTCTCGCGGCGCCTCGGGCGCGGCACCCAGGTGTCGCCCGGGTCCGAGGCGGCGGGTATGCGGCTCTTCGGTGACATAGATCGAACACTACGGCCGTGGCCAGGCCACGGGGAGCGGGTGTCGGCGAAGGATTGTCACAAAATCGCGACGGATTCGACTCATTCCCGAGGGTCGAACGGGCGTGCACGGCGGAGCAAGGGCCGTTCGTCCACGGCCCGTTGCCCCGCCTGCCCCACCCGTCCCGGTCAGCCCGCCGGGCAGAAGACGTCCCGGGCCGGTCGTCGGCCGCTGACCAGGTAGTCCGTCACCACCTCGTCGCCGCAGGCGTTCCCGGTCGACCGGTAGACGCCGTGGCCGCCCGAGTCCACCGTCACCATCCGGGCCCGGTCCCCCAGCGCCGCGCGCAGCTTGAGCGCACCGGTGTACGGGGTCGCCGGGTCGCGCAGGTTCTGCGTCAGCAGCACGTTGGACGGGCCCCTGTCGGTGACCCGCACCGGCGGCTCGGCGGGCGCGAACGGCCAGAAGGCGCAGGGCATCACGTTCACCGGCAGGCCGGCGGTGAGCGGACGGGCGGCCCGGTCGGCGGTGACGGCCTTCGCGTAGCCGGCCGGATCGGTGGGCCACCGGACGTCGTTGCACAGGGTGCCGACCGAGACGGCGAGGGTGTTCTGCACCGCCCGCAGGTCCCGCTCGCTCGGCTTCGGGGCGGCGGGCAGCGGGGCACGGCCGAGTCCGGCCAGCATCAGCCGGGCGAGGCCCGGGAACCTGGCGTCCGAGTAGAGGCTCTCCAGCAGGGTCTCGCGCAGCACGTTGCCGTTCAGCTCCGCCGGGTTGGCGCCCTCCCACGGCAGCGGGGCCCGGTCGAGGCGGGCCGCGAGGTCCAGGAAGAGCGGGCGGACCTCCTCCGGGGTGTTCGCCAGCCGGTCCGGATTGTCCGGCGCGGACGCCCACCTGGCGAAGTCCGGGAAGCGGTCCTCGATGCCCTGGCCGTAGCCCTCCAGCCAGCCGCGCCCGACCCTGGCCGGATCCGGGTCGTCGTTGCTGTCCAGCACGATCCGGTCGGTGCGCTGGGGGAACATGGTGGCGTAGACCGCGCCCGCGTAGGTGCCGTACGAGACGCCCCAGACGGACAGCCGGCGCTCGCCGAGGGCGTGGCGGACGCTGTCGATGTCGCGGGCCTCGTTGGCGGTGGAGATGCTGCGCAGCACCGGGCCGCCGTTGCGGGCGCAGGTCTCGGCGACGCGGCGGGCGGTGGCCAGGTTCTCCTCGATCGAGCCGTCGGCGGCCGGCCAGGGGCGCACCTTGGACATCGCCAGGTCGGCGGTGTCCAACCCGCAGTCGACCGGGGTGGAGCGGCCGACGCCGCGCGGGTCGAAGCCCACCACGTCGTAGCGGTCGCGGACGGACTGCGGCAGGCGCCCGGCCATGCCCTTGACGAGGTCGAGGCTGGAGCCGCCCGGGCCGCCGGGCACGGCCAGCAGGACGCCGCGGCGCAGCCGCGGGTCGGCGGCGGTGATCCGGGAGACGGCGATGGTGACGCGGGCGCCGCCCGGGTCGGCGTAGTCCAGGGGGACGGTGACGTCGGCGCAGCGTTGCGGGCTGTCGGCCGGGGCGTCCGGACAGGTGGTCCAGGCGAGGCGGTCGCTCCCCGGCTTCGCGGTGCCGGCCGCGCCGGCGGGCAGGGCGGTCAGCGCGGTGACGGCGATGGCGGCGGCCGCGGTGGCCGCGGCGGTGATGGTGCGGGTGGGCTTCGGCATGCCCAGGAGTCTGCTGTGGTACGGCACTTGGGCCCATCCGGGCAGCGGGCCGGTCGGGGGTGGGGAAATCCCCCGGGGGGCGGGGTGGAGACCGCTGCGCTCGCGGTCTCCCACCGTGCGGGACGAGGGGGCGGGTGAGAGGCCTAGAGGCCGAGCACACCCGGATCCGTGGCCAGGGCGCGCAGCGGCTCTCGCGGGTCGGCGACCAGCCTGCGTTCCGCCAGGTCGAGGATGCCGCCGACGCCGGTGATCTCGGCCGCCAGTACGCCGTCCTCGCGGACCAGCCGCTGCACCACCTGGAAGGTCTTGCCGTCCCGCCAGGTGAACGAGCAGCCGACCTCCACCGAGTCGCCCGCGCGCAGCTCCCGCAGGTACTTGACCGTGGTCTCCAGGACGACCGGGCCGACCCCTTCGGCGACCAGGTCCGCCTGGCGGATCCCGGCCGCCCGGAGGTACTCCCAGCGGGCGTGCTCGGCGTACTGGAGGTAGACCGCCTGGTTGAGGTGTCCCTGGGAGTCGGTCTCGTACCCCCGGACGGTGATGTGCGTGGTGAAGTCCTGATCACTCATGCCCCGCACGGTACTCCGGGCCGCCGGGGCCCCACCGCGTGTCCTGCGTCACCCCGGCCGGACGGCCTCCCGGACCGCGCGGACCGCCCGGCGGGGGCCGCTCAGCGGGGCAGGACGGCCAGCAGCTCCGTGAGGGCGTCCGGGCGCTCGTCGACCGGCAGGTGCTCGACGGGGTGGAAGCCGCAGCCGAGCGCGGTCGCGCCGCCGTCGCAGACGAGGTCGTCGCCGACCATCAGGACGTCGGCGGGGGCGAGGCCGAGCCGCTCGCAGGCGGTCTCGAAGATCACCGGGTCGGGCTTCTGGGCGCCCACCTCGCAGGACAGCACGTAGACGTCGACCAGCTCGTCCAGGCCGTGCGCGCGGAAGATCGGACGCAGGTCCCAGCCGACGTTGCTCACCACCGCGACCGGCAGGCCCCGGCGGCGCAGCTCGCGCAGCACGGGGACGGCGTCCGGGTACGGGCGCCAGCTCGCGGGCGCGATGTGGGTCTCGTAGAGGGCGTCCACGTCGAGGCCCGCGGGCGGCTCGGCGGCGCGGGCCAGCGCGGTGTAGGCGGCGCGGTGCAGCTCGGGGGTCAAGTCCCGGGTGTCCCAGGCCTGCTGGACCTCCGACGGGATCCGCCGCGGTGGCACCCCGCCGGGCAAGGGCGCCGAACTCCTCCAGCCGGGCCACCAGTTCGGCCTCCTCCCCGGCGGGCAGCGCGAGGCCGGCGGCGGCGGTGTGGGCCGTCAGCCACTCGGCGGTGGAGACGACCCTGAAGAGGGTGCCGGAGAAGTCGAACATCACAGCTTTGATCATGGTCCGAGCCTAGCCCGGGCGCTGCCCGGGCGTCCGGGGTACCGGATCGGGGCGCGGTCGGGGCACGATCAGGCGCGGTCAGGGCAGGGTCAGGACGCGCGGGCCGTCCTCGGTGATGGCGACGGTGTGCTCAACGTGGGCGGCGCGGGCACCGTCGACGGTGCGCAGGGTCCAGCCGTCCGAGTCGGTGCGGTGGTCGTCGCGGCCGCCGGCCAGCAGCATCGGCTCGATCGCCAGCACCAGGCCGGGGCGCAGCGGGTAACCCCGGCCCGGGCGGCCCTCGTTGGCCACGTGGGGGTCCTCGTGCATCCGGCGGCCGATGCCGTGCCCACCGTAGCCGTCCAGCAGGCCGTACCGGCCGGAGCGGGCGACGGTGCCGATGGCGTGGGCGATGTCCCCGGTCCGGTTGCCGACCACGGCGGCGGCGATGCCCGCCTCCAGGGCCCGGCGGGTGGTCTCGATCAGGGCGGTGTCCTCGGGGCGGGCGGTGCCGACGGTGAAGCTGACCGCCGCGTCCCCGGCCCAGCCGTCCAGGAGGGCGCCGCAGTCGATGCTCACCAGGTCGCCGTCGCGCAGCCGGTAGCCGTTCGGGATGCCGTGCACCACCGCGTCGTTCACCGAGGCGCAGATGACGGCCGGGAACGGGACGGGCGCGAAGGCCGGGCGGTAGCCGAGGAACGGCGAGGTGGCCCCGGCCGCCTTGAGCACGCCCCGCGCCACCTCGTCCAGCTCCAACAGGCTGACGCCGACCGCCGCCTGCTCCCGGACGGCCGCCAGCGCGTCCGCCACCACCCGTCCGGCCTCGCGCATCGCGGCCAGCCCGGCGTCCGACTTGAGTTCGACCATGGTGCGACCTCCCCTTGGATCCAATTCTTATACCGGTATTTGTATCACGGTCCGCAGGGTGCGGGACGCCCCGGGCGGCAGGCCCTACACTCGTCGGCATGGTGAGGACTCCGCTGACCCCGTGGGAGCGCGAGCGCGGCGAGCGCTTCGGGGCGCTGCTGCGCGAGGCGCGCGGCGGGCGCAGCATGGTCGAGGTGGCGGCGGCCGCCGGCGTCTCGGCGGAGACGCTGCGGAAGATCGAGACGGGCCGGGCACCGACGCCGTCCTTCTTCACCATCGCGGCGCTGGCCTTCGCGCTCGACCTGTCGCTGGACGAACTGGCGGCCGCGTGCGCGCCCTCGGAGGACGGCGAGGCGCTCTCCGCCTAGCCAGTGCGCGCGGGCCGGGGCGGGCGGGACGCGGATCGTCGACGTCCGGTGCCGTCGAACGGGCTTCACCGGCTTCCCTCGGGAGTCGGGGACCTCCGCGCCCGACACGGCGCAGCGGCCGCCGGGACGGCGGCGGCCCGCCCCGCGCGGGGCGCGGGGCGGGCCGTCGTTCTCGGGCCGTTCAGCGGCTTGGGTCAGCCGACCGAGCTGTTGTAGCTCTCGATCGCCGGCCGGAGCTCCTTCGCCGCGTCGGCCAGGGCCTGCTGGGCCGGCTTGGTGCCCGCGATGGTCTGCTCGATCGCGGTCTCCACGCCCTTGCGGGCCTGCGGCATGACGCCGAGCAGGCAGCCGGCCGTGGCCGGGGTCGGCTTGGTGGCCTTCAGCTGGTCGATCGCGGTCTGGAACTGCGGGTACTTGGCCACCCACTCCATGTCCTTGGGGTCGTCCAGGGACTTCGTGTTGACCGGGAAGTAGCCGGTGCCGGTGTGCCAGACGGCCTGCTGCTCGGGGGCGGAGACGAACTTCTCGAACTCCCAGGCCGCACGCTTCTCGGCGTCCGAGTGGCCCGGGCCGCTGATCCACAGCGAGGCGCCGCCGATCACCGGGCCGCCCTGGTCGCCGGCGGCGACCTTCGGGAAGGCGGCGGTGCCGACGGCGAACTTCGCGGCCTCGGTGTAGCCGCGCAGCACGCCGGTGGACTCCAGGTGCATCGCGACCGTACCGGCCTTGAACGCGGCCTGGGCGTCGTCGGTGGTGCGGCCGGTGTTGGCCGCGTAGCCGCCCTTGACCAGGTCCGCCCACCACTGGACGACCTGGGCGCCCTGGGCGGAGTCGAAGACGACCTTGCCGGCCTTGTTGCCGCGGCCGTTGTCGTTGTCGCAGTACATCGCGCCGGACTCGGCCAGCAGCTGCTCGACGAACCAGCCGTAGATGGCGGCGCCGAAGCCGTACCGGACGGTCTTGCCGTCGGCGTCCTTCCTGGTCAGCTTCTTGGCCAGCTCGCCCAGCTCGTTGAGGTCCTTGGGCGGCTGGGCCGGGTCGAGCCCGGCCTCCTTGAAGGCGTCGGTGTTCAGGTAGAGCAGCGGCATCGAGGAGTTGAACGGCATCGACTGGAGCTTGCCGCCGACCGAGTAGTAGTTCCGGATGTTGGCGTCCAGGTCGTCCAGCGAGTAGCCGTCCTTGTCGGCGAAGGCCTGGGCCGGGACGGTCTGCCTGGAGTCGATCATGAACCGGGTGCCGATGTCGTAGACCTGCGCCAGGGCGGGGGTGCCCTTCTGCTGCACCGCGGCCTTGTACTTGGTGACCAGCTCGTCGTACTTGCCCTGGAACTGCGCCCTGACCTCGATCTTGCCCTGGTGGGCGGCGTTGAACTGGCCGACCAGCCCGTTCAGCACGTCGGCGTTCTTGCCGGTCATCGAGTGCCAGAACTCGACGGTGGTGACGCCGGAGGCCTGGTCGAGGGCCTGGGCGCCGGGCGCGCCGGCGTCGGAGGAGCCGCCGGAGCCGGAGCCGGACCCGCTGGAGCTGCAGGCGGTCAGGGACAGGCCGGCCACCAGCAGGGCCGCGAGCGCGCGCGCACTCTTCTTCACGAGGGTTCTCTCTCTATCCGGGAAAGCGGGGGACGTGGACGGGACGGGGCCAGTGGGACGGGACCAACCGGGCGTCACCAGCGCGGCGGGGTCAGCGGACCGCGCCCGCGGTGAGGCCGCGGACGATGAAGCGCTGGCCGAAGACCACCAGGGCGAGGGTGGGCAGCAGCGAGAGCACGACGCCGGCCAGGATCAGCCCGGGGTCGGCCATCTCCGAGTCGCGCAGCGAGGTCAGCCCGATCTGCAGGGTCTGCATGTCCGCGGTGCGGGTGATGATCAGGGGCCAGAAGTACTGGTTCCAGGCCGACAGGAAGACGTAGATCGACAGCGCCGCCAGGGCCGGCTTGTTCAGCGGGACGACGATCCGCCACAGGAAGCGCCAGTGGCCGGCCCCGTCGATCCGGGCGGCGTCGCGCAGTTCGCCGGGCAGCTGCCGGAAGGCCTGGCGCAGCATGAAGGTGCCGAAGCCGGAGGCCAGGAAGGGCAGCACCAGGCCGAAGTAGGTGTTGCCGAGCCCCCAGTCGGACAGCGTCAGGTAGTTGGGGATGATGATGGCCTCCCACGGGACCATCAGCGTGGCCAGGAACACCCCGAACACCACGGCCCGCGCCTTCATCGGCAGGAAGACGAAGGCGTACGCGGCGAGGACCGAGGTGAACAGCTGGGCGAGGGTGATGGCGGTCGCCGTGATCGCCGAGTTGGCGTACTGGCGGGCCAGCGGGACGGCCTCCACCGCGCCGGAGAAGTTCCGTCCGGTGACCGAGTGCGGCACCAGGGCCGGCGGGTAGGAGGAGAGTTCGGACGGGCCCATGAAGGCGCCGGCGACGGCGTAGTAGACCGGGAAGGCCACGGTGACGACGGCGACGGCGAGCAGCAGGTAGACGGCGGCGCGGCCGAGCAGGTCGTGCGGGGAGCGCCCGGCGAGGGCGCGGGCGCGCGGGCGGGGCGCCTCCGCCCCGGCCTCGGCCCCGGTGGTGAGTGTGGTCATGCGTAGTGCACCTTCCGCTCCAGGACGCCGAACTGGACGGCCGTGCAGGCGAGGACGACCACGAGCAGCACCACGGCCTGGGCGCTGGCGGTGCCGAAGTCGCTGGAGCCGTAGGCGAAGGCCTTCTCGTAGACGGAGTAGACGAGGGTCCGGGTGGAGCCGTCCGGCCCGCCCTTGGTGAGGATGTGGATCTGGCCGAAGCTCTGGAGCGCGTGGACGGTGGAGACCACGGTCAGGAAGAACAGGTTCGGGCCGAGCATCGGGACGGTGATCGAGCGGGCCAGCCGCAGGCCGGAGGCGCCGTCGATGCGGGCCGCCTCGAGCACCTCCCCCGGGATCGAGCCGATGCCCGCGGAGAGCACCAGCACGTTGTAGCCGAGGTTCATCCACACCGTGGTGACGGCCACCGAGACCAGCGCGTACCGGGAGTCGGTCAGCCAGCCGACCGGGCCGAGGCCGACGTGCGAGAGCAGGCCGTTGAGCACCCCGCTGGCGGGGTTGAAGAACACCGCGAAGACCACCGAGGCGCTGGCCACCGAGAACGCGAAGGGCAGTGCGAACGCCGAGCGCAGCAGCCGCACGCCGCGGATGCGGTTCTCCAGCAGCAGCACCAGCACCAGCGCGCCGAGCACCCCCGGGACCACGGTGAGCAGCGTGAACAGCGCCGTGGTGGTCAGGGTGCGGCCGAAGTCGGCCGAGGCGAAGAGGTCCGTGTAGTGCTTCGCCCCCACGTAGCGGGAGGGCGCGCCGAAGAGGTCGTTGGCGTGTGCGCTCAGGTAGACCGTCCGCCCCAGCGGGTAGCCGATGAAGAGGACGAAGACCACCAGGGAGGGCAGCAGGAAGGCCCAGGCGAGCCCGTGCTCGCCCCAGCGCCCTCCCCGTCGCGGTCGTGGGCGGCCCGGGAGCGGCCCGGGGTGCGGTGCGGTCGGCATCTGTCGCGCGTCCGCCTTTCGTGATGTCGGTTCCGGCCGAAACCGTGTCCTGCCCACACGACGGCGCGGAAACCCCGCGGTGATCAACGGGTGTCGCCGGGATTACGCGTTCGCGTCAGATTCGGCCGGTGCGGTACGGACCGGCGGCGGACCGGCCGCAGCCCGGCTGCAGCCCGGCCGTTGAGCGGTTCACCGCGCTGTCGGAGGGGTGCCGTACGGTGCGCGGGTGGACGAAACGGAATTCGACATCCCGACCGCAATGGCCGAAAGTGTGCGCTCCCGCGCGGGCGCCTGGGCGCTCGTCAGGGGCTTCGCCGCGTACTGGGGCGAGCCGCTGGGGCCCGGCGACGGCTTCACGGACGCGGAGCTGGACGCGGCCGAGCAACGGCTGGGCCTGCGGCTGCCGGTGGCGCTGCGGGAGGCGTACCGGCTGTTCGGCCGCCGGGCGGACCTCACCAGCAGTCAGGACGTGCTGCTGACGCCGGCGGAGCTGTACGTGCTGGACGGCGCGCTGGTGTACCGGGCGGAGAACCAGGGCTGCGCGCACTGGGGCGTGCTGCTGGAGGACCTCGGCCGGGAGGACCCGCCGACGGTGGGCCGGCTCGACCTGGCGGACAAGTCACGGGAACGGTGGGAGCCCTGGGAGGAGCGCTTCTCGACGGCGGCCGCGGCGATGGCGATGGCGGAGAAGCTGCTGGAGGACCACGAGCTGGCCGACTTCCTCGAACCGGCCGACTTCCCCGGAGCGGACGGGGAACTGCCGTACGGTCTTGAGGAGTTGCCCGCGCTGGGGCGCGGCTTGCGGTGGTACCGGGGGCCGGAGGTGCTGGTCGGCGTGGCCGGGGAGGCCTGGGCGGCGGCCCGGGCACGCACCCCGGAGGCGCTGGACGCGCTTTACGGGGCGGTGCCCGGGGAGTGGCCGGGCGAGTAGCCCGGCGACGGGGGCCGGTGCTCGGCGGCTCCGGGGTCAGGCGGAGGAGCCGCCGAGGTCAGGCGGAGGAGCCGCCGTCCAGGACCAGGTCGCTGCCGACGGTGTAGCCCGCCTCCGGCGAGGCCAGGTACAGCACCGCGGCGGCCACCTCCTCCGTCGCGCCGGCCCGGCCGACCGGGACCTCGGCCCTCATCCGCCCGGCCTTGGCCGCGGCGTCCTCGCCCGGCCGGGAGGACATCGGGGTGTCCACCGCGCCGGGGCTGACGGTGTTGATCCGCACGCCCTCGGCGATGTGGTCGAGGGCGGCGGCCCGGGTCAGCGCGGTGACCGCGGCCTTGCTGGCGGCGTAGGCCCCGACGCCCGCGATCCGCTTGTGGGCGCCGATGTTGGACGAGACGTTGACGATCGCGCCGCCGCCGTGGGCCCGCATGTGGCCGATCTGGTGCTTCATCGCGAGCAGGGTGCCGGTCACGTTGATGTCGAACATCCGCTGCCACTCGGCCTCGTCGATGTCGGCGACCGGACCGAGGGCGCCGAGCACCCCGGCGTTGTTGACGGCGACGTCCAGGCCACCGAGGTTCTCCACGGTCTCCCGGACCAGCCGGGCGGCGTCCTGGGCGTTCGTCACGTCGCCGGTGAGCGCGACCGCCTTGCCGCCGGCCTGCTCGACCAGGTCGACGGTCTCGGCGAGCGGGCCGGCGGTGCGGCCGGCGACCGCGACCCGGGCGCCCTCGCGGGCGAAGGCGAGCGCGATCGCCCGGCCGATGCCGCTGCCGCCGCCGGTGACCAGGACGGACTTGTCGGCGAAACGCGTGGTCATGAGGTGGTCTCCTTGATTCGGGTGGTGCGTTCGGTTGCGGTGGGGACGGTGGTCCGGGGCAGCGCGGCGACCGCGACGGCGGTGAGCGCCAGCCCGACGGCGGCCGCCGCGAAGGCCGCGGCGTAGCCGCCGACGACGCTCGGGCGGGTGGCGGCCAGCGCCATCAGGGCGGCCAGTCCGGCGGTGGGGCCGAGTTCCATGGCCGTGTTGAACACTCCGGCGGCCAGCCCGGTGCGCTCCGGCGGCACACCGCCGGTGGCGAGCACGGCCGCACCGGCGAAGGCCGCGGCGGCGCCCGCGGGCAGCAGGAGCAGTCCGGGCAGCAGTCCGAGGGCGTACCCGCTGCCGGGGGCGAGCCCGGCCAGCAGGCCGAGTCCGCCGGCCGCCACGGCGAGGCCGCCGGCGGTGACCGCCACCGGCCCGTACCGGACGGTCAGCGGCCCGGCCAGCCGGCCGGCGAGCAGCAGGACGGCCGCGTACGGCAGGAAGGCGGCGGAGGTGGCCGCGGCGCTCCAGCCGCGCAGCTGCTGGAGGTAGAGCGAGAGCAGGACGAAGGTGAGCGCGGTGCCGGCGGCGGTGGCCATGACGGCGGCGAGCCCGGTGGCGCGACGCCGGTCGGCGAGGAAGCCGGGCGGCAGCAGCGGGTCGGCGGTGCGGCGTTCGGCGGCGGCGAAGGCGAGCAGCAGGGCGAGCCCGGCGGCCAGCGGGCCGTACGTTCCGGGGCCGTGCCAGCCGTGTTCGGTGGACGCCACCAGGGCGTAACTCGCCGCGCAGACACCGGTGGTGGCGAGGGCGGCGCCGCGCAGGTCCAGGGCGGGGCGGTGGCTGACGGGGGCGGCGGCGGGCCTGGCCGGGCGGTGCCCGGCGGGGGCGGCGGCGGGCAGGGCGGCGGAGCGGGCGAGCCCGGCCAGCGCGACCAGGACGGGCACCGCGAACAGCCAGCGCCAGGAGACCGCGGCGGCGACCGCGCCCGAGAGCACGCTGCCGACGGTGGCGCCGAGCACCGACAGGCCGCCCCAGGTGGCCATCGCCCGGCGGTAGGCGGCGGGTTGGGGGTACAGCACCCGGACCACCGCGACCGCCGCCGGGGCGGTGAGGGCGGCTCCGGCGCCCTGCGCGAAGCGGCTCGCCAGCAGGACGGGGTAGCCGGGCGCGAGCGCGCAGGCGACCGAGGCGACGGCGAGCAGCGCCAGGCCCGCGCGGAGCACCGGGCGTCCGCCGTGACGGTCCGTCAGTCTCCCGCCGAGCAGCAGCAGGGAGCTGAAGGAGAGGCCGTAGGAGGCGCTGAGCAACAGCACCGCGGACGGGCCGAGCCCTAACTCCCGTGCCACCAGGGGCAGCGGCACGGTGAGGATCGTGATCGTGAAGACCAGCACCGCCTGGACGACGCCGAGCAGCGCGAAGCCGTACCGGCCGGTAGTGATGACGGCCATGTAAAACCCTCCCCCCTATGTAGACCGTTCGGTCCAGAATCAGCACAACAGAAGAAGCCGGTCCGGGACGACCGGGTGTCAGTCCAGCAGTGCCAGCGCCTGCTCGGCGGCGTCCCGCGCCCGGGGCGCGCCGTCGGCGGTCTTGCCCACCACCCGGATGCCCTGCAGCAGCACCACCAGCATCCGGGCGAGCGCCCGCGGCTCCCGCCCGGCGGGCAGTTCGCCCTGGGCGGCGGCGCGCACCAGGGCGCCGGTGAGCAGCGTCTCCAGGCGGTCGAAGCTCGCCTCCACCCGGCGGGCCGCGGCCGGGTCGTGCGCGGCCAGCTCCACCGCCGTGTTGGTGACGAAGCAGCCGATCCGGCGCTCCGGCCCGTCCGCCGTCGCGTAGTGGCGGACCATCGCCCGGACCGCCGGCAGCGCCGGGCCCGGCTGGGACAGCTCGTCCAGCCGCGCCGAGTCGCTCTGCTCGCAGTAGCGCTCCAGCGCCCGCAGGTACAGCTCGTGCTTGCTGCCGAAGGTCGCGTACACACTGGCCCGGGCGATTCCGAGCCGCTCGACCAGGTCGGCCATCGAGGTCGCCTCGTAGCCGCGCTCCCAGAACAGCTCCAGGGCCGCCTGCAGCGCCGCGTCCGGGTCGAATTCCTTCGTTCGCGCCATGTCGAGAACCGTATCCCTTTCTGGACCGAACGGTCAAGAAAGAGCACCCATTGGTCCAGACCTAATGCCTGACGGAGCATTGCCAACGGAACTCGGCCAAGGCTACCCTTACCGCTCCCCCGTCCACCTCCTTCCCCACCGGGAGGCGCTTCGCATGCCCGCACCCCGCCCCACCACCCCCCGGCAGGCCGTCGACGCCGTCAGACCCGTCGTCCTGACGGCGTTCCGGATCGTCGTCGGCCTGCTCTTCGCCTGCCACGGCGCCGCCTCGCTGTTCGGCGTGCTCGGCGGCGCCAAGGGCGGCGGCACCGTCCCGCTCGGCCAGTGGCCGGGCTGGTGGGCCGCTCTGATCCAGCTGGTCGGCGGCGCCCTGGTGCTGCTCGGCGCCGGCACCAGGGTGGCCGCCCTGCTCTGCTCCGGCTCGATGGCCTACGCCTACTTCACCGTCCACCAGGAGCACGCCCTGCTGCCGATCCAGAACGGCGGCGAGCTCTCGGTGATGTTCTGCTGGTCCTTCCTGGTCATCGCGGCGCTCGGCTCCGGCCCGTACGCCCTGGACCGGCTGATCACCCGTCAGCCGGTGGCCGCGTCGGCCGAACCGGCGGCCCAGCAGACCTCAGCGGTCTGACGGTCCGCCCGCGGCCAGGTGGCGCTCGACCGAGGCGACCTTGGCGGTGAGGCCGTCGGTGACCCCGGCCCGGTCGTCGATCTTGATGACCGTGCTCACCCGGTTGCTGTGGGCCTTCACCGCCTCGATCGCCGCCTTGATCACCGGCATCACCTCGTCCCACTCCCCCTCGATGCTGGTGAACATCGCGTCCGTACGGTTGGGCAGGCCGCTCTCCCGCACGACCCGGACGGCGGCGGCCACCGCCTCCCCCACGTCCTCGCCGATCCCCAGCGGGGTCACCGAAAAGGCTGCGATCACGGTTCTGCGCTCCTTGCGTCGAAAGGCACTGGTCGCGTCCCGGAGCTCCACCCCGGGCCGCGACCAGGCTAGGGCGCGTCTGACAATTCGCGTCGCGAACCCGGCGGGAATCGTCAGGCACGCCCTCGACGTCAGGCCACCGAGGGCAGCGGCGGTTCGACCGCCAGCGGAGCCGTGGCGCGGGCCCGGTGCTGGTCGGCCCAGGAGACCAGGGCCACCGTGCAGGCGTGGTCCAGGTGGCGCAGCCCGGACCAGTCCAGCTCCACCGGCCGGTCCCCCGGCAGCCGTTCCAGGGTGTCCAGCAGCCGGGGCAGCCGCAGGAAGGTGGCGTTGCCGCTCAGCCGCACCCGGTGCAGCGGCTCCCCGTCCGGCCGCGCCTGCTCCTCCACCGCGATCTGCAGCTGCGAGGTCTGCCAGGCCGACTTGGCCACCGCGAGGCCGACGCCGACCAGCACCCCTTCGAACAGGTCGGTGGCGATGATCGCGCCCGCCGTCACCACCAGCACCAGCGCCTCGCCCAGGTGCCCGCGGCACAGCGCGACGATCCGGCGCAGCGGCACCAGCTTGGCGCCGGCGTGCACCAGGACGGCGGCCAGCGCGGTGAGCGGGACGAGCCCGAGCGCGCCCGGCAGCAGCGCGGTGAACAGCAGCAGCCAGCCGCCGTGCAGGACCCGCGAGGCCCTGGTGCGCGCGCCGGCCTGGACGTTGGTCGCGCTGCGCACGATCACCGCGGTCATCGGCAGCGCGCCGAGCAGCCCGCAGACGGCGTTGCCGACACCCTGGGCGGTGAGTTCGCGGTCGTAGTCGGTGCGCGGGCCGTGGTGCATCCGGTCGACGGCGGCGGCGCTGAACAGCGTCTCGGCGGAGGCGATCAGGGTGAAGGCGATGACGGTGCCGAGCCCGGCGGTGCCGACCAGGGCGGCCAGCGCGTCACGGTCGGGCAGGTGCACCACGTCGAGCAGCCCGGCCACCCGGACCCGGGCCACCGGCAGGTCGGCGGCGGCGGTGACGGCGGCGGCCAGTCCGACGGCGGCCAGCGGGGCGGGGACGGCGCGGGCGGCGCGCTCCGGCAGGTACTTCCAGCCGACCAGGACCAGCAGGGTGCCGAGGCCGAGGGCGACCGCGCTCGGGGTGGCGGCGCCGGTCAGCACGTCGTGCAGCAGGTCGGGCAGTCCGGCGATCTTCTGCGGCCCGGTGGCGGGGGCGCGGCGGTCGGCGAGCGCGTAGAGCTGGCCGAACACCAGGGTCAGTCCGATGCCGGCCAGCATGCCGTGCACCACCGAGGCGGACATCGCCCGGAACCAGCGGCCGAGCCGCAGGGCGCCCATCGCCAGTTGGAGCAGGCCGGTGCAGAGCACCAGCAGGCCGAGCGCGCCGACGCCGAAGCGCTGGACGGCGTCGGCGACCAGGACGGTCAGCCCGGCGGCCGGCCCGCTGACCTGGAGGCTGCTGCCGGGCAGCAGGCCGGCCACCAGGCCGCCGACGATCCCGGTGACCAGCCCGAGTTCGGCGGGGACGCCGGAGGCGACGGCCACCCCGACGCAGAGCGGGAGGGCGACCAGGAACACCACCAGTGAGGCCGGCAGGTCGTGGCGCCAGGGGACGGCGCGCAGGGCCGCGGCCGGGGTTCGGGGCCGGCCCGGCGGGCCGTGCTTGCGGAGGAGGCCCGGCGGGCTCTCGCTGCGGTGGGACGGCGGGTTCACCCGGTCACCGCCAGGGACCGGTCGGGGGTGCAGCAGCGCATGGGGGGTCCTTCCGCGCGCCCGCCGCTGCGGGCGCGCCGTTGCGGGGCGGGGAGCAGGAGCACGGGGGAAGGGGACAGGGGACCGCGGAGGGGCGGCGACAGCGGTACGGCCGCGGGTCCGGATCGAGCGGCGCGCGGCGGCGGGTGTCGGGTCGGTGCGGTCGGGGGGTGCGTCCCTCGCTCGGGTGCGGCGGACCGGGCGTGCCGGTCCTGGACGGGGCCGCCGGCGGAGTTCCCCCGCTCCTCGGCGCTCCCGAATCCCCCCGCCGCGGCCTCAGTCGGACGTCACGGGCCCGGCGTGCCACCGACGGTACCCAGTGCGGCGGGGCGGCCCGACACCCCGCACCGTCCCTTCACCGGCACTGCACACCGGCTGCGCTTCCCGGCGCGGAACGTCCGCTTCCCCGGGTACACCAGCGCGAACGCCGTCCGGGCGTACGAATCCGGGCCGCTCGGGCCGCCCCTCCCGGCGTCCACATTCTGTTGAAGCCCCCTTGACGGCCCGACAGGCCCCGCCCTACCGTGCTTCCACATAGAGAAACCATTCTTCCGTATGGTGGAATTCGTGAGATGAGCCCTCCGAGCCCCTGCGGGCCGACGCAGGAGAGATCCGATGCCTCGTATGACAGCCGCCCGCGCGGCCGTGGAGATCCTGAAGATCGAGGGCGTGGACGTCGCGTTCGGCGTGCCCGGCGCGGCCATCAACCCCTTCTACGCCGCGCTCCGAGCCGCCGGCGGGATCCGGCACACCCTGGCCCGGCACGTCGAGGGCGCCTCCCACATGGCCGAGGGCTACACCCGCGCCAGGGCCGGGAACATCGGGGTCTGCGTCGGCACCTCCGGGCCGGCCGGCACCGACATGATCACCGGCCTGTACTCGGCGATCGCCGACTCCGTCCCGATCCTCTGCATCACCGGCCAGGCGCCCGTCGCCCGGCTGCACAAGGAGGACTTCCAGGCCGTCGACATCGCCTCGATCGCACGGCCCGTCACCAAGGCCGCCACCACCGTGCTGGAGGCCGCACAGGTCCCCGGGGTGTTCCAGCAGGCCTTCCACCTGATGCGCTCCGGCCGCCCCGGCCCGGTGCTGATCGACCTGCCGGTCGACGTCCAGCTGACCGAGATCGAGTTCGACCCGGAGGCCTACCAGCCGCTGCCCGTCCACAAGCCCGCCGCCAACCGCGTCCAGATCGAGAAGGCCGTCGCCCTGCTCCAGCGCTCCGAGCGCCCGCTGATCGTGGCGGGCGGCGGCGTCATCAACGCCGACGCCTCCGAACTGCTGCTGGAGTTCGCCGAGTTGACCGGCGTCCCGGTGGTCCCCACGCTGATGGGCTGGGGCGTCGTCCCGGACGACCACGAGCTGAACGCCGGGCTGGTCGGCCTCCAGACCTCCCACCGCTACGGCAACGAGACCTTCCTCGCCTCCGACTTCGTCCTCGGCATCGGCAACCGCTGGGCCAACCGCCACACCGGCGGCCTGGACGTCTACACCGCGGGCCGCACCTTCGTCCACATCGACATCGAACCCACCCAGCTCGGCCGGATCTTCGCCCCGGACCTCGGCATCGCCTCCGACGCCAAGGCCGCCCTGGAACTCCTCGTCGAGGTGGCGCGCGAACTGCGGGCCGCCGGCACGCTCAGGGACCGCGGCGCCTGGGCCGCCTCCGTCCAGGAGCGCAGGGCCCGGCTCCAGCGCCGCACCCACTTCGACGACGTGCCGATCAAGCCGCAGCGGGTGTACGAGGAGATGAACAGGGCCTTCGGCCCGGAGACCCGCTACGTCACCACCATCGGGCTGTCCCAGATCGCCGGCGCGCAGCTGCTGCACGTCTACCGGCCGCGGCACTGGATCAACTGCGGCCAGGCCGGCCCGCTCGGCTGGACCGTCCCGGCCGCCCTGGGCGTCGCCACCGCCGACCCCGGGGCCCAGGTCGTCGCGCTCTCCGGCGACTACGACTTCCAGTTCATGATCGAGGAGCTGGCGGTCGGCGCCCAGCACCGCATCCCGTACGTCCACGTGCTGGTGAACAACTCCTACCTGGGGCTGATCCGCCAGGCGCAGCGCGCCTTCGACATCGACTTCCAGGTCAAGCTGGAGTTCGAGAACGTCAACGCGCCGGAGCTGGGCGCCTACGGCGTGGACCACGTCAAGGTCGTCGAGGGCCTCGGCTGCAAGGCGATCCGGGTCACCGAGCCGGCGGGCCTGCTGCCGGCCTTCGAGGAGGCGAAGAAACTGGCCGCCGAGTTCCGCGTCCCCGTCGTGGTCGAGGCGATCCTGGAGCGGGTCACCGACATCTCGATGGGCGCCGCCGACATCGACAAGGTCACCGAGTTCGAGGAGCTCGCCACCCGCCCGGAGCACGCCCCGACGGCGATCAGGCCGCTGGTGCCCTGACCGGTCGCGCGCACCGGTCGCGCGGGCGCGTACGCGAGGCTCCGTACGCCCCCGCGCGCCCGGAACACCGGCACGCCGACCACGGTTGATCCCGTCGCGGCCGCTACCGTGGCCCCGGAAGAGGCCCGGCCCGACGACCCTCCGAAAGGACCACCACCGTGAGCCTGTACGACATCCCGCTGCGCACCCTCGCCGGCGCGCCCACCTCGCTCGCCGAGTACAAGGGCAAGGCGCTGCTGATCGTCAACGTCGCCTCCAAGTGCGGCCTGACCCCGCAGTACGAGGGCCTGGAGCGGCTCCAGCAGCGGTACGCCGGGCGCGGCTTCACCGTGCTGGGCTTCCCCTGCAACCAGTTCGCCGGGCAGGAGCCGGGCAGCGCCGAGGAGATCCGGACCTTCTGCTCCACCACCTACGGGGTGACCTTCCCGCTGTTCGAGAAGATCGACGTCAACGGGGAGGACCGGCACCCGCTGTACGCCCGGCTGACCGAGGTCGCCGACGACGAGGGCCAGGCCGGGGACATCAGCTGGAACTTCGAGAAGTTCCTGGTCTCCCCGGACGGCACCGTCGCCGCCCGCCTGCGTCCGGGCGTCGACCCGGAGGCCCCCGAGCTGATCACCGCCCTCGAAGCCGTCCTCCCGGCCTGACACCCCCCTCCTCGCCTGACGACCCGGAGCGCCCCGCGCTCCGGGTCGTCGCGCGTCCGCCGGGCGCCGCCTCCCGGGGCGGTCAGCGGATCCCTGGAACCGGGCCTTGATCTCAAGTCGACTTGAGGTCCTAGTCTCCCTGGTGTGCGGCCGGAGCGGCCGCGACACCCGCCGCGATCCCCGGGAGAGCCACCGCCATGACCACCGCCCCCGCCCCCGTCACCCCCACCGCCGCGGACTTCGCCGCCCTCGAGCAGCGCGTCCGGGTCCTCACCGACCGCGCCGACCTCACCGGTCTCATCGACGGCTACCTGCTCAGCCTCGACACGGTGCCCCACGGCGGCGGACGGTTCGACGAGGCGTGGGCACGGCGCTACTTCACCCCCGACGTGCGGATCACCTCGCCGGTGGGGCAGCACGAGGGGATCGACGGACTGGCCGAGTCCGAGCAGGCCACCCTCGGGAAGTTCGAGCGCACCCAGCACGTGGGCGCCAACTACATGATCGACCTGGACGGGGACCGGGCCACGGTGCGCTGGAACGCCCTGATGACCCACGTCCACCTCGCCTCGACCCAGCGGGCGCGGGGCGAGGAGCCCGGCGGCCACTTCGACGTCGGCGGCACGTTCACCGGCGAGGCGGTGCGCACCCCCGACGGCTGGCGCCTGCGCAGCCTGGACGTGCGGGCCGTGTGGACGAACGGGAAGGGCCCGCTCGTCCTGACCGCGAAGGCCGAGGAGACCCTGCGCGACCTCGCGGGCGGGGCGTGACGGCGGGGCGTGACGGCGACCGGAACCGGCCCGATGTTGCGGACATGCTCAGCACGCCCCTAGGGTCTGTCTTCAAACTCGCGTCTGCGGGGCGACGCCGGGGCACGCACCTCGCCGCGTTGTCGTCGGTCGCCAATGCTCCGCAGTGGCTCCCTCCTCCGCCTTGCGATGCACGCACCCCAACGCCGCCCCGCCCGCCCTCCGGGCGAACGACGGGAGTTTGAAGACAGACCCTAGCGTGAGTGCCCGTCGACCCCGTTCCCGCGGAGAGGACCGCCTTGATCACTCGTCACCTCAGGACCGCCGCCCGAGCGCTGCTCGCGGCCGGTCTGCTCGTCACCGGCGCGCTCGTCGGCGCACCGCCCTCGGCCGCGGCCGCCGCGGCACCGACGGCCCTGACCGCCTCCGACTACACCCTCACCGCGGACTACCACCGGTTCGACACGCTCAACTCCGCGCTCGTCACCGCCCTGGGGACCTCCGCCGTGCACACGGTGATGGAGAACGCCAACCACGACCGGCAGGCGCTCCCCTCGTCCTTCTCCGTCAACGGCCTGTCCACCGGCTTCCGGTTCGACGACGGCGACGACTCCGACTGCCAGAGCGTCCCGCAGGGCATCACCACGAGCCGGGACGCCGTGGGGACCGCGAACAGCGGCAACTACGACGGCCACCAGCTCGTCCTGGTGAGCTGGTACACCACGGACGGCTGCGGCGGCGCCCAGCAGCGCAGCCGGATCACCCTGGTCGACTGGGACGCCACCTACCCCAACACCTACCGCAAGATCCTCCTGGTGGAGCCGACCGGCACCGCGGCGGCGCCGGACTTCAAGGACATCCCGATCCACGCCGGCGGCGTCTCCTGGTACGGCGACTACCTCTACGTCGCCGACACCGGGAGCGGCATGCGCGTCTTCGACATGCGCAAGATCCTCAACACCGACACCGGAGGCACCGCCGACCAGATCGGCCGCCAGTCCGGCTCCGTCTACTACGCCCACAACTACGCCTACGTGCTGCCCCAGGTCGGCACGATCACCTCCCACGCGCCGTCCGGCAAGGGCCTGGTGTGGTCGTCGGTCTCCCTCGACCGGGTCAGCAAGTCGATCGTGATGACGGAGTACACCTGCCAGGCGGACTGCACCAAGTACCCCAACCGCCCGCCGCGGGCGGTCCGCTTCCCGTTCGCCTCCGGGGCGACGACCTTCGCCGCGACGACGACCGCCACCCAGGCCCTCCAGCTGCCCTGGTACAACCTCAACGGCGTGGCCTCCCACAACGGCCGCTGGTGGTTCAACTCCTCGCGGCAGAAGCAGCTCTACTACTGGACCCCGACCGCCGGCCCCGCCACCTTCCCCTGGGTGGGCGGCGGCGAGAGCCTCTCCTACTGGGAGGACGCCACCGCCGCCGACCTGCTGTGGTCGCTGCAGGAGACCACAGGCGGACGCAACGTCTTCGCGGTCACCCAGGCCACCTACGGCGGCGGCTGAGCACCCGCCCGCCGATCAGAGCCCACGGCCCGGGGCAGCGGCACCGTCCACTGCGGATGGTGCCGCGGCCCCGGGCCGGCCGCTTCCACCCCGCGGCAGCCGCGCGAGGTCACAGCAACAGCCGGGTGCCCGGCGGCAGTTCGCCGTCCCGGGCGGCGTCGTGGAGGTGCGCCAGCAGGGTGGTGCGCAGCGCCTCCGCCGCGCGGGTGAGCGGCACCTCCTGGCCGTGGGCGACGGCGATGGTGCGGCCCAGGCCCGGCCCGGCGAACGCGGTGACCGCCAGGCCGGAGCGGGCGGCCACCATGCCGGGGACGACGGCGGGCCCGAGCCCGGCCCGGACGAAGCCCAGGACGGCGTCCATCTCGCCGCCCTCCACCGCGAACTCCGGCTCGAACCCGGCCGCCCGGCAGGCCGCCAGGGTCGCCTCGCGGACGTCGTAGCCCTCCCGGAACATCACCAGCGGTCGGCCCTCCAGCTCCGCCACCCGGACCCTGCGCCGGGCCCGCCGCTCGGCCGCGACCAGCACCAGCTCCTCGTGCAGCAGTTCGGTGACCGCCAGGGCGGGCGCCTGCTCGCCGCTCGGCCGGGTGATGATCAGCGCGAGGTCCAGCTCCCCCGCTCCCAGCCAGCCGACCAGGTCGCGCGAGCCGCCCTCGCGGACCACCAGGGTCACCCCCGGGTAGCGGTCCCGGAACACCCGCAGCACGTCCGGCACCAGGCTGGTGCACAGGCTCGGCGGGGCGCCCAGCCGCACCCGGCCGCGGCGCAGCTGGACCGTCTCCTGGACGGCCAGCCGGGCGCTCTCGGTGTCGGCGAGGATGCGCCGGGCCAGCGGCAGCAGGGCGTCCCCGGCGTCGGTCAGCGCGATGTTGCCCCGCGCGCGGTGGAACAGTTCGGCGCCCAACTCCCGTTCCAGCGCCCGGATCTGCTGTGAGAGCGACGGCTGGGCGACGTGCGCCGCCTCGGCCGCCCGGGTGAAGTGCCGGGTCTCGGCGACGGCCAGGAAGTAGCGGAGTTGCTGGAGCTGCACAGGGCCAGGATAGGCCGCTTCGATAGCCGACACCTATCGTCGCGAGCCGCATCATGTCTTGGACGCACCCCGGCCCCCGCCCCTAGCGTTGCTGCCATGACAACCGCGACTCGGACGGCCCGGCACCCGTCCACCCTGGCGACCCTGTGGCGGTCGACCGTCGGCAAGAAGGCGGTCATGGCCGTCACCGGACTGGTCATGCTGCTGTACCTGGTCGCGCACATGCTGGGGAACCTCAAGGTGTTCGCCGGCCCGGACGACATCAACGGCTACGCGGCCTGGCTGCGCACCATCGGACAGCCCTTCCTGGGCCACGAGTGGTTCCTGTGGATCGCCCGGGCCGGCCTGCTGGCCGCCGTGGTGCTGCACGGCGTGTCCGCGTACCAGCTCAGCCGCCGCGACCTCGCGGCCCGCCCGAGCGGGTACGTGCACAAGCGCCGCCGCGCGAGCTACGCGACCCGCACCATGCGCTGGGGCGGGGTGATCCTGGCGCTGTTCATCGTCTGGCACGTCCTCGACCTCACCACGCTGACCGTGAACCCGGCCGCCGAGCACGGCCACCCGTACCAGAACGTCGTGGCCTCCTTCGGCCGCTGGTACGTCGACGTGTTCTACGTCGTCGCGATGCTGGCCGTCGGCCTGCACATCCGGCACGGGTTCTGGAGCGCCGCCCAGACCCTCGGTGCCAACAACGCCCGCCGCGACCGGGCGCTCAAGCTGATCGCGAACGGACTGGCCCTGGTGCTGACGGTCGGCTTCCTGTCCGTCCCCGTCGCCGTGATGACCGGAGTGGTGAAGTGAGCTACCTGGATTACACCGTCGGCGAGCCGGTGGCCGACGCCAAGGCCCCCGCCGGCCCGATCGAACAGCGCTGGGACCAGCGGCGGTTCGACGCCAGGCTGGTCAACCCCGCCAACCGGCGCAAGCACACCGTGATCGTGGTCGGCACCGGCCTGGCCGGCTGCGCGGCCGGCGCCACCCTGGCCGAACAGGGCTACCGCGTCGTCCAGTTCTGCTTCCAGGACTCCCCCCGGCGCGCCCACTCGATCGCCGCCCAGGGCGGCATCAACGCGGCCAAGAACTACCGCAACGACGGCGACTCGGTCCGCCGGCTGTTCTACGACACCGTCAAGGGCGGCGACTTCCGCGCCCGCGAGTCCAACGTGCACCGGCTGGCCCAGGTCTCGGTGGAGATCATCGACCAGTGCGTGGCCCAGGGCGTGCCCTTCGCCCGCGAGTACGGCGGCCTGCTGGACACCCGCTCCTTCGGCGGCGTCCAGGTGTCCCGGACGTTCTACGCCCGCGGCCAGACCGGCCAGCAGCTGCTGCTCGGCGCCTACCAGGCGCTCTCCCGGCAGGTCGCCGCCGGGAACGTGGAACTGCACCCGCGCACCGAGATGCTCGACCTGCTGGTGGTCGACGGGCGGGCCCGCGGCATCGTCGCCCGGGACCTGGTCACCGGGGAGATCCGCTCCTACACGGCCGACGCCGTGGTGCTCGCCACCGGCGGCTACGGCAACGTGTTCTACCTCTCCACCAACGCCAAGAACTCCAACGCCACCGCGGTCTGGCGGGCGCACCGGCGCGGCGCGTACTTCGCCAACCCGTGCTTCACCCAGATCCACCCGACCTGCATCCCGCGCTCGGGCGACCACCAGTCCAAGCTCACCCTGATGAGCGAGTCACTGCGCAACGACGGCCGGATCTGGGTGCCCAAGGCCCAGGGCGACACCCGGCCGCCGGCCGAGATCCCCGAGGAGGAGCGGGACTACTACCTGGAGCGGATCTACCCCGCCTTCGGCAACCTGGTGCCGCGCGACATCGCCTCCCGGGCCGCCAAGAACGTCTGCGACGAGGGCCGCGGCGTCGGCCCCGGCGGCCAGGGCGTCTACCTGGACTTCGCCGACGCGATCCGCCGGATGGGCCGCGACGCCGTCGAGGCCAGGTACGGCAACCTCTTCGAGATGTACGAGCGGATCACCGCCGAGGACCCGTACCGGGTGCCGATGCGGATCTACCCGGCGATCCACTACACGATGGGCGGGCTCTGGGTCGACTACGACCTGCAGACCACCGTGCCCGGCCTGTTCGCCATCGGGGAGGCCAACTTCTCCGACCACGGCGCCAACCGGCTCGGCGCCAGCGCGCTGATGCAGGGCCTGGCCGACGGCTACTTCGTGCTGCCGCCCACGATCAACGACTACCTGGCCCGCCACCCGCTGCCGGCCGTGCCCGCCGACCACCCGGTGCTCGCCGAGGCGCAGGCCGAGGTCGAGGACCGGCTCAACCTGATCCTCGCGGTGGACGGCGACCGCACCCCGGACTCCTTCCACCGCGAGCTCGGCGAACTGCTCTGGGACGAGTGCGGGATGGCCCGCGACGCGGCCGGGCTCACCCGGGCGCTGGAGCGGATCCCGCGGCTGCGCGAGGAGTTCTGGCGCCGGATCAAGGTCCCCGGCACCGGGCAGGAGCTCAACCAGTCGCTGGAGAAGGCCAACCGGCTCGTCGACTACTTCGAGCTGGCCGAGCTGATGTGCCTGGACGCGCTGCACCGCGCCGAGTCCTGCGGCGGCCACTTCCGCACCGAGAGCCAGACTCCGGAGGGCGAGGCCGCCCGCCGCGACGAGGAGTTCTCCTACGCCGCCGCCTGGGAGTTCACCGGCACCGGCGAGGCACCCGTCCTCCACCGCGAGGACCTCGCCTTCGAGTACGTCCACCCCACCCAGCGGAGCTACGCATGAACCTCACCCTGCGCATCTGGCGCCAGGCGGGCCCGGACGCACCCGGCTCGATGACCACCTACCGGGTCGACGGGATCAGCCCGGACATGTCCTTCCTGGAGATGCTGGACACCCTCAACGAGGAGCTGATCACCCGCGGCGACCAGCCGGTCGCCTTCGACCACGACTGCCGCGAGGGCATCTGCGGCGCCTGCGGCATGGTCATCAACGGCCAGGCGCACGGCCCCGAGCGCACCACCACCTGCCAGCTGCACATGCGGCACTTCCAGGACGGCGACACCATCGACGTCGAGCCCTGGCGGGCGGCCGCCTTCCCGGTGGTCAAGGACCTGGTGGTGGACCGCTCGGCCTTCGACCGGATCATCGGCTCCGGCGGCTACATCACCGCGCCCACCGGCAGCGCCCCCGAGGCGCACGCCACGCCCGTCCCCAAGGAGGCCGCCGACACCGCCTTCGAGCACGCCGAGTGCATCGGCTGCGGCGCCTGCGTGGCGGCCTGCCCGAACGGCTCGGCGATGCTCTTCACCTCCGCCAAGGTGGTGCACCTCAACGTGCTGCCGCAGGGCGCGCCGGAGCGCTCCGCCCGGGTGCGGAACATGGTCTCGGCCATGGACGCCGAGGGCTTCGGCGGCTGCACCAACACCGGCGAGTGCGCCACCGCCTGCCCCAAGGGCATCCCGCTGCCCAGCATCGCGGCGATGAACCGGGAGTTCCTGCGGGCCGCCCGCGGCTGACGACTCCCCCCGGTACCGTCCGACCCCGGACGGTCGGCCCCCGCTCTGGTGCTCAGGCGGGGGCCGACGTCCCTCCGGCGGGGCGTGCGGCGGGAGTTCGCGCTCCCCGTACGGGTGGCGGATCGCCGCGGGCGGTGCTTCCTGACGGAGAATCGCGCTACGGTGGTGCTCCGCTACGGAGGGACGGCATATGCCCGAGGTTCAGTCCTGTTCCGGTTGCGGCGGGTCCGGGGGGACCCAGAAGACCGAGGCAACGGTCGAACTGGACGAGGAAGGAAGCATGGTGCCCAGCGTCCACACCTTCTGGTCGCCCTGCGGTCGGTGCCACGGATCCGGGACGGTGATCGTCGGATGAGGTTCGTCTTCGAGTGCGTCGAGTGCGGTGGGCACTACCTGCCGCCCGAGGAGATGGTGTACCCGGACGGGCCGGCCTCGCCGGTCTGGTGCACCGACTGCCAGGGCGCCAAGCGCGCGGCCGGCGTCCGGGAGGACCCGCTGCTCGCCCGGGTCGCGCTGGCCGCCGCCCGGGCCGCGCTGGCCGGGCGGGCCGCCGAGGCGGCCGAGCAGCCGGCCCGCTTCGACGTCCGCCCGTCCCGTCCGCCGCTGTCCCGCCGGTCCCGGCCCGGCCCCGGCGTGGTGCGCAGCAGGCTGGGCTGAGCTCCCGGGCGCCGCCTGCGGTCAGGCCGGGACGGCCCGGCCGAGGGCGGTGGCGAGGGCGCCGTCCACGGCGGCGCGCAGCTCGGTGTCGTCCTGCTCGGTCCAGGCCCCGGCGAGGTGGCCGTCGGGGCGGACGAGGACGGCGCGCAGGCCCTCCCAGCCGGCGCGGGGCCGGACGGGGACGCCGTGGTGCACGGTCACGTGGTCCCGGGCCCGGTCGGCCAGCACACCGCCGGACGTGAGGTCGAGCAGCAGGTAGGCGTCCGCCCGCAGCAGCGCGAACAGGTCGGCGCCCGGGTCGGTTCCGGTGCCGGTACCCGTCCCGGTGAAGGTGAGGCCCGGGGCGCGGGTGCCGGTCAGCGGGTGGGCGGCGGGACCGCCGCCGGGGTAGGCGACGTCGAGTCCGCTGAGCCGCCCGGCCAGCACCTCGCCGAACTCCTTCGAGCGCGGAACGAGCCGGCTGAGCAGGTCCCGCAGGGCCAGGCCCTCCGGGGTGAAGGCGTGGAACAGGTGGGTCTGCGCGCGGCTGTGCTCCACCAGCTGCTCGCCGACCGGGTGCCGGTCGGTGTGGTAGGTGTCCAGCAACCCCTCGGCCGCCCAGCCGTTGACGGTCGCGGCCAGCTTCCAGCCGAGGTTGAAGGCGTCCTGGACGCCCACGTTCATGCCGACGCCGCCGGCCGGGTAGTGCTGGTGGGCGGCGTCGCCCGCGAGGACGACCCGGCCGCGCCGGTACCGCTCGGCCAGCCGGGTGGCGTTGCCGAAGCGGGACAACCAGGACGGGTCGTGCAGGCCGAAGTCCTCGCCGGCGATGGCGGCGGTCCTGCGCCGCAGCTCCTCCAGGGTGAGATCGCCGGGCCACTGGGTGGTCGCGCTGTCGGGGTCGGCCCCGACGATGCGCCAGCGGCCGCCCGGCAGCGGCACGACCATCAGTCCGCCCCGCTCGTTGAAGCGGTTGAAGCCGGGCGGCGGCGGGGTGGCGAGGCGGACGTCGCCGAGCCAGCCGAGGTAGCCGGCGGGCGTGCCGGGGAAGCCGATGCCGGCGGCCTCGCGCACGGTGCTGCGGGTGCCGTCGCAGCCGGCGAGGTACTCGGCCCGGATGTCGTACGGGCCCTGCGGCCCCTCGACCCGTACGGTCACCGAGTCCGGCCGCTCGGTGAACCCGGTGACCCGGTGGCCGCGCCGGATCCCGGCACCGAGGCCGAGGGCGTACTCCTCGAGCAGTTCCTCGGTCCGGGCCTGGGGGATGAAGAGGGTGTAGGGGTGCGGGGTGTCCAGGGCCGAGAAGTCGAGCCGGTCGGGGAGGTTGGCGAAGTGGCCGGTGGAGATCTTCAGGGCCTCCGCCAGGAAGCGCCGGTGCACCCCGCGCGAGGCCAGCACCTCGATGGTGCGGGGGTGCACGGTGAGCGCCTTGGAGCGCCGGTCGACCTCGGTGCGCTGCTCGACGACCGTCACGCCGACGCCGTTCAGGCGCAGTTCGGCGGCGAGCCAGAGCCCGACCGGTCCGCCTCCGGCGATGACGACCTGCTGCGTTTCCATGCGACTGCCTTCCACTGGAGCGGTGCCCGGGCATCCGGGCGCGACGACTTCTCGGTCACTGACCGAGAAGCTGGGATCCAGTAAACTCGGTCAGTGACCAAGAGGCAATCCGGCGACCGGCTCGACCCGGCCGCAGTGACACGCGCAGGCCTGGAACTCCTGGACGAGAAGGGCCTGGAGGCGGTGACCACCAGAGCGGTCGCCGACCGACTGGGCGTGCGCATGAGCACCGTGCAGTGGCACGTGAAGACCAGGGCCCGGATGGTGGAGCTGATGGCGGACGCCGTCTTCGGCGAGATCCCGCTCACCGGCCTGCCGCCCGCGCCCGAGGAGCGGGTCCGCGAACTGGCCCGCCGCTGCCGCCGCGCCCTGCTGTCCCACCGCGACGGCGCCGCGCTGGTGGTGGGCACCTACGCGGCCGAGCCGAACACCCTGCGCTTCGCCGAACTGCTGGTCGGCGCACTGCTCGACGGCGGCAGGGACGGCCGCGAGGCCTCCTGGACGGCGTGGACGCTGACCTACTTCACCCTCGGCTTGGTCCAGGAGGAGCAGGCCGCCGCCGGCGACCACCCCTGGGGCGACGCCCTCGGCGGCGCCGTCTCCGCGGCCACCCACCCGGCCCTCCACAGCACGCTCCGGCACCTGGCGCCGGACTCGTTCGACGAGCGGTTCGAGTTCGGGATGTCGGCGATCCTCGGGCGAGCGTGACGAACACCCGCGACGGACACCCGGGCCGCGCCGGCCTGCCGCGCCGCGGACCAGGCCGGGGCACCCGCCGCCACTCGGACAGGGGGCCAGGTCCGGTCCGGGTGGGGTCCGAGGCAAGCCGAGCTGACTCACCGTCATCCCGCAGGGTGGTTTGGATCCTGGAAATGACGCGAAGTCAAGCATGGAGTGACGCAAACGACTTGTGCCGGAGACGGTGCGCTGGTTCATTGGTCGTCGCGCGTTCCGCAGTCTCGGGGGAGCACCCATGCAGCCGACCGATCCCACCCACCCCACCGACCCCGGCCGGACCGGCCGTGTCCCGTACGTTCCACGGCCGCCCGGCGGGCCGCCGACACCGCCCCCGGTCGGTCCGGCACCGCCCGTCGCCCCGCCGACGGCCTACTCCGGTGCCTCCGCCGACAGCTCGGCCACCATCCGGGTCGCCGTCACCAACCGCATCCTCTGGGTCGGGCAGGCGGCCTACCCGTTGGCCAACGTCGCCCGGGTCGGCACCACCCTGATCGTGCCCGGCCGGCGCCGCGCGCTCCTACGGCTGCTCGCCTTCACCCTGGCCGTCCTGGTGGTCGCGTTCGCGATCTCCCAGGCCACCCGGAGCTCGTCGGGCCTGTACGACAGCGGTTCGTCCTCGGGCTCCGGGGCCGGCCCGGTCATCAGCGGGGTGATCACCGTGGGGGTCTACTTCCTGATCTTCACGTGGCCGGTGCTGCGCCGCCCCGACCTGCACGTGCTGACCGTGGACACGGCAGGGCCGCCGACCGCGGTGCTGGCCTGGCTCGTCCCGCAGCCCGCCTTCGAGCTCCAGGCGGCCATCACCCGCGCGATCGAGAACCCGCAGGCCGAGTTCCAGCAGCTCGTCCAGAGCATCACCGTCGACCTGAGGCAGTACCAGTTCGGCGACAGCGTCAACATCTACGGCGGCCAGGGGAACACGGGGGTCAGCAAGTGAACGACGACCAGCGTCCGGACGTGCAGTACGGCGACCGGGTCACGATCCACGGCGGCAGCGGGAACATCGGCATCCAGCACAACAGCGGCCCGGGCGCCGAGGCCCTGCCGCCGGAGGTCGTCGCACTGTTCACCCGGCTCGCCGCGGTGGTCACCGAGCTGGCCCGGGACGGCCGGCTCCCGGAGGCCGACCGGCAGAGCCTCGCGGAGGCCCTGCCGGTGCTGACCAGCCCCGCCGCCGAGGAGCCGAGGAGCCGGCGCAACACCCTGCTCCTGCTGGCCGGTGTGGCCCAAAGCCTCGGCGAGGCCGCGGCGCCCGCGCTGAGCCTGGCGAACCAGCTCCTCGCCCTGCTCAGCGGCTGACCGCAGCGGCGTGGGCCGCCACCCGGGCCCGGGTGGCGGGTCACGCCGCCCGGGCCCGTCTCGGCGAGGAGGCGTTCCCCTCGCGGGTTTCTGGCGCGACCACCGTGGCCGCAGTGCCTCCGGACGTCAGAACAGCGCCTCCTGGGTGTCCGGCTCCGGCGGACGCAGTCGTTCGTGCAGCGTCAGGCCCTCGGACCCGCGGCCGGTGACCGGGCTGAGCGTCCAGCCGGTGAGCAGCCGGGTGTCCAGCAGCAGCGGGCCGGAGCCGTCCGCCTGGTCGAGGAAGAGGTGCCGGCCCACCGGCGGCCGCAGCCGGCCCGCGACCACCGCGCCGTCGGCCAGTGCGGCGATCTCCCGGTACGCCTCCGGGGCGCCGCCCGCCAGGCCGTAGCGCTCGACGTGGTCGACCACCGGGCGGTCGGCGAGCAGCTCCAGGGCGTGGCCGTCCAGCAGCCGGTGCGCCTGGGCGCGGGCCTCGCCGAGCACCGTACGGCGGTGCTCGGCGTCGCCGTGCGACCACCAGTGCTCGGTCTTGAGCCGGGACTTGAACCGCTCGCGGGCCAGGCCCGAGGCGGCGACGGTGAGTTCGGCGCGCCGGATCGCCGGCAGGGCGCCGCGGGCGGTGAACGCGTAGGCCAGCGCGCCCTGTTCGAGCAGCCGGCTGTCGCCGCGCTGCTCGGCGGTCAGGCCGACCTTGAGCAGGCCCTCGCCGAACCAGGCGAGGTAGAGCAGGTAGGTGCGGCCGTCGTCGAGGATCTGGTCCCGGGCGAGGGCGAGGCCGCGGTCCACGCTCTGGCAGGCCGGGCACTGCGTCGCGCCGCCGCCGGGGTCGACCACCGCGTGGTGCGGGCAGGGCGTGCGCTCCGTCGCCCCGGCGAGCCAGGCCCCGACGCAGCGGCGCGGGCCGCCCAGCAGCCAGCCGACCTCCGCCCCGGGCGTCACGGCGCGCTCGTGCACCTGGGCGCCGCGCGCGGCCCCGAGCACGGCGCGGCCGTCCCGCCAGCTCAGCCCGGTGGAGATCCAGCCGCCCGGGGCGGCCTGCTGCTGCGGGGGGATCGTCACGTCGCTCCTTGCCGTCGGTAGCGGTCGAGACTACCCGGTGGCACCGACAGGGCGCAGGGCCGCCGGCGGAGGCCGCCCGCGCCGGTCGGCGGCCGGGCCCGGTGGAGCGGCGCTCGACGAATGATCGAGTCGACGTGACCACGTCAATTCATCCGGTTAGCGTCCTTCCCAGTGCACTCCCCACGAACGATCCGCTTCGGGAAGGGAACCACCATGCGCATCCTCCAGCGTGTCGCGGCCGCCGCCGGCTCCATCGCCCTCGCCGGCTCCGGCCTGGTCCTGGCCGCCG
Organism: Kitasatospora sp. NPDC001547; assembly: GCF_042894165.1. NCBI lineage: Bacteria > Bacillati > Actinomycetota > Actinomycetes > Kitasatosporales > Streptomycetaceae > Kitasatospora > Kitasatospora sp. NPDC001547. The sequence continues at coordinate 52,734 of NZ_JBIAVL010000008.1, read as the reverse complement.
CGCCCGCGTCGGCCACCACCACCGCACTGAGCTGCAACGCGCCGTCCTACTTCACCGGCAGCGGCGGCCACGCCGGCGCCTCGATCCGGTGCGTCGGCTCGGCCTTCACCGGCCGGATCGTCTGCTACAAGCCGGGCTACGGCAACTACACCCACTACGGCAACCGCGTCGAGTCCGGCGGCACCTCGACCACCTGGTGCGACCTCGGGGCGACCATCCAGAAGGCCGACGCCGTCTCCTCCTGACCCGCGGCACTGATCCGCGGCGCCGACCCCGCGGCGCCGGTCCCGCGACAGCCCGGCTCTCCGGCCGGGTGCGCGACGGCACTGCACGGGAGATCGTGGGCCCGTCCGGCGAGCTTCGCCGGGCGGGCCCACGTCTGCTCTCCGCCCCGGCCCCCTCCCCGACAGGCCGTCAGGTGCACCGCGACCGGGGCCGCCCGCCGCCGGAAGGGCCCGCAGGTCACCGGCGCTTGGCCGGGCGGGGTGTTCACGTTCTATTGTGGCGGGCGCGGTCGGCGGTGCGCCCGGGAGGCGCTGCCGCGCGGCCGCGGTCGGCGCGAGGCGAATGGGGTGGGCGGACGGTGTCGGGGCGGCGGAGCAGCGGGGTGCTGGCGATCTGGGCGGAGGCGCAGCGACAGCAGCAGCGCCGGGAGGAGGCCCGGTGGCGCGCCGAGGCGGCGGAGCAGCGCCGCCGGGAGCGGGAGCAGCGCGAGGCGCAGAAGGCGGCGGTCCGCGGCGAGCGCGAGGCGCAGCGCGCCTACCAGCAGTCGCGGGAGGCGGAGGCGGCCCGGCGGACGGCCGAACTGGACGCCCGGGTGGAGGAGTTGAGGGGGCTGCTGGCCGCCGGGCTGGCCGCGCCGGCGTTCGGTCCGCAGGCCCTGCTGGCGCCGCGGGCGGTGCCGTCGTTCGACCCGGGCCCGCTGGGCGAGCCGGTGCCGATGCCGGACCAGTCCGAGGCGCGGTACTTCGTGCCGCCGCCGGACCCGGTCCAGGCCCGCAACCCGGGGGTGCGGCAGCAGTACGAGCGGTACCTGGCCCAGGCCCGGGCCCGGTTCGAGCAGGACTGGTACGCCGCGCAGGCCCGGGAGGCCGACCGGCAGCACCGGCTGGCCGCGTACCACCAGGAGTACCTGACGCACGTCGAGCGGTCCCGCCGGCAGCAGGAGGAGCTGGCCGCCCGGACCGAGGAGTTGCTGCGCCGGCTGCGGGCGGGTGAGCCGGAGGCGGTGCAGGAGTACTTCACGGCCGGCCTGTACGCCTCGGCGGCCTGGCCGGAGGGCTTCCCGCACCGGCTGGTGGCGGCGTTCGACGCCGGGAGCCGCCAGCTGGTGGTGGACTGGGAGCTGCCCGGGCCGGACGTGGTGCCGGCCGCCGCCCGGGTGCGGTACGTGAAGTCGGACGACCGCGAGGCCGAGGTGGCCCGGCCGGCGACGGAGCGCAAGGCGCTGTACCGGGAGGTGCTGGCGCAGTCGGCGCTGCGGGTGGCGGCGGAGCTGTTCCGGGCGGACCGGGACGGGCTGCTGGACTCGGTGGTGCTGAACGGCTTCGTGCTCGGCATCGACCCGGCGACCGGCCGGGAGGCCGATCGCTTCGTCTCCACCCTGACCGCGACCCGGGCCGGTTTCGCCGCGCTGGCGCTGGACCGGGTGGCGCCGGTGGAGTGCTTCCAGGGCCTGGGCGGCCGGCTGTCGGCGCGCCCGGAGCGGCTGGACGAGGTGCGGCCGGACCGGCGGCCGGAGAGCGTCGGCGGGAGCATGGCCGGGCACGGCGGCGAGGACGAGCCGGACCTGTTCGAGATGGACCCGCTGGAGTTCGAGGACCTGATCGCCGAGCTGTTCCGGCTGCGCGGCTTCAAGGTGATGACCACGGCCCGCAGCGGCGACGTCGGGGTGGACGTGGTGGCCGAGGACCTGGACCCGGTGACCGGCGGCCGGATCGTGATCCAGGCGAAGCGCTACAAGAAGACCGTCCCGCCGACGGCGGTGCGGGACCTGGAGTCCACCGTCCGCCACCACGGCGCCATCAAGGGCATCCTGGTCACCACCGCGGGCTTCGGCCGAGGCTCGTACAGCTACATCGAGGGCAAGCCGCTGACCCTGGTGAGCGGCCCGGAGCTGGTCGCGCTGCTCGCGGAGCAGGGCCTGCGCGGCCGGCTCGGCGGGGGCTCCGCCGCCGCCCCGGCCGCGGCCGAGGCGCCCGCGGAGTCGGGCGGGACCGCCCTGACGGTGAGCTGGCGGAGCCGGACGGCCGGCGGGGAGGCGGTGGAGCTGGACGTGACCGCCTTCCTGTGCGGCGCCGGCGGCCGGGTGCTGAGCGACGAGCACTTCGTGTTCTTCAACAGCCCGCAGGACCCGGACGGCGCCGTCCGGCTGCATCCGACCCGGTCGGTGCCGGGCGAGCCGACCCGGGCGGCCCGGCTGGCCCTGGACCTGCACCGGCTGCCGGCCGCCGTCGAGGAGGTGGTGGTCGCGGTCTCCACCGAGGAGGAGCATCCGGCGCTGCCGCTCGGCTACGTGCACGGGCTGGCCCTCGCCGCCGCGTACGGGCCGGGGGCGGACGGTCCGGCCGCCTGGACGGGCCCGACGGGCGGGGTGCCGGACAGCGCGATGCTGCTCGGGGCCTTCCGCCGGGCGGCCGGCGGCTGGGAGTTCAGCCCGTCCGGGCGGACGGTGGGCGACGGCCTGGCCGGGCTGGCGGCGGCCTTCGGCGTGGCGGTCGAGTAGACGGCCCCGGCCCTGGACCGGTCCGGGACTCGTCCAGGAGCGGCCCGGGACCTTGGACCTCAGGGTTCGGGTCATACCTGAGGAGGAGAGAGCCCCCGCCGCCCCGCCGGGTCGGCGGGGGCCGACCAGCCGCGCGGCATACGCATCGCGTCCGAACAGCTTGGGATGATGGAACGGAGTTGAACATTCCGTTAGTTCGTTCCAGGAGTCCACGTGACATTCCCCGCAACCGCCGTCCGCACCGGCCGGGCGGCCGCCCGAGCCACCGGCCTGAACAAGGTCTACGGGGAGGGAGAGACCCGCGTCGTCGCCCTCGACAACGTCAGCGTGGTCTTCCCCCAGGGCGAGTTCACCGCCATCATGGGCCCCTCCGGCTCCGGCAAGTCCACCCTGATGCACTGCATGGCCGGCCTCGACACCGTCACCTCCGGCTCCTCCACCATCGGCGACACCGAGCTCGTCGGCCTCAAGGACAAGCAGCTCACCCAGCTGCGCCGCGACCACATCGGCTTCATCTTCCAGGCCTTCAACCTGCTCCCCACCCTGACGGCCCTGGAGAACATCACGCTCCCGATGGACATCGCCGGCCGCAAGGTCGACAAGCCCTGGCTGGACCGCGTCGTCGACACCGTCGGCCTCTCCGGCCGCCTCGGCCACCGCCCCTCGCAGCTCTCCGGCGGCCAGCAGCAGCGCGTCGCCTGCGCCCGCGCCCTGGCCGGCAAGCCCGACATCATCTTCGCCGACGAGCCCACCGGGAACCTCGACTCCCGCTCCGGCGCCGAGATCCTCTCCTTCCTGCGCAACTCCGTGCGCGAACTCGGCCAGACCGTCGTCATGGTGACCCACGACCCGGTCGCCGCCTCCTACGCCGACCGCGTCGTCTTCCTCGCCGACGGCCGGATCGTCGACGAACTCCACAACCCCACCGCCGACACCGTCCTGGACCGCATGCGCCGCTTCGACGCCAAGGGCCGCACCAGCTGAGGACCCGGCCCCGAAACGCCACCCGTCCCCGAGTACCCCAGGACTGACGCTCCCCCATGTTCCGCACCGCACTGCGCAATGTGCTCGCCCACAAGGCCCGACTGCTGATGACGGTACTGGCCGTCATGCTCGGCACCGCCTTCGTGGCCGGCACGCTGGTCTTCTCCGACACCGTCGGCAACGCGCTCCGGACCCAGAACTCCAAGAGCTACACCGACATCGCCGTGACGGTCAGCGACCGCGAGGCCGCCGGCTTCGGCTACGACCACGGAGACCGGGCCGTCGACAGCCCGACCCTCACCGAGGAGACCCGTGCCAAGGTCGCCGCGCTGTCCGGCGCCGCCGAGGTCCGCGGCGTGGTCAGCGGCTTCGCCGGCATCGCCGACCGGAAGGGCGCGCTGATCGGCAACGGCTTCTCCACCACCGGCACCAACTACGTGCCGGGCGCCGACGGCACCGACCCGCGCTACCCGCTGGTCGAGGGCCGCGGCCCGAAGGACGCCACCGAGATCGCGCTGGACGCCAGGACCGCCGCCAAGGGCGGCTACCAGGTCGGCGACACCGTCCGGGTCGCCGTCAACGGCCCGGTGATGCAGCTGAAGCTCACCGGCACCGTGCACACCAACGACCCGCGCGTGGTGGCCGGCGGCTCGCTGGCCGCCTTCGACACCGCCACCGCCCAGCGGCTCTACCTGAGCCCGGGCCGCTTCGCCGAGCTGGACGTCAAGGCCCGGCCGGGCACCGACGACGCCGCGCTGCTCACCGCCGTCAGGCAGGCCGTCCCGCAGGGCGACTCCATCGAGGCCAGGACCGGCCGCGAACTCGCCGACGAGCAGGACGAGATGATCAGGAAGGGCACCACCTTCCTGACCACCTTCCTGATGGCCTTCGCCGGCATCGCGCTGTTCGTCGGCGTCTTCATCATCGCCAACACCTTCACCATGCTGGTCGCCCAGCGCACCAAGGAGCTGGCCCTGCTGCGCGCCGTCGGCGCCACCCGCCGCCAGATCACCCGCTCGGTACTGGTCGAGGCGCTGCTGGTCGGCCTGACCGCGTCGGTGACCGGCCTGCTGGCGGGCATCGGCATCGCCGTCGGGCTCAAGTCGCTGCTCAACGGCCCGATGGACGCGAACCTGCCGGACGGCCCGCTGATCGTCGCGCCGGGCACGGTGGTCGCCGCGCTCGCGGTCGGCGTGCTGGTCACGGTACTGGCCGCCTGGCTGCCCGCCCGCCGGGCCTCCCGGATCGCCCCGGTGGCGGCGATGAGCTCGGCCGAGCAGCCCGCCACCCAGAAGGGCCTACTGGTCCGCAACACCATCGGCCTGCTGTTCTCCCTGGCCGGCCTCGCCGCGCTGGCGGCCGGCGTGGGCGGCAAGGAGGTCAAGCTGGTCGGCGTCGGCGCCGGCGCGCTGCTGATCGGCGTGTTCGTGCTGACCCCGCTGCTGTCCCGACCACTGATCGCCCTGATCGCCCCGCTGCTGCGCACCCTGTACGGCGCCCCGGGCAAGCTGGCCGAGGAGAACGCGATCCGCAACCCGCGCCGCACCGCCGCCACGGCCTCGGCGCTGACCATCGGGGTCACCCTGATCACCTCGCTGACCGTGATCGGCGCCTCGGTGAACGAGGCGGTGGACAAGGCCGCCGCGACCGACCTCAAGGCCGACTACACGGTCGCGATGCAGAACTTCTCCCCGCTCTCCCCCGAGATCGCCACCCAGATCGCCAAGGCGCCCGGCGTCGGCGTGGTGAGCGCCGAGCGCAGCATGTCCGTCCGGACCGGGCCGAACGAGGACGACAGCGAGTGGATCACCGCGGTGGACGCCGCGACCATCGACCAGCTGGCCACCGTCAAGGTCACCGAAGGCTCCGCGGACGCCCTCCGGCAGGGCAGGCTCCTGGTCAGTTCGGGCCGCGCCGAGCAGGCCGGGTACAAGGTCGGCGACACCCTCGCCGTCACCTACCCGGACGGCGTCAAGGGCTCGCTGACCGTCGGCGGCATCCTGGAGGCCAACACCGCGCTGGCCTCGATCGTCGCCCCGGAGGCCGTGGTCGGCCCGCACGCCAAGCCCGGCTCCGGGCTGGAGAAGGTCCTGGTCAAGGGCACGAACGGCGCCACCCCCGAGCTGAAGCAGGCGCTGCGCGACGCGTCCGGCGGCAACCCGCTGATCGCGGTCAAGGGCGAGAAGGAGATCAAGGCGGAGAACCGCAAGATGGTCACCGGGATCCTGAACATGATGTACGGGCTGCTCGGAATGTCCGTGGTCATCGCGGTGCTCGGCGTGGTCAACACCATGGCGATGTCGGTGTTCGAGCGCCGCCGGGAGATCGGCATGCTGCGGGCGATCGGCCTGGACCGGCTCGGCATCCGTCGGATGGTCCGCCTGGAGTCGCTGCTGATCGCGCTGTTCGGCGGGCTGGTGGGCGTCGGCCTCGGCGTCCTGGTCGCCTGGGCGGGCGTGCGCACGCTGGCGGACAGTCTGAAGGACATCACCACCGTGGTGCCGCCGGTGCAGATCGCCGGCTTCCTGCTCGCCGCCGCCGTGATCGGCCTGCTGGCCGCGCTCTGGCCGGCCCACCGGGCGGCGAAGCTGGACGTCCTGGACTCGATCAAGAGCCAGTAGCGGTCCGGGAGGACGGAGCCGGGAGCCCCCGGGGCGGTTTCGAGGAACCGCCCCGGGGGCTCCGGCGCGTCGTGGGTCGCAAGGCGTCGTCGAACGGCGTCAGCCGAGCGGCGTCAGTTGAACAGGACCTTCTCGTTGTTCGGCTGCAAGGTGCCGGTGGTCAGCCCGGCGGCCGAGACCAGCAGCTGGCCGGCCGGCTTGCCGTCGGTGCCGAGCACCTCGGCGGTGACCGGCGCGGTCTCGTCCGGCAGGGTGACCTGGAGGCCGGTGAGCACGTGGCAGCCGGCGTCCGCCTTGTCGCAGGCGGTCCACTTGAGGCCCGCGTAGCCGGACTTGTTGGGCTTCAGAGTGGTCAGCACCGCCGGCCCGGGGTGCGCCTCGCGGTTGGCCGACAGCGCGTCCGCGCTGTTGTCGGCCTTCAGCCCGCCGAAGCCCGGGTAACCGTACAGGGTGCAGTTGTGGTCGCTCTTGTTCTTGATCGTCAGCATGGCCGAGCCCGCGCCCTTGATCTGCACGGTGGCGGTGACCTCGTCGCTCTTGCACCGCGAACCGGCCGCCTGGCCGGCCATCGGGTCACCGGGGACGGTGGCCCCGGCGGCGCTCGCCTTCGGGTCGCCCGGCTTGTCGTCCGTGTACTTCACGTCGTCGCACGCGGTGAGCAGAACCGTCGCCGCGAGGGCGGCGACACCGGCGGCGACTAACCTGGCAGGCCTGCGAACGGTCATGATCCCCCCATGGGTGGGTAATGGCATGGAGCTGTCACCCTTAGTACGAAGGCCGTGGCGGAACGGTTCCACTGGGGCTGCAGATTGTCAGAGCTGACCGTTTTCGTCGCTTTCCTGACTTGTTTCGGCCGGAACTGGCCGGAACTGGCGGGAATGGGCGCCGGCTCGACGAAAACCGCCCCGCCCGGCGGCTGCCGGGCGGGGCGGTGAGGGGTCGAATCCGGGTGTCAGGAGGCCGACTTGGCGGCCGCCCGCGGAGCCGGCTCGGGCCGGCCGCCGCCGAAGAGGTTGAAGAGGTTGAAGAACACCGCCAGCGTGGGCAGCAGGTAGGCCAGCCAGACCACCAGCTGCAGCACCGTCGGGTCCGGCTGGAAGTTGAACACGCCCTTCAGCAGGGTGCCGTACCAGCTGTCCTTGGGAACCGCGCTGGAGATGTCGAAGGCCAGGCTGTGCAGACCGGGCAGCCAGCCGGCCTCCTGGAGGTCGTGCACGCCGTAGGCGAGCACCCCGGCCGCGACCACGACCAGCATCGCGCCGGTCCAGGTGAAGAACTTGGCCAGGTTGATCTTCAGCGCGCCCCGGTAGAACAGCCAGCCGAGCACCACCGAGGTGAGCAGGCCGAGCGCGGCGCCGACCAGCGGGTTCCAGCCGTCGTCGGTGGCCTGCACGGCCGACCAGATGAACAGCGCGGTCTCCAGGCCCTCGCGGCCGACGGCCAGGAAGGAGGTGACCACCAGGGCCGTGGTGCCCATCGCGAGCGCCGCGTCCAGCTTGCCGTGCAGCTCGGTCTTCAGGTGCCGGGCGGTGCGGCGCATCCAGAACACCATCCAGGTCACCAGGCCGACCGAGACGATCGACAGGGTGCCGCCGAGCGCCTCCTGGGCCTCGAAGGTGAGCTGCGAGGAGCCGAACTGGAGCACCGCGCCGAAGGCCATGGAGAGCGCCACGGCCGAGGCGACGCCGATCCACACCGGCGGCAGCTTGTCCTTGCGGTCGGTCTTGACCAGGTAGGCGATCAGGATGCAGACGACCAGGCTGGCTTCGAGGCCTTCGCGCAGGCCGATCAGGTAGTTGCCGAACACGCGGGCTCCCGGGGTGTCGAGGTGGTACGAGGGGGTCGGGCGGGGATCAGCCGAAGAGGGCCTGGCCCCACCACTCCCCCGGCTTGCGCACGCCCGCGGGGCAGGCGAAGTGGGCGGAACCGACGTGCTGGATGTACTCGTTGAGCTTGTCGCTCGCCGCCAGGCGGTTCTGCAGCGGGACGAAGGCCTTGCGGGTGTCGCGCTGGTAGGCGAGGAAGAACAGCCCCGCGTCCAGGCGGCCGAGGCCGTCGGTGCCGTCGGTGAAGGAGAAGCCGCGGCGCAGGATCATCAGGCCGTTGTTGGCGTCCGGGTGGGCGAGCGCGACGTGCGAGTCCGCGGGCATCGCCTTGAGGTCCGGCGCGTCGTGCTCCTTGGCCTTGCCGTACGGCGCGCCCTCGCCCTTGGTGCGGCCGAAGACGTCCTCCTGCTCCTTGAGCCCGGTGCGGTCCCAGGTCTCGATGTGCATCCGGATCCGCCGGGCGACCAGGTAGGAGCCGCCGGTCATCCACTCCGGGCCGTCGCCGGGGGCGGCCCAGACGTGGTCGGCCAGCTTCGCGGTGTCGGTGCCCGCGATGTTGTGGGTGCCGTCCTTGAACCCCATCAGGTTGCGCGGGGTCTGCGCGTCCGGGGTGGTCGAGGAGGTCTTGCCGAAGCCGAGCTGCGACCAGCGGATGTTGACGGTGCCCATGCCGATCCGGGCCAGGTTGCGGATCGCGTGCACGGCGACCTGCGGGTCGTCCGCGCAGGCCTGGACGCAGAGGTCGCCGCCGCTGCGGGCCGGGTCGAGCTTGTCGCCCTTGAAGTTCGGCAGGTCGATCAGGGCCTCGGGGCGCTTGGCCAGGAGGCCGAAGCGGTCCACGCCGTCCTTCTCGAACAGGCTCGGCCCGAAGCCGATGGTCAGGGTGAGCCGGGAGGCGGGCAGGCCGAGGGCCTCGCCGGTGTCGTCCGGCGGCGCCTGCGCCGAGTCGGGCACCGCGCCGGTGCCGACCTCGCGCCCGCCGGTCATCGCGGCGGCCGCCTTGGTCCACTCCTTGAGCATCTTGACCAGGGAGTCCCGGGTGGCCTTCTCGGAGACGTCGAAGGCGGCGAAGTGCAGCCGGTCCTGGACCGGGGTGGAGATGCCCGCCTGGTGCTCCCCGTAGAACGGCACCTCGGCGCCGACCGGCGCGGCCACCGGGACGGCGTCGTCCTGGCGGGTCGCCGCGGCGACCGAGCCGACGGCGGCGGCGCCGAGCGCGACGCCCGCCCCGGCCCAGCCGATGACGGCGCGCCGGCTGACCGCGCCCCTGCTCTCGGTGGCGTCCGGGGTGGCCGGCGTCCCGTTCTGCTGCTCGTGCTCCGTGTCCATCGGCGGGCGGGCCCTTCTACTGTGCCGGTCTTCTGCGCTGACCCACGGAGGCCGTGGCGGCCGGATCGCGGGCCGCCACGGCGTCGGTGGGGGTGGTGCTGCGGGTGGGTGCGGCCGTTACTTGACGACCACGGCGGCGGCCAGCTTCGACAGCGGCTCGCCCAGCGAGTTGACCGCGTCGGAGAAGGTCTTGCGCTCGGCCTCGGTGACCTTGTCGTAGGAGGTGAAGGAGCCGTCGGCCTGCTTGTACTTGGCCAGCAGGGTGTTGATGGCGGTGAACTCGGAGTCCAGCGTCTTCGCCAGCTCCGCGTCCTTCTCGGAGGCGACCGGCTTCAGCAGCTCGTAGGCCTTCTGCGCGCCCTCGACGTTGGCCTGGAAGTCGGCCAGGTCGGTGTGGCTGTAGCGGTCCTCCTCACCGGTGATCTTGTTGGTGGCGACCTCGTCCAGCAGCTCCTTGGCACCGTTGGCCATGCTGGTCGCGGTGATCTCGGCCTCGGGGATCTTCTTCTGCCAGTCCTTGAGGTCCGCGACCAGCTGGTCGGCGAGCTTCTTCTCGTCGTCGCCGATCTTCGCGTCGGCCCAGAGCGACTTCTCCAGCTTGTGCCAGCCGGTCCACTCCTGGCCCTGCTCCAGCTTGTCCTCGCGGGTGTCGGTCTTCGGGTCGACGTCGCCGAAGCTCTCGGCGACCGGCTCGGTGCGCTCCCAGCCGGTGCGCGAGGGCGCGTACAGCGACTTGGCCTTCTCCACGTCGCCCGCCTTGATCGCGGCGGCGAAGGCCTCGACGGCCGGGATGGTGGCGTCGGCCTGCTCCTGGGCGTACGTGCGGTAGGAGTCGACGGCGGCGGCCAGGCGCGGGTCGGTCGGCGCGGCGCTGCCGCCCGCGCCGGTGACGGTGACCTTCTGGCGGATGCCGTCGCCGACCATGCCGGGCTTGCAGGCGATCTCGTACGAGCCGGCCTTGATCTCGGCGTTGATGCTGGCCTTGGTGCCGGGGCCGATGTTCTCCCGCTCGGTGACGATCTTGTCGCCCTCGCCGTAGACGTAGACCTCGGTGGTCTTGGAGCCCTTGTTGCTGATGTCCAGCACGACGTGGCCGGCCGGGAAGCTGGTCCTGGAGACCTCGCAGGCGGTGTCGGTCGCGTTCACCTTGACCGCGTCGGAGGCGGCCTTGTCGTCCTTCTTGGACGAGCATCCGGCCAGGGTTGCGGTCGCCACGGCGAGGGTGAGCAGCGCTGCTGCGGTGGAACGGCGACGGGCGGACATGCGGGCTCCAACGGAAAAGGGCATGGGGGTGCCGAGGCAGTGCGGTCGACTGGCGGGCCAGCCGACCATCATTAGCTAAGGCATACCTTACGTACAGACGATTTTCAGTCCATACCCACCCCCGGAACCGTTACCTTCCCGGTGTACGGCGGGCGGCCGCCCGGGCCGTCCAGCGGCCCTCGTGCCGACTGATCCGGATCGGGTGGCCGAAGGTCTCGCTGATCAGCTCCGTGGTCATCACCTCCGCCACCGGCCCGGCCGCGACGCACTCGCCGCCGCGCAGCAGCAGGGCGTGGGTGGTGCTCTCCGGCAGCTCCTCCAGGTGGTGGGTGACCAGCACGCTGGCCAGTTCCGGGTGCTGGTGGCGCAGCAGGTCCAGGCTGTCCAGCAGCAGTTCGCGGGCGGTCAGGTCGAGGCCGGTGGCGGGCTCGTCGAGCAGCAGCAGCCGGGGGCTGGGCATCAGCGCGCGGGCGATCAGGGCCCGGCCGCGCTCGCCCTGGGACAGCGTGGTCCAGGCGGCCTCGGCCATCGCGCGCATGCCGAGGGTGTCGATCAGCAGCTCGGCCCGCTCCAGGGCCTCCGGGGCCGGCTTGCGGTGGAACTCCGGCTCGATGGTGTTGGTGTGCCCGGTGAGCACGACCTCGCGCACCGTCAGCGGCGAGCGCAGCGGGTGGCGCGGGTTGACGTGCCCGAGGTGGGCGCGCAGTTCCCGGACGTCCACCCGGCCGAGCCGGCGGCCGAGCACGTCCACCTCGCCCCGGGTCGGGTGGGAGACCGCGCCGAGCAGCGCGAGCAGGGTGGACTTGCCCGCGCCGTTGGGGCCGAGCAGCGCCCAGTGCTCGCCGGGGCGGATCTCCAGGGTGATCCCGCGCAGCAGGTGGCGGCCGTCGCGCACGACGTCGACGTCCCGGGTGCGCAGCAGCGGCCCGGCGGCGTCGGGGGCGGATGAGTGCATGGGGCTCCGATCGCGGCGTCGGACGGGGTGTGCGGGCGGGGCGCCGCACGCAGGGCGGGGCGGGCGGGCCGGCGCCGTCCGTCCGCGTGCAGAGTACAACCGTCGCCCGGGGGCGGGCCCGGACGTCCGAGGGATGGACGCGCCAGGACCCTGTTGCCCGGCGGGAGTTGGTAGGAGGATCGTGCCTCCGAGGGGAACAGGGGGAGACGACGATGACCGAGGAGCGGGCCGACACCCTGCACGCACTGGTCGAACTGCGGGCCCGCCGGGCGCCGGAGGCGGTGGCCGTGCGCTGCGGCGAGCGGGAGCTGGGTTACCGGGAACTGGACGAGCGGGCCGGGCGGCTGGCCGCCGTGCTGACGGAGCGGGGCCTGGCCCCGGGCGGCCGTGCGGTGGTCGCCCTGGGCCGGGGCACCGAGGTGTACGTGGCGCTGCTGGCCGTGCTGAAGGCGGGCGCGGCGTTCGTACCGCTGGAGCCGACCGCGCCGGACGCGCTGCTGCGGCACGTGCTGGCGGACGCCGCGCCGGACGTGGTGGTCACCGAGAAGCGCCACCGCGGCCGGCTGGCGGACGCCGGCGGGGCACGGTTGGTCTGCGTCGACGCGGCCGCCCCCGCGACGGCCCCGTTCGAGCCGCCCGAGACCTCCTCCGCGGACCTCGCCTGCGTCCTCTACACCTCCGGCTCCACCGGCCTGCCCGTCGGCGCGCTGATCGAGCACCGCAACCTGCTGGCCGCGTACGAGGGCTGGCGCGAGGTGTACGGGCTCACCGCCGAGGACCGGATCCTGCAGACCGCGAGCCTGGAGTTCGACGTCTTCACCGCCGACTGGGTCCGCGCCCTCGGCACCGGCGCCACCCTGGTCGTCACCCCGTTCAACCTCGCCCTGGACCGCGCCGCCGACCTCGGCGCGCTGCCCGCCCTGGTCGCCGCCGAGCGGATCACCGTCCTGGAGCTGAACGTCCGCACCGCGCGCCGGCTGACCGCGCTGCTGGCGCGGACCGGCGACGGGCTGCCCGGGGTGCGGCTGCTCACCGTGGGCGCCGAGAAGTGGTACCTGGACGAGCAGTCGGGCCTGCAGCGGCTGCTCGGCGAGCGGACCAGGGTGCTGAACGTCTACGGCCTGGCCGAGGCCACCGTGGACAGCACCTGGTTCGACGCCCGGGGCACGGCCGCCGCCGACGGCGCCGAGCGGGTCTCGCTGGTCGGCCGGCCCTTCCCCGGCACCCGGGTGTACGTGCTGGGGCCGGAGGGCACGCCGCTGCCGCGCGGGCGGTTCGGCGAGATCGCGATCGGCGGCGCCGGCCTGGCCCGCGGCTACCTGAACCGGCCCGCGGACACCGCCCGCGGCTTCGTCCGGGCGGACTTCGACCCGGACGGGCGGGTGCTGCTGACCGGCGACGTCGGGCGGCTGCGGGACGACGGCGTGCTGGAGTTCACCGCCCGGGCGGCGACGGTGGTCGGGCCGCTCGGCCCCCGGCCGGTCGGCACGGTGCTCCCGCTGGTCCGGGCGGCGGCGCGGGCCGAGGGCGTGCTGCGCGGCCACCCGGGGGTCCGCGAGGCGGCCGTCGTCCAGGTGGAGCCCCGACCGGGCAAGCGGCAGCTGGTCGGCTACGCGGTGACCGAGCCGGGCTGGGACGGGACGGACGGCTGGTCGCTCTCCCAGTACCTGGGGAGGCGGCTCCAGGGCCGGTCGGTGCCCGCCGCCGTCGTCCCGGTGCCCGAGCTGCCGCGCACCCGGGCGGGCAAGCTGGACCGCGCGGCGCTGCCGCTGCCCGCCCCGCCGGGGCACACCGCCGCGCGTCCGGGCGGGTCGGCGGGGGCGAAGGGCGGTCAGCGCCGTAGCGGCGGCAAGGCCGGGGGCGCGGGCGGCGGCGCGGACGAGTCCCTGGGCTGCGCGGCGGCCCTGCTGGTGGCCCTCGGGGCGCTGTTCGCCTGGCTGACCACCGACGTGTTCTTCCCCGGCGCGACCGATCTCGGCGGCGTGCCGCCCGGCTACCGGGCCGGCTTCCGGTTGCTGTACCTGTGCGAGAACCTGGCGTTCGGCGCCGGGGTGGCCTTCCTGGTGCTCGGCTTCCCGGCGGTGCTGCGCCAGGGCCGGTCGTTCGGACTGTCGCTGCTCGCCCACCTCTCGGTGGGCTGGCTGCTGGTCTCCTGGTGGCCGCAGGACAACCTCTACCGGCTCACAGCGGCGACGGACTGGCCGCGCCAGACGGCCATGGTGTTCGCCTTCAACGTCCCGTTGATGCTGGCGGCGGTCGTCCTGGTGGTCTTCCTGTTGCGCAAACCTCGTACGTCCAAAGGCAGGTGACGGTTCGTCAGCGGAGCGCCTCGAAGATCCCGGCCAGCGCGTGGTGGCCCGCCGCGACCAGGGCCTCGGCGGCGTCCAGCGCCTCGGTGTCCGGCCCGGCGAGGGCGAGGCCGACGGTGGGTTCGGGCTCGCGGCCTGCGGTCGGGATCAGCGGCAGCAGGGTGACCCCGAGCCGGGCGCAGCGCGGCCGCAGCCGTTCCAGGTGGTCGTGCAGCGCGCCCTGGCCGAGCCGGGCGCCGAGCGGCATCGCATCCAGGGTGCGCACCAGGTGGCCCGGGCCGCGCACCCGGTCCAGACGGGCGCGCAGCATCAGGGCGACGGCCGGGCCGGTGAGCCGCAGGTTGATCTCGGTGGGGGCGAGCCGGCGCTCCCGGTCGGTGACGAAGTCGACGTCGTACCAGCCGCGGTAGCCCTCGGCGGCCAGCCGCTCCCCCACCGCCAGGGTGAACCGGCGGGCGGTGGCGGCGGCGCCCCGCGGCACCGCGCCGGGGCCGACGGTGACGCCCCGGTAGCGGGTGCCGGCCACGTCCATGGCGCCCGCGCCGACCGGGTGGACGGTGCCGTCCGGCCCCACCAGGGCGTCGTAGGTGAGGTCGCGCAGCCGGGCGGCCGGGCCCGGGTCCACGTACTCCTCCAGCAGCAGCGGGCCGTCGGACGGCAGGTCTCCGGTCCGGACCAGCCGCCGCAGCAGGGCCCCGCCGCCGCCCGCGGCGAACAGGTCGGCGGGCTCCACCACGACCGTGCCGTGGCCGCCGACGCCGTACGGGCTCTTCAGCACCGTGGTCAGCCCGCGCACGGCGCGGGCGGTCAGCCGGCGGGCGGCCCGGCGCCGGCCGTCCGGGCGCTCCTGGTGCGGCAGGCGGATGCCGGGGTGCCCGGGGGCGAGGGCGGCGAACAGGTCGTGGGCGGCGGCCTTGGACTCGAAGCGGCGGACGGCGGCGAGCTCGGGCCCCTCGCCCTGCGCGGCCGTCCGGCCCCAACCCACTACCGGGCGGCCGGAGTCGGCGATCCGCGCCGCCAGCGCCGGGCGGTCGGCGAGGGCCTCGGCCACCGTCCGGTCCGGGGCCACGCCGGCGTGCACCTCGACCGGGCCCCAGGCCAACTCCCGGGCCAGCCAGTCGGTCCACTCCGGGGCGACCTCGGCGGGCAGCACCAGCACGGCCGGTTCGGGGCTGTAGCCCACGGCCAGACAGGCGTAGTGGTGGGCCTGCCGCAGCCGTCGCAGGCGCCGCGCCGGGTCCGTGCCGGGGGCGAGGAACTGGGCGTCGAAGTCCGCCACGTCGCCCACGTGGACCGCCGCCCGGCCGCCGGTCCAGGCCCCCACCCATCCGTCCATGGGGCGGAAGCCTAGGGGGTGGGCCTCGCCGCCGACAGGCCCCGGTCCGGTCGGCGGCGGCCCCGGTCCGGTCGGCGGCGGCCCCGGTCCGGTCGGCGGCGGGCCCGGGTCAGAGCGCCAACAGCCCCGCGTCGGTGGGCCGCAGGCCGCAGGCGTCGAGGTAGAAGGGCCGCAGGTGCGGCTCGAAGTCGACGTGCAACCAGGCGCAGCCGGCCGCGCGGGCGCCCTCGGCGGCCTCGGCGACCAGCCGGGTGGCGACGCCCTGCCGCCGGGCGTCCGCGGCGACCACGGTGTCGAGCAGGAAGGCGTGGACGCCGCCGTCCCAGGCGAGGTTGACGAAGCCGACCAGGGCGCCGTCGGCGGGGCGGCGGGCGGTGACCCAGCCGAGGCTGTGCCGCTCCAACCGGGCGGTCCGGCCGTCGGGTTCCACGGGCCCGCCGAAGCCGTCGGCGTGCAGGGCGCCGAGTTCGGGGTCGGTGAGCGGTCCGCGCCACAGGTAGTTGATCGTCACGACGGCACTGTAGACCGCTTGTTAATTCCTGGTCACTTTTGACCATCGAAGGACACAACTTGGCAAAGTTATGACCTTTCCTCTAGCTGCACCTGACTGACCGCCGTCAATCTCTGACCAGCTCCTTTCCCTGCAGCTACCCCCACTGGAGTCAGAGTGATCCCCACGTCCTCCTCCCGCCGTGCCCGCGTGGCCGCGGCCGTCGCGGTCGTCGCCGCCCTCGCCGGCGCCACCGTCCCGGCTGCCACGGCCTCCGCCGCCACCGGCCCGCGCGAGGCCGCGATATCCCAGGCCCGCGCCAACGTGGCCCACAACGCCACGGTGTTCGGCTTCGGCACCGGTCAGGACCTCGTGCTCAAGGACGTCGTGCTGGACGCCGACGGCGCCTCGCACGTGCGCTTCGACCGCACCTACCAGGGCCTGCCGGTGGTCGGCGGCGACCTGGTCGTCCACCAGGACGCCAAGGGCCGGCTCAAGGACTCCTCCCGTGCGGCCGCCCACGACGCCGCCGTGAAGTCGACCGTCCCCAAGGTGACGGCGCAGTCCGGCGCGGCCGGCGCGCTGGCCGCCGCCCCCGGCGTCCAGGACGCCGTCAGCACCCCCGAACTGGTCGTCTGGGCCGCCGACGGCACGCCCCGCCTGGCCTGGCGCACCACCGTCGAGGGCACCGGCGAGCACGGCCAGCCGGCCGGCAAGGTGGTCGTCACCGACGCCACCACCGGCGAGCAGATCGAGTCCTACGACGCCGAGCACCAGGCGACCGGCACCGGGAACTCCGAGTACACCGGCAAGATCACCATCGACACCACCGCCAAGACCGGCGGCGGTTACACCCTGACCGACCCGGTCCGCGGCCACGTCACCAAGGACGCCAACAACCTCTCCGCGAGCTCGCTCAAGGCCACCTCCGGCACCCCGTTCAGCAGCACCACCAACGTCTGGGGCGACGGGAGGAAGTTCTCCACCGACCGCTCCACCGCCGCCGTCGACGCCCACGCCAACACCGCCTGGACGTACGACTACTACAAGAACGTCCACGGCCGCAACGGCATCAAGAACGACGGCAAGGGCGCCACCGTCTTCGTCCACGTCGGCACCAACTGGGACAACGCCCAGTGGTCCGACACCTGCTTCTGCATGATGACCGGCGACGGCGACGGCACCACCGACCCGGAGCAGGTGGACCTGGACACCATGGGCCACGAGATGACCCACGGCGTCACCAGCGCCACCGCCAACCTGCGCTACAGCGGCGAGTCCGGCGGCCTCAACGAGGCCACCAGCGACATCTTCGGCACCATGGTCGAGTGGTACGCCAACAACAGCATCGACACCGGCGACTACCTGTTCAGCGACCAGTCCACCCCGCCGTGGCTGCGCCGCTTCGACAAGCCCTCGCTGGACGGCCGCTCGGCGGACTGCTGGAGCAGCTCGGTCGGCAAGCTGGACGTCCACAACTCCTCGGGCGTCGGCAACCACTGGTTCTACCTGGCCAGCGAGGGCAGCGGCAGCAAGACCATCAACGGGGTCACCTACAACAGCCCGACCTGCAACGGCTCCACGGTGGCCGGCGTCGGCCACGACAAGATCGCCAAGATCTGGTACCGCGCGCTGACCGTCTACATGACGTCCACCACCACCTACAAGGGCGCCCGCACCGCCTCGCTGAACGCGGCCCGCGACCTGTACGGCGCCGGCAGCGCCGAGTACAACGCGGTGGCGGCCGCCTGGAGCGGCGTCAACGTCAGCTGACGCCCGTCCGGATCCACCTCGCACCGACCGACAGCGGCCCGGCCCGGCGGACACCCCGCCGGGCCGGGCCGTCCGGCTGCTCCCGCGCGGCGGTCGCCGGCCGGCTACGGCAGTTCCGGCGGCCGCAGGCCGTAACCCGCGTCGGTCCGCACGATCCAGGAGGGTTCGCCGAGCTTCGTCCTGAGCACCGTCATCGGGTACCGCAGCTCGTGGGGGTGGGGCGACGCGTCGAAGACCTTCCACATGATCGTGTGGGGCCCGTGCACGCCCTCGCCCAGCTCGACCAGGCCGCGCAGCAGCTTGACCTCGGCGCGGGTGAGCCGCACCTCGCGGCCGTCCACGGTGACCAGCCGGGTGTCCAGGTCGATGACGAGGCGCCCGTCGAAGGCGGTCAGCGCACCCTGCGGCTCCGGGAGCACGCCGAAGTGCTTCCGGACCCACTCCTCCGCGGCCCGGTCGTCCGCCGCGTGCTCCTCCGCCACGCCGGGCAGCCTAACCGGCGGCGCCCGGCGCGGACCAGGCCGCGGTACAACCGGCCAACCCGGCCGAGCGGTTGGTAGCGGTCCCGGCCATGCCCGCCGTCGCGAGAGCCGGCCGGCGGGCGGGCCGATCGACCGTTCGGGCCTTGGCCACCGCCCCGGGCGGCGCGCAGGTCCCGGACCACTCCGAGGCCGGTGGAGGCGCTCGGCCGAGGGGCGGTCGGCCGTCGGGCCGGGTGCGCGGGCGGTGGCGACGGGATCGGCGTCCAGGGTGGCGCGGCGCAGTGGGCGCGCGGTACGCGGACGGTCGGCGGCGCACCGGCCGGGCGCGGCCGGGCGACGGAGTCGGGGCGGCCTGTCGTCCGGGCGCCCCGGCGAGTGCGACGGCGCCGAGGGCGATCCGGGCAGCGCGGGGATCAGGGCGCTCCGGCGGCCTCCTCGACACCGGAGGCACCCGGGGCGCCGGGGCGCCGACGGGTTGTCAGGACCCGCACGCCACGGGTGTCCGGCGGCTCCGGCCCCGGGGGACGCCGGCGCGTCGGGCAAGGGGCACCCGATCCCCCTCCGGTCATCCTCACCCGAACGGCGCCAGCAGCGCCTCCGCCGAGGCCGTCCTGGCGTAGAGCACCCAGCGCCCCGCGCGGTGGGCGCTCACCAGGTGCGCGTCGCGCAGCGCCGTCAGGTACTGGGAGACGGCCGAGGGCGAGAGTCCGGTGCGCCGGGCGAGTTCGGTGGTCGTCGCCGGGTCGGCGAGCTCCGCCAGCAGCAGGGCGCGGGAGCGGCCGAGCACCGCGGCGAGCGCGTCCGCGCCCGGGGGCCGGGCCGTCTCCCACAGGCCGCCGGTCCCGGGTGCCGGGTAGGCGACCTGCGGCGGGTCCGCCGGGGCGAGCCGGGTGAACAGGCCCGGGCCGGTGAAGGCCGACGGGATCAGCAGCAGGCCCGCTCCGGCCTTCCGGCCGGGCAGCGGGCGGGCCCGGTGGAGCAGCCGGAGGGTGTCCTCCGACCAGCACAGCTCCGCGTGCAGGTCGTTCAGCACCCGCGCGGCCCCGTACTCGGCGGCCTGCCGGGCCCGGCGCAGCACCTCGGCGTCCAGGACGGCGCGGATCCGCGCCCAGTACGGTGCCAGCGCCAGCTCCCAGTACGTCCCGATCGCGGCGGTCAGCCGGGGCAGTCCGGCCCGCGGATCGGCGTGCAGGGCCCGCAGCCGGGGCCCGAGCCGGCCCTGTTCCTCCGCCAGCCGGTCGAGGTCGCGCCGGACCCGCGCGGCCGGGGTGGCCCGGATCGCGGCGAGCTCCTCGGCGAGGGTCGGCGTGGGCCCGGGCGGAGCGGGGTTGATGAAGTCGGGCACGTAGCCGGTGGGCGGGACGAGTTCCGCGAGCAGCCCGTACGCCGGGCCGAGCGCGGAGAGCCGGGGCCGCACCTGCTCCGCCCACGGCCAGTGGACGGCGTGCGGGAGGCCCGAACGCAGCAGGCGCAGGCTCGGACCGACCTCCCACATCGGCGAGACCGCGAACCGCATCCGGGCCAGGTCGCCCGCCGTGAACAGCAGCTCGGTCGGCAATGCTCCCCCTGGTCGGCCTCCGATGGATTCGCGCATTCCCGAATCACTGGCGGTCAGGCTAGGGCATTGGCGATCATGATCGGCATGACTTCCGACAGCGCCTCGATCACCGCCGGCTCGATCACCACCCCCGCGACCACCGCGACCACCGCCGCCGCCTCCGGCACCTGGCGGCTCGGCGACCGCACCGTCCACCGGATCGGCTTCGGCACGATGCGGCTGCCGCAGACCGGCCCGGCGCTCGTCCCGCACGCCGTCCCGCGCGACCGCGACCAGGCGCTGCGGGTGCTGCGCCGCGCGGTCGAACTGGGTGTCAACCACATCGACACCGCCGCCTTCTACTTCTCCCCGCTGCGCTCCGCCAACGAGCTGATCAACCGGGCGCTCGCGCCGTACGCCGACGACCTGGTGATCGCCACCAAGGTCGGCCCCGGGCGCGGCCTCGACGGCGAGTGGGTCGAGCACGCCCGCACCCCCGAGCGGCTGCGCGCCCAGGTCGAGCAGAACCTGCGCGAGCTCGGCCGCGACCACCTCGACCTGGTGAACCTGCGCGTCCTCGGCACCGACTCGGTCGCCGAACGCTTCGGCGCGCTGGCCGAGCTGCGCGAGGCCGGGCTGATCCGGCAGCTGGGCCTGTCCAACGTCCGCCCGCACCAGCTCGCCGAGGCGCGGACCATCGCGCCGGTGGTCTGCGTGCAGAACCCGTACGGCATCGGCGCCCCGGCCGAACAGGACGAGCTGCTGCGGATCTGCGGGGAGCAGGGCATCGCCTTCGTCCCCTTCTACGCGATCGCCGGGGCCGGTCGGGAGGGCGGCGCCGGCGAGGCCGAGGCCGCCCAGGTCCGGACGGTCGCCGAGGCGCGCGGGGTGAGCACCGCCCAGGTGCGGCTGGCCTGGACGCTGCAGCGCGGCCCGCACGTGCTGGCCATCCCGGGCACCGGCGACGTGGCGCACCTGGAGGACAACATCGCCGCCGGGGCGCTGCGGCTGTCGGCGGAGGAGCTGGCGCTGCTGGACGAGGCCCACCGGGGCTGACCCCGGCCCGGCCCGCCGGGGCCCGGCCCGGCGCGGCCGCCGGGGCTGGCCGGGAACCGGGCGCGGCCCGCGGTACGTCACTCCGGCGCGACATGATCTTCGTCCACCGTGAGGAGACCCGGAGCATGACCGACCGCGCCACCCGCTACCTCTACCTGGCCCGCCACGGCGAGACCGCGTCCGAAGGCGACGGCAGCGGGCTCACCGCCGCCGGCCGCCGCCAGGCGTCCCTGCTGGGCCGGCGGCTGGCCGGCCGCCCGTTCTCGGCGCTGCACCACGGCCCGCTGCCCCGCGCGGCCGAGACCGCGCGGCTGGTCGCGGAGCAGCTGGGCGGCGTGCGGCCGGAGCCGTGCGAGGAGGCCGGGGACTTCGTTCCGTACGTGCCCGCCCGGGACGAACTTCCCGACGACAGCGCCGAGTTCCCGCTGACCTATCTCGCCGGCACCACGGCGCAGGAGCGGGCGAGCGGGGCCGCGCTGGCACGGCGGGCCGTCGAGCGGTTCACCGGGCCGGTGCCGGGCGGCGAGGAGCGGCACGAACTGGTGGTCACCCACGCCTTCCTGGTGGGGTGGCTGGTCCGGCACGCGCTGGACGCCCCGGCCTGGCGCTGGCTCGGCGTCAACGCCGCCAACGCGGCGCTGACCGTCCTGCGCTACACGCCCGGTCGGCCGCCCGCCGTACTGCTGCTGAACGACCAGGGCCACCTGCC
Source organism: Kitasatospora sp. NPDC001547 (assembly GCF_042894165.1). Classification (NCBI taxonomy): domain Bacteria; kingdom Bacillati; phylum Actinomycetota; class Actinomycetes; order Kitasatosporales; family Streptomycetaceae; genus Kitasatospora; species Kitasatospora sp. NPDC001547. Next base: position 31,339 of record NZ_JBIAVL010000008.1, on the reverse strand, counting down.
GGAGGAGCTGCACTGGACCGGCTACCCGCCCCGGTTCCGCTTCTGACAGGGCGCCGAGGGCCGACCGAAGGACCGGCGGGAGCCCGCCGGGGGTCTACCACCGGGGTCCGCTGAGGGTCCGCCGGGGGCCCGTCGACAGGAATATGCAGACCGGTCTACTATCAGCCGCATGGGAGTCAAGGGCGAGGAGACCCGGGCCCGGCTGATCGCCGGCACCAGGGAACTGATCGAGGCGCAGGGCTACTTCGGGACGGGCCTCAACCGGATCGTGGCCGCCACCGGCGCCCCGCGCGGTTCGCTCTACTTCCACTTCCCCGGTGGCAAGGACCAGTTGGTGGCCGCCGCGCTCACCCAGGCCGGTCAGGAGGTCGAGGCGCTGCTCACCGCGCTGGCCGGGGACGGCGCCGACACCGCCGCCCTCGCCGAGCGGCTGATCGAGGCGTTCGCCGAACGCCTGGAGCACTCCGACTACACCAGCGGCTGCCCGATCGCCACCGTCGCGCTGGAGGTGGCCGGCACCAACGAGACCCTGCGGACGGTCTGCGCCGAGCTGTACGGGGGCTGGCAGCGGGTCCTGGCCGGGCGGCTGGAGGCCGAGGGCTTCGGCCCGGACCAGGCCGAGGCCGCCGCCGGGCAGGTGCTCGCCCTGCTGGAGGGCGCCGTCCTGCTCGCCTCCGTCCGGCGCAGCCGCGAACCGCTGGACCACGCCCGGAACGCCGTCCGGCACCTGCTCGGCCGCGGGTAGCACGGGTGGGCGGCAGATAGGGCGTCAGGTAGCCGGCGTACGGGCCGAACGCTCCGCGCCGCCTCCTGCCCAAAAAATATGCAGACCGGTCTACTGATTCTCGATCCCTGGAGTTCGCCATGACCCCCACCGCACCGCCCCGCACCCTCGTCCTCGGCGCCACCGGCTTCCTCGGCCGCTGGCTCCTCCTCGAACTCCTCACCCGCGGCGAGCCGGTCGCCGCCGCCGTCCGCGGCCCGGGCAGCGCCGACGCCCTGCGCCGCTGGCTGCACGACCACGGCGCGGACGGCGGCGCGCCGACCACCGTCACCGCCGACCTCACCCGCCCCGGCCTCGGCCTCTCCCCCGAGGACGACGCCCGGCTCGGCGAGGTCCGCGACGTCCACAACCTCGCCGCCCGCTACGCCTTCGGCCTCACCCGCGCCCAGGCCGAACCCACCAACGTCCACGGCGCCCTGCACGCCCTGCACTGGGCCGCCACCCGCCCCGGGCTGCGCCGCCTGGTCCACCTCTCCGGCTACCGCGTCGGCCGCGACCCGCGCCCGCACCACCCCCTCGACCCGGCCGCCACCGCCGCGCTCTACACCCGGCTCGGCGCGTACGAGGCCTCCAAGCACCTCGGCGACGCCGCCGTCCGGGTCACCGCACCCCGCCTCGGCGTCCCGCTCACCACCGTCAACCCGAGCAGCGTCATCGGCCACTCGCGGACCGGCGAGGCCGGCCAGTACCTGGGCCTCGCCCAACTCGTCCGGCAGCTCCACCGCGGCCGCCTCCCCCTGCTGCCCGGCACCCGGCGCACCTTCCTGCCCGTCGTCACCGTCGACCACCTGGCCCGCTTCCTGGCCGCCGTCCCCGAGCACGACCGCGGCCCGCTCGCGGCCCACACCGTCCTCGACCCGGCCACCCCCCACCTCCCCGAGCTGATCACCCTGCTCGCCCGCCACCTCGGCGTCCGCCCGCCCCGAGCCCTGGTCCCCGTCCGCCTCGTCCGCCGCCTCCCCCGCGCCCTCACCGGCGCCGACCCGGAGACCCTCACCTTCCTCTCCGAGGACCGCTACGACACCGCCTCCGCCGACCGCCTCGCCAGCACCGCCGGCCTCACCCACCCACCGCTCAACCCGGCCCTGACCGCCTGGGCCGACCGCCTGGTGGCGGAGGACTTCGGCGCGTCGTGACGCCGCGTGGGAAGTCGGCCCCGCCGACTTCCCACGCGCCACCCCGCGCCCCGTCAGGTTCGCCCGCCCCGCTCGGCGGGTCGGGGATCGGGCAGGACACGCCAGGCCGCCTCAAGGGGCACGGCGTGGCCGGTCATCGACCGGACGTCGTTCTCCGGTGCGGCGCGAGAGCGCAGCGCCGGCAGGTGCCGGGCGGCGTAGCGCTGGTGGGCGGTGGAGCCGGACCACAGGGTCGTGACCAGGTAGCGGTCCGGCTCCAGGCGGGTGACGACTCCGGCGAGCATGCCGCCGGCCGCCGCCATGCCCGGAGCCCACACCGTGCGCTGGACGTCGAGGAAGTGCTCCTGGCGTCCGGGCAGCAGCCGGCAGTCGGCGACCCGCAGGAGAGCGGCGCGTCGAAGAGCAGCGGCCGGACCGGCCGTCTCACCCGGCATCTCCAGGACGGTCCCGCCGGTGGCGGTCTCGATCGCCGAATAGCCGGCGACCGGCCCGCTCTCGGCGACCACCGCGTCGTGCCGCTCCCGCATGAAGCCGCCGTAGGCCTCCGCGCCGGTCCACAGTCCCAGCAGACGGGCCTGGCCGGTCGCCGGATCCCAGCCGCCGACCTGCCCGACCAGGCCTGGCTGGTCACTGATCCTCGACCAGTGGAGCTGGGCCGCGAAGAACTGCCCCCGCGCGGCCACCGGTACCTCACAACTGATCCATTTGGCCCACATGAGCAGCCTGCCTCCCGGGTACGGACACGACGAACCGACGCGAGGAATCATCGGTCGCGGCCCCCGTCCGGCGTCAATCGGCCCGAGGACGGAGCAAGCCGGGCCGGCGCAGTAGGACCTGAGGCGTAGCCAGTGGCTCCCCTGACGGAGCCGGGCCCACCGACGTACGCCCGGGCCGGTCGTCGGCGCCGCCGCTGCCGTCCTCGGCGCCGGGAGCGCGAGCTCTTCACGTCCCGCGGGGCGGCCGGGCGCCTCCGGCGCCTATCCGGTCGAACTCGGCCGGAACGCCGCGGAGTTCAGGCGGGGGCCGCTCCGCCCTCGCCAGGCCCCCGGCCGCCGGCGGGCGGGTTCACTCCGCCTCGCGGACGACCACCGCGTCGCCGGCCGCGGCCGCGCCGGCGAAGAAGTCCCGCAGCTCGCGCAGGTCGTGGACGACGAGTGCCGCCCAGGTCTCGGACCAGGGCGTCGGGTAGCCGAGGTGCGCGGCCGTGCGGGCCAGCACGGTGTTCTGCTGGCGGACGAGTTCGCCGAGCGCCGAGCCGCGCAGAAAGGCGGCGGCCGCCGCGACCTGTTCGGGACGCAGCACCGGCATGGCGCCGTCCGGCGGTGCCCCGTCCGGTCGGTGGCGTCCGCCGCCGTAGACGGGCAGCCGGGCGGCCGGGTCGGGGTGGAGGCCGTTCTCGGTGAGTGCGAGTTCCATCAGGACGGCGGTGCGCCGCACGCCGAGGGCGAGCCCGGCGGAGGCCAACCGGTCGTATCGGACGTCGCGGTCGCGGGGCACGAGTTCGCCGAGCTCCTCCGGCGAGCAGGCGTCCACGGCCCGGCCGGGCAGGCGGCGCCAGAAGTGATCCGCACTCACCCGCTCAGCGTAGCCGGGTCACGGGGTCGACCTTGCCGCCTGCGGCGGGTTCCGGCCGCGCCGGCGCCGCCCGGGCCCCGCTCCGTACCCGGGGTCCGGGACCGGCGCCGGCACCCCGGGGCCCAGGAGCCGGCTCAGGCCTCGCCGGGGTGCCAGTCGGGCCATTCCCACGGGCGGTCGGCCCAGCGGACCCGCTGGGGGTCGCGCGGGTCGAGGTCGGGGAAGAGCTGGTGGACGCGCGGCTCGAACTCCTCCGGTGCGAGCGGCTCCCAGCCGTGGCCCTCGAAGTGGACGAGGCGGTAGCGGCTGTCGGTCCGGAACTCGGCCACCTCGACCAGGGCCTCGGACGTGCTGTTGGTCTCCATGCCCCCCAGCATGTGGCGCGGTGGCAATCAACGCCCGTCCAGACCCCTCTTCCGGGTCATGTCCCCGCGTCGGCGCGCTCGTTGAGCACGGAAAGGTTCGAGGGGGGCCGCTGGAAGGGACGAGCACAATGACTGGGCAGCCCACCGGAGGGCCGTGGCAGTGGCCGCAGAACGCTTGGCAGCCGCCGCCGGTCCCGACGAATCCGCTACCGCCGTGGTCCACCGCCCCGCAGCCGAGGCGGTTGTCACGCAAGGCCTGGACGGCCGCGATGGTCGGGACGGGCGCCGTGCTGGCGTCCGTCCTGGTGATGTGCGGGCCGGGGAAGGGCGACGAGGTCAGCGTGGCGGCGATGCCGGACGCCTCGCCGTCCGCCTCGGAGTCGGCGGCGCAGCTGCTGCCGGTCTCGCCGTCACCGGCCACGCCCGCGCCGTCCCCGCTGCCGCCGCCCACCCCGGGCCCGGCGGTCCCGGTGGGCGGCCCGGTCACGGTGCCGGCCGCGTCCAGCGCGGGGGCCGGCACGACGCCCGACGCCCAGCGCGCCTCGGCGAGCGCGCATCCCAAGCCGGCGCACAGCCCGCACTCCGCGGCTCCGGCCCGTAGCCCGTCGGGCGCGCCCGCCCCGGCGAGTGCCGGGGCGGGCTCGGGCGGCGGCCGGAGCACCATCTGCGACCAGGCGGAGCGGGCGGGCCACTGGCCGACCGGGTCGGACCAGGCCCGGATCTGCCACAGCCTCTACGGCTGAGCCGACGGCGTCCCGGCGGTCACGGATGCGGTGGTCACGGACGCGGCGGGAGCGGACCCGGCGGGAGCGGCCCCGGCGGGAACGGTCGACCCGGCCGAACCGGCCGACCCGGTCGGAGCGGCCATAGCAGCCGGACCGGCCGCCGCCCCCAGCAGGCCCTTGTCCAGCCGGGGCGCCAGCACCCGCGCCAGGGTGTCGGTGATGTGCCCGGTGTCCCGGTACAGCACGACGCCCTCCAGCACGGCCGGGCAGGAGGGCCCGGTGCCGGGGCAGAGCAGCGGTCCGACGTCGAGGGTCCGGACCCCGTACCGGGCGGCGAGCCCGCCGTCCAGTACGGGGTCCGGCTCGAAGGCGGTGTCGCGCGGGAAGAAGCAGGCGTCCGAGCGCCCGTCGGAGGCGGCCAGGCAGGTCGGGATGTCCTTGCCGGGCATCGGGGTGTCGCCGAGGTAGGCGAGCGGGGCGCCGAGCGCGGTGAGCCGGTCCAGGGTGCGGGTCCACCCCTCGGCGCGCTCCTCCTGGCTGCCGTACCGGTTGAGCCCGGCCATCAGGACCAGCCGCGGCCTGGGCCCGGAGGTCAGCCGGGTGAGGGTGTTCTCGCGCCAGCGGTCGCACTCCTCGAAGGTGCGGCCGAGCACGTTGTTGCGCACGGTGAGGGTGGCCAGCGGGCAGCCGGGCTTGACCAGGACCTCCAGGGCCCAGCGCCGCTGCTCGGCCAGCGCGAGCGCGGCGGAGATCCACTGCCCGGCGTGCGAGTCGCCGATCAGCACGATCCGGTCGGGGCTGTCCTCGGTGCCGAAGAGGCAGCGCGGGCTGCTGTCGGCGTTGAGCGGGATCTCGCAGCCCTTGCCGGGCGGGAAGTCCTCCCGGGCCCGGGCCAGCGAGGGCGTCAGGGCGAGCACCCGGGTGCCGGGGGCGAGCAGGCCCGGGCCGTCGGCGGCTCCGGCGGGGGCCGCCACGGGCCCGGCGGCGGGGTCGCCGAGGGCGCGCACGGTGCCGCCGCCGAGGGTGAGTGCGGCGATCAGCGGGATGACCAGGGCGCTGGCGCCGACCGCGAGCCCGCGCCGGGGCGCCGGGCTGCTGCCGTACCGCAGCGGCTGCTCGACCAACCGCAGGGTGAGCCAGGCGGGCAGCGCGCTGGCGGCGGTGAGCGCGAGCAGGGTGGTCCAGGGCAGCGCGCCGAACCGGGCCTGGGCGATGGTCAGCACCGGCCAGTGCCAGAGGTACCAGGCGTAGGAGAGCCGTCCGGCGGCGCGCAGCGGGCGGGCGGCGAGCAGCCGGCCGGCGTCGGCGGCGCCGGGGGTGCCGTGCCCGGCGAGCAGGACGGCGGCGGTGCCGAGGACGGGCAGCAGCGCGGCGGCGCCGGGGAACGCGGTGGTGCGGTCGTAGAGGACGACCGGTGCGAGGACGGCCGCCAGGCCCAGCCAGCCGACCACCCGCAGGGACCACACCGTCGGCCGCCGCTCGGCGCGGGAGGCCAGTGCGGGGGCCGCCAGCGCCGCGCAGGCGCCGGCCGCGAACTCCCAGAGCCGGCTGCCGGTGGAGAAGTAGGCGAGCGGCGCGGAGGTGGCCGTCCAGCGCAGGCAGAGCGCCAGCGAGACGCCGCCGACGGCCACCGTGGCGAGGGTGATCGCCAGGGTGCGGCGGCGCCCGTGCAGGTAGCGGGCGAGGCCGAGCAGCAGGACGCCCCAGAGCAGGTAGAACTGGTTCTCCACGCCCAGCGACCAGAAGTGCTGCAGCGGGCTGGGATCGCGTTCGGCGGCCAGGTAGTCGGTCTGCTGGCCGACGAAGCGCCAGTTGGCGAACTGGCCGGCGGAGGCGATCAGGTCCCGGGCGAGGTCGGTGCCGCGCAGCGGGTCGAGCAGGGCGCCGCCGGCGACGGCGGTGGCGACCAGCACGGTGGCGGCGGCGGGCAGGATGCGCCGGGCGCGGCGGGCGGCGAAGTCCCGCAGGCCGAGCGGGCGGCCGACGAGCAGGCCGGTGATCAGGAAGCCGGAGACGACGAAGAAGACGTCGACGCCGACGAAGCCGCCGGTCAGGCCGGGGACGGCGGAGTGGAAGGCGAGGACGGAGAGCACGGCGACGCCACGCAGCCCCTCGATGTCGGGGCGGAAGGCGGTGCGCCGGCGGGTCCGCCCGTTCTCGGCGACGGCGGCGCGCCGCGGGGCGGCGGCTTCGCGGTCCATCCGGACGACGTCGGGTAGCAGCTCGGTGCGCGTCCCGGCGGAGTCGGCGCGCATCCCGGAGGCGGAGGCAGCGGAGGCAGCGGCGGAGGCAGCGGCGGAGGCTGCGGAGGAGGAATCGGCGGACGGCGGTGGTGGTACGGCCGTTGACACGGCGGTGCTCCTTGCAGGAGTGGCAGCGGTGGTCGGGCCCGCCGGGCCGATGGGGCGGCCGGGCGGTGTCCGCGCCGGTGGGGCGACGCGCAAGGAAACGCAACGATCGAGCGGTGGATCGGAACTGACGGCAGGTCAGAACATCAGCGGATCGGCCCAGCCGGAGGCCAGCAGTCCGCACAGCAGCAGGACGGCGGTGACGGCGACGGCCTCGGCCCGGCCGAACCCGAGGTCGGAGCGGCCCCGGGCGGGCGCGGCGACCTCTCCGACGGCGGCGCCCTTGCCGCCCCCGGCCCCGTTCAGCAGCGGCCACAGCTCCCGGATCAGCGGGACCATGGTGTACGCGGTGAGCGCGAGCAGCCCGGCGAGCGCCCAGTAGGGCTGCCAGCCGTACAGCAGCGCTGCCCGGACCAGTCCGGCGACGCCCGCGAGGACGACGAACCCCAGCCAGCCGACCCCGATCCGGGCGACGGTACGGGCGAGCGAACTGCCGCCGGACACGGCGCCGGTGGGCACCCAGTCGGCGGAGCGGCGGCGCAGCGCGTGCGCGATGGCGACCACGTGGCAGAGCCCGCCGAGGAGTTGGACCCGGGTGACCTCGAAGCGCCAGCGGGTGCGGGACATCGCGGGCAGCAGCACCAGGGCGACCCAGATCGGCGGCAGGAACGGCAGCACCTGCCAGGGCTGGATCTCCTCCGGCCGGAAGAACAGCATGATCAGGGCGGGCAGCGGCACGGCGAAGACGTTCACCGCGCTGGTGACGTAGCCGAGGATGCCGTTCCAGAAGCAGAGCCGGGCGGACCTGGGCAGCGGCCCCTTGCGGAAGTCCGGGTCGCGGACCAGGGCCAGGGAGCCGAGGCACCAGCGGTACTGCTGGCTGATGAAGGCGGGCAGTCCGGTGGGCGACATGCCCTTGGCGACCAGCGCGGGGACGTAGCGGGTGGCCCATCCGGCGCGGGCGAGGGCGAGGCCGGTGTAGAGGTCCTCGCTGTGGTCGATCTCGGCGAAGCCGCCGATCCGCTGCAGGGCGGCGCGGCGGTACAGGGCGTTGGTGCCGCAGCAGACGGTGCCGTCCTGCGCGTCCCGGGAGGGCTGGATCCAGCGGTAGAAGATCTCCTGGGTGGCTCCCGCGGCGCGTTCGAGCCAGGACATGTCGGCGTCCGTGTCGAAGCACTGCGGGCTCTGCACGATGCCGACCCCGGGGTTGTCGAGGTAGGGCACCAGGTGGTGCAGGAAGTCGGGGCGGGGGCAGAAGTCGGCGTCCAGGACGGCGACGACCTCGCCGGTGCCCTCGGCCAGGCCGTGGTTGAGGTTGCCGGCCTTCTTGAACCGGCCCCGGTCGGGGCGGGCGCGGTACTGGAATCCGTAGGACTCGGCGAGTCGGCGCACCTCCGGGCGGCCGGCGTCGTCGAGGACCAGGACGGTCAGCTCACCGGGCCACCGGACGGCCGCGGTGTGCCGGTAGGCGTTGTCCAGGACGGCCAGCGGTTCGCCGGCGGTCGGCAGCAGCAGGTCCACGCTCGGGGCGCGGGCCGGGCTCCAGGCGCGCAGCAGCAGGTCGTGCGAGTCGCGGGTGAAGCGCCGGGCGCGCTGGCCGTCGGTGAGCGAGAGCAGCCAGGTGGCCGCGTTGAGCACGGTGAGCACCAGGAACGGCCAGAGCAGCGGCTTGCTGAGGGCGAACAGGCCGAGCGTGGCGGTGGCTCCCGCGTAGGAGAGGGTGGCGCAGAGCAGCACCCAGCGGCGCTGCGGGCCGAAGTACCAGTAGAGCTCCTCGTCGTCGGGCGGGCTGGGCAGGCGGTGGTCGTCGGGGTCCGCGGGTGTCCGGCGCGGACCGGTGTCGGGTGCGGGCATGGCGGTGCCATGGAGAACGGGCATGCGGAAATGGCCCCCCTGGGCAGCGGACGGAACGTGGCCGTTCGCGCTCAGCTTCTCACATTGGCCTAGACCAATAATGAACGAGGTGTGACATCTCCGCATCGCCCCAGCTCAGCGACTTGACAGGGCGTCACCTGCGGAAACCGGGCCGGTCGGCAGGCGCCCGGTGCTCACCCGGCCGCCTTCAACTCCTTGACCAGGTGGGCGAACCGGAGGTCCGGCCGCAGCGGTATGCCGAACCGCTCGTCGCCGTACGGGAACGGGCTGAACTCCCCGGTGCGCCGGAAGCCGCGCCGCTCGTACCAGGCGATCAGCTCGGCGCGCTGCTCGATCACCGTCATCTCCATCGCGCCGACGCCCCACTCCTCGGCGGCCACCCGCTCCGCCTCGGCCAGCACGGCCCGGCCGATCCCGCCGCCCTGCAGCCCGGGGCGCACCGAGAACATGCCGAAGTACGCCCGCTCGCCGCGCCGTTCCAGCTGGCAGCAGGCGAGCAGTTCGCCGTCCCGCTCGGCCAGCACCACCAGGCCCTCGGGGTGGCCCACGGCCGCCGTGACGGCCTCCGAGTCGGTGCGCCGGCCGTCCAGCAGGTCCGCCTCGGTGGTCCACCCGGCCCGGCTGGCGTCACCCCGGTAGGCCGACTCGACCAGCGCGACCAGCGCCGGGACGTCGGCGGGCACGGCGGGCCGGAACACGGGCTCCCCGGCGGGCCCGGTGGATTCGGCGGCGGTCTCGGTCATGGCTGTCCTCTCCTCACCTGCGGAGGGCCGCCCGTGGTGGCCGGCCCGCGGGCATCGTGCCACAGCGCGCCGGGCACACCCGGAACCGGCCCGGAGCGCCCCGACGCTCTCCGGCCCCGCTCCCCGTGCCGCCCCTGGTCACGCCGTCGCAACCGGTACATTCCTACCGGCCCACCCGTATGTCGACGGAGCAGGTGGGCACCGTCACCTGCGAGGAGCGAGACCCTGAGTACGTCATCCGCGGAAGCGCTGTCCATCGGGCTGCTGGTGCTGGTGCTGGTCTGCGCCGTGGTGCGGCCGTGGGGCTGGCCGGAGGCCGTGGTCGCCGTCCCGGCGGCCGGGCTGGTGGTGGCCGTCGGGGCGATCTCCTGGGACCACGCGGTGGCCGAGGCGCAGCGGCTCGGGCCGGTGATCGGGTTCCTGGCGGCCGTGCTGGTGCTGGCGCAGCTGTGCGACGACGAGGGCCTGTTCCGCGCCTGCGGGGCGTGGATGGCGCGGACGTCGGCCGGGAGCCCGCGGCGGCTGCTGGCGCAGGTGTTCGCGGTCGCCTCGGTGGTCACGGCGGTGCTCAGCCTGGACGCCACCGTGGTGCTGCTGACGCCGGTGGTGTTCGTCACCGCGGCCCGGCTGGGCGCCCGGCCCAAGCCGCACCTGTACGCCTGCACCCACCTGTCGAACACCGCGTCGCTGCTGCTGCCGGTCTCCAACCTCACCAACCTGCTGGCCTTCGCCGCCAGCGGGCTGAGCTTCACCCGGTTCGCCGCGCTGATGGCGCTGCCGTGGGTGGCGGCCATCGCCGTCGAGTACCTGGTGCTGCGCCGGTTCTTCGCCGCCGACCTGGACGCGGGCGCCCCGACCGCGGACGAGGTGACGGCGCCGGAGACGCCGCTGTTCGCGCTCGTCACCGTCGCCTGCACGCTCGCCGGGTTCGTCCTCACCTCGGTCGTCGGCGTCGATCCGGCCTGGGCGGCGCTGGCCGGAGCGCTCGTGCTCGCCGTCCGGGCCCTGGTCCGGCGCCGCACCACCCCGGTGGCGATCGTGCGCTCGGCCGCCGTGCCGTTCCTGGCCTTCGTGCTGGCGCTCGGCATCGTGGTCCGGGCCGTCGTGGACAACGGGCTGGCCTCCGCGCTCGGGCACCTCGTCCCCCACGGCACCTCGCTGCCCGCCCTGCTCGGCGTCGCGGCGCTGGCGGCGGTGCTGGCGAACGTCATCAACAACCTGCCCGCCACCCTGGTGCTGCTGCCGCTGGCCGTCCCGTCCGGTGCGGGCGCGGTCCTGGCGGTGCTGCTCGGGGTGAACATCGGCCCCAACCTCACCTACGCCGGCTCCCTGGCCACCCTGCTGTGGCGGCGCATCGTCCGCGAGCACGACACCGACATCGGCCTGGGCGAGTTCACCCGGCTCGGACTGCTCGTCGTGCCCGCCGCCCTGGCGGCGGCCGTGGTGGCACTGTGGGCATCCCTACGACTCCTCGGAGGCTGACACCGTGACCGTCGTCGTCTGGATCACCGAAGGCACCTGGCCCGCCTGTGTCGACGCCGCCCGCGCGCACGCGCCGCAGGGCGCCGAGATCGTCCTGCTGCACGTCAGCGGCCAGGAGGTGCCCGGCGTGGCGCACGGCGCCTTCGCCGGGCTGCTCGGCCGCGGCCACCGCGAACGGGACCCCGGCACCCGGGTGGAGACCCTGGCGGCGGCCTCCGCCCGACAGCTGCTCGACGCCGCGGCCGAGCGCCTCGGCCGCCCCTGCGCCCACGTGGAACGCACCGGACGGGTCGAACGCGAGGTCGTCGCGGCCGTCGAGGGCGCGGAGCTGCTGGTCCTCGCCCGGGACGGCGACCGCACCCGGCTCGGCCCGCACAGCCTCGGCCTCGCGACCCGCTTCGTGGTCGACCACGCGCCCTGCCCGGTCCTGCTGGTCTGGCCGGAACCCGCACCCGGCGCCGACACCCTCCCGCCCCCGCCGCACCACCACCACTGACCCGACCGGCCGCCGGTCCGCGCCGCCGCGCGGGGCGTCCGGCCGGACGCGACGAGCCGCCGCACCGGGACCGGTACGGCGGCTCGTCCTGCGCTCGCGAACGGTGCCCGCGCTCAGGCCACCGGCACGCCGCCGACCACCTCGGGCACACCGCTGCCCGCGAGCACCTCGGGCCGCAGCAGCGCCCTGAGCGTCTCGGCCGGGAGCAGGCCCTTCTCCAGGACGAGTTCGGCCACGCCCCGGCCGCTGGCCAGGGCCTCCTTGGCGATGTCGGTGGCGGCCGTGTACCCGATGTGCGGGTTGAGGGCGGTCACCAGGCCGATGGAGTTCTCGACGCTCGCGCGCAGCGCCTCGGTGTTGGCGGTGATGCCGACCACGCAGCGCTCGGCGAGGGTGAGGCAGGCCGCGCGCAGGTGGGTGACGGACTCCGAGAGCGAGTGCAGGATGATCGGTTCGAAGGCGTTGAGCTGGAGCTGGCCCGCCTCGGCGGCCATGGTGACGGCGACGTCGTTGCCGATCACCTCGAAGGCGACCTGGTTGACGACTTCCGGGATCACCGGGTTGACCTTGCCGGGCATGATGCTCGAACCGGCCTGCACCGGCGGCAGGTTGATCTCGCCCAGTCCGGCCCGCGGCCCGGACGACAGCAGGCGCAGGTCGTTGCAGGTCTTGGAGAGCTTGACGGCGATGCGCTTGAGCACGCCGGACATCTGGACGAACGCGCCGCAGTCCTGGGTGGCTTCGACCAGGTTGGCCGCGGTGACGAGGGGCAGCCCGGTGATGGCCGCGAGGTGGCGCCGGGCGGCTTCGGCGTACCCGGCGGGGGCGTTGAGGCCGGTGCCGATCGCGGTCGCGCCGAGGTTGATCTCGTGGATCAGCCCGACCGCCTCGGCGAGCCGGCTGCGGTCCTCGTCGAGCATCACCGCGAAGGCGGAGAACTCCTGTCCGAGCGTCATCGGCACGGCGTCCTGCAACTGGGTGCGGCCCATCTTCAGCACGTCGCGGAACTCGACGGACTTGCGGGCGAACGCGTCCTGGAGGACGGCCATCGCGTCGAGCAGGCCGCGCACCGCGAAGACGGTCGCGATCCGGACCGCGGTCGGGTAGACGTCGTTGGTGGACTGACCGAGGTTGACGTCCTCGTTGGGGTGCAGGTGCCGGTACTCGCCCCTGGCGTGGCCCAGCAGTTCCAGCGCCCGGTTGGCGATGACCTCGTTGGCGTTCATGTTGGTCGAGGTGCCGGCGCCGCCCTGGATGACGTCCACGACGAACTGGTCGTGCAGCGTCCCGCCGCGGATCTCGCGGCAGGCGGCGACGATCGCGGCGGCCTTGCGGGGCTCCAGCAGGCCGAGTTCCTCGTTGGCGAGGGCGGCGGCCTCCTTCACGGCGGCCAGGGCGTCGATCAGGTGCGGGTACGTGGAGATGGGCGTGCCCGTGATGGGGAAGTTCTCGGTGGCACGCAGGGTGTGGACGCCCCAGTAGGCGTCGGCGGGGACGTCCCGGTCTCCGAGCAGGTCGTGCTCGCTGCGGGTGGCGGCGGTCATGGTGTGCGGGTCCTCTTCCTGAGGTGGGTGCGGGGGTCGTGGACCGGTCACGCCGAAGCGGCGCGGGCCTGCGGCGCCAGGGCCGGCACCGGGCGGACTTCGCCGACGCGGTGGCCGCCGCCGGCCGTGGCCTCGCCGGCGCAGTCCGCCAGCAGCGCGGGATCGACTCCCGCCAGCGCCAGGGCGGCGGCCGTCACCGGGACGCGTGCCCGGTTCGCCCCGTCCGCGATCTTCACGGCGACGGCGCGGCCGTCCGGCAGCGCGGCGATCTGGACGCCCTCGAAGCCGTCCTTGGCGAGCAGTCCGGGCACCGCGCGCATCAGCACGGCCGTGTCCCGTCCGCTGCCCGAGGCCATCTCCGGGTGACCGCGCAGCGCCTGCGCGACCCGGAACTCGGCGGTCCCCGGCGCCGCGGCGGCGATGCGGGCGGCGGCGAGGGCGAGGCCGCGCAGGGAGACCGCGAACAGCGGGGTGCCGCAGCCGTCCACGCTGGTGTGCGCGGTACGCCGGCCGGTGAGCTCCTCGACGACGGCGGCGATCTCCCGCTGGAGCGGGTGGCGGGGGTCGAGGTAGGTGGTCAGGGGCCAGCCGTTGAGCTTGCAGAGGTAGAGCATCGCGGCGTGCTTGCCGGAGCAGTTCTGGGCGAGCCGGGACGGCGGGCGGTCGCCTCGCACCCAGGTGTCCCGGACGGCCGGATCGTACGGGTGGTCCGGGACGTTGCGCAGGTCGTCCTCGGTGAGGCCGGCCAGTTCGAGGATCCGCCGGGTGCCGGCGAGGTGGCGTTCCTCGCCGGAGTGGCTGCCCGTCGCGAGGGAGAGCAGTTCGCCGTCCAGCGGCAGCCCGGCCCGCACCATGGCGACGGCCTGGACCGGCTTGAGCGCCGACCGCGGATAGCAGGCCGCCTCGATGTCACCGAGCCGGAACCGGACCTCGCCGTCCGCGTCGAGGACGACGACGGAGCCGTGGTGGACGCCCTCGATCATGCCGCCGCGGGTGACGTGGGCGACGGGGACGTGGTGGGGTTCGCGGATCGCCGGAGCGTCCGCCGGGGAACTTCTGTGCATCACTGCCTCGATCGGTGGTGGGTCGCTTCCAGTCCGTCCCGGCGGCCCTCGGCGACGGCGGGACCGGTCCGCACGTCGCCGAGGGCCGCCGCCCGGTTCAGTCGTCGGTCCCGGCGGCTTCGCGCGCGAGGCGCCCCCGGATCGCGTACCAGCCGGCGACGAGCGCGGCCGCGATCAGCGGCACGCACAGCACGGTGGTGCGTCCGGCGCCGCCGTCGGCGTACATGAGGACCAGGACGGAGGCGAGGAAGGCCAGCGTCACGAGCTCGGTCCACGGGGAGCCGGGCAGGCGGTACGCCGGGCGGGCCAGTTCGCCGGCCCGGGTCTTCCGCCAGAAGAAGAGGTGGCAGACCATGATCATGGCCCAGGTCGCGATGATGCCGATCGCCGCGAGGTTGAGCACGATCTCGAACGCGTCGGCGGGCACCACGAAGTTGAGGCCGACGCCCAGGACGCACATGCCGCTGGTGAGCAGGATGCCGCCGTACGGCACCTGGGTGCGGCTCATCCGGGCGGTGAAACGCGGGGCGGACCCGTTCACGGCCATCGAGCGCAGGATGCGGCCGGTGGAGTAGAGGCCGGAGTTCAGCGAGGACATGGCCGCGGTGAGGACGACCAGGTTCATCACGCTGCCGGCCGCCGGGACGCCGATGTGGGACAGCACGGTCACGAAGGGGCTCTGGCCGGCGGAGTACCTGTTCCAGGGCATCAGCATCGAGAGCAGGACGACCGAGCCGACGTAGAAGAGGCCCACCCGCCACATGATCGAGTTGATCGCCTTCGGCATGATCTTCTCGGGGTTCTCGGTCTCCCCGGCCGTGACGCCGACCAGTTCGACGGAGGCGTAGGCGAAGACGACGCCCTGGATGATCAGCAACATGGGCAGCAACCCGTGGGGGAAGACGCCGCCGTTGTCGGTGATCAGCGACGGTCCCGGTACGGTGCCGTCCACCGGGTGCCGGGTGACGATCAGGAAGATCGCGATGCCCATGAAGACCACCAGCGCGCCGACCTTGACGATGGCGAACCAGAACTCCAGTTCACCGAAGAACCGCACCGAGACCAGGTTCACGGTGAGCACCACGGCCAGGGCGATGAGCGCGATGACCCACTGCGGGACGCTGGAGAACAGGTGCCAGTAGTGGGTGTACGTCGCCACCGCGGTGATGTCGGCGATGCCGGTGGTCGCCCAGTTGAGGAAGTACATCCAGCCCGCGGTGTACGCGCCCTTCTCCCCCAGGAACTCCCGGGCGTACGAGACGAAGGCCCCGGAGGACGGGCGGTACAGGACGAGTTCGCCGAGCGCGCGCACGACGAGGAACGCGAAGAGGCCGCAGACGGCGTAGGCGACGAACAGCGAGGGGCCGGCGTCGGCGAGGCGCCCGCCGGCGCCGAGGAAGAGGCCGGTGCCGATCGCGCCGCCGATGGCGATCATGTTGACGTGACGGGGTTTCAGGGACTTGCTGTAGCCGGTGTCCCCGGCATCGACGTGACGGGTCGTGGGGCGCTTCTCGTCTTTGAGGAACTGCTCGCTCACGCCTCGGATCTGCCTTCCGTGGGGGTGTCCGCCCGCTTGGGGCGCACGATGTCGGTGAGGGTCGTCTCGACCCGGTGGAGGTGGTGGGACATCGCCTCGACGGCGTCGTGCTCGGAACCGTCCACCAGCGCCTCGACGATGGCCCGGTGCTCGCAGTTGGACTGCTCGCGCCGGCCGCCCAGCTCGTTGAGGAAGGTCGACTGACGCGCCAGTGCGTCACGGATCTCCTCGATGACCCGGCGGAACACGGGGTTCTGGGCCGCCTCCGCCACCGCCAGGTGGAAGACGGTGTCCAGCGCGACCCACGCGGTGGTGTCGGTCTCCCGCTCCATCCGGTCGAGCAGGTGGGCCAGGTGGTCCAGGTCCCCCGGGGTACGACGCAGCGCCGCGTACCCGGCGACCGGGATCTCGACGTGCCGACGCACCTCCAGCAGGTCACTCGCCGCGTAGTCGCCGAAGGTGGGGTCCTCGACCGTGTTCGCCACGACGAAGGTGCCCTTGCCGGTCCTGGAGACGGTCAGGCCCATGGCCTGCAGGGCCCGCAGCGCCTCCCGCAGCACCGGTCGGCTGACCTCCAGGGTCCGGCACAGCTCCGCTTCGGACGGGAGCTTGTCGCCCACCGCGTAGTCACCGCGCTCGATCGCGCCGCGCAGGTGGCCGAACACGGCTTCGGTGGCGCTGATCCGCCGCGGTATGCCAGCTGTCTGGCTGTCTGACAGGTTCACGGGCCGATCCTCGGGGCACCGGCGCCACGGTGTCAAGACACCGGCCCGGACGGAACGGCTCGCGGCGCAGCTTGCGGAAGTCGGCTGAAGACGGTGCTCGCACGTCTCTGGACACGGCCGAGGCGCCGGGTCTATAAACGTGGAATCCACCCCGCATTACCACCGCTGACTCTGCTTCAGCATTTTGTTAGCGCTAACATTCCGCGCCGCCCTCCCTGCCCCACCCGAGCCGCTCACCCAAGGATGACGATCCCGTGTACAGATCAAGCTCCGCCCGCACACGTCCGTTCGCGGTGCTCGCCGCCGCCGTCGCGGCCCTGGCCGCCCTGGCGGCGATGCTCGTCGCCGGCCCGGCTCAGGCGGCCACCACCGGCGCCGTGCGCGGTACGGCCTCCGGCCGGTGCCTCGACGTGCCGGGTGCCAGCCGGACCGACGGCACGAACCTGCAGATCTACGACTGCTGGGGCGGGGCCAACCAGCAGTGGACGTCGACGGACAGCGGTCAGCTGACCGTGTACGGCGACAAGTGCCTGGAGGCCCCGGGCCACGCCACCACGGCCGGGACCCGGGTGGCGATCCGCGGGTGCGGCGGCGGCGCCGACCAGCAGTGGCGGGTGAACGCCGACGGCACGATCGTCGGCGTCGAGTCCGGGCTGTGCCTGGACGTCTCGGGCGGCGGGACCGCCAACGGCACGGCGGTGCAGCTCTGGAACTGCACCGGCGCCGCCAACCAGCGGTGGACCGGCCTGTCCACGACCTCCTGTGCCCTTCCGTCGACGTACCGCTGGACGTCGACGGCACCGCTGGCGCAGCCGGCGAACGGGTGGGTCGCGCTGAAGGACTTCACCACCACGACGTACAACGGCAAGCACCTGGTCTACGCCACGACCTCTGACGGTTCGTCGTGGAACACGATGGGGTTCGCTCCCTTCACCAACTGGTCGGACATGGCCTCGGCCGCCCAGACCGGTCTGCCCCGGTCCGCGGTCGCGCCCCAGCTGTTCTACTTCGCGCCCAGGAACGTCTGGGTGCTGGCCTCCCTGGGGTGGGGCACCTCCTGGTCCTTCAGCTACCGCACGTCCAGCGACCCGACCAACCCCAACGGCTGGTCCGCGCCGCAGGACCTGTTCACCGGCAGCCTCCCGACCGGCGGCCCGATCGACCCGACCCTGATCGCCGACGACCGGAACATGTACCTGTTCTTCGCCGGTGACAACGGCAGCATCTACCGCGCGAGCATGCCGATCGGGAACTTCCCGGGCAGCTTCGGCTCCTCCTACAGCACCGTCATGACCGACACCGTGAAGAACCTCTTCGAGGCCCCGCAGGTCTACAAGGTCCAGGGCCAGAACCAGTACCTGATGATCGTCGAGGCCCGGGGCACCAACGAGCAGCGCTACTTCCGCTCCTTCACCGCCACCAGCCTGAACGGCACCTGGACCCCGCAGGCCGCCACCGAGGGCAACCCGTTTGCGGGCAAGGCCAACAGCGGCGCCGGCTGGACCAACGACATCAGCCACGGCGACCTGGTCCGCGACAACCCCGACCAGACCATGACCGTCGACGCCTGCCGCCTGCAGTTCCTCTACCAGGGCAGGGACCCCAGGAGCGACGGCGCCCCCTACCTGCAACTGCCGTACCGGCCGGCCGTCCTCACCCTGCAGCGCTGACCCGCCGGACGCACCACGACCGCGAGCGCGGGTGGCCGACACCTCGGCCACCCGCGCATCGTGGCCCGGTGGGGCCTGGAAGGAGCCGGCGTTCGCCCCCGGCCTCCGGTCACCCGGTGGACAGCAGCAGGGGGTCGGCCATGATCCGGCGCACCGTCGTCAGCGCCGCGCCCAGCAGCGGGCCGCGCCGCCCCAGCGCCGAGGGGCGCAGCGCCTCCGGGGCCCAGGGCCGCACGGTGACCCGGGCGGCCAACTCGGCGCGTACGGAGGGCAGCAGCCAGTCGGCGAGCTCGGCGTAGGCGCCGCCGAGGACGAGCCCGTCCGGGTCGACGAGTTCCACCGCGGCGGCGAGGGCGAGGCCCAGGGCCCGCCCCGCACCGTCCAGCGCCCGCAGGGTGGGCTCGTGTCCGGCGGCGGCCCGCTCGGCGAGCGCGGCGACCGGGTCGCCCGGGCGGTGCCGCCCGAGGCCGGCCTCGCGCAGCACCGCCGCCTCGCCCGCGTACTGTTCCAGGCAGCCGCGGGCACCGCAGGCGCACCGGACACCGTCCGGCCGGACGGGGAGGTGGCCGAGTTCGCCGGCGAAGCCGCGGGCGCCCCGGAACAGCCGTCCGTCGATGACCAGGGCCGCGCCGATCCCGGCCCCGGCGGAGACGTGGACGAAGGTCTCCGCGGCCTGTCCGGCGCTCCAGTACTCGGCCAGCGCCCCGAGGTTGGCCTCGTTCTCCGGCTCGGGCACGGTGTCCGGGTCGGGCCAGTGGTCGGCGGGCCGGACGCCTCGCCAGCCGAGGTTGGGTGCGCGCTCGACCAGCCCGGCCGGTTCGTTCGGCACCACCCCGGGGACGGCCAGGACGCGGCCCTCGACGCGCAGTCCGAGGGCCGCGGCCTCGGCCTGCGCCTCGGCCGCCAGCTCGGCGGCGTCCGTCAGGACCTCCCCGGCCGGCCGGCCCGCGTTCTGCCGTTCGACCCGGCGCCACACCCGGGGCTCGCCCCGCAGGTCCACCACGCACGCGCCGAGGTGGCTGACGCCGATCTCCAGGCCCAGCCCGGCCGGGCCCCGGTCGTTCACGGCCAGCGCCCGTCCGGGGCGGCCGACCCGTCCACTGGCCGTGGCCGCCGCCTCGGTCAGCGCTCCGCGGCCGATCAGCTCGTCCACCAGGGAGGAGACGGCCGCCCTGGTCAGGCCGACGCGCCCGGCGACGTCCGCGCGGGAGAGCGGGCTGTGCCCGGCGACCGCACCGAGCACCAGTGAGAGGTTCCGCCGTCGCATGTCCTGCTGCGACGCCGGTCCGCCTTCCGACCCCTTGCCCGCCCTGATCGCCACCGTCACGCGCCCCTCCTACCGGTCCTCGGCCGGCGCGCCCTGCAGGGCCCCGGCCCGACGCAGGGTATCCCCGATCCGTTCGAGCGCGTCGTCGTCCCTCTCGACGGCTGCCAGCACCGGGCCGTCGGCCGTGCGCCAGCGGCGCGCCACCGCGTCGGCGGGCTCTCCGGTGAGCAGCGCGGCGGCCTGGGCGGCGGCGCCGAGCGCGACCAGCTCCCGGGCGACGGGCACCTGGACCGGCCGGCCCGAGAGCCGCAGGACGGTCCGCTGCCAGGCCCGGCCGCGGGCGCCGCCGCCGATCAGCAGCAGCGGTTCGTCGCCCCCGGGGTCCTCGCCTCCCGCGAGCAGGACGCCGTCCAGCGCCGTGAGCAGGGCGTGGGCGGCGCCGTCGTAGGCGGCCTGGAGCAGCTGGCCGGGCGTGGTGTCGTGGCGCAGGCCGTGGACCAGGCCGGACGCGCCGGGGAGGTCCGGGGTGCGTTCGCCGTCCAGGTAGGGCAGGACGACCGCGGTGCCGCCGTCCTCGACCTCCTCGCGGCCGCGTCCGAGCAGGGCGGCGAAGCGGTC
Organism: Kitasatospora sp. NPDC001547; assembly: GCF_042894165.1. Taxonomy (NCBI): domain Bacteria; kingdom Bacillati; phylum Actinomycetota; class Actinomycetes; order Kitasatosporales; family Streptomycetaceae; genus Kitasatospora; species Kitasatospora sp. NPDC001547. Next base: position 11,385 of record NZ_JBIAVL010000008.1, on the reverse strand, counting down.
GACGGCCAGGGTGCAGTTGAGCGTGCAGGCCAGCGGCAGCCAGCCCCCGAGGGCGTCGGCGAAGCCGGCGACGGTGCCGCTCGGATCGGCGGGCCGCGTCCGGCCGACGGCGTAGACGGTGCCGGAGGTGCCGAGGCTGAGCACCGGCTGCCCGGGCAGGAGGCCGAGCCCGAGGGCCGCCGCCATGTTGTCGCCCGTGCCGGTGGCCACCGGCGCCCCCTCGCGCAGCGGCAGTCCGGGACGGACGGTGCCGGCCCGCGCGCCGGCCGCGAGGACCCGGGGCAGCAGCCCGGGATCGAGGCCGATCCGGGCGAGGACGTCCCGGTCGTACCCGTCCGGGCCCCACCAGCCGGTGCCCGAGGCGTCGCCCCGGTCGGTGACGGCCTCGCCGGTCAGCCGTTCGGTCAGGAAGTCATGGGGAAGGCGGACGGCCGCGACGCGGTCGGCCGCGGCGGGCTCGTCGGTGCGCAGCCAGGCCCACTTGGCGGCGGTGAAGGCGGCGGTGGGGACGCTGCCGGTGCGGCGGGCGATCTCCGCCGCGCCGAGCGCGTCGCGCAGTCGCGCGGCCTGCGGCGCGGACCGGACGTCGTTCCAGAGCAGCGCCGGGCGCACCGGGCGCCCGGCCCGGTCGAGGGTGACGAGGCCGTGCTGCTGGCCGGCGACGGAGAGGGCGGCCGCGCGGTCCGCCCAGCCGGTGAGTGCCGCGGCCTCGACGAGCGCCTCCCACCACTGCTCGGGGTCGCTCTCCCGGCCGGCGCCCGTGCTGACGGTGTGCCGGGCGCGGCCCTCCCCCACCACCTCGCCGGTGTCGATGTCGACGGCCAGGGCCTTGGTGGCCTGGGTCGAGCTGTCGACGCCGATCACGACACGCTGCTCAGCCATGTGTTCCTCCGGTGCGGGTTCCTTTTGACGTCCCGGCATACTAATTTGTTGAGAGCCCTGACAAACACCCTCCGCACCCGATTCGGAGCCGCTCCATGTCCAGCGACCCGCTCGTCCCCACCCCCGCGCACAAGTTCACCTTCGGCCTGTGGACCGTCGGATGGCAGGGGCGCGACCCGTTCGGCGACGCGACCCGGCCCGCCCTCGACCCGGTCGAGACGGTCCGGCGGCTGGCCGCCCTCGGCGCCCACGGCGTCACCTTCCACGACGACGACCTGATCCCGTTCGGCGCGGGCGAGGCCGAGCGCGAGCAGGCGGTCAAGCGCTTCCGCGCCGCCCTGGACGCGTCCGGGCTGAAGGTGCCGATGGCCACCACCAACCTGTTCACCCACCCCGTCTTCAAGGACGGCGCGTTCACCGCCAACGACCGCGACGTGCGGCGCTACGCGCTGCGCAAGACCATCCGCAACATCGACCTGGCCGCCGAGCTCGGCGCCTCGGTCTACGTCGCCTGGGGCGGGCGCGAGGGCGCCGAGTCCGGCGCGGCCAAGGACGTGCGCACCGCCCTCGACCGGCTGAAGGAGGCCTTCGACCTGCTCGGCGAGTACGTCGAACGGCAGGGCTACGACCTGCGCTTCGCGATCGAGCCCAAGCCCAACGAGCCGCGCGGCGACATCCTGCTGCCCACCGTCGGCCACGCCCTGGCGTTCATCAACGAGTTGGAGCGCCCCGACCGGGTCGGCCTCAACCCGGAGGTCGGCCACGAGCAGATGGCGGGCCTCAACTTCCCGCACGGCATCGCCCAGGCCCTGTGGCACGGCAAGCTGTTCCACATCGACCTCAACGGCCAGTCCGGCATCAAGTACGACCAGGACCTGCGGTTCGGCGCGGGGGACCTGCGGCAGGCCTTCTGGCTGGTCGACCTGCTGGAGTCGGCCGGCTACGACGGCCCGAAGCACTTCGACTTCAAGCCGCCGCGCACCGAGGACTTCGACGGCGTCTGGGCCTCGGCGGCCGGCTGCATGCGCAACTACCTGCTGCTGGCGGAGCGCTCCCGCGCCTTCCGGGCCGACCCGGAGGTCCAAGCCGCGCTCGCCGCCTCCCGACTGCCCGAACTCGCCCTCCCCACGGCCGAGGACGGCCTGACCGGGCTGCTCGCGGACACGTCCGCCTTCGAGGAGTTCGACGTCGACGCCGCCGCCGCGCGCGGCATGGCCTTCGAGCAGCTCGACCAGCTGGCCCTCGACCACCTCCTCGGCGCCCGCTGACCGGGACCGCCGCGGCCGGCGGCGAGCCCGGTGGCTCGCCGCCGGCCGCGGCGGTCGTCGACGTGGAGGTCGAGTTCACTCCCGCGCGGCGGGTGGCTGTGCCTGTGCCTCGACCACCAGTGCGTGGCCGGGGTGGTTGGTCAGGCCCGGGGCGGCGAGGCCGACTTCGGCGAGGTACCGGCCGGTCAGGGTGAGCGCGGCCGTCCGCCGGGCCCAGGCGGGCCAGGAGTGCTCGGGGCAGGAGAGCTCGGGGCGCACCCGTAGCGCGTAGCGGGTCTCGGGCTCCAGGCCCGGCAGGCGTACGGGCGCGCCGTTCTCGGCGACGGAGGTGTCCAGCTGGACGTAGGCGAAGACGGCGTGGGCCCGGTCCCGGGAGACGACCCCGTGGACCCAGGCTGCCGGGTCGGGGTGGTCGGCGCGGACCACGTCACCGCCGTGGAGCAGCGGCCGCAGTTCCTTGTAGGCGCCGACCCAGGAGGTGAGCGCGGTCAGGTCGCTCTCCGGCCAGGCCGTGATGTCGGCCTCGATGCCGGCGTGTCCGAACAGGGCGGTGGCGCAGCGGAAGGCGAGCGTGGTGTCCCGGTGGCTGATGTGGGCGGGGGCGGAGCCGACGTGGGAGCCGATCAGCTCGTAGGGCAGGAGGAGGCCGGTCCAGCGCTGGATCGCCTGGCGTTCGACCGGGTCGATGTTGTCCGATCCCCAGATCCGGTCCGTGTGCTCCAGGATGCCGAGGTCCGCGCGGGCCCCGCCGGACGAGCAGGACTCGATCTCCAACCCGGGGTGGCGGCCGCGCAGTTCGTCCAGCAGCCGGTAGACCGCCGTGGTCTGCGCGTGCACGCCGGGCCGGCCGTCGTGGACGGCGTCGGCCAGGTCGCGGTTGTGGTCCCACTTGAGGTAGTCGATGCCCGCCTCCCCGACCAGGGTGCTGATCCGCTCCAGCAGATGGGCGTAGGCGTCGGGGTTCGCGACGTCCAGGACGTGCTGGTGGCGCTGCTCGAACGGGAGGCGTTCGGCGTCGGCGAGGAACCAGTCGGGGTGGGCGCGGGCCAGGTCGGAGTCGGGGTTGACCATCTCGGGCTCGACCCAGAGGCCGAACTGCATGCCGAGCCCGTGGACGTGGTCGGCGATCGGGCGGAGCCCGTCGGGCCACACCTTCTCGTCGACGTACCAGTCGCCGAGGCCGGCCCGGTCGTGGCGGCGGTGCCGGAACCAGCCGTCGTCCACGACGAACCGCTCCACGCCGACCTCCGCCGCGGTGTGCGCGAGGGCGCGCACCCGTTCGGGGTCGTGGTCGAAGTAGACCGCCTCCCAGATGTTCGCGGTGACCGGCCGGGCGGTGTTCGGGTGCCGGGGCCGGGCCCGGAGCATGTCGTGGAATCCGCGGCTGATCCCGTCCAGGCCCGAGCCGGAGGTCGCGAAGTACACCCACGGGGTCCGGTGGCACTCGCCCTCCGCGAGCCGGATCTCGCCGGCGTCCAGCAGTTCGCCGCCGCCGAGGACCGTCGTCCCGTCCGCCAGCCGCTCCGCGTACTGGACGTGGTTGCCGCTCCAGGCGGGGTGCACGCCCCAGACCCGGCCCTGCCGGAAGCCGAAGCCCGCGGTGCCGGCGAGCAGCAGTCCGGCGTCGAAGCCGGTACGGCCGCGCCGGCTCTCCCTCGACCACACGCCCTGCCGCAGCGGGGCGCGCTGCGGGGAGCGCTCACGGGCCCAGCGGCCCGCGAAGTCCAGCAGTTCCGCGGCGTGGGCGGGCACCGGGAGGACGCACGCCAGGACGTCCAGGGTGTAGGCGTCGGTCGCCGTGTTGGTCAGGGCGTGGCGCAGCCGCACCACGCCGTGCTCCGTCATCTGCAACTCGGTGTCCAGCGCGAGCCCCGCGCCCCGGTCCAGGGCCCGCACGTGGACGGCGCCGCCCCGGCCGTCCCGGACGGCGCGCAGGCCGACCGGTTCGGCGAGTTCGAAACGCGGGGGGCGGACCCGGCCCTCGCGGTGCCCTGCCAGGGCCGGCCGTCCGAACCAGCCCTGTCCCTGGGACGGCATCAGGCTGCCGGCCCGGTGGTCCGGGGCCCGGCCCATGGCGTCGAGCACCTGCGCGGCGTCGCCGGCCCGGAAGCCGGGATCGACGCCCCAGTGCAGCACCCGGGGCATCCCGGGGCCGGCGGTGTCCAGCGCGAGGGCCGCGTCACCGGCCGTCAGTACGACGACGTTCGCATCGGTCATCTCATCCTCGTTCGGGAGTGGTCCAGTACTGGCCGGCGCGGCCTACGGGGTCAGCCGGTCCGCGACGTCGGCCCCGTCCCGCACGAAGACCGGGACGCGTTCCAGCGGGGCCGGCGCGTCCAGCGTCCTGCCGCCCTCCAGCACCCGGCCGGTGACCGGGTCGAGCCAGCGGGCACCCGAGGGCAGGTACACCCGGCGGGCCCGGACGCCCGCCTCGTACACGGGTGCCACCAGCACGTCGGGGCCGAGCAGGAACTGGTCGTCCACCTCCCAGGCGCGCACGTCCTCGGGGAACTCGAAGAACAGCGGACGCATCGGCGGGGCGCCGGTGCGGTGGGCCTCCTCGGACAGGCTCCTCAGGTACGGGCGCAGGCGCTCGCGCAGCACCAGGTGGTCGCGGAGGATGCCGTACGCCTCCTCCCCGTACGACCAGATCTCGTTCGGCCCACCAGTCATGTCGGTGGCGAAGGCGGGGAAGTTGGGCTCGCGGTCCCCGTGCAGCCGGGTGACCGGGCTGAACGTGCCGTACTGGAACCACCGGATCAGCAGCTCGCGGTACGCCGGGTCGTCCGGGTCGCCGCCGAAGAAGCCGCCGATGTCGGTGGTCCACCACGGGATGCCGCTCATCGCGACGTTCAGCCCCGCCCTGATCTGGCGCCCGAGCGAGTCGAAGGTCGTGGGGATGTCGCCGGACCACAGCAGGGCCCCGTGGGCCTGACTGCCCGCCCAGGCCGAGCGGATCAGCGACAGCGGCCGGTCCTCGCCCTCCGCGCGCAGGCCGTCGGCGACCCCCCGGACGTGCTCCAGCGGGTAGAGGTTCGCGGCCTCGGCGGCCGGCCCGGCCGCGTAGACCGCCCGGTCGGCGCGGTCCGGGGGCAGGTCGGGTTCGCAGGCGTCCAGCCAGAAGCACGCCACCCCCGGCGAACGGTAGTTGTCCTTCAGCCGCCGCCACAGCGCGGCGCGCGCCCCGGGGTGGGTGGCGTCGTAGTACGCCATGGGGCGGGTCAGCGCGTCCCCGCCGTACCGGGACGGCCACGGGAAGGTGAGCAGGCCGCCGTCCGCCTCCCTCACCAGGTGCCCGGCCGACCGCAGTTCGTCGTGGGTGTCACTGCCGGGCTCCACGGTGGGCCACACCGACACGGCGAGCTTCACCCCGAGCTCCGACAGTTCCTTGACCATGGCGGCGGGATCGGGCCACTCGCTCGCCTCGAAGCGCCAGTCGCCCATCCTCGGCCAGTGGAAGAAGTCGCAGACGATCACCGACAGCGGCAGGCCGCGCTCCCGGTACTCCCGTGCCACCGCCAGGAGTTCGTCCTGGGTGCGGTAGCGGAGCCTCGACTGCCAGAAGCCGGAGGCCCACTCGGGGAGCAGCGGCGGGCGGCCGGTGGCCCGGGTGTAGGAGTCCAGGATCCGGGCCGGGGTGTCGCCGGCGGTGATCCAGTAGTCGATGCGCCCGCCGGCGTCGGCGGTCCACCGGGTGGCGTCGGCGCCCAGTTCGACGCGGCCGGTGGCGGGGTTGTTCCACAGCAGTCCGTAGCCGCGCGAGGAGTGCAGGAAGGGGACGGCGGCCACGGTGTTGGACTGGACGAGGTCGATCACGCAGCCCTTCTGGTCCAGGCGCCCGTGCAGGTGCTGCCCCAGGCCGTGCAGGCGTTCGCCGTCGTAGGCCTGGAAGGACTGTTCCGTCCGGCCGCCCGCCGCGTGGACGCGGCAGTCGGCGTGGTGCGCGTGCGGGCTGCGCTCGGCGAGGAGTTCGCGGCCCGAGGCGGTGTCGAGGAACCTCAGCCGGCCGTGCGCCGTGGCCTCGACGGCGATGCGGCCGTTGACCAGGCGGGCGGAGCCGTCCTGCGAGACGGACGCTTCGGCCTGCGGGCAGGGCTCGGGGCCCTCCAGGGCGCCCGGGGCGGCGGGGTCGATCGTCCCGGACGCGGCGCGCACCCGCAGTGCGTCCGGTCCCCAGGGCTCGATCCGCAGGACTTCTGCGGGGGTGTGCCGTTCCAGGCCGCCCGCGCGGATGGTGTAGGTCAAGGGTGGTTCCTCTGTTCGGGTGGCGGGCGGGGGCGGGGATCTCCGAGGGCCGTACGCCCGGGGGTGGGCTCCGGCGGCCGGCCGGCCTCAGACCGGGTGGGGCAGCTCGGCCTCGTACGTGCCGGCCGGGCAGACGTGCAGGGCCCCGTCCGGGCCGCCGGTCCGGAGCTGCCAGGGGTGCGGGCTGTCGGTGGTCACCGTCAGCCGGTCGCCGGTGCGGCGCAGGTGGAAGCGGGCGGCCTCGCCGGCGCCTTCGGTGCGGGGGATGACGACGGTGCGTTCGGCGCCGTCGGCGAAGGCGTGCACCCGGAGTTCGACGCCCTCGGCCCAGGCGGAGACCGGGCGCCGGTCGTCCGCGCCGAAGGGGATGACGGAGTCGGGGCGGGCGAGCAGCGGGAGGGTGTGGAAGTCGTGCTGTTCGCGCACCCAGCGCGGGCCGGTCACCTGGTCGCCGGTGAGGACGTTGGTCCAGGTGCCCTCGGGCACGTAGTACTCGACCGTGCCGTCGTCGGTGAAGACCGGGGCGACGAGCAGGTCGTCGCCGAGCAGGTACTGCCGGTCGAGGGTGGCGGCGGCCGGGTCGTCCGGGAACTCCAGCACCATCGCGCGCATCACCGGGACGCCGGTCGCGTGGGCCTGCTGCGCCGCGCGCTGGAGGTAGGGCGCGAGCCGGTGCTTGAGCAGGGTGAACTCGCGGGTGACCTCGACGGCCTCCTCGCCGAAGTCCCACGGCACCCGGTAGGACTTGCTGCCGTGCAGCCGGCTGTGCGAGGAGAGCAGGCCGAACTGGGCCCAGCGCTTGAAGACGGCGGGGGTCGGGGTGCCCTCGAAGCCGCCGATGTCGTGGCTCCAGAAGCCGAAGCCGGACAGGCCGAGGGAGAGTCCGCCGCGCAGCGACTCCGCCATCGCGTTGAAGTGCGATTCGCAGTCGCCGCCCCAGTGCACCGGGTACTGCTGGCCGCCCGCGGTGGCGGAGCGGGCGAACAGCAGCGCCTCGCCCTCCCCGCGCTCCTCGCGGAGCAGCTCGAACACGGCCTGGTTGTAGAGCTGGGTGTAGTAGTTGTGCATCCGCTCCGGGTCGGAGCCGTCGTGCCAGACCACCTCGGTGGGGATGCGCTCGCCGAAGTCGGTCTTGAAGCAGTCCACGCCGATGTCCAGCAGGGCGCGCAGCCTGCCGGTGTACCAGTCGCGGGCGGCGGGGTTGGTGAAGTCGACCAGGGCCATGCCCGGTTGCCACAGGTCCCACTGCCAGACGCCGCCGTCCGGGCGGCGCACCAGGTAGCCCTCGCGCATGCCCTCGGCGAACAGCTCCGACTTCTGCGCGATGTACGGGTTGATCCACAGGCTGACGCGCAGTCCCTGTGCCTTGAGCCTGGCGAGCATGCCCGCCGGGTCCGGGAAGGTGTCCTCGTCCCAGCGGAAGTCGCTCCACTGGTACCCGCGCATCCAGAAGCAGTCGAAGTGGAACACGCTCAGCGGGATGCCGCGTTCGGCCATGCCGCCGACGAAGCGGTTGACGGTGGCCTCGTCGTAGTCGGTGGTGAAGGAGGTGGTCAGCCACAGGCCCAGCGCCCAGGCCGGGGGCAGCGCGGGGCGCCCGGTCAGGGCCGTGTAGCGCTCCAGGATCTGCTTGGGGGTCGGGCCGTGGACGACGAAGTACTCCAGCGACTGGTCCTCGACGCTGAACTGCACCTGGCCGACGGACTCGGAGCCGATCTCGTAGCTGATCTTGCCGGGGTGGTTGACGAACACCCCGTAGCCCCGGTTGGTCAGGTGGAACGGGACGTTCTTGTACGCCTGCTCGCTGCTGGTGCCGCCGTCGGCCTGCCAGACGTCCACGACCTGGCCGTTGCGGACGAACGGGGTGAACCTCTCCCCCAGCCCGTAGACCAGCTCGCCGACTCCCAGGGAGAGCTGCCCGAACATGTGGTGGCGGCCGTCCGCGTCGGTGACGAAGCCGGTGCCGCGCTCGCCGGCCGTGGTGAGCACCCGGCCGCCGGCGGTGAACTCCAGCTGCCAGGGCTTCGAGGTGTCCACCCGCAGGGACAGCTCCCCGGCGCAGAGTTCCACCACGTCGCCGTCCCGGCGCACCTTGCCGCCGCCCTGCTCGGCACCGGGCAGCGCGAACTCCGGCCCGCCCCGCACCGAGCCGGCGTGGTGGGTGGCGCGCACCCCGATCACGCCTTCGGCCGGGGACCAGCACTCGACGGTCAGCAGCGGGCTGTTGAGCGTGTCGCCGCGGCCGCGCACGTGCTTGACGGGCGCGTAGAGGGTCAGCCGGTGCTCATCGGCGCGGACGTCGGCGACCTCGGTGGCGTAGCGCGCGGTGACGCCCGGGCGCATCAGCCAGTAGCCGTCGGTGAACTTCATCGGGCGGATTCCTCCGTCCGCGCTCGGTGCGCGGTGATCAGGCCCCGGTACCAGTGGTAGCTGTCCTTGGGGGTTCGGGTCAGGGTGTCGTAGTCGACGCGGACGAGGCCGAAGCGCTGCTCGTAGCCGCGGGCCCACTCGAAGTTGTCCAGCAGGGACCAGACGTAGTAGCCGCGGACGTCGACGCCGGCGGTGACGGCGTCGGCGACGGCGGCGAGGTGGCCGGCCAGGTAGTCGACGCGCTCGGCGTCGTGGATCCGGCCGTCGGGGGTGACGCTGTCGGCCTCGGCGGAGCCGTTCTCGGTGATCCAGAGCGGCGGGAGCCGCGGGTAGCGGGCGTCGATGTCGCGGAGCAGCTCGGTGAACGCGGACGGGACGACGGGCCAGCCCATGGTGGTCAGCCGGGTGCCGTACGGGTTCGGTTCGGTGACGCCGATGTCCGTGGCGGTGCGCTTCTCGGGGTCGGGCTCGCGGTGCGGGGCGGCTTCGACGGTGACCGGCCGGTAGAAGTTGATGCCGACGAAGTCCAGGGGGGCGCCGATGAGTCGGAGGTCGCCCGGGCGCCGCCAGTCGCCGTCCGCCAGGCCCGCCCAGGTCTCCTCCTCGTGCTCGGGGTAGCGCCCGGCGAACAGCGGTTCCGTCCAGACCTCGTTGTGCAGGACCTCGGCCCGGCGCAGGGCGGCGAGGTCCTCGGGGCGGCCGGAGGCGGGGTGCAGGCGGTCGAGGTTGAGCGTGATGCCGACGTCGCGGGCGCCGGCGGTGCGCAGCTCCCGTACGGCCAGGCCGTGGCCGACGAGCAGGTGGTGGGCGGCCGCGAGCGCCCCGCGGCCCTCCCGGGCGCCGGGTGCGTGCCGGCCCTCGGCGTAGCCGACGAAGGCGGAGCAGAAGGGCTCGTTGAGGGTGATCCAGCGTTCGACCCGGTCCCCGTAGCGGTCGGCGGCGACGGCGGCGTACTCGGCGAACGCCTCCGCCGTCTCCCGCACCCGCCAGCCGCCCCGGTCCTCCAGGGCCTGCGGCAGGTCCCAGTGGTAGAGGGTGGCGGCGGGGGCGATCCCGGCGGCCAGCAGTTCGTCGATCAGCCGGTCGTAGAAGTCCAGGCCCTTGGCGTTGACCGGGCCGGTGCCCCGCGGCAGCAGGCGCGACCAGGCGATCGAGAAGCGGTAGCCGTCGACGCCGAGCTCGCGAAGCAGGGCGACGTCCTCGGGGTAGCGGTGGTAGTGGTCGCAGGCGGTGTCCCCGGTGGCGCCGCCGAGGGTACGGCCCGGGGTGTGGCTGAAGGTGTCCCAGATGGACGGGCCGCGCCCGTCCTCCTCGTGGGCGCCCTCGATCTGGTAGGCGGCGGTGGCGGCGCCGAACCGGAAGCCCGGCGGCAGCTGGGGGAAGGCCGGGGCGATCATGCGCCCGCCCCGCGCGGCTCCGGCCCCAGCCCGCGCTCGCGCAGCCAGTCGAGCTGGGCGGGCGGGTTGGAGGCGTAGCCGCCGCCGTGGTCGGCGAACGGCCAGACGGTCATGGTGCGGTCCTCGCCCGCGTAGCGGTTGAAGGCGGCGTAGACCGTCCGGGGCGGGCAGACCGGGTCCATCAGGCCGACGCTGAACAGCGCCGGTGCGGTGGCCCGCCGGGCGAAGTGGATGCCGTCGAAGTAGTCGAGGGTGTCGAAGGCCGACTGCACGCGGTGCCGGCTGTGCCAGCGCAGGTAGCTGACGAGCTCCTGGTACGGGCCCTCCAGGGCGATCTGCGCGGCCTCGCGGTAGTGGCACAGGAACGGGACGTCGGGCATCACCGCGGCCACCCCGTCACCGGCGAGCCCGGCGACGGCGAGGGCCAGGCCGCCGCCCTGGCTGCCGCCGGCCAGGACGATCCGGTCGGTGTCGAGGCCGGGCAGTTCCGCGACGGCGTCCACGGCGCGCACGCAGTCGGTCATCAGCCGCCGGTAGTAGTGGTTCTCCGGGGAGTCGATGCCGCGGGTCATGAAGCCGCCGACCCACTGGGTGCCGTCGCCCGCGCCGGTGTCCGGGGTGTCGTGGCCCTGCCCCCGGCTGTCCACGACGAGCTGGGCGTAGCCGGCGGCGGACCAGAACAGGTGCTCGGTGGGCAGCCCGCGGCCGCCGGAGTAGCCGATGTAGCTGACGACGACCGGCAGCGGATCCACCGCGCCGCGCGGGCGCAGCAGCCAGGCGGCCACCGGCTCGCCGTTCCAGCCGGGGAACCGGACGTCGTCGACCTCGACGGTGCGCAGCCCGTACCGCGCGGTGACGCGATCGGCCTTGACCACCCCGCCGTGCGAACGGGCCTCGGCGAGGGTGCGCCGCCAGAACGCGTCGAAGTCCTCCGGGGCGGGCAGGTCCGGCCGGTAGCCGACGAGCTCGTCGAGGCCGAAATCGGTGTGCGGCATGGCGGGTTCCTCCGGATGGGGCGATGAGGGGGTGCGGTGGTGTGGGGCGGCGGCACCGGGGCCGGGGCTGCCGCCGGGCGGCGGGGTGCGGGATCGCACGGGGGTGGGGGGCCCCCGGGGGGGGGGCCCCCCCCCGCGGGGGGGGGCCGCGGGGGGGGGGCCCCCCCCGGGCGGAGCGGGAGGCGGCCCGCCCGCACTCGCCCGGGCGCGCCCCGCGCACGGCGTGGG
>NZ_JBIAVL010000007.1:0-320128 GCF_042894165.1 Kitasatospora sp. NPDC001547 | reverse complement strand
AGCTCTTCGGTCGTCACAACCCGATGCTGGACACCCTTCCTGCATGCCCGGAGCAGAACCGGCAAACCCAGCCCACTTCGGAACTACTCGTCTAGCCGATGAGGGCCTCGGTGATCTGACGGGTGGTCTGCGCGGCGACCCGGGGGTTGGCGGCGGCGTAGTGGGTGTAGGCGTTCAAGGCCGTGGCCAGCGCCCAGCCGCGGCCCCGGATCCAGGTGGCGTCGTCCACTCCGAGCGCGGCGCGGAAGGCGGCCCGCGGCCCGGCCGACATCAGGGTGAAGGCGATCACCAGGTCGCAGGCCGGGTCGCCGATGCCGAGCCCGCCGAAGTCGATGACCGCGCTGAGGCGCCCGTCGACGGTCAGCAGGTTGCCGGTGTGGAAGTCGCCGTGGAACCAGACCGCGGGACCGTCCCGTCCGGGGGCGCTGGTCGCCGCTTCCCACAGCTCGGTCATGGCTGCGGCGTCGAAGGAGCCGTCGACCTCCGCGATGGCGGCCCGCGTCGCGCGGTCCCGTGCGGCCAGCGGCCGGGCGGTGAGCTCCTCGCGGTCGCCCAGGACCCGGATCTCCCCGGGCTCGAACCGCTGGAGAGCGGTCAGGAACCCGGCCAGTTGGACGGCGGCCTCGGACGAATCGGCCAGTGCCTCGACGGTCGCCACCTCGCCGTCCAGCCAGCGGGACACCGCCCACGGCCACGGATAGCCGAAACCGGGCTCCCCCACCCCCACTGGCACGGGGACGGCCAGTGGCAGGTGCGGGGCGAGCCGCGGCAGCCACTCGAACTCCTTCCGCGCCTGCCCGATGGCGCCGGCATGGCGGGGCAGCCGGACGGACAGCTCCTCGCCCAACCGGTAGATCACATGGTCCGAGCCGGCCGGGTCGAGCAACTCCAACGGCAGACCCGCCCACTGCGGGAACTGCGTATCGACCAGGCGCCTGACCAGTGCGGCATCGATCGCGGGGCGGATGTCCGCGGTTCTCCCGGTTGCCACGAGCAGCTCCTGGAGTCGGCCCGCCCGGGCGGCAAGGCAGTTGGGGCCATCACAGTGCGTCGCAGGTCTCCTGTCGACCGGTTTTCCCCGCCGACCTCATCCGCCACAGGGTTCCGCGCGCCGGCTCTCGAAGCCGACCTACCAGCGTGACCCTCTCCCGGCCCTGATCACGGAACGCCGCCGCCACCCCCGGACCAGCGAGCGGCCGGCACCGGCCGGACGAGTCCTCGGCGGAGCCCAGGGCCGATCCGGGTGGGTGGTCTCCGGCTACCACCCCAGCAGCTACTGCTACGGCGGCGGCGTGGCGCGGTCAGGTCGTGGGTGCGGCCCGGCAGGGCGCGGGAGAACCACAGGGGTGTGCCGTCGGGGGCTGCAACGACCTGCTCGCGGCGATCCGAACTGAGATCGCACCGAGCGACCAGCGTGGCCGGCTCCGGGGCGTACGGCAGATCCGGCCCTTTCCCCGTCACCCTGCCCCGGCGCTCCGTAGACTTGGCCTTGATCGCCCAAATCCGGTGCGGTCAAGGGGAGTTGGGGATCATGGAACTCGATGCGTTCATGACAGTGGCCGGTCCGGCCATCACCTCCGCAGCGGCCGCCTACGGCGGCGCGGTCCTGACCCGGGCCGAGGAGGCCGCGGCCGACGCGACCGTGGGTCTGGGGCAGCGCATCATCAACTCGGTCTGGCGCCGCAGGGACATGCAGCAGCGAGCCGAGCTGGAGGCCTGCCTGGACGATGCCACCCGGCCGGGCGACGAGGACGCCATGGGCGCCCTGCGCCACCAGATCCGGCGTGCCCTGCGCTCCGATCCGGAACTGCTGGCCGAGTTGGCCGCCCTGCTGCCCACCGCGAACCCCCAAGGCGTCACCAGGGTGGAGGCCAGCGGCGCCGGCTCGGTGGCGGCCGGCGGCAGCATCTACGGCTCGGTGACCACCGACGTCACCACCACGCCCGCCTCACCCACCGCCGCGCCGGCCGACACCGCGTGACGAGCCCTCACCCGTCCGGCTCCCTTTCGGTCCACGCCGAGGGCATCGCGTCGGTAGCCGCCGGCGGCAGCATCCACGGTCCGGTGACCATCCGGACCACAGTGCTGCCCGCCAGCGCGGTGCGCGACGCCGCCGACACCGAGGCCCGTGGCGTGGTGTCCCTTCGCGCCCCGAAGCACACCTTCACCGGCCGGACGGCCGAGCTGGCCGAGGTGCGGGCCGCGTTGGCCCGGAGCACCGGCACCGCGGCCGTGGTCCTGCACGGCCTGGGCGGGGTCGGCAAGACCGAGCTGGCCCTGCAGTACGCCCACCTGCACCGCGAGTCGTACGACCTGATCTGGTGGATCGACGCCGCCGTCCCCGGGGCTACCGAGGCGGCCCTCGCCGCGATCGCCGAGCGGCTGAGTCCGCACTGGACGGGCACGGAGCCGTCACTGTCCGCCCGGGCCGCCTGGGCCACGGCCTGGCTGCAACAGCACGACAGATGGCTCCTGGTCCACAACAACGTGGAGGAACCGGCCCTGCTGGGGAACGTCCTGGGCAGGCTCCCGCGCGGACACCATCTGATCACCAGCCGGTACGCCACCGGCTGGCAGGGCCAGGTACGGTCCGTCGGCCTCGGTGTCCTCCCCCGCACCGACTCCGTGGCACTGATCGGCTCCTGGGTACCGCTCACCTCCCCGGAGGAGGAGTGGCACGCCGGCCGGCTCGCCGGAGAACTCGGCGACCTTCCACTCGCCTTGGAACAGGCCGGCGCCTACATGAACCAGACGGTGACCAGCGTCGGAGACTACCGAAGCAGCCTCCACGAGTTCCTGGACGAGGCCGCCCTTGACCACGCCGACGACGAGCAGACCGTCGCCGGCGTCTGGGCCCTGACCCTGACCGCGCTGGCCGAGAGCAACCCGCTCTCCGTCGAGCTGCTCCACACCCTGGCCTGGCTCGACCCCGACGGTCTCCCCCGGGAACTGCTGGCCGGCCTCACCGCCGGTCCGATCCGGGTGAAGACGGCGCTCGGTCTGCTGCACGCTTACAGCATGGCCACCCTCTCCCTGGAGGAGGTGGCCGTCCACCGGCTGGTGCAGAAGGTGCTGCGCGACCGGGCCACCCGCGAAGCAGCCGCGCGGGCCACCGCGGACGGGCCGCCTCCCGCACCGCGCGGACGGGAGGCCGCCGAACGCCTCCTGCTCGCGGCCGTGTACCCCAACGGGCCGGAGGAGGATCCCGACACCGTCCAACTCGCCCGGCTCGCAGCACATGCGACCGCACTCTCCACCACCGACCCCGGCATCCACCACCCCGGACTGGGCCGGCTCTTCGCCGACACCGCGCTGCACCTCGATGAGCGCGGCCAGACCGTCCGGGCCCTCCCGCTCTTCGAGGCCTACGCTCGGCAGACCGCCGACGGCTTCGGCACCGACCATCCGTTCACCCTGAACGCCTGCGGCTCGGTCGTCACCTCGCTCATGGCGGCGGGCCGGCTCGAACCCGCGACCGACCTCCTGGAAGAGCTCGTGGAACGGGCCACCCGGGTACTGGGCGACGGAGACCTCGTCACCCTGCACATCCGGGCGAGCCTCGCGGAGGTCCATCTGACGCGCGGCCGACTGCAGCGGGCGGAAGACGGGTTCGCCGCGGCGGCGGCCGACAGCACCGCACATCTCGGCCCCGATCACCCCCGGACCCTCACGCTGCGGAACAGGTTGGCCACCGTCTACGAGAACCGCCACCAGTTCGACCGGGCGATCGAGATCTACCAGGACCTGCTCCGCCACGAGCACGGCGGCCTGGTCCACTGGGAGCAGCACTCGGCACCCCTGCGGCTCAATGCCGCCACCATCCGGAACAACCTGGCCGGGGCCTACGAGGGCGCGGGGCGATCCGCAGAGGCCGTCGCCACCTACCGCGAGGCGCTGGCCGACATGGTCCGGCAGGTGGGGGCGGACCACCCGCAAACGCTGAACTGCCTCGGCAATCTCGGCTACGCCCTGGAGGCCGCCGGACAACTGGAGGAGGCCTCCCGGATCTACCGGGAGGTCGCGGAGAAGCGCGTGCGGATCCTCGGCGAGGACCACCCCGACACCCTGCGGAGCCAGGGCAACCTCGCCTACCTGCTCCTCAAGACGGGAGAGCCGGAGGCGGGCCTGGAGCTCTGCCGCAGGACCCTGGTCCAGCGCGAGCAGATCCTGGGCGAGCTGCACGCCGACACCCTGACGAACCGCAAGCTGCTGGCCTCTGCCTACGACTGGACCGGCGACCTCACGACCGCCGCCGAGCTGTTCGCGACCACCCTTCAACAGCACCGGGAGGTCCTGGGCAGCCGGCACCCCGACACCCTGTCCGCCCTCTCCGGCTACGCGATCTGTCTCATGCGGGCCGGGGACGCACCCGGCGCCGTGCCGCTGCTGGAGGAGGCCCTCGCCGCCCAGGAAGAGCTCTCCGGGCCGGAGGGCATCGCGACCATGACCTACCGTCACAACCTGGCCACGGCCCTGCGGGACACGGGTGCGTTCGACCGCTCCGAGGAACTGTTCACCACCGTCCTGGAGCAGCGCACCCGCCGACTGGGCGCCGACCACCCCGACACCCTGATCAGCGGCGGAAGTCTGGCCCGGCTGTACCAGCTGGCCGGCGATCTCGACCGAGCCGTCCCGCTCTACGAGTCGGCCCTCACCGGCCTCACCGCCGTCTTCGGCACCGACCACTGGGCCAGCCGCATCCTGGCCGACTACCTCGCCGAGGCCCGCACGGCCTGAGATCCGCCCACACCGGGCGCACCACCGAGAAGCCGTTGTCGTACCGATCGTGGGGCGCGTCGATCGAACGAGGATCTCGGTCGGGTGATCGCCAGCCGGCAGGGCGGTTCGTCGCGCTCGGCCGGCCCGGGACGACCTCCCCCGCTGCGCCTACCCGGGCCGCTCGACACCGCCGAGGCCGACCGAGCCCTGTGCGGCCCCGGGCCGGCCACCCGCCCGGGGCCGCACGTCAGGCGACGGCTCCGGCAACTCCGGTGCGGCCCGCCGGAGTTCCGGCGATGGTGACGATGGTCTGGGCACGGATGTGCTCGCCGAGGACGGCGGCCAGGGCGTCGGTGGTGGCGGTCACCAGGCGGGCGGGGGCGTCGGGCAC
The DNA here is from genome assembly GCF_042894165.1 of Kitasatospora sp. NPDC001547. NCBI lineage: Bacteria > Bacillati > Actinomycetota > Actinomycetes > Kitasatosporales > Streptomycetaceae > Kitasatospora > Kitasatospora sp. NPDC001547. The sequence continues at coordinate 315,018 of NZ_JBIAVL010000007.1, read as the reverse complement.
CTCCGCGAGGTGGTAGGCGGCCTCGCGCATGCTGAGGGTGACGATCGGGTTGTCGAGGTCGGTCGGCAGGCCGCCGACGCCCCGGCGGTGGGCCGGGAGGCCGATCAGGTCGACCCCGACCAGGCGGGCGAAGCCGGGGCCGAAGACGGATCCGACGGCGTCGGTCAGGGCGGCGATCAGCTTCGGTTCGACGGTGCCGTCGAGGGCTTCCTCGCGGATGTGCACGGTGAAGTGCGGCACGGGGCAGCTCCGTTCGCGTGGGTACGTCCGTACGTCCGTACCGTGAGGGGCGGTTGGCTTTGCCAGTAAAACACCTTTGACTGCAAAGGTAAATGAGCGGACGGTACGAGGCGCCGAATGACGGATTCGCACGACGACGAGGACGAAGTCGACGAATTGGTCCTGGAGTTGCTCCTGCTGATGCCCCCGAGGAGGTGCGGGGCCCGGACCTCGCGCTGGAGATCCGATCGCCGGGCCGGGACCGCCAGGGCCCGCCGTTCCAGAAGCCGCCCGCGGCCGCACCGTCCCGGGCCGGTGCGGCGGGCGGCGGGCCCGCGGGCGTCAGGCCGGCGGGGGCGGGACGGTGACCGGGGAGGAGGCACCGGGGAGGAGGAGGCGGGGCGTGCCGGTGCCGTCGGCGGGGGTGGCCCAGACGTCGGGGGCCTCGCCCGCCCGGGCCGGAAGGGCGTAGGCGAGGGTGGCGTCGTCGAGCCAGGCGGCCTGGTCGTCGACGCTGCGGGTCTCGGCCAGCGGGTGTTCGTGGAGGTCGGCCAGGTCGAGGACGTGGAGGCGCCAGGGCGCGACGGGATCGGCGGAGACCTTCTTCTTGAAGGCGATCCGGGTGCCGTCCGGGGAGAGCGAGGGGCATTCCACGTTCTCCCGCAGGGTGCGGGCCGACCAGGCCTTGAGGTCGCCCTCGACGAGGTGGGTGCGGCCGGCGGTGGAGACGGTGGCGTAGAAGCGGTTGTCGTCGGCGGCGAAGTTGACGCCCCAGTAGTTGACGTCGGCGGCGTGGTAGCGGGTGCCGCCGATCGTCAGCGGGATCTCCTCGACGGACTTGATCAGGTAGCCGGTGCGCAGGTCGAGGATCGAGGTGCGGGTGGAGAAGCGGTCCGCCGCGTAGGAGTCGCCGACGGCGAAGGTGGTCCAGGAGAGCACCTGGCCGGAGGGCGAGACCCGGGCCCGGTTGGGGATCCCGGGGACGATCACCGACCGGAGCTCGGTGAACCGCCGGTCGTAGACCACGGCCTGGGTCCGGGCGGGGGTGCCCGGCAGGGCGCGCAGGCACAGGGCGCGGTCCCCCGCGGCGTAGAAGCGGGCGCAGGACGGGCCGCCGGGCTCGCCGCCCGGGCTGCGGGCGACGCGACCGGTGGCGGTGTCGCGGTAGTAGAGACCGGGCTGGTCGAGCGTGAACGAGGCGTCCGCGGCGACGAGTTGCGGTCCGCCGTCGCGTTGGCGGGCGTGCACCACGTAGCCGAGGGAGCCGCCCAGGAGGACGAGGGCGGCGAGGACCAGCAGGACCGTTCGCGACTTCATCGGCGCGCCTTCCTTCCCGGGAGGATCCGCCAGGCGGCGGTGAGTGCGGTGGCCAGGGCGAGGGCGGCCGCGACGAGGGCCGGGCGCGGCCCCCACCACGTCCAGGCCGCGCCGAACCCGGCCGCGCCGACCAGGCGGGCCAGGGCCTGTCCGGTCTGCAGGACGGCGAGGCCGCTCGCCCGGCCGGCGGCCGGGAGCGCGGGCGCGGCCAGCGCCATCAGCACGCCGTCGGTGGCGGCGTAGAAGACGCCGAGGAGGACCAGGACCAGCACGGCGGTCGGCAGGCCCGAGGGGGCCAGGAGCGTCAGGTAGGCGGCGAGCAGCGCGCCGTGGCCGAGCAGGAACGGGATCCGCCGGCCGGCGCGGTCCGCGATCCGCCCGGCGGGGACGGCCAGCAGCAGGTAGCAGGCCGCCGCGCCGAGCGGCAGCAGGGGGAAGAGCGCGGCCGACAGGTCGAGGCCGCGCTGGAGCAGGAGGTAGAGGAAGGAGTCGCCGACGGTCGCGGCGCCCAGCAGCGCGGCGGCCGCGACCACCCGCCGGAAGGCGGGGTCGGAGGTCGGCCGGGCCGCCCGGCCGGCCGGGGCGGGTACGGCGTTCGGCCCCGCGGCCGGGGCGGCGGACCCGTCAGCGGTCGGGGCGGCGGTCGGCTCTGCGGACAGGACCGCGGACGGGAGCGCGGCCGGGGCCGGGCGGGTCGATGCGGCGCGCGGCGGCGGTGCCGACGGGTCGGCCGGGACGAAGAGGCCCAGCACCACCACACCGAGCAGGCCGGTGGCGAAGCTGACCACGAACACCGCGTCGTACGCGTCCGCCGTCACCCACAGCACCACGAAGGCGACCAGCGGGCCGAGCAGCGCCCCGGTCGTGTCCATCGCCCGGTGCACGCCGAACGCCCGGCCGAGGGTCTCCGGCGGTGCGCTGAGCGTGATCATCGCGTCCCGGGGTGCGGTGCGCACGCCCTTGCCGAGCCGGTCCGCGGCCAGCGCGGCGGCGATCCCGCCGGCGGCCCCGCCGGCCATCAGCAGGCCCAGCCGGGAGAGCGCCGACAGCAGGTAGCCCGCCCCCGCGACGGTCCGGTGCCGGCCGGAGCCGCGATCGGCGAGCCGCCCGCCGAGGAGCCGGACCAGTGCCGTGGCTCCGTTGAACAGTCCGTCGAGGAAGCCGAACTGGAGGGGTGAGAGGCCGAGGCCCAGGACCAGGTAGAGCGGCAGCACGGCGGTGACCATCTCCGAGGAGACGTCCGTGACCAGGCTGACCGCACCGAGCGCGACGACCGTGCCCGGGACGCGCCGCCCCACCCCGGCGGGGCGGGGCGGCGCGTCCGGACGACGGCCCGTGGTGGCCAGGTACATCATCAGTGGCAGCTGTAGGTCGGGCTGGTGTCCTTGGCCTTGCCGTCCGTCCCGACGAAGCTCCAGCCGTACCCGGAGTCGGTGAAGTCCAGCTTCAGCACGCCGTAGTCGCCGCTGATCCGCTTCTGGCTGTTCGGCTGCACCTGCTCGATCGGGTACGGCTCGGCGCCGCCCATCCCGCCGACGATCTCGACGATCCCGTCGGCGGTGGCCTTCCCGTCCGGGTCCTGCGGGGCGAACCGCTCGTAGTGGTGGTCGTGCCCGTTGAGCACCAGGTCCGCCCGGGCGTCGTAGAGGATCCGCCACACCGGCCGGGAGACCGGGTCGTTGCCGTGCCCGCCGGAGGAGTACAGCGGGTGGTGCCAGTAGGCGGCGACGCACTTGCGGGTGTTGGCCGCGAGGTCGGCCTTGAGCCAGTCGATCTGGGCGCTCTGGTCGAAGGCGTTGGAGTCGAGGGCGACGAAGTGCCAGTTCCCCTCGTCGAAGCTGTACCAGCTCTTGCCCTGCGGGTAGGCGATGCTGCCGAAGTACGCCTTGTACCCGGAGAGCGAGCCGGCCGGGTCGTAGGTCTCGTGGTTGCCGGGGACGGGGTGGGTCTTCGCCTTGAACGCGCCCCAGCTCTTGTCGTAGTAGGCGCGGAAGTCCGACAGCCGGGCGTCGTCGTACTGGTGGTCACCCATCGTCAGGTAGAACTTCGGGTCGATCCTCTGGGCGAGGGCGGCGGTCTTCGGGTGCGCGCAGGCGCTGTCCGAGGCGGTGCACTGGGCCGCGATGTCACCGGCCGCGACGACGGTGAACGCCCCGCCCGGGGTGGTCCCGGTCGGCGACGGCGTGGCGGTCGGCGAGGGCGTGGTGTCCGTGGCCCCGTAGACCTCCATCTCGTACAGCGAGTACCCGTAGGACGTGCCGCGGGCCGTGCCGTACATCCGGACGTACCGGCCCTTGCCGGTCAGCCCGGTCCAGTCGTCCGTGCCGCCGTTGCCGGCCTTCTCCTCGGCGACGGTGGTCCAGGTCGCCCCGTCCGCCGACACCTCCAGCCGGTACGCCTTCGCGTACGCGGCCTCCCAGGAGAGCTTGATCCGCGAGACGGTGGCGTTCGCCCCGAGGTCGACCCGCAGCCACTGCGGGTCCTTCCCCTCCTCGCTCGCCCACCGGGTACCGGTGTTCCCGTCGAACGCCTTGCCCGCCGCGTAGGACGAGCCCTCCGTGGACGAGGCCGTGGCGGCCTTGCCCCGCGAGAGCAGCGGATCGGCCGCCGCTCCCGCCCGCCCGGACCAGCCGAGCAACAGTCCGCCGACCAGCACGAGCACCGCGGCGAACACTCCGATGTGAACAGGCCTTACCGAGACTTGGGGACGCATCCCTGAACTCCCTGACCTAGAACGACGGCGAGAGCTGGACTCCGGCGGGGCCCGCACGCGATCCCCGCCGGTCGAGCGGTGGTTGCCTCACCACCACGGCGGCCGGGTCAGAGCTCTCGCTGAGCACGTCACGCCCCGCTCGGGGGGCGCCGCGCCAAGCCGCCGCCGAGAGCCTAGTGAAAAGTAAAGTTTCCTGACAATAGTCCGGGCGCCGAAATCCCGCGCGGATCGACGGGCACCGGCCTACGCGCGCCCCGGGGCGGCGACCGGGGGCAGGGCCGTGCGGTCGGGGCGGCGGGCGCGCCAGGGTGAGGTCGAGGACGGGGCGTCGGGTTGTCGGCCCGGGTCAGCCCGTCGCGCCGCTCGCCGCCCGCGCCCGGAGGGCGTCGACGGCGAGGCGGGCGGTGGTTCCGATGGCGGCGTCGGCGGCGGGCAGGGTGATGGTGGTGGCGGCGGCGCGGGTGAAGACGGCGAGGGCGTAGCGGCCGCCGTCGGGGTATTCGACGACGCCGACCTCGTGGCGCAGCGTGGGCAGGGTGCCGGTCTTGCCGTGGACGCGGACGTCGTCGTAGGGGAAGCCGGAGGCCAGGCGGTGCGGCCAGACCTGGAGGCCGAGGAGGCGTCGCAGGGCGGCTCCGTGGTCGCCGGGGCAGGCCTCGCCGTGCCAGAGGGCGGCGAGCAGGGTGGTCATGTCGCGGGGGGTGCTGTGGTTGGTGAAGGCGGGGTCGAGGACCCTGAGGCGGGCGACGACGGCCGGGTCGACCGGGGAGTCGGGGCCGGTGTCCTCGGCGAGGGCGGCGGCGAGGTCGCGGAGCTTGTGGACGGCGACGGTGCGGTTCAGGCCGAGGTCGGCCATGGTGCGGTTGACGGTGTCGAGGCCGATCCGGTCCCACAGGGTGTCGGCGGCGGTGTTGTCGCTGACGGCGGCGGTGAGGTAGGCGAGGTCGCGCAGGGAGAGGCGGGCGGCGTCGAGCATGGCGGCGAGGCCGGTCCCCCCGGGGGTGCGGCCGGCGGCGGGGACGTCGACCTGCCGGGTCAGGTCGATCCGTCCGGCGGCGGCCTCGCGGTACAGCGTCACGAGCAGGCAGACCTTGTGGACGCTGGCAGTGCTGACGGCGGTGTCGGCGCCGAGGCCGATCTCGGCGCCGGTGTCGAGGTCGCGTGCGTGCAGCCAGCCGGTGACGCCCGCGTCGGCGAAGGCGGCGGCGATGCGGGTGCGCGCGGCGCGGCCGTACGGGCCCCGGTCGGCGGCCGTGCGGTCGGCACTCGTCCGGCCGGCTCCGGTGCGGCCGGCTCCGGTGCGATCGCTGGTCATAGCGGGAACTCCATTGCGGGCCGGGGGTAGAGCGAACGGTTGGGCGGCTGGGGCAGGAGGCCGCCGGGGCCGGTCAGCGCCTGGTGGGCGGCCTCGGCGAACAGCCGGACGGCGGGCCCGCCCCGCCCGGCCGGCCAGGCCGTGGAGGTCCGCCAGGTCAGCGGGGTGCCGGTGAGCGGGCGCCAGACCGTACCCGGCGGGGGTGTGGTCCGCGGCACCAGGGCGATGGCGCTGCCGGTGAGCACGAGCGCGCCCGCCAGGTCCGGTCCCGGCGGGTCGACGACGGCCCCGGGGGTGCAGCCGTGCCTGGTCAGCGCGGTGAGGACCTCGTCGTACAGGGCCGGGGCCGTGGCGCGGGGGAAGAGGACCAAGCGCAGGCCGGTCAGGTCGGCCACCGCCAGCTCCGGGCGGTCGGCGTACGGACTGCCGGCGGCGAGCAACGCGCCGAGCGGCTGGTGCAGGACGGGGCCGAAGGCCAGTCCGTCGGCCGGGCAGGGGTGCCGGACGACGGCGACGTCGACGGTGTGCTGGGCGAGTTCGCGCACCACGGCCGCGACCGGCACCTCCCGCAGGTCGAGCCGGGTGCCCGGGGAGGCGGTCTCGAAGGCGGTGAGCAGCGCGGCCAGGACGGCCGGCCCGAGTTCGGGCGGAACGGCCGCGCGCAGGGTCCCGGCCCGTCCGCTGCGCAGGTCGGCGGCGGTGGCGAGGAGGCGGGCGGCGCTGTCCAGGGTCTCCTCGGCTTCGGCGAGCAGCAGCCGGCCCGCCGGGGTGAGGTCGACGCCGCGCGGGCCGCGGTCGAACAGGGTCACACCGAGTTCGCGTTCGAGGCGCTGGATCCGCTGGGAGAGGGAGGGCTGGGCGATCCGCAGGCGCTCGGCGGCGCGGCCGAAGTGCCGTTCCTCGGCGACGGCTCGGAAGTGGCGCAGGTGCCCCAGCAGGTCCATGGCCAGCCATCATAGGCGTTCTCCTATTGCTCCCTTCACGATCGGGGTCTTGGACCGGGAGGCCGGCGGCCTGTTTAGCTGAGGGCGATCGAGCGGCCGCGAACGATGCGGGAACCACCGCGAGGGCGCGGCCGCGACAGCACGAACCCCAGGGGAGACCACCGATGAAGTCCGACCTCCGCCGCACCCGCACCGCGCTGCCCGCGGTGGCCCTGCTCGTGGCCGCGCTGATCGGGGGGTGCGGCCGGGCGAGCAGCGCCTCGACGGCCGCGGCGCCCGGTACGGCGGCCCCCGGTGCGACGGCCCCGGGCGCGGCGGTGGCGGGCGCACCCGCGACCAGCTCGGCGGAGGACTCCTTCGCGGCGCTGGAGCAGCGGTTCGGCGCCCGGCTCGGCGTGTTCGCGGTGGACACCGGCAGCGGCCGGGAGGTCGCCCACCGGGCCGACGAGCGGTTCGCGTTCGCGTCCACGATCAAGTCGCTCGCCGCCGGGGCCCTGCTGCGCAAGGCCTCCGACGCGGACCTGGACAAGGTCGTCCCCTACCGCCAGGAGGACGTGCTGGCGTGGGCACCGATCACCTCCCAGCACGTGGCGACCGGCATGAAGCTGCGTGACCTGGCCGCCGCCTCCATCCAGTACAGCGACAACACCGCGGCCAACCTCGTCGCCGCCGAACTCGGCGGCCCGGCGGCCGTCCAGCGGTCCCTGCGCGACCTGGGCGACTCGACCACCAGCGTCGACCGCACTGAACCCACCCTCAACGAGGCGACCCCGGGCGACACCCGCGACACCAGCACGCCGCGCGTCCTCGCCGCCGACCTGCGCCGCTACGTGCTCGGCGACGCCCTCGCGGAGGGCCGGCGCGCGCTGCTGACGGACTGGCTGGTCGGCAACACGACCGGCGGCCCGTACGTCCGCGCGGGGGTGCCCGCCGACTGGAGGATCGGCGACAAGACCGGCGCCGCGGGTTACGGCACCCGCAACGACGTCGCCGTGGCGTGGCCGTCGGGCGGGCGCAGCCCGATCGTGATCGCCGTCCTGTCCGACCGCGGCAAGGCGGACGCCACCTCCGACGACGCCCTGATCGCCGAGGCGACGAAGGCCGTCGTCGGCGCCCTCGGCTGACCCTCCCCGAGCGACCAGGAGCCCCGACCGCGGTGGTCCGGCCCACCCGCCGGACCGCCGCGGACGCCGACTCCACTCGGCGCCGCCTCGCCCGGCTCGCCGTCCTCGGTCTCACCGCCGGGGCCGCGCCGAGCGCCTTGCCGGGCACCGCCTCGGCCGCCGCCGGCACCCGCGCGACCGGGGCGGCGGCTATTCGGCGGCGGGCCTTCGGGTCGCCGTGCGGTAGAAGTTGAGTGAGGCCCGGCCCTTCCGGCTGGGGCGGCAGGCCCTGCCAGAGCCCCGGAGGCAGCCCCTCCTGCCTGTTCGGACACACCCCGGTGCCCGGCGCTCCTCCCGTCGAGTTCCCGCGGCCGACGGACGGACCGGCCGTCTCCAGGTGCTGAAGGGTCACGGCGGCCCCCGGCTCCGCCACGGGGTCGGGGGCCGCCGGCGCGTCCTAGGTGAGCGGGTTGTCCTGCCAGTCGCTGTAGTAGCAGCGGGGGGTGCCGGTGTCGACGCAGGTCACCACCCGCACGCTGGTGACGTAGTAGCCCGCGTCATAGGTGAGACCGGCCCAGGACGACGTCTCCCCGCAGCCCTGCTGGTTCCACCGCTTCGGCGTGGTGTAGGTCGAAGAGCTGGTGCGGACCTGGAAGTGGATGAACACCGGCTCCCCGTCGCACGCGGTGTCCCGCACCGCGGCGTTGCCGTTCTTCCACCCGCTCTTCGTCCACTCCCAGTTCGCGGACCCGAAGACCCCCGTCCCGGACGCGTACGCTCCGCCGGTGGCCGCCGAAGCGGCTCCGGCCGAGCCGACCAGCGCGACAGCGGCGAGCGCCGCCACTGCCCCCGTACGCCGCAGACCCCCGACAAGACGTCGTTTCATACTTCCCCCTTGGACGAATGGAGCCGGAGCACGAACAGCCGTGCCGCTCCTGCCTGACTGGATCCGACGCTAACAAGCCCCTGCCCGCCGGGGATCCTCGGTCGTGCGAGGTACCGTGGCGCGGCGGAAAGTGCTGGGCCGCTTCTCCCGGATCACCGGACAGGCACGCCTGACGCGGCGTTGACTGAGGCGCGGCGAGCCACCCGAGCCGGGGACAGCCACGTCGGGGCCGACTGGTACGAGCCGCGCGTTCTCCTCCCCGCATCCCGTTCCCGTGGCCTTCGACGACGCCGGAGTTCCAGGGGAGGGTGCGTCCGGCGCCAACGGCGCCCCGGTCACGGTCGACACCGCGGCGAGGATCCGGACTACCGGGAGCCCGCCGCAGGGCGCGACTTGTAGAAGGACTCCTCCAGGTAGGCGACCTCGTGCGGCTGGTAGGGCTCCTCCAGGTAGGCGGCCTCGTCGTCGTCGAGTTCGACGTCCACCGCGGCGAGCGCGTCGGCCAGCTGGGCCGGCTTGGTGACCCCGACGACGGGCGAGGTCACCGCCGGGTGGCGCATGACCCAGGCCAGGGCGACCTGGGCCGGGGACAGGCCCCGCCTGCCCGCGATCTCGTGGACGCGCTCGGCCACTGCCTGGTCCCCGTCGCGGTAGAGGATCCTGCCGCCCTCGTCGGTCCCGGCACGCGCCGTGGCGGTGTCCCGGGCCCGCGTCAGCCTGCCCCGCGCCAGCGGGCTCCACGGGATCACGCCGATGCCCTGGTCGGCGCAGAGCGGGAGCATCTCCCGCTCCGCTTCCCGGTGGATGAGGTTGTAGTGGTCCTGCATCGACACGAACCGGGTCCAGCCGTTCAGGTCGGCCAGGTACAGGGCCTTGGTGAACTGCCAGGCGTACATGGAGGAGGCTCCGATGTAGCGGACCTTCCCTGACTTGACCGCGTCGTGCAGCGCCTCCAGGGTTTCCTCGATCGGGGTGTCGTAGTCCCAGCGGTGGATCTGGTACAGGTCGATGTAGTCGGTCCCCAGCCGCTCCAGGGAGGCGTCGAGCTCGGCGAAGATCGCCTTGCGGGACAGCCCGGCGCCGTTCGGGCCGGGGCGCATCCGCATCCAGACCTTGGTGGCGAGAACGACCTCCTCGCGCCGGGCGAAGTCCTTGACCGCCTGGCCGACGATCTCCTCGCTGCTCCCGGCGCTGTACCCGTTGGCCGTGTCGAGGAAGTTGACGCCGCTCTCGAGGGCCTGCTTGATGATGTCCCGGCTGGCGTCCGCGCCCAGCGACCAGGGCTCGCCGCCCCGGTCCGGCTCCCCGAAGCTCATGCAGCCGAGGGTGATGGCGGAGACTTCCAGCCCGGTCGTTCCGAGTTTGACGTATCGCATGCTTCCGAACCTACGAATTGGAGTGCGCTCTACCGCAAGTCGTCTCGGTCCGGCGAGCACGGACTCGTCGACCGCCACCGCGTGCCGGACACCAGTACGGCCGGCGCCCCGGGCCGTGGAACCCATGTCGGCACGGGGCAGCCCCGGCACCGTCCGGCTGCCTCCCGCCCGGCCGTGCCCTCCAGCCGCCACGACTTGCGACGGTCCCTGGAGTTGCCGTCCGAGGCGACCAGGCCATGCGGCGCGAGATCGCCCAGCGCCTGCCGGACCGCGGTGTTCGACACCGCCCCGGCGCGCAGCACGCGCCGGCGCGCCTGGTCGTCGGTCGTCGAGGCCCGATCCCGCCCGCGGGGCAACGGCGGGCGGCCGGTGGGCGGTTCACCTCGAACGGTGGGAGACCGGACATGGGCCTCCGCCCCTACGGCAGGCCCCGCCGTACGCCTCAGGTCGGATCATGGGCCCATCCCGGCGCCGTACGGGTGCGGCCCGGGGCGGAACGGAGACTGGAGGCGGTTCCGAGACACGATTCTGCACGGAGGACTGGCATGGTGCTGCGAGACGGACGCACGATTCCCGCGCTGACGGTCGGTGCCGCGACGGCCGTGGTCGCGGCGCTCGCCCCCGCGACGGCGTCCGCGGCGCAGGACCCGCTCCAGGGGTACGCGCAGCAGCGGCTCCGCTGGGAGCGCTGCGACGCGGGGCAGCCGGCCGCGTTCGAGTGCGCCACCGTCCAGGTGCCGTTGGACTACGCCGACCCCGGGGGCCGGAGGATCGACGTCGCGGTCTCGCGGATCAAGGCGGGCAGCGCGAAGGCGCGCCACGGCGTACTGCTGATGAATCCGGGCGGGCCGGGGGTCCAGGGACTGACCCTCCCCGTGGAGATGGAGCCCTTGCTGGCGCCGGAGGTGCGGGAGCGGTTCGACCTCATCGGGTTCGACCCGCGCGGGGTCGGCCGGAGTTCGCCGGTCACGTGCGGCCTGACGGCCGACGAGCGGAGCATCCTGCACCCTTACGCGGCGGACACCTTCGCCCGGGACGTGGACCGGGCCCGGACGGTGGCCGACAAGTGCTGGGCCAAGGCGGGGGACGTGCTGCCGCACATCACCACCCGCAACACCGCGCGGGACATGGACGTCGTCCGGGCGGCACTGGGCGAGCGCAGGATCTCCTACTTCGGGTACTCGTACGGCACCTACCTGGGCTCCGTCTACGCTCAGATGTTCCCCCAGCGCTCCGACCGCTTCGTGTTGGACAGCGCGCTCGACCCGGCGCTCGCCTGGCGGGGGACGCTCCGCGGCGCCGCGGCGGGGGCCGAAGCGGCCTTCACCCGGTGGACGGAGTGGGCCGCCGCCCGCCACGCCGCGTACGGGCTGGGCGCGACCCCCGCCGAGGTCCGGAAGACGTACTGGGACCTCGTCGCCCGCGCCGACCGCACGCCCGTCCCGACCACGAACGGGGCGCTGAGCGGCGGAGACATCCGCACCGGGTACGCCGGTTTCTCCCACGTCGCCACCGTCACCCCCTGGATCGCCGCGCTGAAGGCCGCCTCCGAGGGCGGACCGGCCGCGCCGACCACGCCGGTGCCCTCCGGCACGGAGGAGCAGGAGAACAACCGGACCGCCGCCACGTGGGCCCTGTTCTGCGGCGACGCCCGCGACTGGCCGCGCGACCCCGAGCAGTACCGCCGGGACGCGATCCGCGACCGTACCGCCCACCCGCTGGCCGGCGACCTGGGGGCGGGCATCCAGCCGTGCGCCTTCTGGAAGTCGCCGCCCCGCGAGGCGGCCACCGTGGTGAACAACGGCGTCGGCGCGCTGATCGTGCAGAACCAGTGGGACCTGCGGGCCACGCTCGCCATGGCGCAGGGCATGCGCCGGGCGCTGCACGGTGCGCGGATGATCACGGTCGCCGGCGGCGGGGGCCACGGCGTGGTGGTGGCCGGCCCGTCCTGCGCGGACGTCGACGTCACCCGGTACCTGACCACGGGCCGGCTGCCCGCGAGGGACGTGACCTGCGGCGGCTGACTACGCCTCGGTCCGCAGGCGGCTCCAGGTGGTGGTGTCGACGATGCGCACCATGCCTGTCAGCGGACGACGTCGAAGACGTTCTTCTGCAGGCCGTTGGCGTACGCCTCGTGCTCGACCAGCTTCAGCTTCTGGGTGTCCTTGTCGGTGGTGCTGAACAGGCGCTTGCCCGCGCCGAGCAGCAGCGGGAAGACGAGCAGGTGGTAGCGGTCGATCAGGCCGGCGTCCGAGAGGGCGTGGTTGAGGCTGGCGCTGCCGTGGACGATGATCGGGCCGCCCTCGGTCTCCTTCAGCGCGGCGACCTCGTCGAGGGAGCGCAGGATCGTGGTCTCGCCCCAGTTCGACACCAGGTCGCCGTCGGCGAGGGTGGTGGAGACGACGTACTTCGGCAGCGTCCTGTAGCGGGCGAAGTCCGCCATGTCCGGCCACACCTGGCTGAACGCCTGGTAGCTGGTGCGGCCGAGCAGCATCGCGGTGGCCTCCTCCTGCTCCCGGCCCTTGATCTCGAACGCCTCGGGGAGGAACTCGACGTCCTTGAAGGTCCAGCCGGAGTTGCGGTAGCCGGGTTCGCCGCCGGGGCCCTCCACGACGCCGTCGAGCGAGATGAACGCGGTGCTGATCAGGGTACGCATCTTGAGGTTCCTCGGTATCTCGTGCCTGGGTAGAAAGGGGTCGAGTCGGTGCTCGCCCGGGTCACGCCCGGTTCTGCGGTGCGCCGGCTGTGTTCTCTGACTGCTGAGCGCGGGGAAAGTCATCGGTCGCCGCCCGCCGGGCTGCTCGCGCGAGCCGGCCCAGCCAGTCCGTTCGTGACGGAGCAGGACGACGTGGGAGTCGAAGGTCCTGGTCTCGGCCAGGCCCATGAGCAGCGGGTCCCCCTTGACGACAAGTACCGGGGCGGCCGTCGACCGCCCTTGTGTACGATGTCCACATCTGGGGGATGCGGTGATCCGCGCCCCCCGAGTGATCATGCGAGAGCCTAGACGAGCTAAGTGGATGCTGTCCACATTGGAGGCGGCGGCCATGGCGGCTACCAGGGACACGAAGTCCAAGCGGGACACCTACCGCCACGGCGACCTGCGCAACGCGCTGATCGAGGCCGCCCTCGAACTCGCCCGCCAGGGCGGCCCGGAGGCCGTCGTCCTGCGCGCCGCCACCCGGCAGGCCGGGGTCGTCCCCAACGCCGCCTACCGCCACTTCGCCGACCGCGACGCGCTGCTGCACGCCGTCTCCCAGGCCGCCATGGCCCGGGTCGCCCGCACCATGGAGGCCGAACAGGACGCCCTGCCGCCCGCCGAGGACCCGGTGGCCGCCGCCCGGGCCCGCTTCCGCGCCGTCGGCACCGGCTACCTCCGCTTCGCCCAGGAGGAACCCGGCCTGTTCCGCACGGCCTTCCACGTCCCCGGCGACATGACCCACGCCGCCGCCGACACCGCCGCGGGCATCACCGGCAAGACCCCCTTCGAACTGCTCGGCGAAGCCCTCGACGGCCTCGTGGAACATGGTCTGCTGCCCGAAGACCGCCGCCCCGGAGCCGAGTTCCTCGCCTGGTCGGCCGTCCACGGACTCGCCGCCCTCCTCATCGACGGCCCCCTGCGCGGTCTCCACCCCGTCCAGGCCCACGAAGCCGGTCAGCACGTCATCGACATGCTCGAACGCGGTATCTGACCCCACCAGGCCGCTCGGAGGTGTGACGGCGGATCAGGGCTCGCGGAAGCCGTATGCCGAAGGCCCTGCCCGCCGCACTGCGGCGCCGGGGCGTGCCGGCCGGACGTCCTGCCCCACCCCTTCCCGCAGCCCCCGACGACGGTCCCCGGGCAGCCCGCAGGAAGCCGCCGACATTCAAGTCCGGATTCAGGGAACCCGAGGAGCAGACCGACCGACGAGGAGTGAGACGGCATGGGTATCGGTGGCTGCATCGTCCTGTTCGCCCTCGGCGCCATCATGGCCTTCGCAACCGACTGGCACGTGAACGGCGTCAACCTGCACCTGGTGGGCTGGATCCTCATGGCCGCCGGGCTTCTGGGACTGATCACCTATGTGAACGTGTTCCGCCGCCGGCGCGTGGTCCGCCGGGTCGAGAGCGACGAACCGGTCGAGGAGCGCCGCTACTACGAGTAGGAGTCGGCCGGACTCCGCGACGTCGGCCAGAGCCCGCGTACGGTCGGGTTCCGCGTACGGTCGGGTTCCGCGTTCGAGCGGGTCCGCGGGTCGATGTGGGGTGTCGTCCCCCAGCTGACCGGCGCCGGCCGGACGCCGTGCCGCCCGGCGCCCCAAGGGGTGCCGGGCGGGCCGGTTCAGCGCAGCACCTCCAGCTCCGGCCAGTCGTCGCCGGGCCGGTCGAGGAAGCCGGTGGGCCGCCCCGTCAGGTACCGCGCGAAGAAGGCGGCGACGGCGGTGCGCTGGGCGGCCAGGGAGCGCCGGGGGTCGACGGTGCCGATGAGTGCGGCCGCGTCGGGGACCGGGAGGCGGCGGACGAGCTGGGGCAGGAGGACCTGGAGGTCGGTGTACGAGCCGTGGGCGGCGTTCCGCAGCCGCAGGGCGTGCCGGGGGCCGGTGGACGCCGCCCAGCAGGAGGCCCAGCTCGGTTCGGTGCGCAGGGTCTTCGTACCGGAGGCCATCAGCAGGAAGGGCTTGGCGAGGCCGCTGTCGGCGACGGGGCCCAGGAGGGCGCCGTCGAGGTCGGCCGCCGCGCGGACGCCGGGCTCGTCGTGGGCGAGCTGGGCGGCGACGGAGCCGCCGAGGGACTGCCCGAGCACGCCGGTCCTGGCCGGGTCGGCGGCTTCGGCGAGCCCGTCCGGGAGCGGGTCGGTCCCGGTGTCGGGTCGGTCCCCGCGGGCGAGCCGGTCGAGTGCGCCGAGGACGAAGCGGGCGTCGGCGAGGCGGGCCCGGGAGTGCCCGGCGAGGAGGGCGGCGACGACCTCCGGGGTGAGGTCGTCGGGGAGCGGGAGGGCGCGTTCGACCCGGCCGCCGGGGAACTCGACCTGTTCGGCCTCGTACGTGGAATCGAGGGCGACGACGAGGTGGCCGCGGCTCGCCAGCTCCTCGACCAGGGTGGTGCCGAGGGCGCGCGAGCCGCCGTCGCCGGAGGAGAACAGCACCACGGGCAGCCGGCCGGCGCGGCGGGCGACGGGCGCGCCGGCGCGGGCGTGGGTCCTGATCCCCCGCCAGTCGGCGGCGCCGGCGGGGACACCGAGGGCCGGTGCGCCGTGCGCGTCCCAGTCGGCCGCCGCGGCCGGGGGCAGCCAGGGGGCCGTCGGGTGCCCGGTGCCGGGTTCCGCCGGGTACCAGAGGCCGGCCATGAGCTCCCGGTAGGGCTTGGCGGGCAGGAGGGGGTCGGGGCGGCTGTCGTCGACCAGGTGCAGCGCGACGGTGCCCACGGGCCAGGGCCCGGTGGGCGCGGGCAGGCGCAGCGGGACGGGGGTGCCGGGGGCGGGCGCGGGGCCGTGTCCCCCGGCCGGGGCGGCCGGGCGGTTTCCCGCGGCGAAGGCGGGGGCGGCGGTCAGGGTGGCGAGCGCGGCGGCGCCGAGCGTGCCGAGCAGGGCGCGGCGGGTGGGGGGCATGGGCGGGCTCCTCGGGCGGTACGGATGCGGGGTCGCCACCAGGGTTTCGCCGCCGGCGGTGCCCGGCGCCCTGCCGGGGGACGATCCCGCGGGTGGGCGCGGGTCGCCCCGGGGCGCGTTCTCTCCTCCGCTCGGAGGAACCCCCGGTGTTCCGGGGTCTCCCCCGGTCTCCGCCGGTCTCCGCCGGTGGGCGGACGCCTCGGCGGGCGCGGGGCCCTACCGTGGGGCTCCGGCGAGGACGCCGGAGGACGCGGACGCGAGGACGGACACGATGGCCGAGACCGGCGCGGTACGGACGGGCCCGCCGGGCGCCCTCGCCTGGCTTCCGGAGCGGGTGCCGCCCGTGGTCGCGGACGCCGCGCTCGCGGCGGCCCTGTTCCTGGTGACACTCGGGCCGGGACGGGTGGCGGACGGTACGGGCTTCGCGCTGCAGACCGCTCTGGTGCTGCCGCTGGTGTGGCGGCGGCGGGCGCCCCGGGCCGCGTTCGGGGTGATCGCCGCCGCGGCGCTCGCGCAGTGGCTGCTGGGTGTCCAACTGCCGGCCGACGCGGCGTTGTTGGTCGCCCTGGGGACGGTGACCGCGCGGGCGCCGTACCGGTCGGCGTGGGCGGCGGCTCTGGTGGCGGTGGCCGGGGCGGTGCTGGCGGCGGCGCGCTGGGCGCCGGAGGGCCGGTTCCTCGCCTCGGCCGCCGCGATGACGGCGGCGGTCGCCGCGAGCGCGCTGCTCGGGGCGAACGCCCGGATCCGGCGGGCCGCGCGGGCGCAGCGGCTGGTGCGGCTGGAACGGGACCGCGACGAGCGGGAGCGCCGGGCGGTGGAGGAGGAACGCGCCCGGATCGCGCGGGAGTTGCACGACAGCGTGACGCACGGCCTGTCGGTGGTGGTGGCGCTGGCCGACGCGCTGGGGCACGCGCGCCCGGCCGACGCCTGCGCCGTGACGGCCCGGATCGCGGAGACCGGGCGGCAGGCGCTGACCGACATGCGGCGGGCGCTGGACCTGCTCCAGGACGCCGGTACGGACGCCGGGCCCGGGGACGATCCCGACGCGCGGCCCGGGGACGACCGGCGGTCGCCGCCGGGGATCGGGCAGCTCGGGGAGCTGTGCGAGCGGATGGAGGCGGCGGGCCTCGTGACCCGGCTGCGGGTGGACGGCGAGGCCGCCCGGGTGCCGGCCGCGGCGCAGTTGACGGTGCACCGGCTCGTCCAGGAGTCGCTGACCAACGCGCTGCGCCACGCGCCGCAGGGGGCGCGCGCCGAGGTGCGGGTGTCCTGCGCGCCGGAGGCGGTCACGGTCGAGGTGACCGACGACGGGCGGGCCGCAGGGGCCGGGCGGCCGGGATCCGCCGGGCGCCCCGGATCTGCCGCGTCCGGGCGGGGGCTCGCGGGGATGCGGGAGCGCGCCGCGGCCTTCGGCGGGGTGCTGGAGTCGGGCCCGCGGCCGGACGGCGGCTGGCGGGTCTTCGTACGGCTGGATCCCGGGGGCGCGTCGTGAACGTCCGGGTGCTGCTGGTGGACGACGAGGAGCTGCTGCGGCTGGCGTTCGGTCTGATCCTGCGGGCCGAGCCGGACATGGAGCCGGTCGGGGAGGCGGCCGACGGGGCGGCGGCGGTGGAGCTGGCGCGGCGGCTGCGGCCGGACGTGGTGCTGATGGACGTGCGGATGCCGGGCACCGACGGCATCGAGGCGACCCGGCGGCTGCTGCGCGAGGTGCCCGGGACGCGGGTGCTGGTGCTCACGACCTTCGACCTGGACGCGTACGCCTTCGACGCGCTGCGGGCCGGGGCGTCCGGTTTCCTGTCGAAGAACAGCCGGCCGCAGGAGCTGCTGGGGGCGGTCCGCGACGTGGCCCGGGGGGACGCCGTGGTCTCCCCCCGGGTGACCCGGCGGCTGCTGGACCGCTTCGCACACCGGCTCCCCGCCGCCGGGGACGACGGCGGGGGCGACGGGGGCGACGGCGGCGGGGGCGACGCGCAGCGGCTGCGCGTGCTGACCGCGCGCGAGCGGGAGGTCCTGCTGGGGGCCGCCCGCGGCCTGACCAACACGGAACTCGCCGCCACCCTCGGTCTCGCGGAGCCCACGGTGAAGAAGCATCTCGGCCGGGTCATGGCCAAGCTGGGTCTGCGGGACCGGGTGCAGGCGGTGATCTTCGCGTACGAGTGCGGGCTGGTCGGGCCGGGGTAGGCGCGGGCGGTCCGGCGGGAGTGGGCGACTGGCCGCGGGTGCGGCCGATCCGCCCGTGAGCGGAGGACCGCAGGAGAACGACGACCCGGTGTCCCACCGGACGGCGCCGGACGCGCTTCGCCGACGGCGGCCGCACCGCCCGGTTGGCGCCGGTCACATCACGGCTGTGGTCGCGGCCGTCGCCGCCGTCACGGCGATGACGGCCGCGAGCACCGCCCGGGTGTTCCTGATCGCCTCCCGCACGGCCTCCCCCGCCCACTCGCCCTCGGCGATCTCGGCGAAGCGCGGCTCGACCTCCTTGCGCGGCACCTCCGGGAAGGCGGACCGGTACAGCCCGGCGGCGTGCAGCAGCGCGATCAGGGCGCCGGTGCGCGCGTCCGGCTCGGCGCCGTGCAGGACGACGGCGGCCAGCCGCTCGCGCAGGGCGCGCTCCACGCGGCCGTCCGCCTCCGGGTAGCGGCGGACGGGGAAGACGCCGAGCACCCTGCGGCGCTCCTCGGTCACCAGACCGCGCTCGACCAGGCGCTCCAGGGTGTCGGCCGGGGCGGTGGCGCGGTCCTGGGTGAGCCACTCGGACGCCTTCGCGGTGCGACGCCCCCGGGCCCACTCGGCCAGCCGCTCGAGGCGCCCGTCCAGCAGCGGCTCCCCGGTGGGCTCCCCGCCCGGGACGACGGTGACCGTGCCGTCCTCCAGGGCGACCCGCCCGGCCAGCGCGAGCTCGGCCAGCAGCGCGCCCGGGATCGCGCAGGCCGCCCCGGCGCTCTCCTTCACCGCCCCGGACTCGTCCTCCAGCGTGAGCAGCAGGACCTCCTCGGCGAGCGTGACGTGCCCGTTCATCTCGTCAATCCCCTCCAGCAGTCAGCGCCTCGGCGAGGCGCCGGGCCTGGGTGTCGTCCTCCGGCGGGGAGTGCACCAAGATCCCGGTATCGGTGATCGCAAGGTACTCCTCGACGGAACGCGGGTCGAAGGGCAGGGCCACCTCCTCGGCGGCGATGGCCTCGTGGGCCCGGGTGCAGGAGAGCCCGAGGGCCGTCAGCTGCGCGGGCGGCCAGGCCGAGGACTTCCGAGAGGTACGCGGCGCGCCGGACCCACCCCGGGTCGCCGGGCAGGATCCGGGCGAGTTCGCGGCCTGCCGGGTTCTTCGTCGTCACCGTGCCGAGTCTCCCGGCCCGGGGGTGTCCGGCGGGGCGGTTCCCCGAAACCCCTCCCCCACCGCGGCTTCTGCGGTAGAAGGCCGGCCCGGCAGGGCTGCCGCCGGTGTCCCGGTTGGTGACGCCCAGGAACAGGCCAGGGCGCGGATCCGCACCGCCTGCGGGCGGGGCGCCGACGTCCCGGTGCCGAGCGCCTTGCCCCCGGTGGGAGAGGCCTTCGCCGGTGGTCGGCGGCCTGGGATCGCGCTCGCCGGCAGCTACACGGTCGGGCTCCGCCGTGTCGATTGCCGGCGGGGAGCCCAGGCCAGGCCATCGGTATACCAATGGTGCACCACCGGTATACCATTGAGGGCATGGCTGATACGACGATCAAGGTCTCCGCTGAGACGCGTGACCGGCTGGCCGCGCTCGCGGCGGCCGGCGGCACCACGATCGGCGCCCAGGTGGCCCGGCTGGTGGAGGCCCAGCCCACCCCGGAGCAGATCGCGGAGCGGGTGGCCGAGGGCCGCCGGCTGCTGCGGGAGCACTTCGGGATGACCCTCACGGACCCGGAGCTGGACGAGGGCCCGAACCTGTTGCAGCGGGTCTACGACATCGCCGCGGCGGACGCGCGTGCCAAGGTCGCTCCGAGGTGGCGCAGCGCGTGATCATTCTGGATTCCAGCGCGCTGTCCGCGCTGGCCGCCGGTCACCCGCGCCTGCACCGGATCGTGGATTCCGCTCTGCAGAGCCCGTTCCAGCACCTGCTGGTGCCGGTCCTGTGCCTGATCGAGGCCGAGGTCAAGGACGAGGGCGCGGCGCACGCGGTCCTGGCGCTGCCGTCGCTCGAGTTCGAGCCCCTGGACGCGTCGACCGCGGTGGTGGTGGCGAGGATGGTCGGTGACGGCTACGGCGGCCAGGGCGTGGCCCACGCCATTGCCGTGAGCCTGCCCACCCCGGCGCGTCCGCAGCAACACCTGATCCTGACGGCCGATCCGGAGCTGTACCCGCCCGGGATCGTCACGGTCGGCATCGACGACCCCCGGCTGGAGCCGTAGGGGCCGTCATCGGACGGGTTGGGGGACGGCCTGCCCGCGGACGCGGGTGCGCGCGGACCCGCGGCGGACGCGGGTGCGCGCGGACCCGCGGCGGGCGCGCGGACCCGCGGCGGGCGCGCGGTCGGGGGCCGGGCGGGCTCGTCGGGCTCTGCTTGACGGGCGGCCGGCCCGGGCATCAAGCCGGGGTGCGCCTGGCGGGTGCGGGGAGGGGGCTGTCGTGGGGTGGATCGTGGTGCTGGCGGCGGCCTTCGCGCTGACGGCGATCGGCGCCGTGCGGTTGCGGCGGGCGTACCGCGCGTACGTGGACGCGCTGGTGGTCCCGCGGGCGCCGGAGGAGGAACTGACGGTCTACGAGGTCGCCTACCTGCACCGGGGGGCCGGGTCGCTGGCGCAGACGGTGCTGGCCTCGATGGTGCTCCGCCGCCGGGTGTCGGCGGCGGACGGGGTGCTCACCGTGGTGGACCCGGTCGCGCGGGACGCGGTGGAAGCGGAGGTCGTGCGGGTGTTCGGGCGGGTGCCGCGGCGCCGTGCGTGGCGGCGGATGGAGCGGCTGCGGCGCTCTGCGGGCGTCACCGCCGTCGGCCGGCGGCTCGGCGACCAGGGCCTGGTCGACCACCCGGGCCGCCGCCGGGCGGCCGAACTGGCCGCCGACCAGCTGACCGTGATCCGCCTGGCCTCCCTCGGCCTCGGCGTCGCGTCCGTCTGGATGGTCGCCGCGCGCGGCTTCCCCAGCCCCCTGGTCCCGGGAGTGGGCACCTTCCTGCTCGTCGTGGCGGGCTGGTGGGCCGCCACGGACGTGCACCGCCGGTCCGGCGGAACCACGGAGGCGGGCCGCGCGGCCCTGGCCGCCCACCGGGAGCGCCACCAGCCGTGGCGTCCCCGCATCCACGACCCGCTCGGCGACGAGGACGCCGAAATCCTCGGCAAGGCCACCCGGGGCGAATTCCACGGCAGGCTCCGCGCATTGGACAAGGCGATCAGCCCGCCGCCCCCGCCGCCCCCATCGCCCTTCGAGGACCCACCGGGTCTGGGCGGCCTGTGACGCTGACGCCGACCCCTCGGGTCGACGGTTCCCCCACCGCCACCGCCACCGGCCCACGGCCGGGCCTCCGGCGACCGGACGGGAGTGGCGGTCGAACCGTCGAGCGGCCCACCCCGAACGGGAAGCCGCGAACCCGGCACTGGACGCAGCCGAGCAGGAAGCCGACCATGCCGGGGCCGCGACCGACCGGCCGGCGCCGTCCGGCGCTGTCAGGCCGGGGGCAGGCCGAGCGCGGTGCGGGCCTCGCCCACCAGCCGGAGCGATCCCAGCACCACGACCAGTGCGCCGTGGCCGACCAGGGCGGCGGCCCGGCGCAGCGCGGTGGCGGTGTCGGGGGCGGTGACGGCGTCCGTACGCCGGTCAGGGGGCAGTCGGTCGAGCAGGGTGGCGGGGTCGGTGGCGTCGGGTGCGTCGGTGCGGGTGAGGACCAGCGGCCACGGTTCGGGCAGCCGGGCGAGCATCGCTGCCGCGTCCTTGTCGTGCATCGCGGCGAAGACGACGGCGGCCCGCGGGGGGCGGGTGGTGCCGGCGATGGATTCGATCTCGGGTGTCACGGTGGCGATGGCCTGCGGGTTGTGGGCTCCGTCGAGCAGGACCCGGCCGTGCCAGCCGTCGAGCCGGGCGTCGGTGAGCAGTTCGAGCCGGCCGGGCCAGCGGGGGGCGGCCAGGGCCGGGCGCAGGAGTTCGTCCGTCGGGGTGGCAGCGCGGCCGCGGTGGCGAGGCCGAGGGCGAGGTTGTGGTGCTGGTGGGTGCCGGGCAGGGGGCAGGGCAGGGCGCGGTGCTCGCCGCGCGGGGTCGCGACGTCGAGCAGGGCGGTGCCGCTCGTGGTGTCGGGGCGGGCGGTGCAGTGGATCTGCCGGTCGAGCTGCCAGAGCGTCAGGCCGGTGCGCGCGGCCAGTTCTTCCTCTACGGCTGTCTGCGCCTGGGGGTGCAGGTGTCCGAGGACGACGTGGTCGCCGTCGCACACCGCGCCGGCCTTGGCCGCGGCGATCCGGGCCAGGGTGTCGCCGAGCGCGTCGGTGTGGTCCAGTCCGACGCCGGTGATCACCTTGACGTCCAGGCCCAGCTCCCGGACGGCCGCTCTGCGTCCGCCGAGGGCGGCCTCGGCCACCACCCGGGTGACGCCGGCCCGGCGGAAGTGCACGGTCGCGACCGCGGCGCACATGCTGGCGGCGGACAGCGGCAGGCCGTGTTCCTCGGTCGCCGCCAGCACCTCGGCGTAGGCCGCCGCGTACTCGGCGCGGCTGACCGGCCTGCCGTCGACCCGGACCCGCTCACGCGCCTCCTGCAGGTGCGGGCTCGGCATGCTGCCCACCCGCTGCCCGGCCGCGGACAGGGCCGCGACGGCGAAGGCCGCGGTGGAACCCTTGCCGTTGGTCCCGACCACCATCGCCCCGCGCAGCCCGTCCTGCGGGCGGCCGAGCGCCTCCAGCAGCGCGGGCAGGTGGTCGCGCCGCGCGTCGCGCTCCGCCGCCGGGATCCGGAACAGCCGGGCGAGGTGGTCCGTGCACTGCTGGTAGTCCATGAGGCGCCATGCTGTCACCGGGGCGGCACGGACGGCCGATGGTGGTGGCGGTGCCGCTCGTTCGGGTGACCGGGGGCAACGAACCGCTGCCGTCCCGGGACGGCGGGGCCGGTCCGGGACGGGCCGGCGGGCGGCGGGCGGCGGGCCGGACGGCGGCCTGCGGACAGCTGGCGGGCCGTCACCCCCCCGGCCGGACCCCGGCGAAGGGAGACAGCCGGCGGCCCCGGGCGCCGGCCGGCCGGGAGGGCGCAACGGCAAGACCGGTGAGCACCGCGGACCGGCCGGGCGGACCGTACCGGCCGGATGAGCCGACACCGCGTCCTGTCGGAGCAGCCTCATGGGCCCCTGTCGCGAGGGTGCCACCCCACGGTCCGTCCGAGCCGCGATCGACCGGCGCTCAGGCCGGGGGCAGCGGCGGCGGGTTGTCGAGGAGGAGGTCGTGGCCGACGTCGGTGAGGGTGTGGCGGACCTGCTTGCCCTCACGGCGGGTGGCGATCAGGCCGGCCGTGCGCAGGGCGGCGGCGTGGGCGGAGGCGGAGGGCGGGGTGACGCCGAGCCGCTGGGCGAGCTCGGTGGTGGAGCAGGCGCTGCCGGCGATGGCGCGCAGGACGCGGGCCCGGGCGGGGCCGAGCACGGCGGCGAGGCCGTCGGCGGCCGGTGTCCGGGCCGCGGGCTCGGCGGTCGGGGCGGCGATCGGGTGCAGCAGCAGGCTCTGGCGGTCCGGCCCGGCCAGCAGGCTGATGCTCCGCTGGACGAAGTAGTTGGGCCGCAGTTCCAGGCCCCGGCCGCCGAGTTCGAAGGAGCCCTCCAGGTCGCCGAGGGTGCACTCCAGCACTCCCTCGTCCCGCCAGACGGCCTTCGGGTGGAGCGAGTCGAGCATTTCGCCGATCCCGGAGCGGGCGGCGGTGCGGGCCCGGACGGCGATGTCGGCCTCCAGGGCGCGGCGGATGTCAGGCCAGTCCGGGGCGAGGCAGGTCCGGAACAGCGCCCAGGCACCGTCGCTGACCTCGCGCAGGCCCCGGCTGCCGTCCTCGCGCAACCGGGCCAGGGCGTCCGGGACTTCGGGGCCGCTGCCGAACATGGCGACTCCCTCCTCCACAGCCTGCTGCGGGACGGAGAGGAGCGCGTCGAGCTCGTCGGTCAGTTGCCGGCGGACGGCGTCGAGGTCCGCCACCATGAAGTCGGGAACGCCGACCGGGCTCGCGTTGACCACCTCGAGGAAGCGCACGGCCCGCTGGGGCACGTGGCGGCGGATGTCCCGCCACCAGCGCTCGCTGCGCGACCCGCTGCCCTGGTGCGCGCCCGACCGGGCCGCGCCGGCCATCAGGTGGTCGAGCGGGGATATGACGAACCGGGTCCTCGCGAGGTCCGCGACCCCGAACCTCAGTGCGATCACGAGCCTTCCTCCGGTTCCCCGCAGCGGTCCTGACCTGCCGCGTTGGTGACTATTAGGCCCAGAGGCTAATGCATGGCCGTCCAGCCGTCCCCGTTGCAAGCTCTCTCTCGTCGGCGCGACCGAGGCCCGCTCCGGCCCCCACCACGAGGGGAGTGGGGGCCGGAGCACGATCCTCGACCGGGCGTTCGTCGAACCGAACGCCCGGTGTCGCCCGGCGGACCGTGCCCGGCCGGTGCCCGCCCGGCTCCCGCCCGGTGCGCGTGCCCCGCGGCCCGAGGACGAGGTGGAGCCGGTCACGTACCGGGCCATGAACCGGACAGCCCGCCGCGCCGTCGGCGCTCAGCACCGGGTGGCCAGGAACGGCGAAGGGGCGGCCCGAGCACGGGCCGCCCCGGATCCGCCTGCGGCTGTGGGCCCGGACGGCAGGTCAGTTGTCCGCAGGGGGCTCCTGGGCGCGCTGGGAGCCGCGGAGTTGTTCGTTGATGCGCAGGGCTTCTTCGAGCTGGTCTTCGAGGACGACGATGCGGCAGGCGGCTTCGATGGGGGTGCCCTGGCCGACGAGGTCGCGGGCGCGCATGGCGATCCGTAGCTGGTAGCGGGAGTACCGGCGGTGTCCGCCCTCGGAGCGCAGGGGGGTGATGAGGCGGTGTTCACCGAGGGCTCGTAGGAAGCCGGGGGTGGTGCCGGTCATCTCGGCGGCGCGCCCCATGGTGTAGGCGGGGTAGTCGTCGTCGTCGAGCTTGTCGGGCGTGTCGGGGCTGGCCGTTGTAGTCACTGCACCTCTCTGGTTCTCGAGGAGAACGCGTCGAGGGGCCCCGGGGCCGTATCGGCTCCGGGGCCCCGAAGGGAACAACACCATCTACCGGCCTGGGCCGGTCCTGTTACTTCCGCACTGCCCCGGGGGAGGGGTGTGCGGGGATCGCGTATGCGTGACCGGAAACCACCGTCCTTGCGTTGGGGTCTGCGGTGTCCGCCCGGGCGAGCGTTCGCGGGCCGGGCGATCCCGATGGCGCCTGCGCCCTCCATTCATCCTCTGGGTCACTGTCATTCTTCGTACTGCTGGTACTGCACTCACTCGACTGCGTACTGCTGGTGGCGGCCCCTGGTACCTCCGGGCCACCCGGTCCGGCAGCCAGTCCCGTCGCCGTCCTGCACCTGCCTGGCTCCGGGACTCCGCTGCCGGACCGAACCGCGAACTTCTGTCCAACAACTCCGGCCAGTTCGTGTCTGGCCGGTATCGCCGACTGCTGTCTACGACAGAAACGTTAGACCCGCCCGCGAGCAATGTCTACTCCGGCGCGCATAGATTTTGGAGCGCTGGCGAGTGAGGTAATTTCCCGCCGCTGCGCGGCGGCGGCGAGGCCCCCGTCGAGCGCCGGGCGCAGCGGGGTGAGGGCGTCGTCCGGGTCCGCGTCGGACAGCAGGTCGGACAGCAGGGGATGCGGTCGGCGACATCGACGACCGGGCGACGGCTGTCGGCCGGCGCCGTCCGGTGACGCCCGGCGCGTCCAGCAGCGGGCCCACGCGCCAGGGGCCCACCCGGTACCCCTCGGGCACGGCCACCGTGACGGGTCGGCCGGTCACCGCCGCGCCCCCGGGAACGACGGATCCACGACCTCCGCCGCGTGGTCCGGGTCAGGGGAAAGAGCGGGTGCCGGCGCCGGAACGGCGGGCAGCCGCGCGGCCGAGCCGGGACGGAAGGCCGTGCTCCTGGACGACGTCGCCGACTTATCGGAGGCGATCGCCTTGTCGGAGGCGATCGCCGGCCTGACGGGCGGCCGGCGCCGCGTCGGCGCCGGCCGCCGCGGGGCGGGCGACGGTGGCGGTGCGGTGGGCCGCGACGGCCGCGAGCGCGGCGCAGGCCCCGACGAGGGCGAGCCCCCACGGGATGGCCCGCACGTCGTACGCCACGAACCAGCCGATCGCCGCCGGGAAGAGGATGCTGCCGGTCATCGACGAGGAGATGGCCAGCCCCACCGACCGGCGGTCCCCGCCGCGTTGGGCGAGCCAGGCGAGGCCGGTGGGGAAGACCGGTCCCAGCGCCAGTCCGGCGAGCAGGTACCCGGCGACCGCGCCGTGCGGCAGGGACGCGACGACGAGGGCGGCGCTGGTGCCGGAGAGGCCGGTGATGACCAGGCCCGCCGTGGTGGCCCTGCGGGCCAGGGCCGCCGCGCCGAACTTCGAGACGGCGGTGGCGCCCCAGAAGACCGCGACGATGACGGCCGCCGCGGCCGCGGTGTGCCCCTGGCTCTGGATGTCCTTGGCGGCCCAGGCGCCGATC
Organism: Kitasatospora sp. NPDC001547; assembly: GCF_042894165.1. Taxonomy (NCBI): domain Bacteria; kingdom Bacillati; phylum Actinomycetota; class Actinomycetes; order Kitasatosporales; family Streptomycetaceae; genus Kitasatospora; species Kitasatospora sp. NPDC001547. The sequence goes on along the minus strand of NZ_JBIAVL010000007.1, from coordinate 288,949 downwards.
CCGGTCTCCAGCCCTCCGTATCCCAGGTAGAGCAGCAGGAAGCCCGCCAGCGCGTTCCTGCCGAGGGCCCGGGCCCGGTCGTCGGGGCCCTCCTCGCGGGTCCTCCACGCGGCGACCCTGGACACCCGCAGGCAGAGGGCGGCGCCCACGGCCACCACGAGGAACCCGTAGGGCCGGCCCCACTCCAGGCAGGCTCCGGCCAGCAGGGGGCCGACGACGGTGCCCAGGGCGAACACCCCGTTGAGGAGGTTGACCATCCCCACGCCGTCGTCCTGACGGGCGAAGACGTCGTTCACCGTGAGGACGACGTTGCCCGCCCCGAACCCCGCGAGCACGCAGCCGGCGAGGCCGACGGCGAGGTTCCCGGAGAGGAAGATCCCGGCGCAGCCCGCGGCGTAGCCGAGGGTGGCGGCCGGGAGCACCCGGCGGCCGGCGGACCGGACGGCCGAGGCGATCACCATGGCCGCCAGGCAGCCCGCGAAATAGGCGGTGATCAGGTACGGGACGTTCGCCGCGCCGGACGTGTAATGCTTTTCGAAGAGGGGGAGCAGCGGCCCCGTACTGGATTGGGAAATTCCCACGAGGAAGAGGAGGAAAAGGGCCGGAACATATCCTTCGGCCCTTTTGGCACCTGCGCGCACGGTGGCTCCTGCCGGTCTGGGGCGGATGGTGCGGGGGAATCCCAGCGGGTCTGGTGGCGGCTGGGGGTGCGTGACGTCAAACGGACGCCGCCCGTGATGTGCGTCACGGGCCGTACGGAGGTCGATGGGGCCAACCGGGACGATCCGCCCACCTCATCCGTCTGCCTTCCGGTCGAAACGTCCCTTTTGTGTGACGGGTCGGCGGCCTCGTGTCCCCTTTCCGGGCCGCCCGCCGTCTGCCATAAAGATAATGCGAGGCACCCGTGCTTTTCCATGTCGAGGGCGGAGGAATGACATGCGCTATGCGGTGACCGGGGGCGACGGGTTCATCGGCCGATATGCCGTTCGGTATCTGCGGGAACAGGGCCACGAGGCCGTTTCCGTCGACCGCAGTTCGGGGGTGGATCTGCTGGAGGACAAACTCGGGCCCGCGCTCGCGGGCGTCGACGGAGTGATCCACCTGGCGGGGATCCTCGGCACCGAGGAGCTCTTCTCGTCCGTCGAGGACGCCATCGACGTCAACATCAAGGGCACCTACCGCGTGCTGGAGGCGTGCCGCGCGAACGGTGCGGGATTCGTCGGCATCACCATGCCGCAGGTGTGGCAGAACGTCTACCAGACCACCAAGCAGTGCGCGCAGAACCTCTCCTACGCGTGGCACGCGAACTTCGACGTGCCGGTCAGCCACGTGCGCGCCTTCAACGCCTTCGGCGAGGGGCAGAAGCACTACGGGGTGCAGAAGATCGTGCCCACCTTCGCCGTGCGGGCGTGGAGCGGGCGGCCGATCCCGGTCTGGGGGGACGGCGAGCAGACCGTCGACCTGGTGTACTCGGCGGACCTCGGGCGGATGCTCGTCGAGGCGCTCGGCTTCGGTGGCCGCGAGGTCTTCGACGGCGGCACCGGTGTCTCCTTCACGGTGAACGAGGTCGCCCGGATGGTCCTGGAGGTCACGGGCTCCCGGGCGGGCATCGAGTACCTGCCGATGCGCAAGGGCGAGACGCGCAGCGCCGACCTGGTCGCGAAGGGCGAGGGCTGGGACGTGCTGGGCTGGCACCCCGAGTTCAGGGCGGCGGACCTGGAACGGACGGTCCTGTACTACCGTCAGTTCGCCGACTCCTGAGTCCGGAGGCACCGTGGACCCGCTGTTCGAAGCCGTGGACGGTACGTTGCCGTTCTGCCCACCGGACGACCGGCGGGCCCGGCTCGCGGTCCAGGTGACCGTGACGGGCGGCGGGCCCGCCGCCGGTACGGCCTTCGGGCTGGTCTTCGGTGCCGACGACCTGCTGGGCCGGTGGTGGGGCGATTCCCCGGCCGCCCGGCTCCGGATCCGGCTGCCGGGCGAGCTGCTGGCGCGGTTCCGCGCGGGCGCCGCCACCGGCACCTCCCTGACCATGTCGGGCGGGGTGGGGCTCTCGGCCGACTGGTCCCAACTGACGGCTCTGCGGGCCTGCGCGGACGGTCCGCTCTTCCGGGCGTACCTGGCGGCGCTGGACGCACGTGCCGCCGGGCCTGCCCCCGTCGAGCCGCCGGCCCCCCGGAGGGAGAGCGGGCGGCGCGCGGTGGTCGTCCTCGCGGCGCCCAACGACGCCGACGGCGTGCTGAGCGGCATCGCGCGGGCCCGCACCCGGCGCGCCGTGGAACTGCTGGACGCCCCGGGGACGCACCTGGTCCTCACCGGGGGCTTCGGCGCGCAGTTCAACACCACGGACCGACCGCACTGGCGGCACTGCGAGACCTGGCTGGCCGCGCGGCCGGGCGGGCGGCCGCCGGTGCTCGCCCGGCTGGAGACCCGGCACAGCTACGACGACGTCCTGTTCACGCGCGAACTGGCGCGGCAGCACGGCATGGAGGAAGTCCTGCTGGTGACCTCCGACTACCACGCGCCCCGGATCCGGTACCTCGCGAGCCTCGCGGAGCTCCCCTGCCGGGTCGTCGAGGTGTCCCACCCCGACCTGCCGCCCGAGGAGTCGGCGCGGCTGCGGCGGCACGACGAGGGCGCCCTCGGCAGGACGATCGCCTCGACGCTCCTCTTCGGGCGCGACCGGCTCCCGCTGCCGCTGCGGCGGGCGGGGGCCGGCGGCCCCGGAGAGGTCTGGCACCTCGACACCCCCGGTACGGAAGGATGAGTGACACCGCATGAGCGGGATCGCCTGCGACCGCGTTCTGTTCGACCTCGACGGCGTGCTGGTCGACTCGCTGCCGCTGATCGAACGGATCCTGCGCGCGTGGGCCGTGGGACACGGCCTGGACGACGACGAGGCGGTGGCGAGGTCCTACGGGCGGCGGGACGTCGACCTGATCCGCCTGGTCGCCCCGCACCTGGACGCGGTCCACGAGGCGGGCGTCATCGCCGCACTGGAGGAGCGCGACTTCGAGGGGATCCGGCCCGTCCCCGGGGCGGCGGCGCTGCTGGCCTCGCTGCCGCCCGGCCGCTGGGGCATCGTCACCTCGGGGACGCGGGCGGTCGCCCGGGGGCGGCTGGCGGCGGCCGGGCTGCCGGAGCCGGGCGTCCTGCTCGCCGCCGAGGACTTCGAGCGGGGCAAGCCGGACCCGGAGGGCTACCTCAAGGGCGCGGCGGCGCTGGGCGCTCCGCCCGGCAGGTGCGTGGTCTTCGAGGACGCCCGGGCCGGGGTCGAAGCGGCCCGGGCGGCCGGGATGCGCTGCGTCGGCCTGGGCGACGGCCTGGGCGGTCTGCCCGACGGGATGCTCGCGGCGACGGTGGCGGACCTGACGCAGGTCCGGGCCGAGGTGTCCGCGGGGACGGTGCTGCTGCACGCGCCTGTGGCCGGGCCGGTCGACGACGCGGGCCCGGACGGTGAAGGGGGGATGTCCACCGTCCGGACCCGTGCTCTCACCCGCCGGTCCTCTTCTGACCCCGATCCGCTCCCGTAAACCATCCGGCGCCGTGGGCGCGGACGGCGGGTGTGTTCAGCGCTCGCGCCAGACGGTTCCGCGGCGTTCGTGCTCCAGGACCGTCTCGACGAGGATCGCGGCCTGCGGACCGAAGTGGCGCTCGACGAGCCAGACGGCCAGGTCGATGCCGGAGGTGACACCGCCGCAGGTGACGAGGTCGCCGTCGTCGACGACGCGGCCGTCGACGACCCGGCCGCCGCGCGCGAGCAGTTCCTGCTTGGCGGCGTGGTGGGTGGTGCAGGGGCGGCCGGTGGTGAGCCCGGCGGCGCAGAGCAGCAACGTGCCGGAGCAGACCCCCGCCAGGGTGAGGCCGGGCCGGCGGGCGGCCGCCAGGGCCCGCGGCAGGACGCCCAGCCGGATCTGCCGGGCGAGTGCGGAGTCCTCGCCGAGCCCGCCGCCGGGCACCACGATCACGTCCGCGGAGCGCGGGGACCAGGGTGCGCGGACCGTGACCTCCAGTCCGGCCGCGGTGCGGACGGTGCGCGGCCCCTCGGCGGTGACGAAGGTCTGCTCGATCCGGCCGTCGTGGCCGAGCACGCCGAAGGCCTCGACCGGCCCGGCGAAGTCCTGCTCCTCCACGCCGTCGTAGAGGACGGTGTGGACGCGCAGCGGCCGCTTCGACCCGTCGGCGTCCGGGGCCGGGGGCTCGGGCGCGGTGGCCGCTGCGGGCACGCGCGGGGAACCGGGCGCGGAAGCGGGTGCGGAAGCGGCTGCCGTGCGGTGCGTGGCGGCGATGAGTCCGAGGCCGGCAGCGGCGGCCGTGCCGCTGCGCAGCAGGTGGCGCCTGTCCATGGGAGTCCCTCCGGGGAGTGGGTGGGTCGGTGCCGCCAGTCTGGTCGCGCCCGCGGTGGCCGGGAGAGGGGCGGCAGTGCCGTGGTGGCGCAAGATCCGGCCACCGGGGACGGGGACGGGGACGGAGGGGGCCGGGCGGAGACGGAGGGAGGGAGGGAGGACCGTCCGGAGGGTTCAGACGAGGAACGCGGCCCGGTAGGACGTCGGCGTGGTGCCGAGGTGCCTGGCGAAGTGGTGGCGCAGCGTCTCGATGGAGCCGAAGCCGGCCTCGCGCGCTATCCGGGCCACGGGCACGTCGCTGGTCTCCAGCATCTCGCGCGCGCGTTGGAGGCGTTGGTCCAGCAGCCACCGCAGCGGGGTGGTGCCGACCTGGGCGCGGAAGTGCCGTGCGAGGCTGCGCCTGCTGAGGGCGGCGTGCGCCGCGATGTCGGCCACGCTCAGCGGGCGGTGCAGGTTGTCCCGCATCCACTGGAGGGTCGGGCCCAGGCTGCCGTCCTCCCGCACGGGACCGGGGTGGGCGATGAACTGCGCCTGCCCGCCGGAGCGCTGCGGAGGCATCACCACCATCCGGGCGACGTCGGCCGCCGCGGCGGCGCCCCGGTCACGGCGCACCATGTGCAGGCACAGGTCGAGACCGGCGGCGATTCCCGCGGAGGTCAGCACGGCGCCCTCGTCGACGAAGAGGACGGCCGGGTCGACCCGGACGTCGGGGAACGCGGCGGCCAGCTGGTCGGCGAACCGCCAGTGCGTGGTGGCGCGCCGTCCGGCCAGCAGCCCGGCATGGGCGAGGGTGAAGGCGCCGGTGCAGATGGAGGCGATCCGCGCACCGCGGGCCGCCGCTTCGCGCAGCACGTCCAGGAGTTGGGGGTCGGGTGCCGGTTGTGCCGGAAGGCCGGGGACCATGACCGTGTCGGCGTCGAGCGCGTCCGTCAGGTCGTACGGAGCGACGACCCCGAAGGGCTCCGTCTCGCCCGCGGACGCGGTGACCGTCCGCCGCCCGCAGACCCGCACCTCGTAGGCGGGGCCGCCGTGGGGCTCCCGGGCGAGCGCGAACACTTGGCAGGGGATCGCCAGGTCGAGCACCGACACCCCGTCGGCTGCGAGGACGGCGACCACGTGCATGACCGGCACCCTACCGCCCGTGTGGCCGTGCGGGGCAGGGCTCACTTGTCGGGGTGGGGGCTCCCCACGGTTGCGGTCGGCGCGAGTGCGCCACCGGTATGTGTCAGGCAGTAGTCGTCGCGGATCGTCCGGTAGCCGGGGACCGTGACGGTGCCCAGGAGCTGGGCCCACTGCTCGGCGTTCGTCTCGATCGTGTGGGCGACGCGGTCGCGGGCGGCCTGGTCGGGGGCGTCGGCGAGCTGACGGGCGTACTCCCACGCCTGGGCGCGCCAGGTGCGGAACAGTGCGCGGGCGGTGAGGCCGGCGATGGGGTTCCAGCGGTCGTCGGCGAGGGCGACGATCACGTCGTAGCGGTCGGCGACGTCTTGGACGGCGGGGCCGTAGGCGCGGTCCAGGACCGTCTGGAAGCGGTCGTAGTCGGGCTTGCGCGTGCCCCCTGCGGGAGCGGTGAGCCCGAGGGCGGCGAGGACGTACGGCATGTCCCGCTGGATGTGCGCGTTGGCCCCCAGGAGGACGTCCTGCCCGGCGTTGACATCGGCTGTGCGCGCCGCCGTGAACGCCGCCTGCCAGGCGGCCGGGACGGGACGTCCGGCGCGGTCGGCCTCGTAGGCGTCGAGGTACAGGTTGACGAAGCCGGTGTTGAGGCTGCCGGCGAGCCAGGACGGCTCGTCGAAGGATCCGCCCTGGGCGACCGCCGCCTCCAGCGTGCGCTCGATGTGGACGTAGACGGTGGGGAAGGGCGCGCGGTGGTCGCATCCCAGCTCGTCCCGGACCGCCTCCAGGGTGCGGCGCGCGTCCTGCACACAACCGATGACCGGGCCCTGGCACACCAGGGCCCGGGCCGGGGCCGCGGCCGGGGCGGCCGCCGAGGTGGCGGCGGAGGTGGCGGCGCCGCTCAGGGCGATGGCGCCCGCCATGGCGATGGCGGCGAACGTCCGGACCCCGCGTGGCCGACGGCCCATGACCTCTCCTCATGCTTTCCGGCGGTGGAGGCGTTACCGAGGGAATCGGTCGGGCGGGTGAAGTCCTTGAGTCGTCGCACCCACCCCAAGTGACTGATGGGTGCCCGCTCATGACGTTCCGTAACCTGCCGGGGTGGAGACCGCTCCGTGGCTCTGCGCGAGTCCCGTGGTCTGGTGCCGCCGGTCAGGCTGATGGCTGTGCCGCGCTCGGCGTCCGGCTCCGGCAACAGTCCGGTGGTTTCCTGCACGCCCTTCAGCCTGAGCCGCTCAGCGATCACAGCCAGTGATGCCGGGTGCCGTTCCCAGGGTGGTGCCAGTTTCACCATCGATCCGGGTGCACGGGGCATGGCACAGCCCTCACCTGGCGCTTTACGGTCTGGCCATGACGATTCCCCGGGCGCTGCGGCGCAGAGTTGTCCGGATCCGGCGGGACACCGGTTTCCTGGCGGTCGGGATTCCGCCGCACCTTGCGCTGGTGCCGTTGTGGAGCTGGACGGCGAGTGCCGCGACGTCGGGGGCGTGGCCGGTGCTCCCGCTCCCGGTCGTGCTGATCCTGCTCGGTGTGCTCGCGCTCACCGCCGTGCAGCGACGCCGTTACCGGGTGCTGCTGGGAGTGGAGGTCCTCCGGCTGCCGGCCGCGCGCGGGCAGGGGTGGCCGAGGCGCGCTCTGCGGTGGCTGTCCGCGGGCCAGACCTGGCGGCAGGCCGGATACCACCTGCTCGTCGGTCCGCTGCTGGCCGTGGTGGAGCTGGGGGTGCTCGCCGCGTGGGTCGCGGGCCTGGCCGGCGTCACCGTCAGCGGGTGGGCCCGGATGCTGCCGGTCCGGGTTCGCCTGGACCATGTCGACGCGACCCAGGCGGTGTACTACACCGCGGCCGGCGTGCTGCTGCTGTGCGCCGCACCCTGGCTGACCGGGCCGGTGACCCGCGCCGAGACCCGGATCGCGCTCGCGCTGCTCGGGACCAGCCGCTCCCAGCGGCTTCAGCAGCGTGTCGAGCACCTGTCGGAGAGCCGCACCGAGCTGATCGACGCCGTCGATGCCGAACGCCGCCGCATCGAACGCGACCTGCACGACGGCACCCAGCAGCGCCTGGTCTCCCTCGCGGTCACCCTGGGCCTGGCCAAGGCCACCCTGACCGACCTGCCGGACGAGGCCCGCGCCATGATCGCCGAGGCGCACCGCGAGGCGAAGGAGGCCATCGCCGAACTCAACGACCTGGTGCGCGGCCTGCATCCGGCCGTCCTCGAGGACCGCGGGCTGGACGCGGCGCTGTCCGGGCTGGCCGCCCGGGTGCCGGTCCCGGTACGGCTGCGTGTCGACCTCGACGAGCGAGCGGCGCCCACCGTGGAGTCGGTCGCCTACTTCGTGGTCTCCGAGGCGCTCACCAACGTCACCAAGCACGCCGGCGCCACCCGCGTGGACGTCGCCGTCAAGCAGATCGGGAGAATGCTGCGCGTGAACATCACCGACGACGGGATCGGCGGCGCCGACGCCTCCACCGGCAGCGGACTGAGCGGGCTGGCCAAACGGGTCGGTTCCGTCGACGGCGTCCTCCACCTCAGCAGCCCGCTCGGGGGCCCGACCACCATCGCCGTGGAGCTGCCGTGCGGGCTGTGATCGCAGAGGACTCGCTGCTGCTGCGTGTCGGGCTCGTCAAGGTCCTGGAAATGGCCGGCTTCGAGGTCGCCGCCGAAGTCGGCGACGCCGAAGCCCTGCTCGCGGCCGTCGAGGAACACCGGCCCGAGCTGGCCCTGGTCGACGTCCGCATGCCGCCCGGCTTCACCGACGAAGGCGTGCGCGCCGCGCTGACGATCCGTCGGCGATGGCCGCAGAGCGCGGTGGTACTGCTCTCGCAGTACGTCGAGGAGCGGTACGCGGCCGACCTGCTGGCGACCAACACCAGCGGCGTCGGCTACCTGCTCAAGCAGCGCGTCGCCGACGTGGAGGAGTTCGCGGCCTCCGTCCGGCGGGTGGCAGCCGGGGGCACGGCACTGGATCCGCAGGTGGTCGCCCAGCTGCTCGTGCGCCGCCGCAGTGACCCGCTCGACCGGCTGACGCCACGCGAACGGGAGGTGCTCGCCCTGATGGCCGAGGGACGCTCCAACACCGGGATCGCCGAGGCCCTGGTCGTCAGCGACAGCGCGGTGGCCAAGCACATCAACAACATCCTCGCCAAACTCGACCTGCCCGCAGCCGACGCCGACCACCGGCGCGTCCTCGCCGTCCTGAGGTTCCTCGGCGCTTCCCCGACCTGACCGACCCGCCGCCCGCACCCCTACCGCCCGGGTCTTCGACTCTGGCCCGGACGGCAGCCCGAGGACGGCGTTCTCCTGGTGGCGGGCGAATGGCGCAGGCTCGCGAAAAGTTCTGCCGGACCGTCACATTCCGTGCCACAGTGGACGGTCCGGCATTCCGGTCCCGGTGCGGGCCGGCTGGATTCTCGGGGCTCTGGGGGACGCGTGGGATCCGAAACCGACCTGACCGGCGACGGCCGGCCGGCCGTACTGGTGCGTGACGTGGTGCGGTCGGTCGTGGAGGACCTCGCACCGGACGAGCTGTTCCTGGTGGAGGGGCTCCGCCGCTTCGACGACGCCACGGTGGTGCGGCGGTTGAGCCGCGGCGCAGGCCGGCGCGAGCCGCTGGGGTTCGGCATCGGGGAGGTCGCCGCCCTGGTGACGCCCGCCGTGTGGCTGGTGCTCGACGAGGTGGCGCAGCGGATGGTCGCCGCGACGGTGGACCGCGCCTCGCGCGGGGCGGCGGGCCTGCTGCGGCGGGTGCTGCGGCGGCGGGCCCCCGTGGCCGAGATCCGGCCGCTGAGCCGGGAGCAGCTGGTCGAGGTGCGGGCCCTGGTCCTGGCGGCGTGCGAGCAGCGCGGTCTGGTGCCCGAGCGCGCCGAGGAGGTCGCCGACGCGGTCGTGGCCCGGCTGGCCCTGTCCCGCGGGCTGGACGCGCCCGCCGCGCCGGAACCGGAGCCTCCCGCAGGTGCCGCCGGGGCCGGGCAGGGCTAGGTGGGCGCGGGCGGGGCGCCGCCCGGGCGGCCGCGGGTCGACGAGCGGGTCCTCGGCGCGGGCACGGGCCCCCGGTTCGTCGTCCTGTTGCTCCTGATGCTCACCGCCGGCGGCGCCATGATCCTCGAAGTGGTGAAGGTCCTGGCCGACGGGGACGAGACCGGGTGCTCCCTCGCCGCCGGCGTGGACCCCACCGACGGCAGCTACTGGAACACCTCGCTCAGCATCTCCGGGCAGATCACCGCCTCCCGTCTCTGCCTCTCCCTCTGGGCTCCCGCGCCGCCGTGGTGGCAGGTGGCGGCCTGGCCGCTGCTCCTGCTGGTGGTGGCCGCCCTGCTCTTCGCCGCGCTGCCGCGCTGGAGGACCAGGCGCAGCCGCGTCCTGCCGCTGGACGCGGTCGATCCGGACGGCGAACTGCTCGCCCTGTTCACCGAATCGTGCAGGGCCACGGGCGTGGCGCCGGTGCCCCGGGTGGTGGTCGACCCCGCGGCCGCCTCCGTCAGCGCGGTGGTCTTCGGGCGCACCGGCCGCCCGGTCGTCTGCCTGCACGGCGGCCTGCTCGCCGTGCGGCACCGCGATCCGCAGCGGGTCCGGGCGGTGCTGCTGCACGAGCTCGCCCACATCGCCAACCGGGACGTCACCCTGACGTACCTGACGGTCGCCCTGTGGCGGGTCTTCCTCACGCTGGTGCTGCTGCCGTACGTGCTCTGCCTGGGCTACGTGGGCTACGGCGTGGTGGCGAACGGCGGCGTGCCGCAGCTGAACCGGGCCGTGGCGCTGGCCGTCGTGGTGGTGGTGCTGCTGTACCTCGCCCGCTCCGACGCGCTGCGCAGCCGGGAGGTCTACGCCGACCTGGCCGCGGTGCGCTGGGGCGCGGACCCGCACGGCTGGACCGTCACCGCCGCGCCGCCCCCGAGCGCGGTACGCCGGGCGCTCGACGCGTTCCTCGAACTGTGGCGCACCCATCCGCGGTGGGGCCTGCGCCAGGGGGCCCTGGTCGATCCGGCGCCGCTGTTCCGCACCGCGGTGCTGCCGCTGTTCCTGATCGGCACCGTGCCCGTCCTGGCCGTGCAGCAGGTGCTCCGGCAGATCGCGCCGTACCGCGTGAACTTCACCAACAACCTGATGACGGTCCTGGTCGTGGTTCCCGGCGCCCTGGTGACCGGCGTGATCGTCGTCGCCCTGTGGCGGGCCGTGGTGTACGCCGTGCTGACCGGGACCCGGGTGCCCTGCGGGGCGTGGGCCGGGGCGTGGCTGGGCGCCGGGATGTCGGCGGGCCTGGTCCTCAGCGGCTGGGGCGCGGGCTGGGCCTGGCAGCCGCAGCGGCCGGCGGTCCTGCTGGTGCCGGTGGCGGCGGGGGCGGCCTTCGGGTGGTGGACCACCCAGTGCGCGCACCTGTGGACCCGCACCTCGCGGGGCCGGACCCCGCGCCCGGCGCTCACGCTCTGCCTGGCCGCAGGCTGCCTCGCCATGACGTCGTGGCTCACCTGGTGGATGCTCGCCGGGGCCACGGCCCTGAACAGGGACGATCCCAGCGCGAAGGCCGTCGCCCAGGGCGTCCTGGGCTGGCTTCCCTCCGCGGCCCCGACCGGGGACCTGACCCGGGTTCCCGGTCTCGCCACGGTGCTTCCGCAGCTGTCGAACATCGCCGACACGCCGATGGGTTCGCTGGCCGTCGTCGTCCTGTGGGCCGTGCCGCTGCTCGCCTGGGCGTCGGGGGCGGCGGGCCGGGCTCCGCGGTGGCTGCCGGAGCGTATGCCCCGGCCGGACGGCCCCGTGGCGCCCCTGCTCGGGGTCCTGCTGCCGGGCCTGGCGGGTGGAGTCCTGGCGGGTCTGGCCGTCGTCGGCGTCCAGGCCTGGATCCACACCGGGCAGCCGGTGCCGGACGCGCGCGGCGGGCTCTACGCCCTGCGGTACGCGGGCGCCCTGGTACTGGCGCTGTGCCTGCCCGCGGGCCTGGCCGCCGCCGTGGCGAGCACGGCGGACCGGCGCTACCGGCTGGTGGGCGCCCTGATCGCCGCCGAGACGGCGACCCTGCTGGGGTTCGCCGCGGTGACGCTGCTCGTCTCCGTGGACGGCTGCGTCACCCCGCTCGACGTCCTCGCGGACGGCTGCGCCTGGCGGCCGGCCTGGTCGAGGCCACTGTTCCCGTTCACGTTCGTGCTGAACAACGCCCTCATCCTGTCCGGGCTGGTCGCGGTCGTCGTCGCGCTCGGCGCGGTCGCCGTGACGGCCGTCCGGCGTGGCCGGCGTCCTGACGCCCCGTCCGTCCGCCCCGGCGTCGAGACCGGCGGAGCGGGGGCCCGGGGACGGCGGGCACGGCGCCTCGCGGTGTTCCTGCTGTGCGCCGTGGCGGTCGCGGGCACCGCGGCGGACGGCGCCCGGTGGAGGTACCGGCTGGGCTTCACCGTCGACGAGGTCGCCTCCCAGCGCAACCTGGTGAACTTCTGGGGGCTCCCGGACCCACCGGTCCCGCAGGCCACCCGCCTGCGGCAGATCCGGGCCTGGTACCGCCTCGGCGGCAAGGACCTCATCGGCATGGCGCTCTCGTACGACAGCCGACTGAACGCCGCGATCCGGGACGCCCGGGCCGCCGACGACGACTGGGACGCACTGGACCGCCGCCTGCGGCCGGTCTGCGCCCAGTGGGGCAAGGCCGCCTGGTTCGAGACGGGCTGGTTCCGCGTGCCCGCCGACCCCCGCCTACGGGCCGACTGGCACGCGGTGACCACCAAGGCGGACGACGGCAGCCGACGCTGCGCGCAGGCGCTGACCGCCCATGACATCAAGGGGCTGAGGAGCGCGCTGCTCGGCCTGCAGGCGGCCCGCCGCTGCGCGGAATCGGTCAACGCCGGGATCGACGGGGTCCTGCGCGCGGGCGGCTACCGGGGCACCACCCGCCCGCCCGCGAAGGGCGTCGCGGCGGTCTGCGACCGCCCCGCCTGAGACCCGGGCCCGGCACCGCTCCCCCACGCTCACTGGTCGATCTCCATGTCGGACGACTCGTCGTGGAAGGGCTGCGGCACAAGGGATCCTTCCTTGGCTTCCCTGGTGGTCTGGTCGCGGTCCTTGGATTTCACTGCGCTGATGCAGGTCGCATACTTCTTGCCGTTCCTGACCTTCTTGACCGCCGCCTCGATGAGCTCGCCCATCTCCTGGGCCGCCACGGCGCTTTCCTTGCACCGGGAAGCCTCCTGTTCGGCCTCCCTCTTCTGGGCGCCCCGCAGGCCCGCACTGCGGATCTGCCAGTCCTTGGCCCTTTGCTGCCAGACCCTCTCCGTGGACTCCCAGGCGTCCCTCTTGGCTTCCCAGGCGCTCGCCAGGGACTCCGGGGATTTCCCTTTCTCGGCGTCCTTGATCAGCCCGTCCGCTACGCCGTGGTCGGTTTTCGCCGCCGCCTCGAGTGTGCGGATCCTTTCGTCAGCAGGAAGGGCGATCCCCTCGCGCCCGGCGATGACCGCGGTGACCGCCTTGTTCGAGAAGTTGTTGTCCTTTCTGCCGCGGGCGTGGAAACTGGTCTTTTTGTCGGCGACGCCGTACATGTCGAATATCCCCTGGCGGCCGTCGCCGGGTTTGGCGTCGCGTTCGCTGGCGGTCTGTTCGAGAGTGATGCGGTCACCGCCGTCCACGGCCACCACGGCCGCCACGTGGAACGGCCATCCGGAGGCGTTGTTCGGATTCCCCTCCTCGTCCAGTGACGTTTCCACGGTGACGAACGCCTGGCCCGCCTCCGGGCTCTCCAGGTGGTTCGGGGCCTGGGTCATCCCTCCTTGCCGCCGGCCGGCGTACTTCTTCGCCGCGGCGATGTTCTCCTCGTTCCCCTCGCCGAACAGCAGGTCGCCTCCGGTGTCGTCGGTGACGCCGCGGAACTTGCTGACGACCGGCGCCTCGGCCGCCTCCTCGTCGGTTTCCGCGTACTTCAGGGCCCTCCCGTGCATGACCTCTTCGGCCGTGTGGGCGCAGTCCGCCAGGAAGAGTCCGTCCGGCACGTATTCGAAGTACCGGCTTCCGCCGTATTCGATGGGCGGGACGTTGCTCCGGCGGCAGCCTTTCGGAGTGTCCGCGACATCCTCCCTGACCCATATCACATTGGACCAGTTGTCCCCGTCCATGCCGAGCAGGACATACTTTCCGCTTTCGGACATGCGGGCTTTCAAGAAGTCACCGATCTCCGCGTCCACCGTCGCGTAGCGCTGCACGGCCGTCGTCCCGGCCGGAGAGGACGAGGCCCGGTACGACGTCTCCGCGGCCCCGGGGGCGCGGGAGGGCCCGGCCGTGATGCGGCGCGCGTTCGCCTCGGCTTCGCGTTCGAAGCGGTCGGAGGGGTCGGACACCCTCAGGCCGGACCCGTTGTCGGTGCCGGCGACCGGGCCCCGGCGCTGCTGGACGACGTGGGTGAGTTCGTGGGCCAGGGTGTGCCGGTCGCCTCCGCCCTCGCCGATCACCACGTGGCTGCCGGAGGTGTAGGCGCGGGCGCCGACTTCGGCGGCGGAGCGTCGGGCGGCGGGGCCGTCGTGGATGCGGACGTCGGTGAAGTCGGCGCCGAAGCGGTTCTCCATGTCGGTGCGGGTGGTGTCGTCGAGGGGGCGGCCCGCGGAGCGCAGGACGTCCGCCACAGCCGAGCGCTGCACCGCCGCCCCGGGGCGGGCGCCGGCCCGCTGCCGGGTGGGGTGGCCGCGGCCGTCGTCGTGTTCGTGGTGCTGCCCGGCCGGTGGGACGTGTCCGGTGCGGCGCAGCATCCGCACGACCGCGGCGTTGCCGACACTGCGCTGCAGGCCGACCAGCCCGCTGGGGAACGACGCGGGAGCCTGTTCGCGGGCGGCGCTGTCGGCCCTGCGGCCGGCCGGCGGCGCGGGGGTGCGCGCGTCCTGGTGGTCGGGGTCGTGTGCTCGCATGAGGGGCTCCTCTGTCCGAACGCGCTCGGGGCGGTCCACATCTAGCGCGCCGCCCGGCCGGGCGGTAGGGCCGGGAGGGCAGAGGGAGGGCAGCCCGTCCGTCCCGCGCGCCCGGTCCGCCGGCCCGCGCGCGGGACCGGCACGCGCATCCTCCCGGCCGTCGGGCTGACCACGCCCCGCGAGGTCTTCGACGTCCAGTGCGCGCTGGCCCTCGCCGACCTCCTCGGCACCGAGGTGCTGGAACTGCCCGGCGGCCACAACGGGAACACCACCCACCCCCGGGCCTACGCCGCCCGCCTCCGGGAGGCCCTGGGCGCCGCCGCCTGACCCGGCGCGGGCCGGGCCGGCCGGGGCCCGGGCCACCGGCTGCTGCTGCTGCGCAGATTCCGGGCCAAGTCCCTTACGGCGCAGGCGCGTTCACCAGCGCCACCGTGCTCGGGTGCGGGCGCCCGCGTCTCAGAGGGCGTTTGATCTCGCGGGCCCCGTGATGTCCGGTTCACCGGATGAAGCGGGTTCAGAACGTCCGGAAGTCGGCGGCCCGGCCATGAAACGGCGGGGTCCGGGCAGACGGGGCACGTGACGACAGGGGTACGGCAACCGTTCCGAACGATCGCACCGGCACTGGTGACCCAGACGGTGCTCATGGTCCTGGTCGGCCACGCGGTCACCCACCCGCCACTGCACCTCTGGCGGCCGGAGGAGAACGGCCTCACCGACCGGCTCGCGGCGGGCCGCGGGCCCGCCCTCGACACCGTCACCGCGTGGCTCTCGATCCTCGCCGGCACCGGGACCGTGGTGGCCGTGGCGGGCGTCGCGGTGCTGGCGCTGCTGGTCGGCTCCCGGCGGCGGTGGCGGGAGGCGGCCTTCCTCGGTGGCGCGGTCGCCGCCCAGTCCGCCGTCTTCCTGCTGGTCACCCTGTGCGTGGACCGGCCCCGGCCGACCGCACCGCACCTCGACGCCGCGCCGCCGACTTCCAGCTTCCCGTCCGGCCACGTCGGCGCGGCGGTCGCGCTGTACGGTGCGCTGGCCGTCCTCGCCGCGTCGCGCGTGCGGGGGCGGCTGCGGCCGCTGCTCTGCGTCCTGGCGGCGCTGCTGCCGGTGCTGGTCGCGTTCAGCCGGCTGTACCGCGGCATGCACCACCCGACCGACGTCCTGGCCGGGCTGGCGAACGGTGGCGCCACGCTCTGGATCATGTGGCGGGCCTTTCTCGCCGACCGCGGGCGGAGCACGCCGCCCGCCGGGGCCGACCGCGCGCCCGCCGACCGCGCGCCCGCCGGCCGGGCGGTCGCCGGCCGGGCGGTCGCCGGCCGGGCGGTCGTGGTCCACAACCCCGTACTGGTCGACGACGACACCCTCGGGCGGATCGAACGCGTCCTCGCCGAGCACGGCTGGGCGGCCCCGACCAGAACCGCCACCAGCGTGGACGACCCCGGCCGGGGCGCCGCGGCGGACGCCGTGGCCGCCGGGGCCGACCTGGTGGTGGCCTGCGGCGGAGACGGCACGGTGACGGCCTGCTCGCACGCCCTCGCCGGGACGGGCGTCGCCCTGGCGATCGCCCCCTGCGGCACCGGCAACCTGCTCGCGCGCAACCTGGGCCTGCCCTCGGACCCGGCGCGGGCCCTGTCGGACGCCCTCGGCGGCGGCCCCCGCCGGATCGACCTGGCCGTGGCCGACGGGGACGGCGTCCCCCCGACGGTGGTCAGCGCCATGGCCGGCATCGGCCTCGACGCCGCGACGATGGCCGACACCAGCCGCGGCGCGAAGGACCGCCTCGGCTGGCCCGCCTACCTGCCCCCGCTGGTCCGCCACCTCGGCGACCGCCGGATGCGGCTCACCGTCACCCTGGACGACGGCCGCCCCATCCACCGGCGGGCCGCGATGGCCGTGATCGGCAACGTCGGCGCGCTCCAGGGCGGGATCCGGCTGCTGCCCGACGCCCGGCCGGACGACGGCCTGCTCGACCTCGTGCTCGTCCACCCGCGTGGCCTCGCCGGCTGGCCCGCAGCGGCGGCGCGGCTGCTCACCGGGAGGGTCGCCCCGGGGGGCGGGACGGCGCCGTTCGAACACTTCCAGGCCCGGCGGATCCACCTCACCGCCGACCGCGACCAGCCCCGCGAGCTCGACGGGGAGTCGCTGCCGCCGGGCCGCACCCTGCGGCTGTCCGTCCGGCCCGCCGCCCTCCTGGTCCACACACCGTCGGGTGGCGGATCCCGGCACGGCGGGCCCCCGCCGGCCGGGTCCCCGGTCGCCGCACCGCAGGGCGACGCCCCCCGACGGGCCGGGACCGAGCCCGTCCCGGCCGAACGGAGCGCCTGATGGGTACCGCGACCCGCGTCGACCGCCGCGACCGCGAGCCCGAGGAGCTCTCCGCCGACGAGGCGGTCACGACCCTGCGCGAGTACGGTCGGTGGCAGCTGCTCAGGGACGCCTTCCTCCGGTTCCGCTTCGCGGACGGCTTCAGTCACGCCCGGGCCCTCGCCTTCCAGACGGTGCTCGCCCTGGTGCCGTTCGCGATCGCCGTGGTCGGCCTCTCCTCCGTCCTGCACACCCAGTGGCTCGGGCGGGTCACCGAGCTGACCATCGCCCGGCTCACCGCGGGCCCGAGCTCGGACCTGGTCGACCAGGTCCTGCGGCGCAGCCGCGAACGCGCGGGGGGCGGCGGGAGCGTCGCCCTGTGGGGCGGCGCCCTGTTCTCCCTCGTCAACGTCACCACCGCGATGTGCCAGATCGAACGCGGAGCCAACCGGATCTACGGCATCGAACGCGACCGGCCCTTCCACCGCAAGTACGGCCGCGGACTGCTGATGGCCGTGCTGGCCGGCCTGCCGCTCGGCCTCGGCTTCGTCCTGCTGGTGGCGGGCCGGGAGATCGCGGCCGCGGTCGTCGAGGCGGGCGGACCGGGGGCCCACCGGCAGGCCCTCGCCTGGGCGGTCCTGCGATGGCCGGTCGGCATCGTGCTCGCCCTGCTGTCCGCGAGCGTCGTCTTCCACCGGGCCCCGCGCCGCGAACAGCCCGGTCACACCTGGCTGGCCTTCGGCGCCGCCGTGTACCTGGTGCTGTGGGTGGGGCTGACCGCCCTGTTCGGCCTGTACCTGCGGCTGAGCAACTCGATCGACGCGGTCTACGGACCGCTCAGCGTGATCATCTCGCTCCTGGTGTGGGCGTACCTGACGGCGATCGCGCTGTTCCTCGGGATCGCCTTCGCCGCGCAGCTGGAGGCCGACCGGGCCGGCATCGACGAGCCCGTCCTGCCGGATCCCGAGGATGATTCCGCAGGTCCTGGGCAGGCGAGGGGCGATGACAGCTGACCGCAGGCCGCACCCGAGCCCCGCCCGCACCCCGCTGCCGGCGCTGCGCCGGCTCTCCCGGCGCCGTTTCACCCGACGGCGGTCCACCCGGCGCCGGGCCGACCGGCGCTTCGCCGAACGCTTGGTCGTGGCCGTCCTGGCGTTCGCCGTGGCGGCGGTGCCGACCGCCGTCCTGCTGGTCCTGGTCGAGGCCGGCTGGGGGCCGCTGCGGGAGCTGGACGCCGGCGCCGCGGTACGGCTGAACGAGGCCGTCCGGCACCACCCGCTCCTGCTGGAGACGACCCGGGTGCTGAGCGACTGGATCTGGGACCCGGTCACGATGCGTCTGCTGGTGGCGGGCGCCGTCGGCTGGTTGCTGGTGCGCCGGGCCTGGCGGCTGGCCCTGTGGGCGGGGCTCACCGAGGCGGCCGCCGGCCTGACCGGCCTGCTGGTCAAGGTCTCGGTGGCCCGCGTCCGGCCCCGCCTCCCGGAGCCGGTCGCGCACGCGCCCGGCTTCTCGTTCCCGTCGGGGCACGCCATGACCGCGATGGCCTCCTGCGCGATCCTGCTGCTCGTACTGCTCCCGGTCGTGCCCCGACGGGCCCGCCCGGCGGCCTGGACGCTCGCCGCCGTGACGGTGCTCGGGACGGGCCTGACCCGGATCGCGCTCGGCGTGCACTGGGCCAGCGACGTCCTCGGCGGCTGGCTGCTCGGACTCGCGCTGGTCGCCTCGACCGCCTGGGCGTTCGAGGCCTGGCGGCGGGAGAGCGGACTCCGGACCGCGGGGCTCCCGGAGGGGCTGGAGCCCGAGCTCGCCGCGGGGCCGGAACCCGCCGCGGAGGACGAACTCCGGCCGCGACCGGCCCGCGATCCGCGGCCGTAACCGCGACCGGGCAGCGCCGGACCGCGCAGGAGGCCGGCCGGCGGGCCGCCCCGACGGCCGGGGCCCGGGGCGGAGGGCGCGGTGGCCGGCGGGCGCGGACCTGATGCGAGGATGGCCGCATGGACCCTCGCCGCAGGAACAACGTGACGTCCGTCGGACCTGTCGGCGGGCGCGCCGTCGTGCTGGCGCACGGGTTCGGGTGCGACCAGAACATGTGGCGCCTGGTCGTGCCCGCCCTGGCGCAGCGGTACCGGGTGGTGCTGTTCGACTACGTGGGGTGCGGCGGATCGGACCTGGCGTCGTGGAGCGCGCAGCGGTACTCCTCGCTCCACGGCTACGCGCAGGACGTGGTGGAGGTCTGCCGCGAGCTGGACCTGCGCGACGCGGTGTTCGTGGGGCATTCGGTGAGCGCGATGGTGGGGGTGCTGGCGGCGGAGTCGGTGCCGGAACGGATCGGTGCGCTGGTGATGGTCGCCCCCTCGCCCTGCTACGTCGACGACGAGGGGTACCGCGGCGGGTTCAGCGCAGAGGACATCGAGGAGCTCCTGGCCGCGCTGGAGTCGAACTACCTGGGCTGGTCCTCCACCATGGCCCCCGTCATCATGGGCAACCCGGAGCGGCCGGAGCTCGGACAGGAACTGACGAACAGCTTCTGCGCCACGGACCCGGACATCGCGCGGGTCTTCGCCCGCACCACCTTCCTGTCCGACAGCCGCGAGGACCTGAAGCGGGTGACGGTCCCCACGCTGGTGCTGGAATGCTCCCAGGACGTGATCGCGCCCCGCGAGGTCGGCGCGTACGTGCACGCCGCCGTCCCCTCCTCCCGGCTGGTCACCCTCGAGGCCACCGGCCACTGCCCGCAGCTCAGCGCACCCGAGGCCACCGCCGACGCCGTCCTCGAGTTCCTCGCAGGGTTGCGGTGATGTGCAGGGTCGGCGAGGAGCCGGGCCCCTTCGACGACAGCGCGAGCACCCGCGCCGCGTTCACCGCGCTGCTCGAGGACAGCGCCGAGGACCTGTACGAGCAGGCGCCCTGCGGCTACCTGTCGACTCTGATGGACGGCACCATCGCCCGGATCAACGCCACGCTGCTGGGCTGGCTGGGCCTGGAACGCGCCGCGGTGGTGGGCCGGATGCGCTTCACCGACCTGCTCACCGTGGGCGGGAAGCTCTACCACGAGACGCACTTCGCGCCGCTGCTGCGCATGCAGGGCGAAGTGCGCGGGATCGCCCTGGAGATGGGGGCGCAGCACCGGAACGCCGGCCGGCTGCCGGTGCTGGTGTCCTCCGTGATCAGGCACGGCAGCGGCGGGGAGCCGCTGCTGATCCGCACCACCGTCACCGACGCCTCCGACCGGCGGGCCTACGAGGCCGAGCTCCTGCGTCGGCGCGAGGAGGCCGAGCAGGCCCGCGCCGCCGCCGAGGCCGCCCTGCGGCAGGCACAGCACGACCGGCAACGGCTGGCCGAGGCCCTCGCCACCCTGCAGAGGTCGCTCGTCCCCTCCTCGCTGCCCGCCGTCCCGGGGCTGGAGGCGGCCGTGTACTACCACACCGCCTCCCCCGACCGGCTCGGCGGCGACTTCTACGACCTCTTCCCCGTCGGCGGGGGACGGTGGGCGTTCTTCCTCGGCGACGTGTGCGGCAAGGGGCCCGAGGCGGCCTCCCTCACCTCGCTGACCCGCTACACGCTGCGGGCCGCGGCCCTCCACGACCCGGAGCCCGCCGCCGCGCTGTCCACCCTGAACGCGGTCCTGCACGAGCACTACGCCGCGGCCGGCGACCCGCGCTACTGCACCGCCGTCTTCGGCCTCCTGGAACGCGAGGGCGACGACGGCCGGGTGAGCGTGCGGGTCGCCTCCGGCGGACACCCGCCGAGCCTGGTCCTGCGCGCCGACGGCAGCAGCGCGTTCCTCCCCACCCCCGGGGGCCTGTTGGTCGGCATCCTGCCCGAGGCCCCGTTCACCACCGCCAGGACGGTCCTCGGTCCCGGGGACTGCCTCCTGCTGTACACCGACGGACTCACCGAGGCCCGCACCGGCCCCACCCGCGAGAGCCTCTTCGGCGACGACGCCCTGCTCGCCTTCGCCGCCGACCACGCACCCGCCTCCCCCGGCGAGATGATCGACGCCCTGACCATCCTGCTCAAGGGTTTCGGCGACGGCCTGGACGACGACACCGCCCTGCTGGCCCTGGGCGTCCCCGCCGCCCGCCCCGCTCCCGCCCCCTCGACCCATTCCACGCCATGAGCCTGACCGTCAACCGGCACGACGCCGCCGCCGGCCCCGTCCTGCGGGTGACCGGCGACCTCGACTACGAGCACGCCCCCGAGCTGCGCCGACACCTCGACGAACTCACCCTGGACGAGGGCCAGCGCCTGGTCATCGACCTGGCCGGTCTCGACTTCTGCGACTCCAGCGGCATCACCGCCCTCCTGGCGGCCCTCCGTCTCGCCCACGCCGTCGGCGCGGACCTCGCCCTGAGCGCCGTACCGGCCAGGACGCTGCGCGTGCTCGCCCTCGTCGGTCTCGACCGGGTCTTCACCATCCACGCGGACGGCACCGGCTGAGCCGGGCCCGCACCGGGCCGGGCAGGCCCACCGGCGCGCCCCGCGGGCCCGGTCGGCGGGCGTGCATCATGATCCCGATGCCCCCGGGGCCGGGCGCCTTCCGTCGGCCCCGGGGGATGCTCAGGCACGGGTCACGGCGTCACGTTGATCTGGGGGCTCTGCACGTCCCCGTAGTACGTCAGGCCACCGCTGGGGTTGTTGGCCCAGAAACCGACCGAGATGACGTACTTGCCCGTCGGCAGGCTGTGGTACGGGAAGTCCAGGGTGCCGGATGCCCCGCTCCAGCCCTTGCACTGGTAGTCGTAGGCCCACGCTCCGGTCGCCAGGTCCACCGCGTGGGCGCACACGTCGACCAGGGTGCCGTTGGAGTTGTGGACCCCCACCCGGGCCGCGACCCCGTTGTACCCGTTCCCGAGCGCGCAGGAGTCGAGCGAGACCCCGAACGCCACAGCGGCGTAGCTGCCCGTCTGGTCACTGCGGCAGGTGTAGCCGGTGGGGTGCACGGTGCCCGCCGAAGCGCCTTGCGCCGAGACCAGCCCGCCCACCACCACGGCCGCCGCCCCCGCCGCGATGACAGCGAGCCTCGCCCGTCCGCGACCGGCCCCCACAGTGATACCTCGCATGCTGCCGCCTGCTTTCCCTCGGTGGCCCTCGCCACCCGGAACCTCGTCGCACCCCGGGTGACCAGCCCTCGGATCGTCGTGTCGGGCCCGGTCAGGCCCGACGACAGGGAGTACAGCAGACCGCCGCGCCCCCCATCCGAAACCTCCACCGGGCCTCCAGACGGAGCCGACCGCCCCTCCGGGGCACCACCCGGCATCCGGCCCACCCGCCCCCGGACCCAACGGCCACCGGGCCCGCCGCAGGCGTCGGGCCCCGTACCGCACGGGGGGCCCGCGCCGGTTCCGGTCCAGATACCGGTCCAAGTCCCTTACGGCGCAGGCACGTTCACCAACGCCGCCGTGGTCGGGTGCGGGCGTCCGCGGCTCAGGCGGCGGCCCTGAGCTCGCGGCGGTAGCCGCCCGGCGCCTGGCCGAACTCGCGCTTGAACGCCTTCGCGAACGCGTACTCGGAGCCGTACCCGGCCTGGGCGGCCACCGCGGTCAGCGGGGCCTGCGACTCGCGCAGCAGCCGGGCCGCGGTGGTCAGGCGCCACCGGGTCAGGTAGGCCATCGGCGGCTCGCCCACCATCGTGGTGAACCGCCGGGCGAAGGCCGCCCGGGACAGGCCCACCCGTCGGGCCAGCGACTCCACCGTCCACGGGGTCGCCGGGTCCTCGTGGATGGCGGCCAGGGCCGGCGCGACCGCGGAGTCGCCCAGCGCGGCCGCCCACCCGGCCGCGGCCGCCGTGGGCCGGTCGTCGAGCCAGGCCCGCAGGATGTAGAGCAGCAGCGAGTCGATCAGGGCCGGGACGATGCCGGTCGACCCGAGGCGCGGGTTCTCCAGCTCCGCCCCGAGCAGCTGGACGGCGGCGCTCAGCTCGGGGTGCCGGCCGTGCCCGGTGGTCAGGTGGACGACCTCGGGCAGCTGGCGGACCAGCGGGTGCGGACGGCCCTTGTCCAGGTGGTAGTTGCCGCACAGCAGGCTGGTGCGGGCGCCGTCGCCGCCGAGCGTCACGGTGCCGATCGGCCCGGTCGGGCGGTACTGGTCGGGCCGCTCGGGCTCGGCCGGGGTGGACGGGTGGTCGGCCAGGATGTGGCCGCTGCCGTCCCGCAGGAAGACCACGTCCCCCGGGTTGAGCGCGATCGGCTCGGTGCTGGACGCGCAGCCCAGCGGGATCAGCCAGCAGGTGCCGTGCAGCACCACGTGGAAGCCGGCTCCGGCGACCGGCGGCAGGCGCAGGCCCCAGGGGGCCCGGCCCTCGGTGCGCACCGATGTGGGCAGCCCCGTCCGCATCGAGCTCAGCGCCTCGGTCAGGATGTCCAACGACCTTCCCCCGTTCTCCGTCCGTCCACGGTCCGCCGCGGTTTCGCCCCCACCCTAGGGGCTGCCGCCACCGGCTCCCGGCGCGGTTACCGGCGGCCGCCGGCCCGACGCGCGCCGGCTTCCCTCCCGCCCCCGCCCGCAGCGCCCGGCATCCGCCCGTCCCCCGATCGGGCGGAGGCCCGGCGCCGCGTCCGTCCCCATGGCGGCTCAGACGACGGTCAGCACGACCTTGCCCTGCACCCGGCCCGAGCCGACCAGCTCGTGCGCCTTGCCGGCCTCCGCGAGCGGGAAGGTCCCGGCGATGTGCGGGCGGATCCGGCCCTCGTCGACCAAAGCGGCGATGGCCTCCAGCGAGGCGTAGTCGGGCTCGACGGAGACGCCCGCGAAGCGCCGGCCGGCCTCCTCGATCTTCGCGGCGAGCTCCGTGTTCCAGTGCTCCATGATGCTGACCAGGGCGCCGCCCGGCTTCAGCACCTCCAGGGCCCGGGTGCCCTCGGAGGAGGAGTCGAAGACGACGTCGACGTCGGCGACCGCCTCGGTGTAGTCGGTGGTCCGGTAGTCGATCACCTCGTCCGCGCCCAGGCCGCGCACGAACTCGTGCTTGGCCCCGCTCGCCAGCGCGATGACGTGGGCGCCGCGGGCCTTGGCGATCTGGACGGCGAAGTGGCCGACTCCGCCGGCCGCGCGGTGGATCAGGACGCGCTGACCCTCGGTCAGCCCGGCCGCGTCGACCAGGCCCTGCCAGGCGGTGAGCGCGGCCAGCGGGAGCGCGGCGGCCTGCACGTGGTCGAGCGTGGCGGGCTTGCGGGCCACCTGCCGCGAGGGGACGGCGACGTAGTCGGCGTAGCCGGTGGCGGCGCGGGGGAAGAACGGCATCCCGAAGACCTCGTCACCGGGCTTGAACCGGGCCCCGGGACCGGCCTCCTCGACGACACCGGAGATGTCCCAGCCGACCCCGTACGGCGGCTCGCCGAGCAGCGGGTAGGCGCCCGAACGGACCGCCACGTCCACCGGGTTGACGCCACTGGCGTGGACCCGGACGAGGACCTCGCCGCCGAGCGGGGCGGGCCGCTCGGTCTCGACCACCTCCAGGACCTCGGGGCCGCCGAAGGACTTCTGGATGACTGCGCGCATGGGAGGACTGCCTCTCGCTCGGTCCGGTCCCTGTCGGCCCGGCTCCTGATGTCCTCAACCCTAGGAAGATCGAACGAGCCGCTGAATATCCTTCAGTCTTCAGAAGATGTCCGATCGTCTCGCCCGCCGAGCGCCCCGGTCGGGTCAGTGGGCGTGCGCGGCGAGCAGGCCGGGCAGTTCGCGCATGTCGCCGAACAGGATCCGGCCCGGGCCGGCCAGGCGGTCGGCGGAGTTGACGCCGCCGGTGTAGCCGAAGGCGGGGATGCCGGCCGCGTTCGCCGCGCTCAGGCCGTGCGGGCTGTCCTCCACCACCACGCAGCGGGCCGGGTCGGCGCCCAGCGTGCGGGCCGCGTGCAGGAACAGGTCCGGCGCGGGCTTTCCGCGCGGCACGTCCTCCGCGCCGCTGAAGATCCGCCCGGCGAACCGCTCGTACAGCCCGGTCAGGCCCAGCCCCCGCCGCAGCCAGCGGTGACTGCTGTTGGAGGCCACGCACCCGGGCAGGTCGATCCGCTCCAGCGCCTCGACGATCCCGTCCACCGGGCCCAGCCGCTCCTCGGTCAGCCGGGTGTGCAGCGGCCGGTACTCCTCCCACCAGTCGGCGGGCAGCTCCCGCCCGAGCAGTTCCTCCAGCGCCGCCGTCTTCGCACCCTGCGACAGCCCGACGAACCGCTCGACGATCTCCTGCTCGCCCATCGGCAGCCCGAGCGCCGCCATCGCCACCTTGTCCACCTCGACGCCGATCGGCTCGCTGTCGATCAGCACGCCGTCACAGTCGAAGATCACCAGTTCGATCACCCCTGCACCTTATTACTCCGGACGGGGTGCCGCAGATGTAGTTGAAACGTGATGAATTCTGGTACGAGCCGCGCAGGGACGATGATTTGATTCACCGATGACCAGCTCTTTCCCTCCGCCTTCACCCGCGCGCGCGGGCGCCCGCCCGTGGTGGCGCAGACCCGCGGTGATCGTCCTCGCCCTCGTCTTCCTGCCGCCGGTGGGCCTGGTCCTGCTGTGGACCTCGCCGTGGCGGCGTCCGGCGAAGGTGGCCGTCAGCGTGGTCGGCGGCCTCTACTGCCTGATCTGGTTCGCGGCCGTGGTCGCCGACCCGAAGAAGCCGGACACCGCCCGTCCGGTCGCCGCGGCCACGGCAACCGCCCCCTCCCCCTCTGCCTCGGCTTCGGCCTCGCCGGGCACCGCGACCGCGGCTCCGACCCCGACCGCCACGGCCACCGCGACCCCGACTCCCACGCCGACCCAGACGCCCGTGCCGGCGCAGCCGTCCGCCCCTTCGGAGGCCGCCCCGCCGAAGGCCGACGTGTACTTCGCGGACTGCGCGGCCGCGTGGGCGGGCGGCGCGGCACCGCTGCACCGGGGCGACGCCGGCTACCGCGCGGGCCTGGACTCCGACGGCGACGGCACCGCCTGCGAGACCCGTCCCGCCCACGGTTCCTCCGGCGGCAGCAGCTCGTCCGGCGGATCGACGGGCGGCAGCAGCTCGTCCGGCGGATCGACGGGCGGCAGCAGCTCGTCCGGCGGATCGACGGGCGGATCGACCGGCGGCAGCAGCGGGGGCACCTCCTCCAGCGGCGGGTCGAGCTCGTCCTCCGGCGGGGGCGGCGGCGATGCGTACTACGCCAACTGCAGCGCGGCGAAGGCCGCCGGCGCAGCCCCGCTGCACCGGGGCGAGCCCGGCTACCGCGCCGGGCTCGACCGCGACGGCGACGGCACCGCCTGCGAGTGACCCGCCCCGCCCCCGGCGGCTCCTCCGGTGCCGCCGGGGCCAGGTGTGCACCAGCGGGAGCCGTGCACACCTGCCGTCCGACGTCCAGCGGCTGCTGCTCAGCCGGGCCAGGTTCCGGTCATCCGGCGTACGGCGGTGGCGCCGGTGCGGTCGACGGCCGCCTTGACCCCGGCGAAGATCGCGCCCTGGAGCGTGGCCGCGAGCAGCACCTCCCGCCAGGAGCGGGCTTCGTCGGTGGCGTCCGGGGCGTCCTCGTCGTGGCCGAGCGCCTTCCACGCCTGCTTGAACAGCACTCCCGCGGCCATGCCGCTGAGGGCGCCGAGGACGAGCCCGACCGGCTTGTAGGCGATCTTCGAGGCCTTCACCCGGCTCACCCCCTCCGGCGGCGGCAGACCAGCCACACCACGGCGGCCGCCCCCGCCGCCGCCACCAGCACCGTGCGGTTGGCCCGCGCCAGCCGCGCCCCCCGGGCGGCCTTCTCCCGCACCGGCTCGGGCACCTTCTCCTCCCACAGGTGACCGGCCTCGGCGGCCTTGTGCCTGACCGGATCGGGCAGCCGGTCCTGCGCCTGGTGGGCCAGTTCGGCGGCCTTCGCCTTCAGCTCCCCGGCCTTGTGGGCGGCCTGCTCCTTGACCTCGGCGGCCTTCTCCTGGGCGCGCGCCCGGACGTCGGTCCTCGCCGCGAGCGCCTGGATCGTCCCTCCGAGCTCGGCCCGGGTCCGCTCGACCTGTTCACGCAGCTCCTCCGGGCTGGAGGCGATGGATTCGTCGTACGGCGGCTGGGTCATCGGTGTGCCCTCTCCTTGATCTCGGCCACGTCGGCCTTCACGTTCTCGACGGTCCGCTCGGGCAGGGCCGGCCCGGCCCGGTCGACCTGCTTCTTCCCGCTCACGGCCAGCACTGCGGCGACCAGACCCAGCGCGGCGGTGACGATCAGCCCGGCCGCCCAGACCGGCAGCGCGACCGCCAGTGCGGCGATCACCGTGGCGACCAGCGCCTGCGCCATCAGGAACCCGGCCAGCCCGGCGCCGCCGAACAGGCCTCCGCCCTTGCCGTAGCACCGGCCCTTCTCCTTCATCTCCGCCTGCGCCAGGCGCAGTTCGTCCCGCACCAGCTCGGTCAGCTGCTGCGAGGCCCGCTTCACCAGCTCACCCACCGGCTCCTGGCCCGATCCGTCCACTCCGGGGGCGGGCCCGGCGCGGTACAGCCGCGTGCTCGACACAGCGGTCACCTCCTGTCCCTGTGCACTCCTGCTCTGCCGGTCGACCGGCCGCGCCGTGCGCCCGACCGCCCGTCGAGGGCGCGCCTACCCCGGCCGGGCGGGTTCAGGCCGGTCGTCCGGCCGCGCATCCGGCTCCTCGTGGTCCGGGCTGACGCGGGCCTGCTCGTCGAGCGCCGTCCGGCGGGCGCCGGCCGCCCCGCGAGCAGCGGGCGCGGCCGGGCCGGCCGACGGCTTCGGCGTCACGGCCGTCCCGGCAGGTCAGGAGCGCGGCGGCAGCCGGTGGAGGCGCACCTCGGTGAGGTGGCCGTCGTGGGCCCGGGCGGTGAGGTAGGTGGCGAAGGGCTGGCGGCGCCGGTCGGTCGGCGAGCCGGGGTTGAGCAGCCGCAGTCCGCCCGGGCCCCGGCTGTCCCACGGGATGTGGCTGTGGCCGAAGACCAGGACGTCCGCGTCGGGGAACCGTGAGCGGCACCGCTGTTCACGTCCCCGGGCGGGGCCGGTCTCGTGCACGACCACGAAGCGCAGGCCCTCCACTTCGACCCGGGCCACTTCCGGCAGCCGTTCGCGCAGCTGCGGTCCGTCGTTGTTGCCGTGGACGGCGACCAGCCGCCGGGCCCGGGCCTCGAACAGGTCGAGCGTGGCGGTGTCGACCCAGTCCCCGGCGTGGAACACCACGTCGGCCTCGTTGACGGCGCGCAGGAACAGGTCCGGCAGGGCCCGCGCCCGGGTGGGCACGTGGGTGTCGGAGGTGACGAGCAGTCGCACGGTTCCGGGCTCCGGTTCGGGTCGGGCGGACAGGGACGAGCGTAGTCGGAGTCCGGTCACCGGCCGGGGCCGGGCGCGGCCCGTTCCGGCCGTTTCCCGGGTGTCCGGCGGCAGGGCGGGCGGCAGCTGCCGGGAAGGCAGGGCCGGGAGGCATGACCCGGGCTCCGGTGGGCAGCCGAGCTGGCGAGAGGGCGGACGGCACCGACAGCGCCGCCGCGGGGCCGCGGGCCCCGCGCTGTCCGGCGAGGTGCGTCCGGAGACCCGTGTGACGAGAGGAGAACACCATGACCACGGCCCGCGAGATCATGACCGAGGGCGCCGAGTGCATCGGCGAGCAGGAGACCGTCCTGGAGGCCGCGAAGAAGATGACCGAGCTGGGCGTCGGCGCCCTGCCGATCTGCGGCACCGACGACCGGCTCAAGGGCGTCCTCACCGACCGCGACATCGTCGTCAAGGTCCTCGGGGCCGGCAAGGACCCCGCCCAGGTGAAGGCCGGCGAACTCGCGCAGGGCGAGGCCGTCACCATCGGCGCCGACGACGACGCCAACGAGATCCTGCGCACCATGGGCTCCCACCAGGTGCGCCGGCTGCCCGTCATCGACGGCCACCGGCTGGTGGGCATCGTCGCCCTGGCCGACGTCGCCCGCGCCCTGCCCGACGCCAAGGCCGGGGACCTCCTCGAGGCCATCTCCACCGACTGACCGACCCGCCGCCGCCCACCGGCCGGCCAGCCCACCCCTCCCCGGGGCCGGCCGGCCCTCCCCCGGCGGGCCCACGACCATGCCGCGCTACCCCCACCCCGACATCACCACCCTCGACGCCCTCGCCGACCTCCTGCGCACCCACCCCGACCGGCTGTACGTGCGCTGGTCCCGCGGCCCCGACACCGACCTCACCGACGGCAGCCGCAGCCTCGACGACCTCACCGGCGTCCCGCTGCCAGGGCTGTCCGTCACCCCGCTCGCCGTCGAGGACTGGTGGCAGGACCGCCCGCTGCGCCTGTGGGTCGCCCGCCGCCTGTACGACTACTGCCACCTGCGACGCGACAAGGCCCCCGGTGTCCATCCCTGGATCCTCACCGGCACGGAGACCGGCCGCGGACCGGACAACGAGCCGCTGCTCACCGACGCCCGTCCGCTCGCCCGCATCAGCCCCGACGTCATCGCCCAGGCCGAGCACGAGGTCACGCGCCAGCCCGGCCCCTGGGGGCCGCTGCGCCGCGGCGGCCGGCCGTGACACCGCCAACCGCCACCGGAAGCCCGGGGAGCGCCTCCGCCACAACCGTAGGCCGTCCGCCGTCCGCTGCCCGCCGTCCGCTGTCCGCTGTCCGCCCGGGCTGGGGGTTGCCCTCCAACAGCGCAGCCCCGATGGTGGCGCCCTGCCGGTCCGGGAAGCGTGAGGCGGGTGCCGGCCTCTCCGGCACCCGAGCGAGGAGGCAGGGATGTCGGAACGGAACACCGTCCTGCGCAGCATGCACGACCTGGGGCTGGCGGCGTGGTTCGGCGGGGCGCTGATGGGTGCCGTGGCCCTCAACGAGGCGGCGGCCGCGGAAGGCGGCTCCCGGGAGGGCGCCGACCGGATCGCCTCCACCGGCTGGACCCGCTGGGCTCCGGTGAACCTCGTGGCCATCGGCGTCCACATGGTCGGCACCGGCGGCCTGCTGGCCGTCAACGCCGCACGCGTCCCGCTCCAGCAGGGCCTGGCCGCCTCCACGGTCGCCAAGACCGCCTGCACCGCGGCCGCCCTCGCCACCACCGCCTGGGCCGGGGTCCTCGGCGCGAAGGTCCGCCTGGCGACCTCCCCCGACCCCCGCGAACGCGACAAGGCCGCCCACCACCCCGTCGACCTGGAGCGCGCCCGCCGCCAGCTGCGCTGCGTCCAGTGGGCCGTCCCGGCGTTCACCGGCGCGCTCGTGGTCCTCAACGCCCTGCACGGCGAACAGCAGCGCCCGATGGAACAGCTCCGCGGCACCCTGCGGCGGGCCGCCGGCCAGCTGCCCTGGACCTGATCGGCCGGGCCCCCGGTTCATGGACCCGGCCCGGCCGGTGGCACCCGCCGGGCCGGGCCGCGTCCCCGCCCTCACGGAACGGCTAGAGGCCGCCGCTGAGGTGGACCCGGTAGACGATCGCGGCGCCGTCGGTGCTCACCTGGGTGCACAGGTCGCGGCGGTCGATCAGCCAGCCGTTCGTCTCGCACCGCTGCCGGGGCCGGAGCCGGTCGGCGGCCTCCGCCGTCGGCACGTCGGGCGGGCCCGTGAGGTAGAGCGTGCGCCAGCAGGAGGCGCCGCTGCCGTTGCCGCAGCCCTTGTCGGTGTCGAGGAGGGTGTAGCCGGGCGGCGGCTGCGGCAGGGCCTTCGCGGACGGGAGGTCCGCCTCGTGGAAGGCCGCGAGCGCCAGCAGCGGGGTGGCGGTGAGGACGAGGGCCAGCTGGCCGTGGAAGGCGATGCCCGCCGCCCGGGACCAGCCGGTCGGGCGGTCCGTACCCGGCCCGGCGATCCGCCGCTCCAGCCGCAGGCCGAGCAGGACGGCCAGTTCGGCGAGCGGCGTGTAGAGCAGGTAGAGCTCGGCCTCACTGCGCGGGTGCAGCAGGTCGGACGCCACCGCGAGCACCAGCCCCAGCCAGAGCACCAGTACGGCGGCGACGGGTGCCCTCAGCGGCGTGGGACGGGCGCGCAGCAGCCAGTGGGCGAGCGGTAGCAGCGCGAACAGCACCCCGACGACGGCCCACAGCACGATCCTCACGATCCGAAACCCCTCCCGGCGGCGGACGACGGCGCCCCGGGAGGTCGGACGCCCGGGTCCGGGTCGCCGGTTCCGGTGCGAAGGGCGCGCGGGAGGTGGGCGGCCGTGCGGGGGCGGGGGCGGTTCAGGCGTTCGCCGGTGCGGCGCGCAGGCCCCCGAGCACGGTGGCCAGGTAGCGGCGGGCGGTGTCGATCCGGTCGGCGGGCGTGCCTCCGTGGACGTCGACGGCGTGGGCGATGCCGCACATGAGCGGGACGAGGTCGGCCGGGGTGAGGTCGGCGCGGACCGCTCCGGCCTCGCGGGCCCGGTCGAGGAGGGCGGTGCCGGCCGCTCGGAGCGACGCCTTGAGTTCCGTGGTGCGGGGAAGGGTGTCCGCGGGTGCGGCGGTGACCGGGGCCAGGGAGGCGTCGCCGACCTGGGCTTCGACGGTGTGGAGCAGGAAGCCCTCGAGAGCGCGCCGGGGGTCGCTGTCGGCCAGGGCCCGCTCCCCGTGGGCGGCCAGGGCTTCCAGGCAGGGGGTGGCGACGGTCTCCAGGAGGGCCTCGGGCGTGGCGAAGTGCCGGTAGACGGTGCCCACGCCGAGTCCGGCACGGCGGGCGACGTCGTTGAGCTGCAGCGGCTCGCCCTGGTCGACCAGGGCACGGGCGACGGAGACGATGCGGTCCCAGTTGCGGGCCGCGTCCTTGCGCAGGGGCGTCGTCATGGGGACATGCTAACCGGATGGCCCATCCGGATGATCCCTCCGCCGGCGCCCCGGCGGAGGCGGTCAGGTGGTCGTGACCGGCGCGTGCCGTTCGCTGAGGCGGCGTACGGCCTCGGCGAGGCGGGGGTCGGCCGCCGCGCGCGGCGGCGCGACCGGGCGGGCCTGGGCGCCGATGAGGAGGCCGGTCCGGCCGGTCAGGGTCTCGTCCGTGGCCGCGGCGATCGAGGGCCTGGCGGCCGCCGAGGCCGGGCCCGAGGTCGAGCGTTCGAACCTGCGGCGCACCAGGGGCCACAGCAGCCGCAGGGCCGGCGAGACGATCTTCGGGTCGGTCATGGTGCCGCTGGTCATGTCGGTCGCGGCGCCGCCGGGGTCGGCGGCGAAGACCGAGACGCCCGTACCGTCCAGGCGCGCGGCCAGGTCGAGGGTGTAGGCGAGGTTGGCGAGCTTGGCGCGGCCGTACCAGTGGAAGCCGTAGTAGCCGCCGGGCGGCTCGACGGCGTCGAACCGCCGCTTGGCGAGGGCGACCGCTCCCGAGGTCACGTTCACGATCCTGCTCGGCGCGCCGGCGGTCAGGGTGGGGAGCAGCCGTTCGGTCAGCAGGTACGGCGAGAGGTGGTTGACGACGAACGAGGCCTCGACGCCGTCCAGGGTCAGCCGCTCGGGGAACATCGCGCCGATGTTGTTGACGAGAACGGTCAGCGGGTCGCCGCAGGCGGCGTGGTCGGCGGTGATCCGGTCGGCGAGCGCGCGGACGTCGTCGAGCGAGCCGAGGTCGGCGGACAGGAACCGGCTGCGGTGCGCCGGGTCCGTCGCGTCGATCCGGGCGACCGCCCGCGCGCCCCGGTCGGCGTCGCGGCCGACCACGGTGACCGCGTACCCGGCGGCGGCCAGTCCCAGCGCCGTCTCCAGGCCGATACCGGCCGTACCGGCCGTGACGACGGCTGTCTTCCGCATGTGCCCTCCACCCCGAAGAAATACGGATAAGTCATCCGCTTGTCGGAACGGTAGCACAGGAACGGATGAACTATCCGGTTGTGGGGTCGGCCGGTCCCCCGCAGGGCGCGCGCCCGGTCCGGGCCGGCCGTCCCAGGCGACACTCCGGCGCCCCGGCGTCCCGGTTTCACCTCGCGCCCCCAGGGCAGCCGACGCCCCATGGACCAAGGAACCTTCCCCCGGAGCGACAGCACCCTGTCGCTGCTGCTGCACGGCTACGCGTGGCTACCCGACGAGCGGCGCCGCCGGCCGGGCCCGGTGCTGCGCACCCGGCTGCTCGGGCGGCCCGCCGTCGTCCTGCACGGCCCCGAGGCGGTGCGGTTCTTCTACGACGAGCGCCACATCCGGCGCGCCGGCGCGCTGCCGGAACCGGTACTCAGCACCCTCTTCGGCCAAGGCGCCGTCCACGGCCTCGACGGGCCGGAGCACCAGCTGCGCAAGGCGATGTTCCTCGGCCTGCTCGCCGATCCGCAGCGGCGGGGCCGACTGGTCCAGGACGTGGGCGCGGCCTGGGACGCCGCGGTACCGGCCTGGCGCGATCGCGGCCGGGTCGTCGTGCTGGACGCGGCGGCCGAGGTGCTGGCCGCGGGCGTCGCCCGCTGGGCCGGTCTCACGCTGCACGACGACGAGGTGGCGCCGTTCGCCCGCGACCTGGTCGCCATGGTGGACGGCTTCTCCACCCCGGGCCCGCGGCACTGGCGGGCCCGGCTGGCCCGCCGGCGCCGGGAGCGCTCGCTCGCCGAGCTGGTCGAAGCCGTCCGCGACGGCTCGCTGCGCGTGCCGGCGGGTAGCGCCGTCCACGTCGTGGCCGCGCACCGGGACGCCGACGGCGAACCGCTGCCCGCGCGGGTCGCGGCGGTGGAGCTGCTGAACATCCTGCGGCCCACCACCGCCGTCTGCTGGTTCACCGCTTTCACGGCCCACGCCCTGCACCGCTGGCCCGAGCACCGCGGACCGCTGGCCGAGGGCGACGGCGCCTTCGCGACCGCCTTCGCCCAGGAGGTGCGCCGCTTCTACCCCTTCGCCCCGTTCGTCGGCGGCAAGGCGGCCGCCGGCCTGGTCTTCGCGGGCGAGCAGATCCCGGCCGACACCCTGGTCCTGCTCGACCTCTACGGGCAGAACCACGACGCCGACCTGTGGGGCGACCCCTACCGCTTCCGCCCCCAGCGCTTCCTCGACCGGCCCGCCGACCCGCAGGAGCTGATCCCCCAGGGCGGAGGCGACGCCGCGACCGGCCACCGCTGCCCGGGCGAGGGCGTCGTGGTCGGGCTGCTGGAGTCCCTCGCCCCACGGCTGGCCCGCCTCGACTACACGGTCCCCGACCAGGACCTCGGCATCCCGCTGAGCCGGGTGATCGCCCGCCCCCGCAGCGGCTTCGTCATCGCCCCGGCCTGAACGGCCGCGCGGCGCCCGCGGCGCCCGCGCGCGGTCGCGTCAGGTGGCCGGCCTCCGGGTACAGGCCACCGACCACCTGACGGGACCGCTAGCGCGGGGTGGTGTCGTCGCCCTTGAACGGGGCGCCGTGGCCGGGCACGATCAGGTCCGCGGCGGCCAGCACCCGCAGCCGGGACGCGCGCAGCACCTCCCGGTCGGGGGCCACCGGGTCGTCCGCCGGGCCGTCCGCGTGCCACCACAGGTCGCCGGCGAAGGCCACCACGCCCGAGTCCGTGCCCGCGAGCAGCGTGATGTCCTCGGGGCTGTGGCCCGGGGTGCGGATCAGCCGCAGCGACGGGGTGAGCTCGTAGCCCTCCGCGTCCCGGTTCGTCCACTGGTCGTCCAGGTACTCCACCTTGTGGTCGTGCACCCGGGCGCGGGCGAAGAGGCCGGCGTTCATGGTGTTGTCCGGGTGGTGGTGGCTGAGCACCACGTCGGTGATGTCCTCGGGGCCGAGCCCCAGCTCCGCGAGCGGGACGAGGATGTCGTCGCGGCTCGCCACCATGCCCGGGTCGAAGATCACGTGCCGTCCCGCGTCGGACACGTAGGAGACGGTCGCGGCGACTCCGGGGCCGGTGGAGCCCACGTAGCCGGTGGTCAGGACCTGGTACACGGCGCTGCGGCCGAGCGGTGCGTCTGTCATGGCCCCAAGCCTTCCGCGCCTGATGATCATCAACGAGTGGCAGATCTGCCAGTGATCGCAGGATTCGTGCCAACCGTGTGCCACACTGCGCCCATGCCGCCCTTCAAGACCGTCGCCGCGTACGTCCCTCCCGGCGTCGGCATGCTCGCCGTCGGCATCGTCACCGAGGTCTTCGGCCCCCACGGAGCGGCGCTGCCCGGTTTCGACCTCACCCTGTGCGCCGACCGGCCCGGCCCGGTGCCCGCGGACTGCGGCGTGCCGCTGTCCGTCGCGCACGGACCGGACCGGCTCGCCGACGCCGATCTGGTCATCGCCCTGCCCTGGGCCGGTTTCCGCACGCCACCGGCCCCCGCCGTGCTCGACGCGCTGAGGACCGCGCACGGGCGCGGTTCCGTGGTCGCGGCCCACTGCGTCGGCACGTTCGCGCTCGCCGCCGCCGGACTGCTCGACGGCCGGCGGGCCACCACGCACTGGCGGTTCGCCGACCTGCTCGCCGACCGCCACCCCGGGGTCACCGTGGTACCCGACGCGCTCTACGTCGACGAGGGGAGCATCGCCACGGGCGCGGGAGCCGCCGCGGGCTTCGACCTGTGCCTCCACCTGCTGCGGCGGGAGCACGGCGCCGCGCTGGCCAACGCCGTCGCCCGGGACATGGTGCTGCCCTCCCACCGCGACGGCGGGCAGGCCCAGTACCTGACCGCGCCCGCCCCCGAGGACGGCCACGACGAGCGGCTCGCCGACGTACTCGCCTGGGCCCGCGAGCACCTCCACGAGCCGCTGCCCGTCACGGAACTGGCCCGCCGCGCCCTGATGAGCCAACGCTCCTTCGCCCGCCGCTTCACCGCCGCGACCGGCACCACCCCGCACGCCTGGCTGCGGAGCCTGCGGCTGAGCAGGGCCGAGGACCTCCTGGAGACCACAGACCTCCCCGTCGAGGAGATCGCCCGCCGGGTCGGCTACGGCAGCGCCGCCGTCCTGCGCGAGCACTTCGTGCGGCGCCGCGGAGTCCCGCCCCGCTCCTACCGCCGCGCCTTCTCCGCCACGACGTAGCGGACCGCCGGCGGCGTCTCCGGCGCAGGGGAAGGGCTCAGCCCGAGACGGTCGTACGGGACAGGGCGGTGCGCAGCGCGAAGACGCCGAGCAGGCCGCCCGCCGCGAATCGCTGGGTGGTCATCAGGCGGGGGCGGGCGGCCAGGAATCCCGACACCCGGGCCGCGCCCAGCATGATCAGGGCGTTGACGGAGAGCCCGACGACGATCTGCACGCCGCCGAGCTGGAGCAGTTGCGCCCAGTGCGGGCCCGCCTGCGGATCCATGAACGGGGGCAGGAGGGCGGCGTACATGAGGGCGATCTTGGGGTTGAGCAGGTTGGTCAGGAGGCCCGTGGAGAACAGTCGGGCGTCGGAGAGCGCGGGCAGGTCGTGGGCCGGTGCGAAGGGCGAGCGGCCTCCGGGCTTGAGCATGCCCCACGCCAGGTAGGCCAGGTAGGCGGCCCCGGCGAGCTTGACCACCGTGAACGCCGGCGGCACGGCGGCGAACAGCGCGGACAGGCCCGCGGCGGCGGCCAGCAGGTAGCACAGGAATCCCACGGCGGTCCCGCTCAGGCTGACCAGCCCCGCTCGGCGGCCCTGGGTGATCGCGCGCGAGGTGAGGTGGATCATGTTCGGTCCGGGAGTCAGGGCCATGCCCAGTTCGACCAGGGCCACTCCCCCTACCGCGGCCATGCTGATCACTGGTCGACTCCCTGACGTTCGCCGGGAGTTCTGGTACCCGGGGTGGGGCGGCGCCCGGCTGCGCCGGGGCGGCGGCAACGGCGACGGCCGAGCCGTGCCCGCGTCGTCCGGGTCAGGATACGGGCCCGCCGGCCGGTGCCCTCGTGCACCCCCTGGCTCCAGCGGATCGACGGCATCACCCGTGCGGCCGCCTCCCCCACGGCGTCGCTCGGCCGGTGTGCGCTGTGCGTGTGCTCCGGGCCGCAGGAGTGCGGCGTGGTTACCGTGGGCTGGTGATCGAGATCGCGGGAGCAGCGTGGTGAGCAGCGGCGCGGAGTCCGCTGGACCGCCGGACGGGGGTGACGGGCCGGGGCTGCGGCTGGACCTGGACCAGCAGTTGGAGGGCGCCGCCCGGCGGTTGCGCGAGCTGGCGCGGGCGAAGGACCGGTTGCAGGGCCTGTTGTCGGCGGTGCTGGCCATCGGAGGCGACCTCGACCTGCCGGCGGTGCTGCACCGGATCGTCACCACCGCGATGGACCTGGCCGGCGCGCGCTACGGCGCGCTCGGTGTGCTCGCCCCTCCGGTGACTGCCTGGAGCAGTTCATCACCGCCGGTCTCACGGAGGAGGAGCGTTCCGCCCTCGCGGGCATCGACTTCCCCCACGGCCGCGGCGTCCTCGGCCACCTCATCCACCACCCCGAGCCGCTGCGGGTGGACGACATCCCCTCCCATCCGGCGTCGGTCGGGTTCCCGCCCGGCCACCCGCCCATGCGGACCCTGCTGGGTGTCGCGGTCACCGTGCGCGGCGAGATCTACGGCGACCTGTACCTCTCCGAGCGGCGCGACGGCCGGCCGTTCGACCAGGGGGACGAGGAGGTGGTGCGCGCGCTCGCGGGAGCCGCGGGCATCGCCATCGAGAACGCCCGCCTGTTCGGGTACATGCGGGACAGCGCGGAGCAGTTCCAGCGCCTGCTGCTGCCCACCCTGCCGGACCTCGCCCCGTTCTCCGGGGCCGCGGTCTACCGCACCGCCGCCGAGCCGGCGAGCGTCGGCGGCGACTGGTACGACGCCGTCGTCCTGCCGGACCGGGCGTGCGCGGCGGTCATCGGCGACGTCGTCGGCCACGACCTGCACGCCGCGGCCGCGATGGCCCAGGCCCGCAACATGCTCCGCGCGCTGCTCTACGACCGCAGGACCCCGCCCAGCTCCGTGCTCACCCAGCTCGACCACACCGTCCACGCCATCACCGACCTCCCGGTCACCACCGCGTGCCTGGCCCGGATCGAGCCCGTCGGCGACGGCTGGGCACTGCACTGGAGCAGTGCCGGCCATCTGCCGCCCCTCGTCCTCGCGCCCGACGGCACCGCCCGGTACCTGCGCGCCGAGCCCGGGATCCCGCTCGGCGTCGACCCCGACGTCCACCGCCCGGACCACACCCGCCCGCTGCCTGCGGGCGCCACCGTCCTGCTGTTCTCCGACGGTCTCGTCGAACACCCCGATCACCCGATCGACGAACGTCTGGACGCCCTCGCCGACCTCGCCGCGGCCCACGCCCACCAGCCCCTGGACGACCTCGTCCGCACCCTCGCCGACCGCCATCCCAGCGACGGCCACGACGACATGGCGATCCTCGCCGTCCGCATCCCCGCGCACGGCGGCTGAGCAGGTGCCGCGGAGGCGGCCGTCGTCGTCACCGCCGCCCGGCGGTTGGGCCGGGCGGCGGTGTACGGGCGGTCAGGAGGGGCGGGTGGGAGGGGCGGGCGGGAGCGGCGGGCCGCAGGGGCGGGTGGTCAGGGGACGAGGGCGCGGGTGGGGGGCGGGGTGGGGGCGGCGGGGGTGTGGTGGCGGGTGGGGCGCAGGGGCCACCACAGGGCGCGGCCGAGGAGGGTGGCCAGGGCCGGGACCAGGGCGAGCGAGAGGACGACGGCGGAGAGCAGGATGCCGAGCGTCAGCGCGAAGGCGATCTGGGCGCTGCCGGGGGTGGTGGCGAGGGTGGCGAAGGAGCCGGCCAGCACCAGGCCGGCGGTGGCGACGGCGGGCGTGGTGTGGCGGACGGCGCGGGCCACGGCGCTGCGGGCCGGGCCGGGGTGGTGCATCTCCTCGCGGATCCGGTCGGTGATGAGGATGTTGTAGTCGGTGCCCAGCGCGACGACGAACAGGAACAGCACCAGGGGGAGGGTGAAGTTGACGCCGGGTTCGTCCAGCACGTGCTGGAACAGCAGGGTGGCGGCGCCGAGGGTGGCGGCGAAGCCGAGGCCGACGGCGAGCATCAGCACCACCGGGGCGAGCAGGCTGCGCAGCAGGAGCAGCAGGATCAGGGCGATGAGGACGGCGGCGACCGGGAAGACGATCGTCAGGTCGTGGTCGACGGCGACGGAGATGTCGGCGAAGATCGCCGCCGTGCCGCCGACGTGGGCGCTCGTCCCGGCGGGCGTGTGGGCGGCGACGGCGGCGCGGACCGGGCCGGAGGCCAGGTCGCGGGCCCGTGCGCTCTGCGGGTCGGCGGTGAGGAAGAGGTCGATCCGGGCGGCGCGGTGGTTGTCGTTCAGGACGGTGGCGCCGACCTGGCCGACGCCCTCGGTCCCGGCGAGGGCGCGGGAGAGGCCGTCGAGCCGGGCGGGGTCGAGGGTGCCGCCGTCGTTCGCGGTGACGTAGACGGTGGTCGGGTCGGAGACGCCGGCCGGCAGGGCGCGGGCGATCTCCTTGGCGGTGGCCGCGGCCGCCGTCCCGGAGTCGCCGCCCTGGCCGTAGTCCATCCGGAGCCCGGTCATCCCGGCGGCGAGGGCGCCGAGCAGCGCGACGGAGCCGAGCAGCAGGGCCACCGGACGGCGGGCGACGAAGGCGCCGTAGCGGGCGGCCGCGCCCGCCCGCGGCTGCCGGGCCAGGCTGCGGGAGGGCCAGAACATCCTGCGGCCGCAGGCGGCGAGCAGGGCCGGCATCAGGGTGAGACTGCCCAGCAGCATGACCAGGACGGCGACGGCGATCGCCGGGCCGAGCGAGCGGAACTGCCCGAAGCTCGCCACGCCCAGGGTGGCGAAGGCGGCCACGATGGTCAGCGCGGCCGAGGTGATCGCGGTGCCGACCCGGCCGGAGACCTCGGCGGCCGCCGCACGGGCGGGCTGGTCGGGCCGGGCGCGCAGGTGCTCGCGGAACCGGAAGAGCAGGAACAGCAGGTAGTCGACGCCGATGCCGAGCAGCACCACGGAGATCAGGCCCGGGGTGGAGGCGTCCAGCCGCAGGCCGGTGAGCGTCGCGGCGAGTGCCACCGCTCCGGCCGCCACGCCGCCGATCAGGGCGACCGCGAGCAGCGGCAGCACGGCCGCGAGCACGCTGCGGAACACCAGCACGTTGAGCAGGACGATCAGCACGGTGACCAGGCTGCTGCCGATCCGCGCGGCGACCCGGTTGTCGTCCGCGCTGTCGGCGGCCTCGGCCAGTGCGCCGGTGAATCCGGTGCGCATCCCGGCGGCGGCGAACTCCGCGCGGGCGGAGTCCCGGAAGGTCCGGTAGACCTCCTGGACGCCCTCGTCCACGGCGCTGCCGGTCAGTTCGACGGACAGCAGCTCGAAGCTCCGGTCGGGCGCCGTCATCGCCGGCGCGATCCGGGGGGTCTGCGAGCGGTCGGGCTTGAGGAACGCCGGCTCGTCCTTGTCCCTGGGCATGGTGACCCGGCGTTGGCCGAGCTCCGCCGCCTCGGTCTCGATCCGCCGCCGGTCGCCGTCGGTGAGCGCCTTGCCGTCGTTGCGGGCGACCAGCACCGTGAGCGTGGTGGCGTCGGGCTTCACCCCGAACTGCTCCTCGGCGATCCGCAGGGCGGCGGCCGAGTCGTAGCTCTTCGGCAGGAAGTCACCGGTCTGGGACTGGGTGACCCGGCCGAGCAGTGTCGGGCTCAGCGCGGCCAGTGCCAGGCCCAGCACCGCCCACAGGGCGATGACCTTCCAGGCGTGTCTGGTGGAGAATCCGGTCAGTGCGCGGATCACGGTAGCCCTCCGGGTGGTGGACGCGAACGTCGAACCTGGTCGCCGGGGGTTCCCGGCAGGCTTCCAGCCCATCAGGCGAAGGGGAGGCCGGGCGTCCGGGCAGCGGACGATCCGGGCCGGGGCCCCCGCTCCCCCCTGCGGGCCGGACCCGGGACCGTGCTCCTGGTCCGTGCGCCCGCCCTCGGCCGGAGGGACCATCCGGGGCCGGTCGGGCCGGTGCCAGAATGAGGCGTCAACGCTGGTCGGCCGGGAGGGAAGAGGATGGACGGGCGTCAACACCCCGGTGCGGCCGAGGGCGAGGTGCCGCGCGGCCGCGCGGAGGGCCTGCCGTGGACCCAGGCGGACGCGCTGGTGGCCGTCGGGGTCGGCACGCTGGACCTGCTCGCCCACCTGCTGGTCAGCGAGGTGGCGGGCGCCCGCGGCGTCGGCGTGCCG
This sequence comes from Kitasatospora sp. NPDC001547, assembly GCF_042894165.1. Lineage (NCBI taxonomy): Bacteria > Bacillati > Actinomycetota > Actinomycetes > Kitasatosporales > Streptomycetaceae > Kitasatospora > Kitasatospora sp. NPDC001547. Next base: position 248,456 of record NZ_JBIAVL010000007.1, on the reverse strand, counting down.
GGCTTCGTCCTGCTCGTGCTGGCGGGCGTGCCGCTGCTCGCCCGGCGGAGCCACCCGGTGCGGGCGCTCGCCGCCGTCCTGGTGTTCCAGTACGCGATCGACCTGTCGGCCCCGATGGGCATCCACTTCGGTGCCGTCCTGACGGTGGCGGTGTACTCGGTCGCCCGCAACCGCTCCTGGCCGGTCGCCGCGGGCGCGGCCGCGGCGACGGCGCTGGTGACGATGCTGGGCCAGAGCGGCTTCCCGGTGCCGTCCGCGGAGGCGGCCATCGCGGCCGTCGCGTCCACCGCGCTCGTGGCCGGGGCCGGCCTCGTGGTCTCCCGCTGGCAGCGCGAGGTGGCGGCCAACCGCCGGCTGCTGGCCGACCGCGCGGTGGCCGACGAACGCCGCCGCATCGCCCGGGAGTTGCACGACATCGTGGCCCACCACATCACCACCATGCAGCTGATGGCCGGCGGCGCCCGCGCCAACCTGGCGAACCCGGAGGTGGTGCGGGAGGCCCTGGTGACCCTGGAGTCCTCCGGGCGGCTGGCCCTGCGCGAGATGCGCCAGCTGCTGGACGTCCTGCGGGCCGGCGACGAACCGGACGCCGCCCCGGCCTCGCCCCAGCCCGGGGCGGACGACCTCGCCCGCCTGGTGGAGGAGTCCCGCCGGGCCGGGCTGCCGACCACGCTCGGCGTGCGCGGGCCGAGCCGCCCGCTGCCGCCGACCCTCGGCCTGACGGTGTTCCGGATCGTCCAGGAGGGCCTGACCAACGCGCGCAAGTACGCCGGACCGGCCAGCGCCTGCGTCCTGCTGACCTACCGTACGGACGGGATCACCGTCGAGGTGCGCGACGACGGCCGGGGCGGGCCGTCCCAGGACGCGGGGCACGAACCGGTGCGCGGCGGGTACGGCCTGATCGGCATGCGCGAGCGGGTCGCCCTGCACGGCGGCACCCTGGAGGCGGGGCCGCGGCCGCAGGGCGGCTTCGCCGTGCTGGCCGAGCTGCCGCTGGCGGCGGAGGAGACGGCCGAGGCGGCCGTCCAGAGCGGGGAGCACGTCGAGCGCGTCGGCGGCGGGCTGCGCGCGGAGGCGGTGTACCGGTGACGCCCGGGATCAGGGTCCTGATCGTGGACGACCAGCCGCTGGTGCGGCGCGGCCTGTCGCTGATCCTCTCCCCCGACCCGGCCTTCGAGGTGGTGGGCGAGGCGGAGGACGGCGCGCAGGCCGTCGCGCTCGCCGGGCGGCTGCACCCCGACGTCGTGGTGATGGACATCCGGATGCCCGTCCTGGACGGGGTCGCCGCGACCGGGGAGCTGGCCCGCGTCCTGCCCGGGTGCCGGGTCCTGGCACTGAGCACCTTCGACATGGACGAGTACGTGGTGGCCGCGCTGCGCGCCGGCGCGTACGGGTTCCTGCCCAAGGACGTCTCGCCGGAGGACCTCGCCGCGGCGATCCGCACCGTCCACACCGGGGAGGCGGTGGTCGCCCCGCGCCTGCTGACCCGGCTGATCTCCGCCTACGTCCGCACGCCCGTCGCCGCCGCGCCGCCCCGCGCCGGGACGGACGGGCTCACGCCCCGGGAGGTGGAGGTGTGGCGGCTGATGGCCGCCGGCCTGGACAACGCCGCGATCACCCGGGCCCTGGACATCAGCCACTCCACGGTGAAGAACCACATCACCAGCCTCTTCGGCAAGCTCGACGTGCGCGACCGCGCCCAGGCGGTCATCGCGGCGTATGAGTCCGGCCTGGTCACCGCCCGTTCGGGAGGCGGCGGCCAGGCCTGACGGAGGGTCGGGCGGGACGGACGGGGCGGGACGGACGGGTCGGGCGGGACGGGGCTAGGAGGACCCGGCGGACCGGGGTGTCCGACCCGCCGCCTACCCTGGGTCCGAGTCGATGATCAAGGGGGCAGGACCGTGCGGATCGAACGCCATCAGGTGGACGCGGAGCGGGTGGCGCAGGCCGGCGAGGGCTTCGTGGACCGGATCGGGCGACAGGTGCACTCCTACTCCCGCGCCGGTCTGATGACCACGACCGAGTGGCAGCTGATCACCGACTCCTACCTGGACTACCTCGGGGCCCTGTCCACCACCCGGCCCGCCCTGGACTGCCCCGAGGCCGAAGCCGTCCTCAAGGACGCCGCCGAGGCCGCCGCCGGCGCCGTCTCCTTCGCCGCCTACTACCCGCGCGACCGCTTCAGCGTCTTCCTCGACTACCCGAACTTCGGGATGTCCTACGACCCCGAGTACGGGCAGGACCGCGACCCCCGCCACCGGGTCACCGCCGGGGAGTGGCTCGACGCCTTCTGCCTGGCGATCGTCGCCGACAAGGTCTCCCCCCACGGCGAGGCCTTCAGCTGGGCCCGGCAGTTGATGCCCGACGAGCCGCTCACCCCGGCCCTCGAACTCGTCGACGGCTTCGTCGCCCACTTCTTCGAGGAGGAGGCCGACTTCCCCGCCACCTCCCCCGCATCGCAGCCCGGCCTCCGCGCGCTGCGCGCCCTGGCCGACGCGGACCGCGGTGCCTTCGACGCCGCCCTCCTCGCGCTCCTCCAGGACGGCCACCACGGCCGCGGGCCCGCGAGCCTGCTGCCGCTCGTCCCGATCGCCCTGGCCGCCCTCGCGTACCGCACCCACGGCTGGTCCCCGGCGGTCGACACCGACTACCTCCCCCACGCCCTGGTCACCGGCTTCGAGACGCCCGGCCCGCGCGTGCGGGGTCTGGGCCGCGACCCGCGCCCCGACGCCGTGGCCCGGCTCGCCGCCGGTCCCGTCGACCTCGACCGGCCGGTGCCGGCCCGGCCGCTCAGTGCGGACAGCGCGGCGCGGTTCGAGCGGCGCACCCTGGAGGCCCTCACGCCGAAGGAGGGCGAGCCGCTGGACGCGTGGGAGCTCACGGGCGCCCTGCGCTACCAGGGCTACCTCCTGTCGGCACGCGCCTCGCAGTCCGCCGACGCCACCGACGCCCTGCTCGCCCACCTGCGGCTCGGCTCCCAGCTGGGGGCCGCCGTGTTCCGGGTCGCCCTCGCCGAGCCGGGCACCGAGGCGGAGGTGACGATCGACGGGCGCAGGCTGCGCTTCCCCGCCCTGCGGGACAGGGACTTCGGCCCGGCCTTCTGGGAGACGGCCCTGTCCTACGCCCTGGTCACCGGCAGTCCCGAGGACCTGGAGCCGCTCGTCCTGGCCGGTCCGGCGATCGCCGCCGAAGACCGCTCCCCGTTCGCCTCGTACCGCACCGCCCTGCACGACCACCTGCGCGGGGCCGACCCGCTCCCGGCCACCGAGCGGGCCCTGAAGGAGGTGGAACGAGCCGGGGACCGCAGCTTCCTGCCGCCCCCGGTCGTCCTCTTCTCGCAGCTGGTCCGGGGCGACGAGACCAGCTTCAACCTCGCCCTGCTGGACGCCCTGGAGGCCCACCGCGACCACCACCGCGTCGCCGACCGGGCCACCGACCCCGGTGCCCCGCTCAGCCTCCACATCCTCGGCCTCGCCTGCCACGCCCGCCGCAGCCGCGGCTGGGCCGTCCACGTCCGCTCGCCCTACCTGCCGCCGCGCCTGCTCCAGGCGGCCGGGCGGGCCCGAGGGGGTGGCGGGGAGCCGGTGGCCGCGTCCTGACCGTCCGGGGGGCGGCCGGCGGGGTGCCCGGGCGGGGGGGGTGGTCCGGACGGGGACCACGCCCCGACGCCGGGGGTGCGGAGCCCGGTCAGGCGTCGAGCACCTGGCCACCGCGCCGGACGACCGGTCCGTCCACCGACCACGGGAACTCGATCCAGTCGTCGGTCCGCTTCCACACGTACTCGCACTTCACCAGGGAGTGCGACTTCTCGTAGATGACGGCGGAGCGGACCTCGGCGACGTGGTCGAGGCAGAAGTCGTGCACGAGCCTGAGCGTCTTGCCCGTGTCGGCGACGTCGTCGGCGATCAGGACCTTCTTGTCGGTGAAGTCGATCGCGGCGGGAACGGGCGCCAGCATGATGGGCATCTCCAGGGTGGTGCCCACGCCCGTGTAGAACTCGACGTTCACCAGGTGGATGTTCTTGCAGTCCAGCGCGTACGCCAGACCGCCCGCGACGAACACCCCGCCGCGGGCGATGCTCAGGACGAGGTCGGGCTCGTAGCCGTCGTCGGCGATCGTCTGCGCGAGTTCGCGCATCGCCCGTCCGAAGGTCTGGTAATCCAGGGTCTCGCGCGCATCAGTCACGGCGATCAGTGTCCACGGCCGCCGGCCGGGCCGCGAGTACCGGCGCGCTGGGGGCGCCGCGCGGTTCGCGGGCGGCTCGGGGCGCCGGGCCCGTTTCGCGCACCGGGCAGCGGAGAGACGCCCGGGAGCGGTGAGAACCGGACCGGCGCCACGAGGAGTGACGATGAAGGCCTTGACCTGGCACGGCAGGCGGGACGTACGAGTCGACACCGTCCCCGACCCGGTGCTCCAGGACCCCACCGACGTGCTCGTCAGGGTGACCAGCAGCGGACTGTGCGGGTCCGACCTCCACCTCTACGAGGTCCTCGGCCCCTTCCTCGACGAAGGCGACATCCTCGGGCACGAACCCATGGGCGTCGTCGAGGAGACCGGCCCGGAGGTGACCGCCCTGCGCGCCGGCGACCGGGTGGTGATCCCCTTCAACGTCTCCTGCGGCACCTGCCACACCTGCCGGCAGGGCCTGCACTCGCAGTGCGAGACCACCCAGGTGCGGGAGTACGGCAGCGGCGCCTCGCTGTTCGGCTACACCAAGCTCTACGGGCAGGTCCCCGGCGGGCAGGCCGAGCTGCTGCGCGTCCCGTTCGGCGACGACCTGCCGATCAAGGTGCCGCACGGCCCCGCCGACGACCGCTTCGTCTTCCTCTCCGACGTCCTGCCCACCGCCTGGCAGGCCGTCGAGTACGCCGCCGTCCCCGACGGCGGCAGCCTCGTCGTCCTGGGGCTCGGGCCGATCGGCGACATGAGCTGCCGCATCGCCCTGCACCGGGGCGCGGGGCAGGTGATCGGCGTCGACCTCGTACCCGAACGCCTCGAACGCGCGCGGAACCGGGGCGTGCACGTCCTCGACCTGCGCGAGCACGGCAAGGACCTGCCCGACGCCGTCCGCGACCTCACCCAGGGGCGCGGCCCCGACGCGGTCGTCGACGCGGTCGGGATGGAGGCCCACGGCTCGCCCGGCGCCAAGCTCGCCGCCCGCGTCACCGACCTGCTCCCCAGCGCCATGGCCGCCAAGCTGATGGAACACGTCGGCGTCGACCGGCTCCACGCCCTGCACCTGGCCATCGACATCGTCCGGCGCGGCGGCACCATCTCCCTCTCGGGCGTCTACGGCGGCCAGACCGACCCGCTGCCCCTGCTCACGATGTTCGACAAGCAGATCCAGCTGCGCATGGGCCAGGCCAACGTCCACCGCTGGGTCGGCGACATCCTTCCGCTGCTCACCGACGACGACCCGCTGGGCGTCGACGCCTTCGCCACCCACCACGTCCCGCTCGCCGACGCCCCCGGGGCGTACGAGATGTTCCAGAAGAAGCGGGACGGCGCCGTCAAGGTGCTCTTCAAGCCCTGAGCGCACCGCCCGTGCTCCCCGGCACGGCCCACACCCGGGAGGCCTCCGCCATGACCGCACCACGACACCGCTTCGCCGGCCGCACCGCCCTGGTCACCGGCTCCTCCCGCGGGCTCGGCCTGCTCGTGGCCCGGGAACTGGCCCGCCACGGCGCCCGCGTGATGCTCTGCGCCCGCGACCCCGACGCTCTCGGCCGCGCCGAGCGGCGGCTGCGCGACGAGGGGGCCGACGTCGCCTCCCTCAGCTGCGACATCACCCGCCCCGACGCCCCGCGCAGGCTCCTCGACGCCGTGCACGAGCGGTTCGGCCCCCTCGACGTCCTCGTCAACAACGCCGGGATCATCCAGGTCGGCCCGCTGGACGCGCTGCGCGAGGAGGACTTCCGCCAGGCCATGGACACCATGTACTTCGCGCCGCTGCGCCTGACCCTGGCCACGCTCCCCGACCTGCGGGCCGGCGGCGACGGGACGGTGGTGACGGTCTCCTCGGTCGGCGGCCGGATCCCCGCACCGCACCTGCTGCCCTACGTGGCCGCCAAGTTCGCCGCGGCGGGCTTCTCCCAGGGGCTGCGCGCCGAACTCGCCGGGACGGGCGTCAGCGTCACCACCGTCCTGCCGGGACTGATGCGCACCGGCTCGCACACCGCCGCGCGCTTCCACGGCCGCCCCGGGGCCGAGTACGGGTGGTTCGCCGCCGCGGCCAGCGCGCCGCTGCTCTCGATGGACGCCGAGCGCGCCGCCCGGGCGATCGTCCGGGCCGCCGCCCGCCGGCGCCCCGAGCTGGTCCTCACCCCCGCGGCGAAGATCGGCGTCCGGGCGCAGGGCCTGGCCCCCGCCACCACCGCCCGCCTGCTCGCACTCGCCGCCCGCGCCCTGCCCTCCGCCGGCGACGCCCCGCGTCACGGTGTCCCCGGCGCCGACGCGGCCGGCCAGAGCGCCCTGCCCTCCTGGGCCACCGCCCTCGGCGACCGGGCCGCGCACCGGTTCGCCCAGCCCCGCCCGCACACCGGGCCCTGACCGCCGGCCCCTGCGGCCGGAGCGCCCTGGCGGGCATCCGGCCGCAGGAGTGCCGGCGGTGAGGTGCGGTCAGCCGATGGCGACGTCGTCGAGCGGGAAGACGGTCGCCAGGCAGGGGTCCTCGGCGGGGCGGACTCCAGCTTCACCGTCCGGCCCTTGTAGGCGGATAGGTCCACGCTCTTCTGGACGCACCCGGCCGAGGCGTCGGCGTCGGAGTAGGTGGCCGGCGCGGCCCTCCGCCGGCGCCTGAGACGGTGCCGCGGGGTCAGCGGATGAGCACGTCGGAGCCCTGGTGGCCGGTGGGGGTCCAGGTGCGGACCTCCAGGTAGACGATCTCGGCGTCCTCGGTGGCCCGGCCGGTCCCCACCAGCCAGGCCCGCACGGCGTGCGCCACGTCGCCGTGCGAGTCGGCGACCCGCCGCGACCACTCGGCGGCGGGGAAGCCGCCGGTGGCGGCGGAGCCGTAGACGCGTTCCTCGGTGCCGTCCGCGCGGGGCACCACCCCGCGCCGGACGCCGGGCGAGTCCTCCTTCGACCCGGCCGCCAGGGTGAAGTGGCGCGAGAGCATCCGCACGGTCAGCGCGACCCGGCCGTCGGCGGCCGCCGCCGCGTGGATGACGCCGGCCAGGTGCCCGGCCCCGGACTTGATGGCCTGCTTCCCGGCGCGGCCGGCCATGCTCCCGCCGGGGGCGCCGATCACGTCCTTGCCCCGCACCCGGGCCTTCTGCCCGGCCTTGGTGCGACGGCGCTCCACGTTCTCCCGGGCGACGACGCCGAGCACCTCGGTGTCGCGTTCACCGCCCCGCACCGCCCGGACGACCTGGCGCAGCGCGGTCACGAACGCCGCGCCCTTGCCCTTGGTGAAGAACTGGGAGACGAGCGAGGCGTCGCGGCCGAGGATCCTGGCCACCTGCCGTCTGGTGAAGCCCTGGTCGATCAGCTGCTGGGTCAGCCTCGCGGCCTCGTTGGGGTGCTGCGGGTCGGCCGGGCTCACCGCTGCTCACCTCCGGCCGCCCGCTCGGCGGCGAGTTCGGCGCGGCCCAGGGCGCGCAGTTCGAGGTACCGCTCCTGGCTGGCGGGGTGCTCGACGGGGCCGGTGAGGTGGCCCTTGAGGAGGTAGTCGCCCACCTCGCCGCGGTAGGGCCAGGGTTGGCGCTCGGTCAGGGCGATGCCGTCGGTGCCGAAGTAGACGACGGTGCCGGGTCGGGCGTGGAGGGCCCCGGCGGTGCCGACGATCTCCTTGCCCTGCCGGTACTGGGTGTGCAGCAGCGCCGCCCGGGCCCCCGACCACACGTAGGCGGGCCATTCGGGGTGGGCGTACGGGTCGCGGGAGAACCCGGACTGCCGCTGCCAGGTGACGACCTGGTCGTCCTGGCCGAGGATCTCCACCCCGGCCGGGATCGCCTCGCCCAGCGGGGTGGTGCCGGAGACCAGGCGCGGGCGCTGGGCGAAGCCGCCGAGGCCGAACAGCAGCACCGCGCGGACCGCGCGGGACGCGAGGTAGGCCGCCTGCCGCTGGCGTTCGTCGCCGTGCACGCGGGAGAGGTTGGTCAGGTCGGCCCAGGCCGACCTGAGGCGTTTGCCCCACTCGTCGAGCGGCTTGCCGTCCTCCCAGAGCAGGCCGCCGAGGACCTCGATCCGCCACGGCGCGAGGTGGTTGGCGAGGGCGAGGTGGACCTCGGCGCCGCCCGCCCAGGTGGTGAACGTGGCGCCGGGCTCGGACGGGTAGGTCCAGGCGCGGTCGCCGGCGACCGGGGCGGGGAGCAGGCCGACGTGGTTCCAGCCCTGCGGGACGGTGACCCTGACGTTCCAGTGGGAGCAGGACATCAGCGCCTTCGTCTGCTCCTGCTCGGTCATCGCGGCGAACGCGGCGGCGGTGACGCGGCGCGGGGTGCCGACCGGGGACTTCCACAGGTGCTTGGCGTAGGCGAAGGTGCGGTCGTACTCCACCAGCGCGGGCAGCTGCTCCGGCACGCGCGGGGGCGAGATCAGCTCGGTGCGGCCCTGGCCTCCGGTGGCGTGCAGCAGGCCGCGCAGTTCCTCGGACAGCACCGGGTAGCCGCCGGCCCACTTGCCGGTGGTCGGGACGGTGCGCGACCACGTCCCGGCCCGTCTGCGACGGCGAGCCCATCAGGACGGCGTCGTCCCAGTGGCGGCGCAGCGCCTGCCACAGCAGGGTGAACGCCTGGCGGCAGGTGACGACGTCGGCGCCGTCCGGGTCGAACCACTCCCCCATGGAGCGGATCTCGGTGCTGGCGCCGTCCGGGGCGGCGGCGGGGGCGTAGCGGCCGACGGGCTGGCGCTGGTGGAGGAAGTGGCCGGCGAGCTTGTCGCGGCCGGAGCCGACGGCGGTGGTCCAGCGTTCGGAGGGGGTGTTCAGCCAGGCGGCGACGGCGTCCTTGAGCGTGGAGTACCGCTCGGCGCCGTGGTGCCAGGGGGCGCCGGCGGTGATGTAGATCCGCTCGGTGCCGGGCGCGGCGTGCAGGACGGCGTCCAGGACCTCGCCGGGCGTACGGGCGCCGAGGTCGAGGCGCACCACGCGGTCGCGCACCGCGAGGTCGCCGGTCACGGCGTCCAGGAACACCGTGGAGCGGGCCTGCTGGGTGAAGTTGGGGCGCTTGGAGACCAGGCCGGTGGTCACGGCCTCGAACCGGGCACCGGCCGGGCCTTCGGGGAGGGTGGGCAGCTCGCGCGCCCCGGCCGAGGCCGGGGCGGTCCGCTCGGCGGTGGACTGGTCCTCGGTGGCGGCGGGGGCCGGCGGCTCGGCGACGGTGGCGGGGCGGGTCAGCACCGGGGCGCGCGCGGGCGGGGGCTCGGCGGCCGGCGCGGCCTCCGGCGCCTGCGGCTGCGGCTGGACGGGGACGGGCTCGGGCCCGGGTCCGGCGGACTGGTCGTCGGCCCTGGCGGCCCGGACGGCGGCCGGGGTCGGGTCCAGCAGCGGGGCGATCCGTACCACGTCGCCGACCGACAGGCCGGAGGCCTTCGCGACGGCGTCGGCCTTCGCGCCCTCGTACCCCGCGAGCCCGGCCACGCGGCGCGCACGCCGGGCGGTGAGCTTGTCCAGCTCCTTCTGCGCGGCCGCGACCGTCTTCTCGGCGGAGGTGATCTCGGTGCGCAGCTCGCGCAGGCCGGCGAGCTCGGTGGTGTACGTCTTGCGGTCCATCGGGCTCACTCCCCCGCGTCGTCGGTGGTCGGGTCGGTGGTGACGTAGGCGATCGGGCCACCGGACACCGACGGCAGGCGGGTGCCGAGCAGCAGGCCCGCCAGGCGGGCGTCCTCGGGGTCGGTGGGGGTGGCGGCGTTGACGGGGGCGGTGAGGTCGGTCAGGTAGCCGGCCAGGCGGGCCCTGGGGAAGCGGTGTCGCCCGGTGGTGCCGACGGTGCCGTCGGCCTCCCACTCGGCCAGGCCGGTCAGCACCGCGACGACGAACCCGGCCACCGTCACCGGCAGCACCCCGCCGGCGGCGACCCGCGCCGGGTCGCACCGCCACCAGCCGGACAGCGCGGCCAGCAGCTGCGTCCCGTCGAGCGCCGTGCCGAAGCCGATCCACTCGCGGTCCGGCTCCTCGACTCTGGCCGGGGCGTCCGAGCGCAGCACCGCCACCTCGCCGGTGCCGAGCCCGGTCAGGTCGGCGGCCGGGAGGGCCTGCAGCCGCTGGAGCGCGGCCAGCGGGAACACCTGCCGGCCCGTCTCGCGCACGCCCGGGACCACGCCGGTGGCCATCAGCTTCTTCACCGTCGGGATCGAGCACCCCAGGGCCGTCCCGGCTTGACCGGTCGTCACGAACACACCCGGACCTCCACGCCTATTCACCTGACTTGAAACGCCAGGCGACTCTACGCCTCCCCACCGACACTGTCCATGCCTTTTCAGTACGTCGCACAAGCATGCGGGGAGGTGGTCCGCCCTGGTCCGTCAGGGTCTGTGGCGGGACCGGCACCACGGCCACGGTGAACGGGCGTCAGCCGCGCCGCCGGGAGGCACCGGACCCGGCTGAGCGGCACAGCACGCACCGGCTGGCCGGGTGCTGTGGGGGTGGAGCGCTGCGGTTCGGGTGGACGCCGGTGCGGGGCCCGACCGCGCAGAGCCGATGCTGGAGCGAGAGCATCGGCTGCGGCCCCGGCACGGGCTGTCCGCGCGGGGCCTTCACCGTCCGCCGCCAGGCCGAACAACGCCCCACCGGCGCCGGATGCGTCGAGGGCGCCGTCTTCCCGGCGGGCCGCTGCCGGCGGGCTGGGTGGTCAGTGGGTGAGGCGGAGCACGATGGTCGAGTCGACGACGGTCTGGCCGGCCGGGGTGCCGCATCCGGCGCCGGTGCCGGTGCCCACGGCGTTGATGGTGTCGTCGGCGAAGCGCGCGCTGTCGGCCGTGACGGCGCCGGTGATGACCAGCGAGGCGGTGCCGTTCACCTTCACCACGTCGATCTTGTCGAACCTGAAGGTGGAATCGGTCTGGTCGGTCCAGTGGACGTTCGTGGTCGCGGTGTCCCCGTGTTCGTCGCCGGTGCACTCGGTGGCCGGCATGGTGACGACCCGTTCGAAGGTGCCGCTCGCCGAGGGCGTGCCTGCGGCGTCCACGCAGGAGAGCGTGCCGGTCAGGACGAGCGTGTTGGGCAGGTGCAGGTCGACGCCCCCCGGGGCGACGGCGGAGGCGAAGACGCCGTGGGAGTTCAGCACGCAGGTGGCGTCGGTCGTGGGCTCGGCCCGGTCGGCGCCGGCGGAGGCTCCGGTGAGCAGCGGGATCACGGCGGACAGGGCCAGCAGGAGGGTGGCGGCGCGGCGCCGGGAGCGGCGGGAGAGGGTCATGCCGTCACACGTACCAGCCCGTGGTGCCGGCGGTGGTGACCTGCGCCCGTTCGTAGGCGTGCCGGTGGGCCGCCGTGCTGCGGCGTTCGGGACCGGGGCCCGGCGGGCGGGCCGGGCCCGCGGGTCTCCGTCCCACGGCCTTCGGCGTCCCATTCCGGCGTTCCAGGCTCGTCCCGTCCGCGCTGGTCAGGCCTCTGTTCGGCGTCCCACCTTCCCTGTCGTGGGGCGAGGTGTGGCGGCTGGGACGGATCGGCGTGCAGGCTTCGGTCGTCCGATCGGCGACCGGCCCGCCGCTTGGGGCCGCCGCGTCTCCTGGCGGATCCCGCGCCGCCCGAGGAGCCGACCGCCGTCCGTCGAACGCACTCCGACGAAAGCAGGTCACCACCATGCGCAGCACACCCCGCAGGATCGCCCGGCTCCTGGTCGTCTACGCCGGAGCGGCCTTCCAGGTCCTCGTCCTCGGCAGTCCGGACGACCCGGACGGCCCGGGTCTGTCGCGCAGGCCGCCGTCCTCCCGTGCCGGCGCCTGACGCCCCGTGACGCGGCGGCCTCGGACCCCCGGGACCGCCCGCAACGCACCACTTGGAGTCTCCATGGCCTTACGGATAGCGTCACCGCCGAGCCGGTACCGTCGCACGTCTCGGCGCTGGACTACGTCATCGGCCCGGCCCTCGCGCAGGGCCACGACGTCGCGCTGTACGCCCCGCCGATGTTCCGCCGCGAGGCCCGGCCGCGCGGGGTGGGGTTCCACCGGGCGGGCACCGACTGGACCTGCGATCCCGCCGTCCAGCGGGTGGCGAGCGGGATCTGGAGGAAGTCGGGCAACGCGTCCTTCAACCGCCACGTCTTCGGCCGGCTGTGGCCGGAGCGGGCCGAGGCGAAGGCCCGCGACCTGATCGCCGCGTGGACGAGGGCGCGGCCCGCCCTGGTGGTCGCCGAGTGCAGCGATCTCGGCGCCCACCTCGCGGCGGCGGTCCTGCGGCTGCCGGTGTGGGCGGCGGACAACGGTCTGGGCCCGGTGCTCCTGGACCTCTGGGACACCGACGTCGCGCCCGCGCTGACCTCCCTCCACAAGCGGTACGGGCAGGACGCCCCCGTCCTGCCGCCGATGGTCACCCCCGCACCGGTCCACTGGTTCTACGGGACTGCCCCGCCGTCGGCCCGCGCGGTCGGGCGCACCGTCGCGGCGTTCCGGACCGCCGGCCCCGGGCTGGACGGCCTCCCCTCCTCCCGTCCGCTCGTCTACGTGAGCCTGGGCACCCTGACCACCGCGATGCCCGGTCTGCGCGGTGTCGTGGGAGACGTCTACCGGGAGGTCATGGCGGCCCTGTCCGCGACCGGCTGCGACGCGATCGTGTCCGCCGGAGCCCTCGCGCGGGACCTGCCGAGCACGGACCCCCGCATCGCGGTCGTCGAGCACGTCCCGCAGCCCGCGCTGCTGCGCCGCGTGGACCTGTTCGTCACCCACGGCGGACGGGCCTCCCTGCTCGACGCGGTGCAGGGCGCGACGCCCGTCCTGGGCCTGGGCGTTCTCGCCGACCAGCCCGGCAACACCGCCGCCTTCGCCCGGCACGGCCTCGGCCTCGCGCTGGAGCCCACCGCGAGGCGCGCCGAACTCGCCGACGCCGTCACGGCCCTCCTCGGCGACCCCCGCCACACCGCCGCCATGGCCGCCGCCGACGCCGAACTGTCCCGGCTGCCACCGGTGGACCTCGCGGAACTGCTGGCCTGCGCGTGAACCGGGGCGTGAACCGGGTGGGTGCCGGGGGTGCGTGGTGCGGGAGGCGCCGGGAGGCCTCGCCGCCGGGGCCGGGCGGCTGTCAACCGTGCCGCACCCGGTCGAATGTCACGGTCCCGTCCCTGTCATGTCCTGGTGATTGTGACGCCGACGGTGCCACCAACTGCCCCCTTCCTGAAGTCCTTTGATCTGTCGAGCACACCAGTGCACACCGCTTTCGAGGAGTCACCATGTCCGTCCGCAACCGTCGTCCGCTGTTCGCCTCCGCCGCCCTGGTCGTCGGGGCGGGCCTGGCGCTGACCGCGTGCGGGCCCGAGAACTCCGACACGGCCGGCGCCCCTCCGGCTCCGGCGGCCACCTCGGCGTCCGCCGCGCCGTCCGCGGCGGCCTCCGGTGGGCCGGCGGTGAGCACGCCGACCGCGGGCGGCGGCGCCTCGCAGACCGCCACCCGCCCGGCCAAGACCCCGCCCGCCGCGAACCCGTCGGGCGCCACCCGGCCCGGCGGCGGGGAGGCCGGCACCGACGCCCGTCCGTGCGACATCGAGCACCTCACCGTCCAGGCCACGGCCCGCGCCGGGACCGCGAGCCAGTGGGTGATCGAGGTCCGCAACACCGGCACCGGCGTCTGCAGCCTGAGCTCCAGCCCGGGCGTCGACCTGGGCAACTCCGCGGCCCGCGACCGGAGCCAGAACGTCAAGCCGGTCCTCGCCGCCGGCACGCTGCGCTTCCCCGTGGCGGCGGGCCACAGCGCCTACGTGGTGATCGACCTCGACCCGAGCGGCGCCACCACCGGCACCACCCCCGGCATCGACGAGATCAACGTCCTGGTCGACGGCGACGGCACCAACATGCCCCTGGCCAACACCCGCAACTTCCCGCTGCCCAAGGGGGCCCACGTCCTCAACCCGCAGATGGGCGTCTACCGTTCCACCGTCGCCGAAGCGGTCGCCTCCATGGCCAGCGCGGGCAAGTAGGCCCCGATCGCCGCGCGTCGGCACCGTCTCCCCCGGGCGTGACGGCCGGGAGGAGGGCCGCTGCCCCGGCCGTCAGCCGGCGGGCGCGGCCGCCCGGGCCAGGGTGGTGTCCAGCCAGTCGAAGACCGTCTGGTGGAAGCGGGACATGGCGCCCATGTGGCAGTGCTCGCCCGCGCCTTCGGCGTCGGTCAGGGTGACGAGGGTGTGGGGGCAGGTCAGCGCGGCCCGGACCTGCTGGGGCTGGCCGCGGAAGAACTGGTCGTTCTCGGCGTCCAGGACGAGGGTGGGGCAGTCGATGAGGTGGGCGACGCCGTCGAGGGTGTAGTCGGCGGCGCGGCGGAGGTAGTCCGCCACCGATGCGGCGCCGAACGTCCACACCCCGTTGCGCAGGGCCCAACGCAGCTGGGTGCTCGCCTGCATGAACAGGCGCATGACGGGCTCGACGAGGTCGTCCCGGCCGGCCTCGACCCACTCGCGCAGGAACGGCGGCAGGAACCGGTCCTGGGCCTGGCCGAAGCTGTACAGGCCGTCGTCCAGCACCAGGGCGGCCAGGCGGTGTTCGTGGGCGGCGGCGCGGGCGGCCAGGTAGCCGCCGAGGCTGTAGCCGAACAGGACCAGCTGGTCGGCGGCGATCTCGGGGCGGGTCAGCGCGTGGTCGACCACCGGGGTCACCACGGCCTCCCAGTCCGGACGGAAGACCAGCCGCTGCTCGCGCAGCGCCGCGCCCTGGCCCGGGCCGTCGTAGGCGAGGACGTTGTAACCGCGGCGCAGCGCGGCCGCGGCGACGGCGAAGTACGCCTCCTCCAGCGTGGAGTCGAAGCCGCTGGTGAACAGGACGGTGGGGCGCGGGGTGCCGGAGTCGTCGACGAGGAAGAGGTAGCCGGGCAGGGTGGTGTCCCCGTAGGGGATGCGCACGGCCTCGACCGGGGTGTCCATCAGGGCCGCCGCGGTGGCGAAGGTCTCCCGGGAGAGCGCGGAGAGGCGCTTGGCCTCGGGGTCGTTCGCGGGGTCGTCGCGGCGGTAGAACTCGGCGGTGCGGTAGTAGTTCGACGCGCGCAGCAGGGCTTCGCGGGCGCTGACCCGGTGCCCGGCCGCCAGGGCGCGGCTGCCGATGCGGTGGACGCGCTCGGCGGTGGCCTTCCACTCGCGCAGCCAGGCCTCCTCGTCGCCCTCGCCGATGGTGCGGGCGGTGGCGATGACCTCGCCCAGGTCGGCGCCGCCGTAGGTGGCGAATCCGGCGGCCCGGAGCGTTTCGAAGGAGAACGACTCGTCCTCGAAGAGGAATCGCATGGGTGCTCCCGACATTGTCGAGACGGAACCGTTCCGTCTCGACTAAAGGGTAGCCGTGTCTAGCCGAGACGCAAGCGTTCCGTCTGGTGTAGTTTCGGGGAATGTCCCGCACACCCGCGCCCCCGCCCGCGACCCCCGGCCCCTCCGAGCAGCCCGCGCGCCGCACGCCCGGCGGGCCGGTGCTCCAGGACTCCGTGACCGAGGCGATCTCGGCCGCGTTCTTCGAGGAACTCGCCGCGGTCGGCTACGCCCGGCTCTCCCTGGAGACGGTCGCCAAGCGGGCCGGGGCCGGCAAGGCCGCCATCTACCGCCGCTGGCCGTCCAAGCTCGACATGACCCTCGACCTGGTCCGCTCGGTGGCCGTGGACGCCTCCGAGATCAAGGACACCGGCACCCTGCGCGGCGACGTCCTCGCCTTCCTCACCGAGATCGACGGGGCCCTGCGCCACCGGCTCCCGTCGAGGATCATCCCCGACCTGCTCGCCGAGAGCGGCCGCAACCCCGAGCTGGCCCAGGTGCTGACGACCGCCGTCCGCGACACCCGCCGGCACAAGGCCGCCCGCCTGTTGGAGCGCGCGGTCGACCGCGGCGAGCTCCCCGCCGACGTGGACCGCGAGTTCGCGCTCGACTTCCTCGTCGGCCCCCTGTACTGGCGCCTCGCGGTCGTCCGCACGCCCACCGGCCCCGACTACCTCGACCGGCTCACCGACAAGCTCCTCGCCGCCTTCGCCGCCTGACGGCGGGCCGGCGCCGCGCCTCGTCGCGCCTCGTCGCGCCGCCGGCGGGGGACGCGCCGGACGGCGGTGCTGCGGGAAGCCGACCAGCGGTCACCGGAATCCGCGTGCCCCGCCGTGAGCAGCCCGGCGGGGCACGCGGGCAGGCGGGGCAGGGCAGGCGGGGCACCCGGGGCACGCACACGTCGGCGGATCCGCAGCCGGATTCCTCCCCGGCTCCCGGGGCCCGGCCGGCGCCGCGTCGCCGCGTCGGCGCGTCGGCGTGTCGGCGTGTCGGCGTGTCGGCGCGAACCGGTGGAGCACATCACAGTGGCGCCCCGGTGCCGGGCGGCGCCGCGGCGGGTAGGTTCCTGCCCCCGAGGGCAGCGAGGCTCCCCCGGGCGCGGATCCGCCGTCATCGGCTCCTTCGAGGAGAGAGGCACGAGTGATGTCTGCACAGCACTCCACGCACCACCCCCCGCGGCTCGTCGGCGTGGTCGCCGAGTCGGCCGCCGGGGAGACCCGCGTCGCCGCGACGCCGTCGACGGTCCGGGGGATCCTCGCCCTCGGCTACCGGGTCGTCGTCGAGTCCGGCGCGGGCGCGGCCTCCGGGTTCACCGACGAGGCCTACGCCGGGGCCGGCGCAAAGATCGCCGGAGCCGGCGCGGAGATCGCGGACGCCTGGGCGGCCGACGTCGTGCTGAAGGTCAACGCGCCGTCGGCCGCGGAGCTCGCCCGGCTGCGCGACGGCGCCACCCTGATCGGCCTGCTCGCCCCGGCCCAGCGGCCCGAGCTGCTGGCGGCGCTGGCGCGGCGCCCGGTGACCGCGCTGGCGCTGGACGCGGTGCCGCGGATCTCGCGGGCGCAGTCGATGGACGTGCTCAGCTCGATGGCGAACATCGCCGGGTACCGGGCGGTGATCGAGGCGGCGCACGTGTTCGGCCGGTTCTTCACCGGCCAGGTGACGGCGGCCGGCAAGGTCCCGCCGGCGAAGGTCCTGGTGGCCGGGGCCGGTGTGGCCGGCCTCGCCGCGATCGGGGCCGCCTCCAGTCTGGGGGCGATCGTCCGCGCGACCGATCCGCGGCCCGAGGTCGCCGACCAGGTCAGGTCGCTGGGCGGCGAGTACCTGGCGGTGGAGGTGGCCCAGGAGACGGGCGCCGACGGCTACGCCAGGGCGACCTCGGCCGACTACGACCGGGCGGCGGCCGCGCTCTACCGCGCGCAGGCCCAGGACGTGGACATCGTCGTCACCACCGCCCTGATCCCCGGCCGCCCCGCCCCTCGCCTGCTCACCGCGGCGGACGTGGCGGCGATGAAGCCCGGCAGCGTGATCGTCGACATGGCCGCCGCGCAGGGCGGCAACGTCGAGGGCACGGTGGCCGGCCGCGCGGTGGTCACCGCCAACGGCGTCACCATCATCGGCTACACCGACCTCGCCTCCCGGCTGCCGGCCCAGGCCTCGCAGCTGTTCGGCACCAACCTGGTCAACCTGTTGAAGCTGCTGACGCCGGGGCGGGACGGGCGGCTGGTGCTGGACTTCGAGGACGTGGTGCAGCGGGCGGTGACGGTGGTCCGCGCCGGCGAGGTCACCTGGCCGCCGCCGCCCGTGGCCGTCTCCGCCGCACCCGCGACGGCGCCGCAGGCCTGCGCGGCGGCCGGCGCGGCGGCCGCGGCGGAGCCCCGGCGCTCCCGGCTCACCCCACCCGCCCGGTTCGGCCTGATCGGCGCCGGGATGCTGGCGATGTTCCTGCTGGTCGGCTTCGCCCCGACCCAACTGGCCCGGAACTTCACGGTGTTCGCGCTCGCCGTGGTGATCGGCTACTACGTGATCGGCAAGGTCCACCATGCCCTGCACACGCCTCTGATGTCGGTCACCAACGCGATCTCCGGGATCGTGGTGGTCGGCGCCCTGCTGCAGGCCGGGCACGGGAGCACGCTCGTCACCGTGCTCTCCTCCACGGCCGTCCTGCTGACGAGCGTGAACGTCTTCGGCGGCTTCGCCGTCACCCGCCGCATGCTGAGCATGTTCTCCTCCTCCCCCGAAAGGCGCTGAGCCGATGACCTCCACCACCGCGGCCCACGCCGCGGACCTGGTCGCCGCCCTGCTGTTCATCCTCAGCCTGGCCGGGCTCTCCCAGCACCGCACCTCCCGCGCCGGTGTGGGGTACGGCATCGCCGGCATGGCGCTCGCCCTGGTCGCCACCGTCGTGGTGGCGGCGCGGAGCATCAGCGCCGGCGCCGTCGCCCTGATCGTCCTCGCCATGGCGCTGGGCGGTGCGATCGGCCTGTGGCGGGCGCGGCGGGTCGAGATGACGCAGATGCCGGAACTCATCGCCGTCCTGCACAGCTTCGTCGGGCTCGCCGCGGTGCTGGTGGGCTGGAACAGCTACCTGGAGGTCGAGGCGCACGGGTCGGCCCGAACCGCCGTGCCGGCCGACCTGTCGGGCATCCACCACGCCGAGGTGGCCATCGGCGTCTTCATCGGTGCGGTCACCTTCACCGGCTCGGTCGTCGCCTTCCTCAAGCTGTCCGGCCGGATCGCCTCGCGCCCGCTGGTGCTGCCCGGCAAGAACGCGCTGAACGTCGGCGCGCTGGGGGCGTTCGCGGCGCTGGCGGTCTGGTTCACCGCCGACCCGGGCCTGGGCCCGGTGATCGCGGTGACCGTGCTCGCGCTCGCGCTCGGCTGGCACCTGGTCGTCTCGATCGGCGGCGGCGACATGCCCGTCGTCGTCTCCATGCTCAACAGCTACTCCGGCTGGGCCGCCGCGGCCGCCGGGTTCCTGCTCGACAACGACCTGCTCATCGTCACCGGCGCGCTGGTCGGCTCCTCAGGCGCCTACCTGTCGTACATCATGTGCCGGGCGATGAACCGGTCCTTCCTCTCCGTCATCGCCGGCGGCTTCGGCATCGAGGCGCCCTCGGGCGGCGGCGGGGAGCAGGGCGAGCACCGCGAGATCCACGCCGAGGAGGCGGCCCGGCAGCTCGCGCAGGCCAAGTCGGTGGTCATCACCCCCGGCTACGGCATGGCGGTGGCGCAGGCGCAGCACCCGGTCGCGGACCTCACCCGCCGGCTGCGCGAGCGCGGTGTCGAGGTGCGCTTCGGCGTCCACCCGGTCGCCGGGCGGCTGCCCGGCCACATGAACGTGCTGCTGGCCGAGGCGAAGGTGCCGTACGACATCGTCCTGGAGATGGACGAGATCAACGACGACTTCGCCGCGACCACCGTGGTCCTCGTCATCGGCGCCAACGACACCGTCAACCCGTCCGCCACCGACGACCCGGCCAGCCCGATCGCGGGCATGCCGGTGCTGCGGGTCTGGGAGGCGGAGCAGGTGATCGTGTTCAAGCGCTCGATGGCCTCCGGCTACGCGGGGGTGCAGAACCCGCTGTTCTTCCGGGAGAACAGCGCGATGCTCTTCGGGGACGCCAGGCAGAGCGTCGAGTCGATCCTGCGCGCCCTGGACGGCGGCCGTCCGGACGGGCACAGCGGCGTCCCGTCCGACCGGGCCGGGGTGTAGCGCCGGGGGCGGCGTGACGGGCCCCGGCCCGTCGGCGGCCTGGTCGGGCCGCCGCCGGGCCGGGGGTCCCGCGCGGCGTTCGGGGCCGGCGCCGGGCCGGGGGTCCCGCGCGGCGTTCGGGGCCGGCGTCGCGTCAGGTCCGGCGCAGTACGGCGTGCATCTCCCCGGATTCGAGGGCATGCGGGTTGCTGTACGCCGCGTCGGCCAGCAGGTGCGCGCGCAGTTCCTCGCGGGCCCCGGCGATGGCCTCCTTGTCGGCCAGCCGGTCCACGGTCAGACAGCTGAGCGGCGATGCCGCCCGCAGCTGTTCTTCGGACAGTGCGCAACCGGCCTCGACCAGCGCCGCGTGACGGTTGTGCGTGAACAGCCGGCGGAAGCGGTCGTCGGTGCTCAGCAGATCGAGCAGACGATCGACGACGTCGGCCGGAAGGTGCAACTTCTCGTTCCCCAGTACCTGAGTCCGCATGGTACAAAACCATAGCCAACTGCCGTGCGGCACGGGGGCTTTCCGCGGCACTGTCGATACCGGGCCCCGTGCTACGGATCCGCCGTGCTCCGGAACCGTCCGCTGTCCGCTGTCCGCTGTCCGCCGAACGGATCCCGATGCGAATTCGCCGTTGTGCCGTGCTGTTCCTGGAGCCTCGCGAGGACGTGGACTTCGACCTGGGCTCGCTGCTGACCGGCGGTACCGGCCTGAGCCGCACCAGGCGCTGGTTGGCGCTGGCCGCGCATCTCGATGCGGAGGTCGAAGTCGGCGCGGCGCAGCGCGAGTTGCTCGGCCGGCTGAGCCCCGGCGAATGGTGCGGGACCGACTCGCTGGACACCGGGGAGTCGGCCCTGGTGGCCGGGCTGGTCGACAGCGGCCTGGTGATCTCCGACGACGAGCGCCATGCCGCCCATCGGGAACGCGACGAGGCCCTGCGGGCCGGTCACTGGTGGCCGCCCGCGGCGATGGTGCACCGGCTCGCACGGTGGGAGGGCATGGACAGCGTCAGCAGCATGGAAGCCAACGAGCTGACCACCGCCGCCGACCTGCGGCGCAAGCTCGGCCCGCCGCCCACCCACGCGCTCGAACGCGGGGACGCGCCGGAGCGGGTGCCGTTGCCGCGCGTCGAAGGCAACGGGTTCGACGCGATGCTGGCGCGGCGTGCGACCTGCCGCAACTTCGACGGCGAGCGGGCGTTGCCGCTGGCGTTGTGCGCGCACATGCTGCAACGCGTGTTCGCCGCGCAGGCGCAGGTGCGCGTCGGCGAGGACACCGTGTTCCTGAAGAAGCACACGCCTTCCGGAGGCGGTCTGCACCCGACCGAGGCCTACCTGATCGTGCAGAACGTCGAGGGCCTCGCGCCCGGGCTGTACCACTACCACGCGGTCGAGCACGCGCTGGAGCGCCTGCCCTCCCCGGACGAACCGCTGGAGCGGTTCGCGCGCCGCGCCCTGGCCGGTCAGCACTGGTTCTCCGACGCGGCCGTGCTGGCGGTCCTGGCGCCGCGGTACGCCCGCAGCTTCTGGAAGTACCGTCAGCACGCCAAGGCCTACCGCGCCCTGGTGCTCGACAGCGGGCACCTGTCCCAGACCCTGTACCTGAGCGCGACCGAACTCGGCCTCGGCGCGTTCGTGACGTCGGCGATCAACGAGATCGACATCGAGCGCGGCTTCGGCCTGGACCCGCTGGCCGAAGGCCCGCTGGCGGTCTGCGGCTTCGGCTGGCGCGCGCAGCGGATGACCACCAGCGAATTCGACCCGGCCGAGGAGGTCTGGCTGCGGACGGCGGACGCGGCCGAGGAGGGCTGAGTCCGGGCGCCCGCCCCTGCCGGGCGGCAGCGGCCTCCGGCGCCGTGCGGAGCTTGCGGATCTTGACGTCCGGCCGGGCTGTGGCCCCGACGCGGCGCAGCGCGGTGTTGCGGGTGCGCCGAACGGCAGACTCCTTCCTCGTTCCGTCCTGGGGCCGACCCGGCCCCAGGGTGTGGTGGGCGGCCCGGGGGTGCGGTGGGCGGCGGCTAGGGCCTGTCTCTTGGGTCGGTTCGGTGTCTCTGCACAAGCAGGATGCGGCTGGGCTTGTGGGCGGCGATGTCAGTGCACAAGCCATTCCCTGCTGGGTAGGGGGCCTTCCCAACTGTCCACACTCATGTCAGCCCACTCGGGTGCCACCATCACGGGGCGGGTGCGGTTGAAATCGCCGTTCTGTTGGCAACGCATGACCAGGCCGAGGCCGGGAAGTCCGGCCTCCCCGTTCAGACCGAAACGCAGCCTGCCTTCGTGGGTATCTGCGCCTGCTTCCAGCCACGGCGTCAGCTCCGACGGCAGCCGGCCCACCAGCCGAACCTCGCCGAAGGTGATCTGAGGTCCGTAGCAGGCATCGATTGCGACTGCGGCCAGCGTCCGGTCTTCCGATCGGTAGTAGGTGTCGACGCCCCGGCTGGAGAAGGGAACCCACTGCTTACGCGGGTCGCGACCGCTGATCGGCTCCTGCAGTGCGGCAGCGACTTCCTCAACGGTCTGTCCGAACCTCAAGGGCCCTACGCCTTCGAGCGGAGTCCAGGCCCACTGCTCCCGGTCTTCATCCGGGACCACCTCGCGCTCCAGCCACATGAACGACTCCTCCTACAACCCGGATGCATGCGCCATGGATTCTCTCAGGTCCGTTCATGCTCGCTTCTTGCTCCTCGCGCCCAGGGAAGGACGGCGGCGAGGTGAAGAGCGGCGCTGAACGAATGCGCCCTGTCCGCCAGCACAGCATCCGGCCGAGTCCCTCGGCCGTCCCAGACCGCTTCGCGGAACTCTGATGCCGGCCATGACCGCCTCGAAGGCCGGCGCGTCACCCGCCTGTCCCGCCGTGGCACGGAGGACCAAGGGCCGTGCGTGGCTGTCGCTGGCGAGAAGGACTTTCGTACTCAGGCCACCCCGGGAACGGCCGAGCGCATGGTCGTCGCGCTCAGCCAGATCCGGAGCCCCTTTTCCTGCCTCCGGCGGCGTGCTGGTTGGCTCGGCAGACGGTGGAGTCCACCGACACGGTCCAGCCGATGTCGCCGGAGTCGTCGGCCGCTGCCAGAAGCGCGTGCGGCAGGGCTCGGCGCGGCGGGGCCCGCTACTGGGCGGCCGGCGTCGAGGGCCCCAACTCGGCGTGGTGGACGGTGAAGCCGCCGCGTATGACCGGAGCGAACGGGGCCGGCGCCATGCAGGTGCCCACCACCGGCTGGTAGGGCTTCCCGTCCTGCCCCACGTCCAGGTTGGCCACGCCCCAGGAGAACCCGAGGCGACCGCCCTCACGGCCGCTGCCCTGGTGGACGCTCAGACCGATCCGCTCCTTGGCGTTGCCGGTGTCCGAGGTGGAGATCACGGCGGTCAGCGTGGCGACCGGGCCTCCGGTGCTCAGGCAGTCCACCTCGGCCTCCGCGCTGCGGACCTCCCCGGTGGCGGCCACGCGATGGGAGTAGCGGACCGTGCCCCGGGCGTCGGTGGGCAGTCCGTCGGGCGCGTTGGTGCCCGGGAGGGGGTGGGTGTACGGCGCCGCCTGGGCATCGACGGTGAACCAGATCTCGTCGTCCGGGGAGAAGGCGTACGAGATCCGGGCACTGCCGCTGACGCTCGCCGGACGCGCGGGTCGCCCGTCCCGGTGGTCGGACGCGACGGCGTCGGCGGACGCGGCGCCGGCGCCGGTGGCGGAGGCGGAGGCCGGGGCGACGCCCGTGAGCGCCGCCAGGACCAGCCCGCCGGCGACGGAGGCCCTGGCGACGCGGGCGGCACGGGCCGTGCGGGCGACGCGGGCGGTGGCACGGTTGCGGGTACGAGTGCGGAACACGGTGGCTTCCCTTCCTCCGACGGCCCCGGTGGCCGCCGTTCTGATGTCCCCGATCCTGCGCGCCGAGCCCCCTCGCGCACATGTGCCGATCGGCAGGGATTCGCCCTCGCACCGGCCCCCGCGCCCTGCCGATCGGCACCCCCGGCCGGCGCGCCCGGCCGGCCCCCGACCGCCACGACGGCGCTGGTGCTGCCCGACGGCGCCGCTACCGGGGAGTGACCCGCATCCGCAGGTCCCCGCCGGGGCCCGCGCGCCTTCCTGAACTCCCCTGAGGGACGATCGTCCGGAATCGCCCGGAGTGCGACGCCGGGGCGCCACCCGGCCTCAGCCGAAGTCCTGGATCACCGCGCTGCACACCAGGCCGCACATCACGCTCACGGCGGAGGCGACGAAGCGCCACGGAGCCCAGCGCGGTCGGCGCGGCAGGGCCCAGGCGGCCGCGATGAGCGCCACCTGTACGCCCGTCAGGCCGTGGGCGGCGTCGTACCGCGGGCCCCGGTCCCGCCTGCACGCACCCTGCGGCGTGCACTGGTCGACCGCGACCGCGCGCACCAGGGCGAAGTACCGGTAGAGGATCCGGCAGAGCGGCAGCAGAAGCGTCGCGACGAGCGGGAACTGCCGGCGCCGACCCGCTCGCCGCCGTCCCGGCCGGCGCCACCGCGCCGCGGCCGGTCGTGGTTCAGGACCGGCCGTCGACCGCCCTCAGGGCAGCGCCAAGCCCGGCGCGGGCGCCCGCAAGCCCTATGCTGGCCGCGCCCGAAAGCGCCCGAGGACATACAGGAGTTCGGACAATGGCCATACCTCGCGACGCCCTCCCGGACCTGCGCCGGGCCGCCTCGGCGGGACTGCTCGATCTCGACGGGTCCGGCCCCGCCTCGCGCGATGCGGTGCGGGCGCGGGAAACCCTCCTGGAGCCGCGCTTCGGTACCGTCGCCTGGTCGGTTCCACCGGGCTACCGGGCGCTGCTGGCGGAGCACAACCGGCTGCACTGCCGTCGGGAGGAGGACGAGGACGAGCGCGAGTTCGTGCTCGTGGACGAGGAGGAGCTCGTCGAACTGAACGCCGAGCTGGTGCACCTGCCCGAGGGGGTCGGTCGCGAGCCCGGGCGGGACCTGTCGACCGATCACCTGGTCGGGTTCGCCGGGGCCGGTGACGAGGCGGTCTGGTGTTTCGACGTCACGAAGCCCGGCGCAGACGGCGAGTACCCGGTCTACTACCACCATCAGGACGAGCCGCGGGCACGCTACGCCGCGGACGGCGCGTGGGTGGAGCAGGCCGACGCCGTGCCCGACTTCCCTTCGTTCGCGGCCTGGTTCGAGGCGATGGCCGGGGCCTTCACCTCCGCGCGGCCCCCGGCGTGGTTCGACGAGATGGGCACCCCGGCCCTGGTCCGGCTCGCCCGTGACGGGATCTTCCGGGCCGGCGGTCGTCCTCTCCCCGGCGGTCCCCTCGTCTCGTGGGTCGCCGCCACCTCCGGGCCCGACGGGCGCCCCGGCGCACCGGCGCACCGGCGTTGACGGTTCTCCTCCTGCCGGCGGCCGCCGCGCTCGTCGTCATCGCCACCTGAGTCGAGGCGTACGGCTCCCGGGTACCGGCCACAGCGGGCCCGAGTCCTCTGCGGAGCGGGCCTCCACGCACCCCGGGCGCTCCAGCCGGCCGGGACCGGCCCCTCCCCGGCCCGGGGGCGGCGCTGGTCACCTGCCGCCGGACCCGGCCGGGCATGCCTTCGGGCGCCGTTGGCGCTTTCGGGTGGCGCGGGGCATGTCGGGCGGCGGGCTTCGGTTGGCGTGTCCACGCCCGTGGCACCGTGGGTGCTTCCGGTACGGATGACTCGGGACGAGAGGGAATCGCTGCAATGAGGAGAATCGCGCGCGGGTTGGCGGTGCTCGGGGCGGCCGCCACGGCGGTCGCGGCGACGGTGGCCCCCGTGCCGGCGCAGGCGCAGACCCGGCAGTTCCGGCCCGCCGAGCTCGGCATCCGGTTCAACCCCGACGGAGTGTCAGGGCAGTGCGGCGGGAGGACGGGTGATCAGTGGGTCGCGGAGGGGGCCTGGACCGACGTCATCCGTTTCGACACCGACAGCCGTCCGGGCGGCTGCCAGCTGGCGTTCGGCGTCCACGACCCCGACGACGAGCTGGAGGGCGTGTCCCTCACCTACGCCCTCCAGGCCACCGCCGGCGGGGACCCGGCGCAGTGCGGCAACCAGGGCACCTTCGGCATGCCGATCCGCAGGGACTCCCGGACCTTCGGCCCCGCCGTCCGGATCGACACCGACAACCGGCCGGGCGGCTGCAGCCTCACCTTCGCCGTGCCGCAGATCAGGCAGACGTACGTCGCCCTCGACATCCAGTACGACGCGGACGGCGACCCCGCCCAGTGCCGGAACACCGGGTACCGGTGGGCGGAGACCGACCGCGGCCCGGCGACGATCGGCATCGACACCGACGACCGCCCCGGAGGCTGCCGGCTCCAGCTCCGGCTCCGGGTGGGGCTCTGACGGGACGGGGGGCCGAGGAGGCCGAGCGGGGCGGGCGGGGCGATCGGCGGGTTCGGAAACCGGGTGTCGGCGTGGCGATGAGTTTTCCGGCCCCGGCGGGTCTACATCTCGACCGGGACGACCAAACTCATCGGGAGTGCAGACATGGGCCTCATCCACATCGAGCTGTTCGCGACCCTCGACCTCGTCGGGCAGGCGCCCGGCGGCCCCGACGAGGACCCGGAGGGGTTCCCGTACGGCGGCTGGCAGGCGCCCCTGATCGACGAGGCCACCGGGGCACAGATCCTCGCCGCGTACGAGGGCACCGACGCCCTGCTGCTCGGCCGGCGGACGTACGACATCTTCGCCGCCTACTGGCCGCACCAGAAGGACGGCGAGATCGCCGAGCTCTTCAACCGCGTCCCGAAGTACGTGGCCTCCCGCGGCACGCCCGACCTCCCGTGGGCCGGGTCCACGCTGCTCGGCCCGGACCTGGCGGACGCCGTGCGCGGGATCCGCGACCGGCACCGGAACATCAAGGTCGTCGGCAGCCTGGACCTGGTGCAGACCCTCCTGCGGGAGAAGCTCTTCGACCGCCTCGACCTGTGGGTGCACCCGATCGTGCTCGGCGTCGGGAAGCAGGTGTTCGACGGCGGCGCGGTGCCCACGAACCTCACGCTCCTCCAACCGCCGGCGGCCGGCCCCACGGGCACCGTGTACCTGCGCTACGGGCTCGCCGACGGCACGCCCCGGACGGGCGACATGAGCGCCCCCGACCGCGGTCTCGGGCACGACGACGCCCGGTGACGACCGTCAACGCCGGCGGGATCGTGCTGGGCGTGGAGTCGTTCGGTGACCTCGGCGCACCGCTGGTCCTGCTCGCGGGCGGGCCGACGATGCTCTCCTGGCCCGACGCGCTCTGCGAGCGCCTCGCCGCCGGCGGGCGCCGGGCGGTGCGCTACGACCTGCGCGACAGCGGGGAGTCGACCACGGTGGATCCGGGAGCCCCCGGCTACACCCTGCGCGACCTCGCCGCCGACGCGGCGGCCCTCGCCGAGGCGCTCGGCGGCGGGCCCGCGCACCTCGCGGGGATCGGCGTCGGCGGGATGGTCGCCCAGGTGGCCGTGCTCGACCGTCCGGACGCGTTCTCGGCGCTCACCCTGGTCAGCACCCGCCCGGTCGCCCCCGGCCCGCCCGACGACGACCTCCCCGACCACGACCGGGCGACGATGAGCCGGCTGTTCGCCCGCCCGATGCCCGACTGGAGCGACCGCGAGGCGGTCGCGGAGTTCGCCGCCGCCGGCGCGGAGATCCGCAGCGACGACCCCGCCGCCGCGCGCGCGACCGCCGCCCGCGTCTGGGACCGCACCCCCGGCACCGCTCCCCCGGTCCAGACGGCCAACCAGCTGGGCGCGGTGTTCTCCAGGCTCGACTGCGCACCGCGCTGGCGCGAGCGCCTGCCCGGGATCGCGGTGCCCACGCTCGTCGTCCACGGCCGCCGCGACCCGTTCTTCCCGGTCGGCAACGGCGAGGCGCTCGCACGCGAGATCCCCGGGGCACGGCTGCTCGTCCTCGCCGAGGCCGCCACGGCGATCCCCGACGCGGCGGTCGGCGAGGTCGCCGAGGCGATGCTCACGCTCGGCTAGCTGCCCCGCCCCCCCCCCCCGCCCGGGCAGCGGGAGCGGGGCGGCGGACGGCGGGTACCAGGCGGGCCCGGTGCCCGGCCCCGGGTCGTTCCCCGGGTCAGTCCTCGGCTCGTCCCCGGGTCATTCCCGGTGCGTGACGGCCGCGAGGGCCCGCTCGCGGACGTCCGCCGAGGGGTGGCCGCGCAGTTCGCGCAGCAGGGCCCGCCACTCCGGGGGCCAGCCCAGGCGCTCCCCGAACGCCTCCGTCAGTGCCGTCGCGAACAGGCCGGCGGCCGGCCCGGTGTCCCCGTCCCGGCGGGCGGTCCGCGCCAGCGCCTCGGGTGTCCCGGGCGGCGGCAGCGGGCCCGTGGCGTGCTCGCGCCGCAGCGCCACCGCGGTGAGCGCGGCCGCCGCGGGCCGGTCCCGGTGGGCGTCGGCGAGCGCGCCCAGCGCGGCCGCCAGCGCCTGCGGCCCGGCCGCGGGGTCCACCAGCCGGCGCAGCGCGGCCGACCTGACGTCCGCGAGGTCGGGTTCGGCCGCGAGCAGGTCGGCGGCGCCGGCGAGCAGCGGCCGGTGGCGGTCGTCGGCGGGGAGGTCGGCGAGGTGGGCCAGCCTCCGGCGGGCCGGCAGGTCCCGGTCGTCCCCGGCGTCGGGGTCGTCCGTCCGCGCGGCGGCGGCGAGTCCGGCGAGGGTGCGGTGCAGCAGGCTGCCGGGGGCGGCGCCGCCGAGCGGGTGCGGCAGCCCGGAGGCCGCGAGGGCGTGGACGGCGCCCGCGGCCTGCCGCCAGCCGCCGCGGTTCGCCGGGTCGGTGACGGCCCGTCGGGCGACCTCCGCGGTCTCCGGGGCCCAGGCGGCCCACCGCGGCAGCGCGGCGAGGGCGGGCGCGGCGACCTCCGGGTCGGCCGCGGCGGCGACCAAGGCCACCAGGTGGGCGTAGCGGGCGCGGTGGGCCTCGGGCAGGTGCGCCGGGTCGGTGCGCAGGACGGCGCGGCGCACCGGCGGCGGGGCCTGACCGGCGGCCTCGGCGAGCAGTTCCCAGACCGGTTCGGCGTCCAGCAGGCCGGTCGTGGAGGCGACCGCCGCGGCGCGCACGTCGCGGTGCTGGCCCTCGGTGCGGTAGGCGGCCACCAGCAGATCGGCGGCGGTCCGCGGCGGCAGGTGCTCGGCGGCCAGCCGCACGGCCTCCTTGCGGCTGGTCACCTTGCTGTCCCGTGCTCCGGACAGCAGGGCGCCGAGGTGTTCGGCGAGTTCGCCGGGCGGGGTGTACCGGGCGGCGCGGGTGGCCGCGTACACCGCGACCCGGGCGCGGTCGCCGCCCGCGTGGGCCAGCAGGTCGCGCAGCGCGTCGGCGGGCCGGTCCGTCCGGACCAGGGCGGCGAGGGCCGCCTCGGCGAGCACCACGTCGGCGGAGTCCAGCTGGGCGCGGACGACCGCCTCGCCGTACTCGGGGATCGCGGCGGCGGCGTGGACGGCCGAGGCGCGCCCGTGCAGCGGCAGGGTGGGGTCGGCGGCCAGTTCCGCAAGCGCGTCCGCCGTGAGACGGGCTGATCCTCGGTGCGAGGCCGACGGCCCCGGGAAGGGTGGCCACGGGGCGCCGTCCGGCGCTGAATCGCCGACCCTGGCTGCGCGGTTGTATCCGTTCTGGATGTGGGCCCGCCGGGGGCGGTGCACTGTGTGCGGGTCAGCGCGCGATCGAGATCGCGAAGGGCGCGAATCCACTGGACCGCATCACGTGCGGTACGAACAGTATCGCTGCCTCCGTGGCGCGGGCGGTCTGGATCCCGCCGAGATCAGTGATCCACTCCTTGCGCCAGCCGAGGTCGACGAGCAGTTCACGGACGGTCTGCTTGGCCTGCGGGTCTTCGCCGGAGAGGAAGGCATCGGGCGCCCGGGTGAGCGTGGCCGGCGCGGTCATCACCGGGAAGAGCATGGTGTTGAGTGTCTTGACGACGCGCGTTTCGGGGAGCGCTTCCTGGAGTTGCTCGGCGAGGCTTGAGCCGGGGTAGACCAGGTCGGCGGGCAGTCCGTCCGGTCCGTCGACGGTGGCGTTGGAGACGTCGACGAGGATCTTGTCGCGCAGTTCCTCGCGCAGGGCGACGAGCGTCTCCAGCGAGCCGGCGCCCGGGGTGGCGTTGATGACGATCCGGGCTGTGCGGGCGGCGTCGGCGGCGGCGCCCGGCGCGCGGTCCGCCACGGTCACCTCATGCCCTGCCCGGATGAGGGCTGTGGCCAGGTTGCCGCCGACGCGGCCGTTTCCGAGAACAGCGATCGTGGTCATGATGATCTGGTCCTTCCGTGCGTGCAGGTTGTGGTGCGCGGTCAGCGTGAGAGCGTGGCGACGGCCGCGGCGTGGACACCGGGCGCGGCGGCCAGGAAGCTCTCGCTCTGCGGGGTCCAGGGGCGGCCCTCGGCGTCGGAGATCTGTCCGCCGGCCTCGGTGACGAGCAGCGCCCCGGGCAGCAGGTCCGCGCGGGCGCCGGCGAACTGCCAGAAGGCGTCGATCCGGCCGGCGGCCACGTTCACCAGGTGCAGGGTCGCGGGCACGGAGGTGCGGACGACGAGCGCGTCGAAGAGCATCGCGCTGATCGAGGAGCCGACGCGCCGCACGACCTTCTCGTCCTCGTCCGGCCGGGCCTGGCTGGTGGCCACGATGCCCAGGCCGAGGTCCTCGGTCCGGGAGACGTGCAGCGGCTGGCCGTCGAGGTGGGCGCCCGCACCGGCGAGCGCGGTGTAGGTCTCGCCGGTCAACGGCAGGTGGACCACGGTGAGCACCGGCTGGTTGTCCCGCACGAGAGTGGCGGTCACCGCCCAATCCGGCAGGGCGTGCAGGTGGTTGACGTTGCCTTCGGCCGGATCCACGACCCACCACTCGCCGGACGGCAGCGCCCCGCCGTCCAGCTCGTCCTCCACCCAGCCGGCCTCCGGGCGCAGGCTCGTGAGGCGGGGGCGCAGGATGTCGAGGGCCGTGTCGTCGTTGGCGGCGAGCGCGCGCATCAGCTCCTCGCGGGTCTGGTAGCGGACCACCTCGCCGAAGCGCTCGCGCAGCGCCGCACCGGCCGCGCGTACGGCGCTCGCGGTCTGGTCGAGCAGGTCGGCGTCGGAGGCGGCGTGGTCAGTGGTCTGAAGCGTTGCGGACATGGCGGTACTCCCGTGTGAGAGAGGGGTGTTGAGGCCGGTCGGATCGAGCTGTGCGTTCCGTCTTGCGCTCTGCTCTCGAAGGTATAGAGCGCCGTCATTAACTTCAAATGCATGCTAAGCACGGCTAGGATTACTCACATGCAATTGGATTTGAACCTGCTCACCGCGCTAGACGCGCTCCTTGAGGAGGGGAGTGTGGCCGGGGCCGCCGCGCGCCTGCACGTCACCGCCCCCGCGATGAGCCGGAGTCTGGGCCGAATCCGGCGCACGACCGGGGATCAGATCCTGGTGCGCACCGGTCGCACGATGACCCCGACGCCGTATGCGATCGCCGTCCGGGAACAGGTGCACGAGCTGCTGCACCAGGTCCAGGGGGTGCTGGCACCGAGCCGTGAACTCGATCTGGCAACGCTGGAGCGCACTTTCACCCTCCGCTGGCACGATTCCCTGGTCACCTTGAGCGGCCCCGCACTGCTCGCGGCCGTGCGCGGACAGGCCCCGGGCGTGCGCTTGCGCTTCGTCGCGGAATCGAGCATCGACACCCCCGAGTTGCGGCGCGGCCAGGTCGACCTGGAGGCGAACGCCAACCGCCCGAGCGCACCGGACATCCGTGCCGAGAACGTGGGCGAGACCCGCCTCGTCATCGTCGTACGGCAGGGGCACCCCCTCACCCGCGTCAAGACCGTCACCGCCAAGCGGTACGCCGCCGCTGAGCACGTGACCGTCTCGCGACGTGGAAACCTCAGCAATGCCCTCGACGACGCCCTCGCGCGGCTCGGCCTCACCCGCCGCGTGGTGGCGACCGCGCCCACGGAAGCGGCCGCGTTGGAGTTCGCGCGCGGCTCCGATCTCCTGATCAGCGTCCCCGAAGCCACCACGCGGTCCGCGGTCGCCGACCTCGGCCTGGTCGTGCTCCCCCTCCCGCTCGAATTGCCGTCGGCACCGATATACCTGTCGTGGCATCAGCGCTACGACACCGACCACGCCCACGCCTGGCTGCGCGGGCTGGCGCGAACCGCGCTGGCCACATGCGGAGCGTCGTAGCGGGCGGTGGGCGGGACCGTTCGGGTCCGCCCGGTTCGGGCAAAGCGGCCCCGGGCGGGGGGCGGCTCTGGCATGCTCACCCGGATGCGGCGGGCTCCCGGTGACGGGGGCCTCACACAGGGTCAGCACCCGGGGGTGGGCAGTGCAGTACACGATCAGCGCCACGGTGTTCCTCGCGATCGTCATCGTCGTCCGGCTCCGCCGCCGTACCGAGGCCCGCAGCCGTGTCGACAAGGCGTTCACCGTCTTCACCGCCGTCACCTTCGGTGTCCTGATCGCCGCCACCTCCTGGGGCCACGCCGTCCTTCAGCTCGTCGGCGTCGCCGTCGAGGCCACCCGCTGACGCCCGCCCGGCCCCGCCCGTACCCCGTCTGCGGCGAGAGCCCTCGAAGGAAGGACACCGACATGCAGAGGTCCGGAGCGGCGGATGGCTAGGCGCAGGCCTCCGGCGCGGCGCCCGCGTCCGCGTCGGGCCGGACGGCGTGACGACGTCAGCTGGTTCGTCTGCGCCGTGGTGGCGTTCCTGGTCCTCAGCGCGGTCGCCGCCGCGCTGCGGTGGCTGGCGGCGAACTGGTGGGTCCTCGTCGTCGGCGCCCTGGCCGCCGGTGGCGCCGCCGCGGCCGTCGTCCGGGCCAGGGTCCTCGCCGCGCGCGAGCACCGGCTGCGCGCCGCCCGGTTGCGGCTGGCCCTGAGCGGTCCCGGTGGGCTCGACCACATGAAGCCGGACGCGTTCGAGTTCGCGGTGCGCGACCTGTTCGAGCGCGACGGCTGCCGCGCCCGCAAGGTCGGGCGGGCCAACGACCAGAGCGTGGACGTCCTCGCCGAGGACCCGATGGGCCGGCGCTGGGCCGTGCAGTGCAAGCACAAGCAGGACCCGCTGGGCGGCAGGCCGGTGGGGGTGGGCGTCCTGTACGCGCTCGCCGGCACGTACCAGCGCTCCCACCACGCCCACGTCGCCGTGGTCGTCACCAACGGCCGCTTCTCCCGCGACGCCCACCGCTGGGGCGCCGAGCACGGGGTCCACCTCGTCGACCGCACCGCGCTCGCCCGCTGGGCCGCCGGCAGCCGGCCCCTGTGGAACGTCCTGCCCCGCGTCCCCGCGCCCCGCGACGGCCGGCGGAACTGACCGCGGCTCGGCGTCGGGCGCGGGGCCCCGCCCGTCGGCTACCGCCCGGTGAGGGCTCCGTCGTTGCCGCCGCCCCCGTCGTCGCCGGTTCGGGCGGCGGCGGCGAACGGCCAGGCCTCGATGTCGCGGTAGCGGATCGGCCCGGGGCCGCGGCCGATGTTGCTGCCGACGAGGTGGAGCCGTTCGGTCCGCCACGGCCGGCCGACGAACCCGGTGAGCCCCGCCGCGGCCAGCGGCACGCTGACCGGGTCGTCCCGGCGGGAGCGGGCCAGCGTCAGGTGGGGGTGCAGCGGCCGCTCCCTGAACTCGATCCCGCAGGACCGGACCAGGTCGCGGACGGAGTCGGCGAGCAGGTGCAGTCCCTCCAGGTCCCCGTCGATCCCGCTCCACAGCAGTCGCTGGTCGAAGTGGCCGCCGCCGCGCAGGCCCAGGCGCAGGGCGGGCTGCGACGCGGCCCGCCCGGCCAGGGCCGCCCGCAGCGGCGGCACCGCCGTGGCCGGCAGTTCACCGAGGAAGGCGAGGGTGATGTGCCAGTCCTCGATGCGGTTCCAGCGCAGCCGCGGGTACCTGGCGTAGGCGGGCTGCAGGGCCCGGGCCAGCTCGTCCTTCGCGTCGTCGGGCGGAGCCAGGGCGACGAAGACGCGCAGGGTCGAGGGTTCGGGGTGATCGTCCACGAGGGGGGAGGGTAGCCGAGGGCGGCCGCCCGCGCTCAGCCGGTGCCGACGGCGATCAGCGCGGGACGGCGGCGTTCAGCGCAGGACGGCGAGTTCGGCCACCACGGCGCGGTGGTCGCTGCGCGGCAGGGCGTGCTCGGAGACGTCGACGGCGGTCAGCGCGGGCCCGTGCAGGACGTGGTCGATCTGGATCACGGCCGGGACGGGGTAGTCGGGGTGGTCCTGGGGCCAGGTCGGCAGGAGGCCGGCACCGAGTTCCTCGTGGGTGTCGGTCAGGCCGGTGCCGATCAGGTCGCGCATCGGCTTGTGGTCGAGGGTGGCGTTGAAGTCGCCGAGCAGGACCGCGTTGCGGTTGCGCCCGGGCGCGGCGGCGCGCAGGTCGTGCAGTCCCTCGGCCCAGCGGCGGGCGTCGCCGACCGGGTAGTAGGTGTGCACGGCGACCAGTTGCACCGGGCGGCCGCCGACGTCGACGGTCAGGTTGGTGGTCGGCCAGGCCGGGTCGGCGGCGGAGCCGACGGGCAGCCGGGTGTAGAGCGCGGTGTCGGTGCCGGCCGGCCGCTCGCGGTGCGGCAGCAGGGCGCGGATGCCGGCCGCGTCCAGCGCGTCGGCGGCGGAGTCGCTCTGCTCCTCGACCGCGAGCACGTCGATCCGCTGGTCGCGCACCAGGTCGACCAGGGACTTCGGCGAGACCTGCCCCATGAAGTTGTTGCTGGTCGCCACCCGCAGCCGGGGCGCGTCGGCCGGGGCGTCGGCCCCGTCCGGGACGAACCGGGTTACCAGCCACCACAGTTGCAGCACCACCAGGACGGCCGCGGCCCCGGTCAGCCACCGGGCGCGCAGCACCGCCACCGCCGCCAGCAGCAGCACGCTGAGCAGGGCCGCGTACGGCAGCCCGGCCATCGGCAGCGCCCACACCGTGCCGTCGTCCCACCCGAGCAGTCGCACCGCCGCGAGCACGGCCGGGCCCAGCAGCAGCACCCCGCACCCGATCAGTGCGGCCGGGCGCCAACGGCCCCTGCGGGCGGGCGACGTGCGCTGCGACGTACCGTCCGTCACGGTGCTCCTTCCAGGGGCGGCCGACGGCGGTGATCATCGGCCGCCGTCGTGAAGGACGGACGCGCGCGCCCCGGGCCCGGTTCCGCGCGCCCCCGGCCGAGGCGGGGCCGGGGCCGGGGCCGGGGGTGGGGGGCCGGGGGCGGGGCGGGGGTGACGCGGGCCGGGGGGCCTCAGCCCTCCCGCAGGTCGCGGGCCAGGCGGCTGACGGCCTGGGGCAGGGCGAGGCCGTCGCCGCGGAAGTCCGGGATGTGGTACTCGCGGATGGCGCGGGCCACGTCGTAGCCGGCGTCGGCGTCGAACAGTTCCCAGCGCAGCAGCCGCTCGTGGGCGACGATGCGGATCGGGAAGAGCTTGCGGGTGCCGCTCTCCCGTTCGGCCCGTACGGCCCGGCCGATCTCGGTGGCCACCCAGTTGCTGGCCATGCTGGCCTCGGACAGCACGAGGACCATCCGTCCGCGCCGCTGGATCTCCTCGGTGACCTGCTCCAGGATCGTCCGGCCGCCGCGGATGTCGTGCGGGGCGAACCAGGTGTCCACGCCGTTGGCCTCCAGCTGGTCGCGCAGTTCGGCGGCGAAGGACTCGTCGGCCGAGCTGTAGCTGATGAAGACACTGGGGCGGGCGGGCTCGCGGGCGCCGCGGGCGGTGTCGCGGTAGGCGCGCACGGAGGCCGGGTCGGCCCCGGCGCGGACGAGGAACCGTTCCAGGCCGGCGAGGTCGCGGGTCAGCTCCCGGACGGCCCGGTCGTCCCCGAGCCGGTCGCGGGCGACGTCCAGGGCCCGGCTGTTGAGGATGAAGGAGGAGGCGATGGTGCGCTCGTCGATCCGGCAGAGCCCGTGGACGACCACCGGGTCCAGGGTGGTGGCGACGAGCTCGGTGGCGGCGAAGACGTTGAACCCGAAGTGGGCGTCGTCGAAGCGGGCGCCGCGGAGGACGACCTCGTCGAAGACGGCCTGGACGAGGAAGGCCTCGCGGTAGTCGCCGCCGAACGACCCGCCGCGGAAGGTGGCTTTGAAGAAGTCGGCGCCGCGGAAGGCCGCCTGTTCGACGTCGCAGTGCAGGAACCGGGCCTGGATGAAGCCGGCCCCGATGGCGTTGATGCGGCGCAGCCGGCAGCCCCGGAACTCGCAGCGGTCGAAGGTGCCCATGGCGAGGACGCAGTCGTCGAACTCGCAGTCGGTGAAGACGGCGTCGCCGAGGTTCTGCCGGCCGAGCCGCAGGCCGGTGAACGTCCGGCCGTCGAACTCGCGGGTCCCGGCGGCGTATTCGGCGAGCAGGGCCCGGGTGGCCTGCTCGCCGTCGCGGTCGGTGTCACGGTCGGCGTCGGTCATGGGCGACCCCCCCGAGGTTCCTGCGGATGCGGGACGGACACCGTGAACATAGCACCGGGGCACGGCAGTTCGGCCCGGTCCGGACAGGCCGGTCCGGGACGGTCGGTCCGGGGCCGGCGTACCGCCGGGCCGTGGGCCGGAAGGAACAGGAGAGCAGGTGGAGACAGGAATCGAACCCGTCTGAACGGCCCTGCAGGCCGCCGCCTCGCCACTCGGCCACTCCACCTCGGCGACGGTGGAAACATTACCCGCCCGTGGAACCCGGGCCCTTCGGAAAACGACGGTTCTTCACTCCGGAAGGCCCTTAATGCGTTTAGTGCTATTTCTCTCGACATGGCTCCGAAAGGGCTCGGGAGCCGGTCCTGGGAAAGGAGGGGTGCGCTAGCCTGTGCCGATATCTCCGACCCGATGGGATTTCACCGATGACCGTCGAGGAATCACGGTTCACCCGCACGGCGGGGCCGCGCTGCGAAACCACCGCGAACCGGTGCCAGTACAAGAGCCTGCCCCTGCGCGACCTTCCCCCGCTCGGTGTCCTGCGCCGCGCCCGGATCGCCCGCGAGGGCCTGCGGGAGCGCCGCGCCGACATCCCGGCGCCCGGCCGGCCCTCCCGCTTCGCCGAGGGGGACTGGGTCCGGGTGAAGGACGAGGCCGCGGTGCGCGGCACCCTCGACGCCGCGGACCGCCACCGCGGCCTGTGGTTCACCCGCAGCCAGTGGTCGTTCTGCGGCGGCGTCTACCAGGTCGACCGCGTCGTGCGCCGGATGATCGACGACCACTACCGCGTGCGGCGCCTGTCGGGCACCGTCGCGCTGGCCGGTGCCACCTGCCACGGCGCCGACGGGACCCAGGGCTGCGGGATGGACTGCGCGCTGCTGTTCCGCGACGAGTGGCTGGAGCCCTCCCCCGCGCCGGTGCCCGCCGCCCGGCCCGCCGCCCGGTGGGCGACGGTGCGCAGCCTCGCGGAGATCCACGCGACCCTCGGCCCGGACGGGCGCCTGCACGGCGTCCCCTTCCAGCCGGGGATGGAGCGCCACGCCGGCACCCGTCACGGCGTCACCGAGCTGCGCCACCGGTCCCTCGCCTGGTGGCAGCACCCCACCGGGGGGCGCTGGTTCATCCTCCACGGCCTGCGCTGCGGCGGCGAACCGCTCGCCACCGGCTGCGACCGCCGCTGCGCCCTGCTGTGGCACGAGTCCTGGCTGCGCCTGGAAACCGCGGTGGAGCCCGCGGTGGAACCCGCCGCCGTCCGCTGAGCTGCCGCCGGCGGCGCCGGGGCGACGTCGGGGCGGCGTCGGGCGACGGGGGCTTCGGGGCGGCGTCGGGGCGGCGTCAGCGCCGCCAGCGGTCGCGCACCAGCTTCGCGGTCAGGTGCAGCGGCCCGTCCCGGTCGCCGACGTAGCAGCGGGGAAGCGCGTACACGCCGCCGTGAGCGCCGGGGCTGACCGCGCACCCGTACGCGTAGCCGGCCCGCGCCACCGCCTCCACCGCGGCGGCGTCGAGCGAGCCGTACGGGTAGCAGAACCCCCCGACCGCCCGGCCGGTCAGGTCCTCCAGCAGGTGGCGGCTGTCGGCGACCTGGGCCGCGAGGTCCCGCGCGTCCAGGCCCGCCAGCCGCCGGTGCGTCAGCCCGTGCGAGCCGATCTCCACCCCGGCGGCGGCGGCCTCCCGGACCTGGCGCGCCGTCATCAGCGGCTTGCGCGGGCCCTGGCGGTCCCAGTCGTTGTAGCCGCCCAGCCGGTCGGCCACCACGTAGACCGTCGCGGTGAAGCCGTACTCCGCGAGCGCGGGCATGGCCTCCTCCACGAAGTCGCGGTACCCGTCGTCGAAGCTGAGGCCCACCAGGCCCGCCGCGGCGCCCTCCCGGTGGGAGCGCATCAGGGCGCCCACCGACACCCCGCGCAGCCCGCGGGTGGCCAGCCAGCGCAGTTGGCGGCGGAACCGCGCGGGATCGACGGTGATCAGATAGGGGTCCTCGGTCGTCGACGCCACCGAGTGGTACATGAGCGTCCACGGGAAGCATCCCGCGCCTGTGCCGGGCGCCTTTTCCGGACTGTTGCGTGGCCGAATGATTCGCATGTTCCGCTCCAGCTGTCCGGTGGCACCGCCTGTGCAGGTGGACCTCGAGGAAATTGCATTCTGGCAGCGCCGGACCCGGCTTCCGTTCGCGCCGGGCGATGCCGCGCCATTTCACCCGGATGCCGGAGCGGGAGCCGCCCGCGAAGGCCCGCCGCCCGTTCCGGCGGACCGTGACGTCCGGTCCGGTCCGGCGGGGTACGGTGGGCGTGAACCGTTGGGATGGCTTTTGCCGCGATTTCCCGGTGGCCGGCTCAAGGCGCGCCACCCGGCAGTCCGAGGAAGACGGACATGGACAGCGACGAGGGGGCCGGACGCCCCGGCGAGCCGGCGGAAACCGCGGCGGACGACGGTGCGGGCCCGGATGCGGGGACCGGCCGCGGCCGGCGGGTGACGGTGTTCCTGGGGACGGTCCTGCACTTCTCGGACGATCCGTGGATGCCGGACGGCGAGGGCCAGGACGACCCCCGGGCCTACCACCTGTTCGATCCGGGGGCGTTGGTGGTGCGCGACGGCCTGGTGGTCTGGGCCGGCCACCACCGCGAGTGCCCGCGGGAGTTCGTCGACCACGGGCGGGTCGTCGACCACCGCGGCCACCTGCTCGTACCGGGCTTCGTCGACCCGCACATCCACTCCGGCCAGGTGGACTCCGTCGCCAGCCCGGGCGGTCAACTCCTGCCGTGGCTGCGGGACTACATGTACCCGTCGGAGATGCGGTTCGCCGACCGGGAGTACGCCCGGGCCGCCACCTCGTTCTTCTTCGACCGGCTCCTGGAGTCCGGCACCACCACCGCGTGCGTCTACACCACCACCCACCCGCACGCCACCGACGCCTTCTTCGCCGAGGCGCACCTGCGCAAGCTGCGCATGGTCTCCGGCAAGCTGCTGATGGACGACGACAACGGCGGCACGGTGCCCGAGGAGTACCTCGACGGGTCCGTCGAACAGGCCGAGGAGGACTGCCGCGGGCTCATCGACCGGTGGCACCACACCGGGCGGCTGCGCTACGCCGTCTCCCCGCGGTTCGCGCTGACCTCCACCCTGGAGGCGCTCCGGATGGCCGGCCGCCTCTACCAGGAGTCCCGGCACACCGACCGGCCGCTGTGGGTGCAGTCCCACCTCGCCGAGAACCGCGACGAGGTGCGGGCGGTGCTGGAGAAGTTCCGCGACTCCCTGGACCCGCGCTCCTACCTCGACGTCTACGACAGGTGCGGCCTGGTGGGGCCCCGCAGCATGTGGGGGCACTCGGTGTGGATCGACGACGCGGACCGCGCCCTGCTCGCCGACGCCGGGGCCGGCGCCGCGTTCAACCCCACCTCGAACCTCTTCCTCGGCAGCGGCCTGTTCGACCTGGACGGCGCCGCCCGCGCCGGTGTCCGGGTCGCGCTCGGCACCGATGTGGGCGGGGGCACCAGCTACTCGATGCTCCAGACCATGAACGAGGCCTACAAGGTCGTCGCCCTGGCCAACACCTATCCCCACTCCGTCCCGGAGCAGGACCGCAAGACCCTCACCGCGCTGCGCGGCTTCTACCTGGCCACGCTCGGCGGCGCCCGCGCGCTGCGCCTCGACCAGCACATCGGCAGCTTCCGGCCCGGCCGGGAGGCCGACTTCGTCGTCCTCGACTGGGCCGCCACCCCGCTCCTGAGGCGCCGCACCGAGGTGGCCCGGGACTTCCGCGAACGCCTCTTCGCCCTGGCCACCCTCGGCGACGACCGCGCCGTCAGACAGACCTACGTCCTCGGCGAGCCCGCGCTGCGGCCGCACCGGTGGGGGTGCCGGGGAGCGTCGTGAAGCCCGACCGGGCGGCGGGGCTGGGGGCGGCGCGAAGGGTAGGCCGGTCCGTCGAAATCCTGTGACGCGCCGGGCGGTTGGGCGGGCCGGACGGGCGGGGCGGGAGCGCGTTCCCGTGAGGTGAAGACGATCCCGCCCCGCCCTCGGGTGATCAGGCGTCCGGCTGGGTGACCGTCAGGCCCCAGTGCACGTCGGCGGCCGAGGCGGCCACCCCGACGTGGAAGGACCGGCCCTGCTCGGCCGTCACCACCGCCGAGCCCGTGCCGACGGCCTCGGCCGGGCAGGGCACGGTGAACTCCACCGGGGTGGGGTCGCCGTAGTACGGCGTGAAGGTGACCCGCACCTCACCCGCACCGCCGCTGCCGCCCTGGCAGCCCACCGTGACGGTGACGGGCGGACCGGCCGCGTAGGCGCCGCCGGTGACCGCGCCGCCGTCGCCGATCCAGTCCGGGATCCAGATCAGCCCCTCCGGCCCCGGGTACGGCAGGATCTCGCCCGTCCCCGGCACTCCCTGTCCGAGCGCCCCGCTCTCCCCGGCGACCGCCGGGGCCGCCGTCGTCACCGCGATCGCCGCCACCGCCGCGACCGCTGCCGCGGCCGCCCCGGCGAAACCCGCACGCCTCATCCTTCTCCCCCTTCGTGGTGCCGGGCCCAGGAGTCCCGGCGGACCTCCACAGTCTCATCCGGCACCGACAGCACCGCCTGAGTACGGGTACTCAAAAAAGACGGCGCTCCGCCCCCGGTGGACGGAGCCCTGCGACTTCACCTACCGCGACTACGGGAAGGCGGTCGCCTTCACCCCTCCCCCGGCGCCCCCGAAGGAGACGCCGTACATCGGGGCACGGACCGTCAGCACCAGGCCCGGCACGCCGGTCAGGACGATGGGGACGAGGTCGTCGGCCCTGGCGGCGGTGGCCGCTACCGCGACGGCGACCAGCAGGAGCAGGAGCCCCGCCAGGAGGTAGGCGAGTGCCCAGGGATTACGTCTCTTCCGCATGTTCCGTTCCAGGTGCCGGGTGCGCCGGGGCGCGCTGTGGGGAGCCGGACGGCGCCCCTGCGGGTCGGGTTCGGCGCCCGCGAGCCGGGTCGTCATCCCGTCAGAGGGTCACCGCGATCGCGTACGCCGTCACCGCGACCAGCCCGGCCCCGATCACCACGGCCAGCGCCCGCGCCAGCGGCAGCCGCTCCGGCCGCCGGTGGATCCGGAACGGCCGGGCCGCGGTCGGCCGCCGTGGCCGCTCCACCGGCTCCCCCGATTCCGCCGGCTCCGTCGCGGCCAGCTCCTCCGCCAGTCGGCGCAGCCGGAGGGCGAACTCCTCGGTCCGCTGCGGGTCCTGTGCGGACGGCGCGTCCCGCAGCTGGGACACCAGCGCGCCGAGCTCGCCCGGCGGGCCGGGCGGGCCGGGGTGTCCGAGCAGCTCGTGCAGGGTGTCGCCGAGCGCGGACAGGTCGGACCCGGGCGCCGGGGCGGCCGTGCCGAAGCCGAGGACCTTCACGGTCCCGTTCGGGGTGAGCAGCAGTCGGGCGGGCTCGATCCCGCCGTGCGTCATCCCGGCCCGGTGCGCGACCAGCAGGGCCTGGGCGACCTGGGCGCCGACGTCGGCGACCTCGGCCGGCCGGAACCAGCCGTCCAGCAGGTGGTCGTCCAGTGTGTGCCCGTCGAGCAGCTCCATGGCGAGGAACGGCCTGCCCTCGTGCTCTCCCACGTCGAGCACCGTGACGATCCCCGGGTGCCGCAGCCGGACGGCCGGGCCCGGTGCCCGGGCCGGCGTCTTCACCGCCACCGGCCGCCCGGACCCGGTGTCCTGCCCGAACCGGACCTCCCCCGCTCCGCCGGGCCCGATCCGGTACCGCCCGCCGACCACGCTGCCGGTCTCCATGCCGCCCCCGTCCCCTCGGCCCCGGCCGCCCGGGAATCCGTGCGAAGGCCTCGGCGATCAGTGTGCCGCACCGGGTGGCCCCGCGGGACGGCTCCGGCCGACCGCGGTGGCGTCCCCGCGCCGGGACGGTCTGCCGGGAGGGGCCGGCCGGCCGGGAGCTGTCCGCGCGACCATGTGACTGTCGTCCGCGGTTCGGGCCCGGAGAACGGGAGTTCTCCATCGGGCCCCGCTCACCAGGTCACGGGCAGTGAGCGCATCCCGTAGATGAACGACTCGGTACGGAACTCGCGCTCGCCGGCCGGTCGCAGTCCCGGCAGCCGGCGGAACAGCGTCTCCAGGGCGATCCGGAGTTCGGCGCGGGCCAGCGGCTGGCCCAGGCACTGGTGCACGCCGAAGCCGAACGCCAGGTGCCGCCGGGCGTCCCGGTCCAGGTCCAGCTCGTCCGTCGCCCGACGGCCGGCGCCGCCGAACACCGCCTCCTCCCGGTTGGCGGTGGAGAGCATCGCCATCACACCCTCCCCGGCCCGGACGGTGACGCCGCCCAGCTCCACGTCCTCCAGCGCCACCCGGGGCAGGCCGGTGTGCACGATGGTCAGCAGCCGCAACAGTTCCTCCACCGCGCCCGGCAGGGTGGCCGGGTCGGCCAGGGCGGGGATCTGCTCGGGGTGCTCCAGCAGCAGCGCGGTCGACAGCGAGATCATGTTCGCGGTCGTCTCGTGCCCGGCGATCAGCAGCAGCACGCCCATGCCGGCCGCGTCGTCCGGGGTCAGGTCGTCCCGCGCCGCGAGTCGGCTGAGGACGTCGTCCTGCGGCTGTGCGCGCTTGCGGGTGGTCAGGTCGCGCAGGTAGTCCCTGACCTCCTCCTGGGCGTCCCGGAGCTGTTCCACGGTGCTCTCCTGGTTGAGCATCGTGCGGCTCAGGCTCTG
Source organism: Kitasatospora sp. NPDC001547 (assembly GCF_042894165.1). Classification (NCBI taxonomy): domain Bacteria; kingdom Bacillati; phylum Actinomycetota; class Actinomycetes; order Kitasatosporales; family Streptomycetaceae; genus Kitasatospora; species Kitasatospora sp. NPDC001547. The sequence continues at coordinate 205,924 of NZ_JBIAVL010000007.1, read as the reverse complement.
GAAGCGGTCGTGGTCCTCGTAGGGCACGCCGAGCAGCAGGCAGATCACCAGCGAGGGCACCGGCAGCGCGAAGTCGGTGACCAGGTCGGCCGTGGTCCGGCCCGCGGTCATCCGGTCCAGTGCCCCGTCCACGATCCGCTGGATCTCCGGGCGCAGCGCCTCCACCCGCTTGACCAGGAATTCCCCGGTGAGCATGCGGCGCTGGCGGGCGTGCTCGGGGTCGTCGAGCCGCAGGAAGTCCGGATTGTCGGTGATCAGCTCGCGGGCGCCGGCGACCAGCAGCGGGAAGGCCGGGTGGCGTATGTCGGCACTGAACCGGCGGTCGGACAGCACGGTGCGGACCTCGGCGAAGCCGGTGACCAGCCAGCAGAGGTCGCCGTCGGGCAGCTCGGCCCTGGTCACCGGCCCGGTGGCGGCGGCCTGGGAGTACGCGGGCGGCGGGCCGAACGGGCAGCCGCCGGAGTGCCGGGCCGGCAGTGGGAGGACGGGGGTGGTGGTGGGTGCGGTGGTCAAGGCGGGGGGTCTCCTCACGTCGCGGGTGTTCCCGTGGGGTTCGGGGCCCGGGAAGGTCTCCGGCGGCCTGCGGGGCCGGCGGCGGGGGTCCGTCAGGCCCCGGTCCGCGCGGGCTCGTCCCCGGTGACGGTGATCGCCCGGCCCGGGCAGAGCTCGGAGGCGAGCCTGACGTCGTCGAACTGCTCCGGCGGCACCGTGGTCTGACGCAGCGTCACGAGACTGTCCCGGCTGTCCTGGTCGAAGACCGCGGGGGCGTTCACCACGCACATGCCGGAGCTGCAGCAACGGTCGCGGTCGACGCTCACCTGCATGTCGGGCACCTTTCGCCAGGGCGATGCCGGCTGCCCGGCGGCCGCCTCTCGTTGTCACGGTCAACCTAGCCGTCGCCGGTCCGTTGACGGAGGGGTACGGTGGCCGGATCGAGAATGGCCGGTTCGGCGCCTGTGTGTGAACCCCCGTTGTGGTGCGGTGCGTTGAACCCGCGGCACTTCGCCGGACGGGGTCGGCGGGCCCGGCCGGGTGGACGGCCTCACGAGCCTTCGGCGGTGGCCTTCTCCCCTGCCCGGCCGCCGGTCAGGCCCGGCCGTCCCGGGGGTCCCGGGGGTCCCGGGGGTCCCGGGGTTCGCGCGCCGCCTGCTCGGTGATCCGCCGCGCCATCCCGCCGAAGACCGCGGCGTGGAACGGCGCCACCGCCCACCAGTAGGCGTGCCCGGCGAGCCCGCGCGGGTGGAACAGCGCCCGCTGGCGGTAGCGGCTCCCGCCCGCGCCGTCCGGCGTGACCGAGAGCTCCAGCCAGGCCGGCCCGGGCAGCCGCATCTCCGCGCGCAGCCGCAGCAGCCGCCCCGGTTCGATCTCCTCCACCCGCCAGAAGTCGAGCGACTCGCCGACCCGCAGCCGCGCCTGGTCCCGCCGCCCCCGGCGCAGCCCCACCCCGCCGACCAGCCGGTCCAGCCAGCCGCGCACGGCCCAGCCGAGCGGGAAGGAGTACCAGCCGTTCTCCCCGCCGATCCCCTCCACGACCCTCCACAGCGCCGCCGGGTCGGTGTCCACCCGCAGCTCCCGGACGTCCTGGTAGAGGCTTCCGCCGGCCCAGTCCGGGTCGGTCGGCAGCGGGTCGCTCGGGGCGCCGGGCACGGAGGCGGAGGACCAGCGGGTGGCGACGTCCGCGTCCCGGATCCGCCGCAGCGCGAGCCCGACCGCCGCGTCGAAGCCGATGCCGCCGCCCGGGGGCTGCGGCAGGTACCGGTCGAGGTCGTGCTCGCCGCGGACCACCTCGTACCGCAGCGACTCCACGAGCGGCCGGGCGATCGACCCCGGGACCGGCGTCACCAGGCCGACCCAGAGGCTGGAGAGCCGCGGGGTGAGGACGGGGACGGCGACGATCAGCCGGCGCGGCAGCCCGGCCACCGCCGCGTAGCGCTCCATCATCCGCCGGTAGGTCAGCACCTCCGGACCGCCGATGTCGAAGGCCCGGTTCACCTCGGGCGGCAGGCCGGCGGCCCCGACCAGCAGCCGCAGCACGTCCCGGACGGCGATCGGCTGGATCCGGGTCTCCACCCAGCGCGGGGTGACCATCACCGGCAGGCGCTCGGTGAGGTACCGGAGCATCTCGAAGGAGGCCGACCCCGAGCCGATGATCACGGCGGCCCGCAGTTCGGCGGTCGGCACGCCGCTGTCGCGCAGCACCCGTCCGACCTCGACCCGCGACCGCAGGTGCGGGGAGAGCCGCCCGGCCGGCACCCCGGCGGGCGCGAGCCCGCCCAGGTAGACGATGCGCCGCACCCCGGCCCGGGCCGCCGCCCGCCCGAAGGCCGCGGCGGCGGCCCGGTCGGTGGCCTCGAAGCCGGAGCCCGTGCCGAGCGCGTGCACCAGGTAGTAGGCGACGTCGATCCCGCTGAACGCGCCGTCCAGGCTCTCCGGACGGGTGACGTCCCCGGCGGCGGCCTCCACCCGCCCGCGCCAGGGGTGGTCCCGCAACCGGTCCGGATCCCGGACCAGGCACCGGACGCCGTACCCGGCGGCCAGCAGCTCCGGCACCAGCCGGCCGCCGATGTACCCGGTGGCCCCGGTGACCAGGCAGCGCGGCGCGCCAGGAGGAGCGGGGTCTGCGGCATCGGTCACGGCGGCTCCCGGAGGGCGGTCGGCCATCGCCACGATGGTCCCCGTCCCGGACCCGGCCCGCACCCGCAGCGGTGCGGTCGGCCGCACCAGCGCAGGAGGCGCCTCCGGCCGGGCCCGGTAGGGCGTGCAGCCGGTCCCGGGCGGCGGCGGCCCGCAGGTCCGGCAGGGCGATGCTCTCCAACAGGTCGCGGCCGGTTCCCGGCGCGTTCGACCGGATGGCCGCACCGGCCACCGCTCCCGGCGCCAGGTAGGCGACGGAGCGCCCCGTCCGCACCGCCGCCGGCACCCCGGACGCCGTGCCGGAGCCGGCGATCAGGCGTCCCTTCGAGAGCCTGTCGAGGGCCGTGTCCAGGTCGTCGGCCACCGTGCGGGCGACGGCGTCACGCGGTCCGTGGGCGGGGTGTCCGGGCTTCGGGGCGGCAGGCGGCAGCGGCGGCGCGCAGTCCCGGGCCCGGGCTGGAGAGGACGGGTACGGCGGTGGTGGCCCGGTTCGCGGCGGCCGCCATGGAGGCCTGGGCGAGGACGACGACGTCCGCGTCGTCGACGGCCTCGACGGCGGTGGCGACCGCGGCCAGGTAGCCGTCCCGGTCGCCGGCCTCGAAGCGCTCCCAGGCGCCGTCGACCACGACGGTGGTCAGGGTGACCGGGCGGGCGGCCCGTACGGCCTCGTCCCCGATGAGGGCCGCCGTCGGGCGCACGGTTCCGGCCAGGGCGGCGACCACCGTGACGCGGGTCGCCGTCCGGCCCGCCGCGGGTGCCACGGCGACGGCGGCGGCCGCCATCGGCCGGTCGACGCGCAGCACGGGCACGCCCGCCGCCGGGGCCCCGGCCTCCGCGACCGCCCCGATCGTCGAGCAGGTGCACAGCACGGCCGCGGCCCCGGCGGCGACGGCGGTGGCGAGGAGGCGGTCGATGTGCTCCGCGACGGCGTCGGGCCCGTCGGCCAGGGCGGTGGCCAGCAGGTCCTCGCGGACGAGGTGGCGCAGGGGCAGGCCGGGGTGCTCGCGGTCGCGGAGCGCGTCGAAGACCGGGACGTGGACGGGCGAGGTGTGGAGCAGTGCCAGCATGCGCGCGATGCTAGCGACCGCGGCGTACCGGCCCGCCCGGGGAGGGCGGGCTCAGCGGCGGCGGGCCTCGGTGAGCCGGGTGGGGGCGGCGCCGAGCCACCAGGTGGGGTCGGCGCTGCCGTCGGTGGTGCGGCCGTCGCGGTGGACGTGGTGGCGCACGTCCCGTCCGGGCTCGGCGAACTCGCCGGCCAGGGCCCGCTCCAGCCACTCCGCCCCGAACCGGAAGGCCTCGGCCGCCACTCCCCCGAGCGGGTGGAACTCGTCCTCGTAGACCCGCAGTTCCTTCGGCGCCCGGATGCGCTCGAAGCTCTCCAGGGCCTGGCCGAGGTCGGTGAGCTCGTCGAACTCGCCGATCCCGTACAGCACCGGGCAGGTGATGTCGGCTACCAGGTCGCCCAGGGGCATCCGCTGGGCGAGGTCGCGGTCGAAGGCGTCCTCGTCGGTGTACCCGGCCATGTACATGTAGTTGTTCTTGAAGGTCGGCTGGGCGCGCTCGAAGATGGTCGCGAAGTCGCCGGTGACGGCCTCGAAGGCGGCGAGGGCGGCCAGGCGGCGGTCGGTGGCGGCCGCCCTGGAGCCCCAGTAGCCGCTCATCGAGATGCCGAACATGCCGATCCGGTCGGCGTCGACCTCCGGGAGCGCGGCCAGGTGGTCGAGGTAACGGCCGATCGCCCGCTCGTAGTTGGCGAGGTCGACGGTCAGCCCGCCGGCGCGGCTCTCGCCCTGGCCCGGCCCCTCGATGGACAGCGCGACCATCCCGCGCGAGGTGTAGTAGCGCTCGGCCGCCCAGATGTAGTCCTCCTTGATCATGTCCATCCCGGGGCCGAGGATGACGGCCGGCGCGTTCTCGACCCGGCCAGCCGGCAGGTGCAGCAGGGCGTGGATCCGCGAGCCCTCGAAGTCCAGCTCCACCCGCCGCACCCGGCCCCCGCGCAGCGCGCCCAGGCGCTCCACGCAGTGGTTGGCGCGCTCGCGCATGGCGGCCTTGCGCGGGTCGGCCGCGTCGAACAGCGAGTACTGCGCCCGGCCCCACATCACCGCGGCCCGCAGGTAGAGGTCGGCGGCGGTCTGCGCGAACCCGCCGCGCTCGTGGTGGGCGGCGCGCTCCTCGGCCTGGCCGGCCACCGTCGCCCACGCCTTGGGCAGCATCGCGCCGCTCCTGACCAGCGCGAAGACCTTGGCGAAGTCGGTGTGGTCGTGGCCCAGCTGCTCCATGGTCCCGACGGCCTCGGGGTGCAGCGCGTCGAAGCCGCCCTGGGCGAGGGCGATGTCCAGGGCCCAGCTCTGGCCGGTCGAACGGATGGTCATGGGTCTCCTCCTGGAGGTCCGGTTGCCTCAGTACTTAATGAATAAGTACTTAGTCATTAAGTACTGAGGCTAGGCTGTTGTCAACCGGGCCGCCGTCCACCCGTCCAGGAGGAATCCCGATGACCGAGCCGCAGCCCACCGACGACCGCGCCCGGGCGCTCGACCGCCTGGCCCGCGCCGCCTACCGGCTCAGCGCCGCCGACGCCCGGCTGCGCGGGCGCGCCACCCGCACCCCGGGCGCGCTCTCGCTCACCCACGCCCGGGCCCTGCGCACCCTGGCCGAACAGGGCCCGCTGACCATCGGCCGGCTCGCCGCCGGCACCGAGACCACCGGCGCCGCCACCACCCAGCTGGTCAACGGCCTGGTCGCGGCCGGCTACGTCACCCGCACCCGCCAGCCCGAGGACAAGCGCTCCGTGCTGGTCGCCCTCACCGACACCGGCCGGGCCCGGCACGACCAGCGCCAACGGGCGCTGGCCGAGGCCCTGCACACCGACCTGGCCGACTACGACGACGAGGCCCTGGACCGGGCCACCGAGGTGTTGCAGCGGCTGTCCGCCGTCTACGACCGGCTCTGAGCGCCTACGGCCGGCCGTACGGGGGGACGGCGGGCAGCGCGTCCGGCGCGTGCCGGCGGACGGCGTCCTCGGCGCTCGCGTGGACCGGGAACAGCGCGGTGGTCTCGGTGAGCTCCATGACCCGCAGCGTCCGCTCGGACGGGGCGACCAGCACCAGCGGGACGCCGTCGGCCAGCGCCCGCCGGCGGGCGGTGAGCAGCAGGTTGAGGCCGGTGGAGGTGAGCAGCTCCACGCCGGCGAGGTCGATCGCGAGCAGGGACGGGCGCCGGTCGAGCGCGGCGGCCAGCGCGCGGGCGGCGACGGACTCGCTGTCCAGGATCATGTCCCCGGCGAAGGAGCACACGAGGGCGTCACCGATCCTGGCGGTCTCGGACGTCAGGCACGGCGGCCCGCTCGCGCAGCTCGGGCCGACGCTGTCGGCCAGCAGGGACTGCAGCCGCTCCAGTGCCTGCCTGTTCATCGGGTCCACGCACACCATCTCCAGACGGAACCACCGTACGGGCCCTGTTCAGGCGGTTCGGATCGCATCCGTTCCACTCTTCGCCCAACCCGCCGGACATGTCAACCATTGCACGAATTATCTGTCGTGTTTTCGCTGTCGTGAAACCCGTGGCACTATCGTGGGGGGATGGACGACGGCACGACGACCGAACGGCAGTGGACCTTCCTGACCAATCACGCCCGCGTGCTGGTCCAGATCGCCCGGGACCCCGGCATCCGGGTGCGCGACATCGCCGCGCGCTGCCTGCTCACGGAGCGCGCCGTCCAGCGCATCATCGCCGACCTCGAACAGGCCGGGTACCTCAGCCACGAACGCCGCGGCCGCACCAACCACTACAGCGTCATCACCAGCAAACAGCTCCGTCACCCCGCCGACGCCGGGCCCACCATCTCCGAGCTCCTCGCCACCCTCCTGCGCTGAACCCGACCGCGCCGCCGCGGCCCCGGGCCGCGGCCGGCTGGTCCGGATGCCACCGTGCGCGTGCGGCGCGGCGCTCCTGCGGCGACGTTGAGGGGATGGACACCGTCATCGTGCTCGAACCCGATACGCCGGCCCACGTGCGGCTCCTCGGCCCGGACCTCCTGCCGGCGGACCCCGAGAACCCGGTGCGTCTGGCCCACGCCGCTCCCGCGGAGGCCTCCGGGGCCTGCGGGCCCCTCACCCTGTGCGGCCGGCACACCTCCGACATGACCCTCGCGCCCCACCGCTCCTCCGGCCCCGGCCGGCCGCACTGGAACACCTGCGGGGCGTGCCGGGACGCCGAGGAGGGCAGGGCGGCGCCCCGCACGCCCCGCGCTCCCCGCACGCCCGACCCGGCCCACCCGGGCGGCCCCGAGGACGGCCCCCGGCCCGGGTAGCCGTCCTCCCGGCCCACCGGACGGCCGCCCGGAAGCCGGACGGAAGCCGGACGGAGCCGGTCGGAGCCGTCCGAAGCCGGTCGGAGCCGGTGGGGCTCAGGGCGCGGTGAACAGCCCGGGGAAGGCCGGGGCCAGCCACGGGCGGCGGCCCCAGGCGAACACCTTGCCGCGGGCGATGGCGCCGGTGGTGGAGCAGCGGCCCAGGGCCAGGAGGAAGAACGCCACCGGCTCGACGACGATCGTGCAGTCCGGGCGGCGCGGCGGCTCCTGGCTCACCACGGCGGCGCCGTCCGTGAAGGTCACCGCGAAGCCGCCCTGGCCCCGCAGCCGCAGCCGGTAGCAGGCGCTGTGGCCGGCCGCGGTGCGGGCGTCCGTCACCAGCGGCATGGCGGTGCGCAGGAACGGCATCGTCAGTTCGACCCGCCGCCGGTCGACGGGGTGCGGCCGGCCGAGGGCGACGGCGACGTCGTACAGGTGGGCCAGCATGTGGGTCAGCAGGTAGGCGCCGAGGGTGTCCAGGTCCATCCGCCCGAGCGGGGTCAGCACCGGTTCGGCGCCGGTGCGCGGGCCGGCCGCCGCCGCGAACTCCCAGGCCTGCCGGGCGATCTCCCCGGCCAGCACGGCCGGGTCCCGTTCGGGCCGCTCGGCCAGCGAGACCGCGTTCGCCGCGGCCAGCGCCCCCGGGGTGCCGTCCCCGTACGGCCGGTCCTCGCCGGCGGCCAGTGCGGCCATCAGCTCGTTGGCCATCGCCAGGTGGGCGGCCGCCTCGGCGACCGTCCACTCGGCTCCGGGGATCCGGGTGTCGCCGCGGCAGTCGGCGAGCAGGGCGACGGCCTCGTCGCCGACCGCGGTGACCGCCTCGAAGAGCGCGGTGCGTGCGGTACCGGAAGTGTGTTGAGGGAACGTCATGGTGGTGAAGACTGGACGACTCGCGCACCGCTGTCCAGTCCGTGCACGGCCGGAAGTCCCAGCACCGCGGCGGCCTGGGGCACGACGGGCGCCGCCGCTCGGCGCGTACCCGAACTCGGCGGCGCCGGACGGCCGTTGGGCGGCACCGGCGGCGCTGCGCGGAGCCGCCCGCGGAACCCCCGGCCGGACGGGCAGGGGCGGGGGCGGCCGTCAGGGCCGGGCGGGCGCCGGGTCCTGCACGCGGCCCTGCAGGGCCTTGGACAACTCGGCGACGCAGGAGGCGAGTTGACTTGTCGTCAACTGCGCCGGGTCGCCGCCGCACCCGCCGGCCGGTGCGGGCGGCGGCGCGGTGGGAGGCGCGGTGGACGGCTGCCCGGTGGGTGCCGGTCCGGTCGGCGCCGGTGTCGGGGCCGGGGCCGGCCGGCCGCCGCCGGGCGCGGTGATGTCGCCGCTCAGCGACACCAGGTTGGGCGTCACCGTGGCGTCGCCCGACAGGTCGATGTAGTCCTGGGTCTGCCCGTTGAAGTCCACGAAGCCGCGCCACATGTCCCGCCCGAACGGGACGATCTCCTGCAGCGCGCCGCCCGGCCCGGCGCTGATGGAGATCGAGGTCTGCTGCGCCATGTACGACACCATCCGGCTGGCCAGCACGTCCAGGTTCACCGCCGGGCCGTCGTCGCCGCGCACGTACACGTGCAGGTCGTTGAGGCCGCCGCCGACCCGGTCGGCCTGCAGGACCGCGAAGGCCACCACCAGCTGCGAGGAGCTCTCCCGCGGCACCAGCGGCGTCACGTAGTACAGGTGGCCGTCCGCCTTCGAGCGCAGCAGGAACTCGCCCGGGTTGACGGCGTTGGTGGAGGCCGAGGTGTGGGCGTAGCCGAAGCCGCGGTCGTCCTTCGCGCCGCGGCCGCCGAGCCACTGGACCTCGTGGATCTGGGAGCGGACCACCGAGGCCGGGTAGACGGCTCCGGGCAGTTCGCCCGGCGCCACGTCCGCCCGGTACGTCGCGTCCGGGCGGCCGTCCGGGGAGCCGCGCAGCACCAGCACCCCGGCCGGCTCCAGGACGGTGCGCTGGCGCCAGCCGCGCTGGCGGGCCACCGAGATCACCACCACGGGCTCGGCGGTGCGGGGGTCGGCGCCGTCGCAGTAGCCCCAGATGTCCTGGTCGCTGTAGACCAGGTCCGGGAACCGTTCGGCGAGCAGGTTGCGCAGGCTGACGGCCCCGGTGCCGGCGAAGGCCCGGCCGAACGCGTGCTCGCCGCGGAACGCGCAGGTGGCGACGGAGTTCGAGCGGCCGTCCCAGACGGCGACGCCCTCCATCGGCTGCTCGCCGGAGCCGTCCAGGACGGCCGTCCACACGCCGCCGCCCGGTGCGGCGTCGGGCAGGTAGTGCAGGCTGTGGCCCATCAGGTGGACCCCGGAGGTCAGGCCGGCGCTGTCGGTCAGCGCCTTGGTGGCCGCCGCGTAGGAGGCGGTGCGCGCCTCGAAGTCGAAGTCCGGCATCGGCGCGGTCTTCACGCAGGCCGGCACGTCCGCGGTGCCCACCAGGTCGCAGCGGCCGCCGTCGCCCGCGCGGGTGTGCTCGGTGACCGGCAGCACCGAGCGCGGGGTGCCCGCCCCGCCGGCGGGGATGTCGAGCACGGTGGCCGCCGCGTAGTAGCGGCCCTCGTCCTTGTCGTCGTCCCACAGCCCGGTGCCGGCCCGCACCAGCGAGCCGGCCAGCGCCAGCAGCACCGCCGCCAGCGTCAGGCGCGTGCGCCACCCGCGGTACCCGGCCCCGGACTCCCGGGCGACGTACGTGACCGCGACCACCGTGCCGCCCAGGCCGATCGCGGCCCAGATCCAGAACAGCGGCGCCGCGTCCAGCACGCCGCCGTTCGGCAGGAACAGCCGCTCGACCAGCAGCACGTAGCTCTGGTCCTGCTGCCCGAACCCGCCGAACACGGCGTGCTTGACCAGCCACACCAGCGCCGCGACCAGCGGCATCCACAGCCACCAGACGGCCAGCGCCAGCACACCGCGCCGGACCGCGCCCCGCCGGACATCACGCTTCGTCACACGCTCCCCCTCGGTCCGCGCCGCCCCGCCACCCGCCCGCCGGCCTCCGATCCTACGCGCCGCCCGGCCCCGTCCACAGGGCCCCAACCTCCTGCTTGCCCAGGGGGGTTGATGCCCGATGGCGGCCCGCCCGCCGCCGGCCGCGGCCGCGGGCCGGAGCCGGCCGCACGTCCCGCGCCCGGCGCCGGGGGCGCGGCCGGCGCCCCGCCGGGCCGCCCGGGCGGTGGCGGACCGTAGTCGGACGGAAACGCTCGGCACTTGACAGGGGCTTGTGCGGGGGCGCGTACTGGAACAGGACAAACAGCAGACAGGGCCCTTGCTCCAGGTATCCGTTTGATATCCGTTGCCGGTTCGAAGCGGTGACAGGGGCGCGCCGGGATGCCGGGCATCCCCCGTGTCGCGCTCAGCCCCGTCGCCTTCGACGGCCGTTCTCGCGTTCAAGCGCCGCGCCCGCGCCACCGGACCGGTGGTGCGCGCGCAGTGGCGTTGCCGGGACCGGGGCCCGCAGGCCGGGTCCGAGGGGCCGCCATGAATTCGAAGTCGAAATCGGTCGATGCGGGAACGCGGGAGGCCGACCCCGGCGAACCGCCGGCGGGACGCCCCCCGGTCCTCGCGCGCACACCCCGGTCGGGCCGGGCGCCGCTGCCCGCGGCGCTCGCCGACGCGCGGGGCGCGCGTCCGGGGACCGGGGACGGGCCCGGCCGGACGGCCGCCCGGTGCGCCCCGCGTTTACGGCGACGGGCACGCCGCGCCGCGGGTGCCCGACCGCACGACGCGAGCCGGACGACGGCGCCCGCCGGGCCCGGGCCTGCCGCAGGCCGTCCGCCGCACATCGCCCGCACCGGTGCCCTGCCGCACCTCCTTCCCGCGGGCCGTGGCCCGCGCCCTTCGGCGCGGGGCCCGAACTGCGGCCCGTACGCGGAAAGGTGGGCACCATGGTGCTCGATTCGACGACGCTGCACTCGAGCATCGAGGACCCCGTCCTCGACCGGATGAACTTCCTGAACGAGATCACGTTCAGCTACCCGGACGCGGTGTCCTTCGCCCCGGGCCGCCCCTACGACGGCTTCTTCGAGGTCGAGGAGGTCCACGCCCACCTGCGCCGGTACGCCGCGTACCTGGAGAGCCGGGGCGCGGGGCCGGCCGAAGTGCGCAGCCGCTTCTACCAGTACGGGCCGGCGGCGGGGCAGATCCGGGAGCTGGTCGCGCACTCGCTGCGGCAGGACGAGGGGCTGGAGGTCGCGCCCGAGGCGATCGTGGTGACCGTCGGTGCGCAGGAGGCGATGTTCCTGACGCTGCGCACGCTGTTCGCGACGCCCCAGGACGTGCTGCTCCTGGTCACCCCGTGCTACGTCGGCATCATCGGGGCCGCGCGGCTGCTCGACGTCCCGATGGTCGCGGTGCCCGAGCGCGACGGGCGGCTGGTGGTGGCGGACCTCGACGAGGCGGTGCGGGCGCAGCGCGCGGCCGGCCGCCGGCCCAGGGCCGTCTACGTGGTGCCGGACCACGCCAACCCGACCGGGTCCACGCTGGACCTCGCGACCCGCACCGCGCTGCTCGAACTGGCCGAGCGGCACGGGCTGCTGGTCCTGGAGGACAGTCCCTACCGGCTGAGCGGCCCCGGTCCGCGCAGCCCCATGCTCAAGGCGCTCGACGGGTCGGGGTGCGTCGTCCAGCTCGGTACGTACTCCAAGACGCTGTTCCCCGGCGCGCGGGTCGGCTACGTGGTGGCGGACCAGGAGGTGCGCGACGCCCGGGGGCGGGTGCGGCTGCTCGCGCAGGACCTGGCGAAGGTCAAGAGCATGGTGACGGTCAACACCTCCTCGCTCAGCCAGGCGGCCGCGGCGGGTGCGCTGCTCAGCGCGGACGGGCGGCTGTCCGTCCTGAACGCCCGGGCCGCCGAGCACTACGGCCGCTGCATGGCCGACACGCTCGCGCAGCTGGACCGGTGGCTGCCCGAGGGGCGCCGCCGGGAGCTGGGGGTCGACTGGAACCGTCCCGACGGCGGGTTCTTCCTCACCCTGCGCACCGGTTTCCGCACCGGCACGGCGGCGCTGGAGCGTTCGGCCCGCGAGTTCGGCGTGATCTGGACGCCGATGGAGTTCTTCCACCCCTTCGGCGGGGGCGAGCAGGAGATCCGGCTCGCCATCAGCTGCCTGACGGCCGGTCAGGTGGCCGAGGGCGTGGAGCGGCTCGCCCGGTTCGTGGAGGCGCTCAGCACCGGGACGCCCGGCGGCGGTCGGCACGGCGACGGGACGCCCGGCGGGAAGCACGGCAACGGAACGGAGAGTGACGCATCATGACCGCGACCCTGGACCGGGCACCGACCGCCACGGCCCCGCGCATCCTGAGCGTGGGCACCGCCGTGCCACCCGAGCACTACTCCCAGGAGGAGCTGCTCGACCTGTTCGGCATCACCGACCGCAAGGTGCGCTCGGTGTTCCTGCTGGGCTCCATCCAGCAGCGTTCGCTGGTGCTGCCCCCGGCGGCGCCCGACGGCACCCGGCTGCGGGAGAGCCAGGGCGACCTCCTGGACAAGCACAAGGCCTGGGCCGTGAGCATGGGCTCGGAGGCGCTGGCCCTGTGCCTGAAGCGGATCGGGGCCGCGCTGTCCGAGGTGGCGTACCTGTGCTGCGTGACCTCGACCGGCTTCCTCACCCCCGGGCTGAGCGCGCTGCTGATCCGCAAGCTCGGCATGGACTGGCACACCGCGCGCGCCGACATCGTCGGCATGGGCTGCAACGCCGGGCTCAACGCGCTGGCCGTGGTCGGCAACTGGGCCGCGGCCAACCCGGGCAGGCTGGCCGTGATGGTCTGCTCGGAGGCCTGCTCGGCCGCCTACACGATGGACTCCACGATGCGCACGGCCGTGGTCAACAGCCTCTTCGGCGACGGCGCCGCGGCGGTCGCGGTGATGGCCGATCCCGGGCCGCGGGACCGGGAGCGACCCGAGGAGGAGCAGGAGGAGGAGCGGGGGGCCGGCGACCGGCTCGCGGGGCCCCGGATCCTGCGGACCGCGAGCGTCACGATCGTCGACGCCATCGACGCGATGCGCTACGACTGGGACCGCGACCAGGGCCGCTTCAGCTTCTTCCTGGACCCGCAGATCCCCTACCTGGTCGGCGCGCACGTGGAGGGCGTCGTCGACCGGCTGCTGGAGGGCACGTCGCTGCGCCGCGACGACGTCGCGCACTGGCTGGTGCACTCCGGCGGCAAGAAGGTCATCGACGCGGTCGCCGTCAACCTGGGGCTGACCCGGCACGACCTGCGGCACACCATCACCGTGCTGCGCGACTTCGGCAACGTCTCCAGCGGCTCGTTCCTCTTCTCCTACGACCGGCTCCTGAAGGAGGGCGTGGTCCGCGCCGGGGACTACGGCGTGCTCATGACCATGGGACCGGGTTCCACCATCGAATCCGCGCTCATCCAGTGGTGACCCAACCCGACGCAAGGGAGACAGCCATGCCTGTCAACGTCCTCCTCGGAGGCCCGGTGCTGCACGTGGACGGCCGCCGGGAGATCTCGGCCGAAGCGACCCGCGCCCTGTCCGACCTCTGCGACGAGGCGGAAGCCTCCGGAGCCGACTTCGCGACCCTGTTCCTCTCCGGCGCCCCGACCGGCGAGGAGGTGGCCAAGGCCGCCGACGTCGCCGCCGTCACCAAGTGGGAGCGGGCCGTACGGCGCTTCGAGCGGCTGCGGATGCCCACCCTGGCCGCGGCCGGCGGGGACTGCGGCGGCACCGCGCTGGACCTGCTGCTCGCCTCCGACATCCGGGTGGCCTCGCCGGACCTGCGGCTGCTGCTGTCCTTCCAGGGGCAGGCCACCTGGCCGGGGATGGCCGGCTTCCGGCTGGTCCAGCAGCTCGGGCTGGCCCCGGCGCGCCGCTCGGTGCTCTTCGGGGTGCCGATCACCGCCCGCGAGGCCCTGCAACGGTGCCTGGTGGACCAGGTGAGCACCGACCCCGGGCGCGCCCTGGCGGCCGCCGCCCGGCTACTGCGCCGGCTGTCCGGCCCCGAACTCGCGATCCGCCGCCAACTGGCCTTCGACGCCCAGTGGATGAGCTTCGAGGACGCGCTCGGCCCGCACCTGGCCGCCTGCGACCGCGCGCTGCGGCGCACCCGGACCGCCGACGAGGTGACGGCGTGAGCACCGCGGACACCCGGGCCCCCGCCGCCCCGCCGGCCCCCGCCACCGCACGGGGCCGCCCCGCGGACCGGCTCGACCGGGCCGCCCGGCCGCTCGCCCCGTTCCCCGACCCCGGCCCGCGCACCGGCGAGCAGCGCGCCCGCACCGAGCGGCTGCTGGAGGCCGGGCGCGCCCAGCGCACCGCCTTCCTGGACCACCACGCCGAGCCGCTCTACGACCGGCTCACCGCGGACCGCACCCGCCGCCCGCGGCTCGACGCCCTGGTGGAGGACGCCGCCTCGGCCGTACCCGGCCTGGTGCCCACCCCCGCGCAGCTGCGCGCGGACCGGGCCGCCCCGCCCGGGGAGCGCCTGGGCTACGAGACCGACGTGGGCGTGCTCCTGCGCGGCCTGCTGCGCTGCCCGGCCGCCGGCGGGCACCTGATGGACTCCATGCTGCGGCCCACCGGTCGCGCCCTGGGCCTGCTCGCGGAGTTCCGGGCCACCGGGACGGTGCGGCTGGAGACCACGGAGCTGGAACGGCGCGCTGGGGTGGCCAGGATCACCATGTGCGCCGGGGACCGCCTCAACGCCGAGGACGAGCAGCAGGTCGACGACATGGAGACCGCGGTCGACCTCGCCCTGCTGGACCCGGGCTGCGAGATCGGGCTGATCCGCGGCGGCGAGATGACCCACCCGCGCTACGCGGGCCGCCGGGTGTTCAGCGCCGGCATCAACCTCAAGCGCCTGCACGCGGGCGAGATCACCCTCACCGGCTTCCTGCTGCGCCGGGAGCTCGGCTACCTCAGGAAGCTGCTGCTCGGCCTGCGCACGGACGAGCCGTCCTGGCGCTACCCGCTCACCGACATGCCGTGGGTGGCGGCGGTGGACGGCTTCGCGATCGGCGGCGGCATGCAACTGCTGCTCGCGGTGGACCACGTGCTCGCGGCCTCCGACGCCTACCTGAGCCTGCCGGCCGCGCAGGAGGGGATCGTCCCCGGCGCGGCGGACTTCCGCCTCCCCGCGGTGACCGGCCCCCGGCTGGCCCGGCAGATCATCCTCGGCGGCCGGCGGGTGCGCGCGACCGACCCCGAGGCCCGCGCCCTCGTCGACCGGGTCGTCGACCCGGCGGACCTCGACGCGGCCGTGGAGCGCGCCGTCGAGCTGCTGCGCAACCCGGCCGTCACCGCCAACCGCCGCATGGTGAACCTCGCCCTGGAGCCGGCCGACGGATTCCGCGCGTACATGGCCGAGTTCGCCGTCCAGCAGGCGCTGCGCATCCACGCCGCCGACGTGCTCGGCAAGGCGGGCCGCTTCTCGGCCCGGCCGCCCGGGTGACGCCCACCGGGCCCCCTGACCCCCCGCACTCCCCCGCCGCCGCCCGGCGGCCGGCCCCCGAACCCCGAACCCCGAGGAGACCGAGATGACCAGCCCCTTCGACGACCCCGACGCCGCCTACCTGGTGCTCGTCAACCCCCGGGGCCAGTACTCGCTGTGGCCCGCCTTCGCGCAGGTGCCGCCGGGCTGGCGGATCGTCTACGGCCAGGGCGCGCGGGACGAATGCCTGGCCTACGTCGACCGCACCTGGAGCGACCAGCGTCCGCGGCCCGGCGCCCCGGTCACCGCCACGAACGGCAAGGAGGTCGCCGCACCATGATGGGCCCGGGCCCGCTGATCACCGTACGGGCCGACCCCGGCGACGAGGCGGCGCCGGCCCGGGGGCGGGTGAGGCCCGGCACCGCCCGGCGGGTCCTGCCCTACCTGCGGCCCTACCGCCGGCAGATCGTCGCGCTGCTGAGCCTGACCGTGCTCGACGCCGTCGTCACCGTCTCCACGCCGCTGCTGTTCAAGGTGCTCATCGACCACGGCATCGTGCCCCGCGACCGGGGCGTGGTGGCCGGTGCCGCCGCCGCGGTGGCGGGCCTGGCGCTGCTGCAGGCGCTGGTGGGCTTCCTGGTGAGCCGCAGTTCGGCGCGCATCGGCGAGGGGCTGATCTACGACCTGCGCACCGAGGTCTTCGGGCACGTGCAGCGCCAGCCGCTCGCGTTCTTCACCCGGACCCAGACCGGTTCGCTGGTGAGCCGGCTGAACACCGACGTGATGGAGGCCCAGCAGGCGGTGACGGTGCTGCTGTCCAACGTGCTCTCCAGCCTGCTGGTGCTGGGCCTGGTGATCGTCACGATCTTCTACCTGTCCTGGGTCGTCGGCCTGGTGGTGCTCGTCACGGTGCCCTTCTTCGTGCTGCCGGGCCGGATCGTGGGCCGCCGGCTCCAGCGCAACCTGCGCACCTCGATGCAGCTGGACGCCGAACTCGGCTCGCTCATGCAGGAGCGCTTCAACGTGGCCGGCGCGCTGCTGGTCAAGCTCTACGGCCGGCCGGACGGCGAGGGCCGGCGCTTCGCCGAACGCGCGGCGCGGGTGCGGGACGTCGGCGTGGTCACCTCCGTCTACGCGCGGATGCTGCTGGTGACGGTGACGCTGCTGGCCTCGCTGGCCACCGCGGTGGTCTACGGCGTCGGCGGCGAGCTGGTGATCGACGGGACGATCCAGATCGGCTCGCTGGTGGCGCTGGCCACCCTCCTGGCGCGGCTGTTCGGGCCGATCAACCAGCTCTCCAACCTGCAGTCGAACTACCTGACCGCGCTCGTCTCCTTCGACCGGCTCTTCGAGGTGCTGGACCTCAAGCCGCTGATCGTGGAGCGGCCCGGCGCGGTCGCGCTGCCCCCGGCCGGCCCGGCCGGGGCCCCGGAGGTCGAGTTCGAGGACGTCTCCTTCCGCTACCCCCGGGCCGGGGAGGTCTCCCTCGCCTCGCTGGAGACGCTGTCGCTGCCCGTCCCGGAGCGCTCCGGCGACGCCCACGCGCTGCGCGGCGTCAGCTTCCGCGCCCCGGCGGGCCGACTGACCGCGCTCGTCGGCCCCTCCGGCGCGGGCAAGACCACCGTCAGCCAGCTGGTGGCGCGGCTGTACGAACCCACCGAGGGCACCGTGCGGATCGGCGGCCACGACGTGCGCGACCTGACCCTGGCCTCGCTGCACGCCACCGTCGGCATGGTGACCCAGGAGGCGCACATGTTCCACGACACCATCCGCGCCAACCTGCTCTACGCCCGGCCGGGCGCCAGCGAGGCGGAGCTCGTCGAGGCCTGCGAGGCCGCGCAGGTCTGGGACGTGGTCCGGGCGCTGCCCGACGGCCTCGACACCGTCATGGGCGACCGCGGCTACCGCTTCTCCGGCGGCGAGAAGCAGCGCCTGTCGATCGCCCGGCTGCTGCTCAAGAAACCGTCCGTGGTCGTGCTCGACGAGGCCACGGCGCACCTGGACTCGGAGTCCGAGGCGGCCCTGCAGCGGGCCCTGTGGACCGCCCTGTCCGGCCGCACCGCCCTGGTGATCGCGCACCGCCTGTCCACGATCCGCGAGGCCGACCAGATCCTCGTGCTCAAGGACGGGCACGTGGTCGAACGCGGCCGGCACACCGAACTCGTCGACGGCGGCGGCCTGTACGCGGAGCTGTACCGCACCCAGTTCGCCGACCCGCCCGCGCCGCGCCCCGACCCCGCGCCGCCGTCGGCGAACGGCCACCGCGACCTGCCCCCGCTGGCGCCCGGCGGAGGGCCCCTGCGCGTACTGCCGCCGCCCGAGACGGCGGGCAACCCCGGCCAACCCGAACGGAGAGCACGATGACCCAGTTGACGGTCGAGGACGTCTGGCCGCTGTCCCCGCTGCAGGAGGGACTGCTGTTCCACGCCTCGTACGACCAGGACGCGCCCCGGGACGTGTACGTGGGGCAGCGGATCCTCAACCTCGACGGCCCGCTGCGGCCCGACGTGCTCGAGGCGTCCTGGCAGGCGCTGCTGGAGCGGCACGCGAGCCTGCGGGCCGGCTTCCGCTCCCGCGCGGCCGGCGACACCGTCCAGGTGATCGCCAAGGGCGTGCGGATCCCGTGGACCTACGCCGACCTCGGCGGCCTCGGCGAGCAGGAGGCCGAGGCGCGGGCCGCGCGGCTGGCCGAGGTCGACGCCCGGCGCTTCGACCTCGGCGTGCCGCCGCTGCTGCGGGTGCTGCTGCTGCGGGCCGGCCCCGAGCGGCACCGGATGGTGGTGACGATGCACCACATCCTGATGGACGGCTGGTCGCTGCCGATCCTGTTCGGCGAGCTGTGGGCGGTCTACGGCAACGACGGCGACCCCTCGGTGCTGCCGAAGGTGCCGCAGTACCGCGACTACCTGGCCTGGCTGGTGCGCCGGGACAAGGACGCCGCGCGCCGGGCGTGGCAGGAGATGCTGGCCGGCACCGAGGGCCCCACCCTGGTGGGCCCGGGCGACCGCGGCGGCCCGCCGGTGATGCTGCGGCACGTGATCGACCGGATCGGCGACGACCTCGCCGAGCGGCTGCGGGAGACCGCGCGCGCCTCCGGGGTGACCCTCAACCGGGTCTTCCAGGTCGCCTGGGCGCTGCTGGTGGGCAAGCTGTCCGGCCGGCTGGACCCGGTCTTCGGGGCGACCGTCTCCGGCCGCCCGGCCGAGGTGCCGCAGGCGGACCGGATGGTCGGGCTGTTCATCAACACCGTGCCGGTGAGGGTGCCGCTGGACCCGGCCCTGCCCTTCCGCGAGGCCATGACGGCGCTGCAGGACCAGCAGGCCGCCCTGCTGGACCACCAGCAGCTGAGCCTGCCCGAGATCCAGCGCGCCGGCGGCCCGGGCGCGGTGTTCGACACCCTGATGGTCTTCCAGAACTATCCGCGCGGCCCGATGGTGGCCCCGTCGATGCGCTCGGCCGTGCCCGACGGGCCCCCCGGGGCGGCCGGGCCCGAGCCCCCCTCGCCGCCGGGCGAGGGCCTGGGCGGCACGGCGCTGCGCAGCGGGCGGCAGAGCGGCGGCCCGCTGCCGCAGGGGCCGCCCGGACCCGGGGGTCCGGACGGGCCCGGGGGTCCGCCGCAGGGGCCGCCGCCCTCGCTCTTCGGGGCGGGCCCGGCCGGCCTGCGGATCTCCGCGGGCGGTGGCGAGGAGGCCGCGCACTACCCGCTGACCGTCGTGGTCACCCCGACCGACGACATCGAGCTCCGGCTGGACTACCGGCCCGACCTGTTCGACGAGCGCACCGCCCGCGCCCTCGTCGACCGGATGCTGCGGATCCTGCGCCAGGTCGCGGAGGACCCCGGCGTGCCGCTGGGCCGGCTCGACGTGCTGACCGGCGACGAGCGCCAGGGCCTGGGCGGGGGCGGGAACCCGACCCGCCGCGACCTGCCGGGCGCCACGCTCGCCGAACTCCTGGAGCGGCAGGCGCGCCGCACCCCGCGGGCGGTGGCCGTGGTGGCCGGGGAGCGCGAGCTGACCTACGCCGAGTTGGACTGGCGGGCGAACCGCCTGGCGCACCGGCTGGCCGGGCTCGGCGTCGGCCCGGAGACGCTGGTGGGCGTGGTGGCCGAGCGCTCGCCCGAGCTGGTCACCGCGCTGCTGGCGGTGGTGAAGACCGGCGCGGCCTACCTGCCGATGGACGGCGCGCACCCGGCCCCCCGGCTCGCCGCGGTGGCGGCGCAGGCCGGCGCGGCCGTGGTGCTGGTCGACGAGCCGAACGCCGCGCGGGGCCTGGCCGACGCCGAACTGTTCGGCCCCGCCGAGGTGCTGCGCCTGGAGCCGGACCCCGCGGACGGCGACTCCCCCGCCGGGGCCGGGCCGGACGAGGCCTTCCCCCCGGTGCCCGTACGGCCGGAGAACCTGATGTACGTCATCTACACCTCGGGGTCCACCGGGCTGCCGAAGGGCGTCGCGGTGACGTACGGCAGCGTCGTCGCGTTCTGCCTCGACGAGTGCTGGTCCTCCGAGACCCTCGAACGGGTGCTGGTGCAGGCCAACCACGCCTTCGACGCCTCCACCTACGAGATCTGGACGACGCTGCTGCACGGCGGCCGGCTGGTGCTGGTGCCCCCCGGGGACATCGACACGGTCGAGCGCGGCCGGCTGATCGCGGCCCAGAAGGTGACCAGCGTGCACGCCACGGCGGGGCACTTCCGGGTGCTCGCCGAGCAGGCCGCGCACATCTTCGGCGGGGTGCGCGAGGTGTCCACCGGCGGCGACGTCGTCTCCGCCAACGCCGTGCGCACGCTGCTGCGCTCCCACCCCGGCCTGGTGGTGCGCACCACCTACGGCCCGACCGAGTCCACGGCGTTCGCCACCCAGCTGCCCTTCACCGACCCGGAGGCGGTGCCCGACGCGGTGCCGCTGGGCCGGCCGATGGACAACACCCGGGTGTTCGTCCTGGACGCGTTCCTCAAGCCGGTGCCGGTCGGCATGACGGGCGAGCTCTACCTGGCCGGGGCCGGGCTGGCCCGCGGCTACCTGGGCCGGGCCTCGCTCACCGCGGAGCGCTTCGTCGCCTGCCCCTTCCCCGCCGAGGGCGAGCCCGAGGGCGCGCGGATGTACCGCACCGGCGACCTGGCGCAGTGGACCGAGGACGGGCAGCTGCTCTTCCTCGGCCGCGCCGACCAGCAGCTCAAGATCCGCGGGTTCCGCATCGAACCGGCCGAGGTCGAGGCCGTGCTCGCCGCCCACCCGGACGTCGCCCAGGCGCTGGTGGTCGCGGTCGAGGACGGCGGCGGCCACAAGCGGCTGGCCGGGTACGTCGTGCCGGCCGGGGACGGGCAGGCCTCGCCCGAGCCGCGGGCGCTGGAGGAGTACCTCGCCGGGAGGCTGCCCGACTACATGGTCCCGGCCTCGGTGACGGTGCTCGACGCGCTGCCGGTGACGGCGAACGGCAAGGTCGACCGGGCCGCCCTGCCGCCGCCCGACTTCTCCGGCCGGGCGGCCGGGCGCGCCGCCGCCACCGACACGGAGGAGCTGCTGTGCCGGCTCTTCGCCGAGGTGCTCGGCCTGGAGCAGGTGGGGGCGGAGGACTCCTTCTTCGCCCTCGGCGGCGACTCGATCACCTCGATGCTGCTGGCGGGGCGGGCCCGCAAGGCCGGCCTGACCGTCACCCCGCGCCAGATCTTCGAGCTGCGCACCCCCGCGGAGCTCGCGCGGGTCGCCGAGTCGGTCGACGACGGCGCGGCGGAGGGTGGCGAGGACGTCCCCGGCGGCCCCGTCCCGCTGACCCCGGTGATGCGCGAGATCGCGGCCCGCACCGGTTCGCCGGCGCGCGCCGGCAGCCAGGCGATGGTGCTGACCGCGCCGCCCGGTCTGACGGCCGAGCGGCTGGCCGCCGTGCTCGGGGCGGTCGTCGGGCGCCACGACGTGCTGCGGGCCCGGCTGGAGGGCGAGGACGCGGACGGGCGGCTGGTGGTCCCCGAACCCGGGGCGCCCTGGGCCGTGCCGGTGGCGGACCTGGTGACCCGGGTGGAGGCGGCCGGCCTCGACGGGGAGCGGCTGGACGCGCTGATCGACGACCAGGCCGCCGCGGCCGAGGCCGCGCTCGCGCCGCACGACGGCGTGATGCTGCGGGCCGTGCTCCTGGACCGCGGCGCCGGCGACACCGGCCTCGTCCTGCTGGTCGCCCACCACCTGGTGATCGACGGCGTCTCCTGGCGGGTGCTGATGCCCGACCTGGCGCTCGCGGACGCGGCCCTGGACGCCGGGGGCGCGGACGCGGCGCGGGCGGCGGTCGCCGCCGAGCCGACCTCCTTCCGCCGCTGGGCGCTCGCCCTGGCGGAGCGGGCCAGGGCGCAGCAGACGGTGGACGAGCTGCCGCTGTGGCGGCGGATGCTCGAGCGGAGCGAGCCGCCGCTCGCCGGCCGGCCGCTGGACCCGCGGACCGACACCGTGGGAGGCGGCCTGTCCAGCGCCGAGCTGAGCGTCCCGGCGGCGACGGCGGGACCGCTGCTGGCGGCGCTGCCCGCCGCCTACCACGCGGGAGTGGACGACGTGCTGCTGGCCGGGCTCGCCGCGGCGCTGGAGGAGTGGCTGCGGGCGCGCGGGCGGCCGGTGCCGGAGGGCTTCCTGGTCGACCGGGAGGCGCACGGCCGGGTGCCGATGTCCGAGGACATGGACCTGACGCGGACCGTCGGCTGGTTCACCGCCGTCCACCCGGCGTGGCTGGAGACGGGCCCGGTCGACCCGGCCGAGGTCCGGGCGGGCGGCGCGGACGCGGCGCGGCTGATCAAGCGGGTCAAGGAGCAGCTGCGGCAGCGGCCGGGCGACGGCCTGGGCTACGGGCTGCTCAGGTACGCCAACCCGGCCACCCGTCCGGTGCTGGAGCCGCTCGCGGCGCCGCAGATCGGCTTCAACTACCTGGGCCGGTTCGGCGGTCCGGGGCCGGAGGCGGGCGCCCGGGGCGGGGAGCCGGGGGCGGGCGCGTCCCCCTGGACGCCGGCGGTCGGGCACGGGTCGCCCGAGGGTGGTGTCGACGCCTCGACGCCGCTGCGGCACGTGCTGGAGATCAACGGCTCGGCGCGGGACCTGCCGCAGGGCCCCGAGCTGCGCTTCGTCCTGGAGTCGCCGCGCGGGCTGCTCAGCGGGGAGGAGCTCGGCGACCTCGCCGGGCGCTGGCGGGCCGTGCTCGAAGGGCTGGTCCGGCACGCCTCCGAGGGCCCCGGAGGTCACACCCCGTCGGACTTCTCGCTGATCTCGCTGGGTCAGGAGGACATCGACGAGTTCGAATCCGCCTTCGGCGGCGCGGCCGGCGACTGACCCGGCCCCGGCGGCGCTCCCGCGGCGGAGCGGGGTGGGGTCCTCCGGTTCGGCCGGGCCCGACGACGGGCCGGGCCGGGGGACCCGGGGACACCGGGCGCGGGCGCGCTCAGCGTCCGCGCCACACCGGCGGGCGCTTCTGCGCGAAGGCGCGCGGCCCCTCCCTGGCGTCCTCGCTGGCCCGGCGGACCTGTTCCCAGTGGTAGCGGGCCGTGAACGCCTCCTCCAGCGGCAGGTCCAGCGAGCGCAGCACGGCTTCCTTCAGGGCGCGCTGCGACAGCGGCGCGCAGCGCAGCAGGTCGGCCGTCCAGCGCTCGACGCACTCGTCCAGCCGCTCGTCCGGTACGACCTCGTTGGCCAGTCCGAAGGCCAGCGCCTGGGCCGCGGACATCCGGTGTCCGGTGAGCAGGTAGCCCATGGCGGCCTTGAGCGGGATCTGCCGGGCCAGCCGGAAGGCCCCGCCGGCGCCGGGGACCAGGCCGAGGGCGGCTTCGGGCAGGGCGAAGACGGCGCTGTGCGCGGCGATCACCAGGTCGCAGGCGAGGACGAGTTCGAAGCCGCCGCCGAGGGCGTAGCCGCGGACCCTGGCCAGGACGGGTTTGGACAGGGAGAAGCGGTCGGTCAGGCGCGGCGAGCCTGGCAGGCCGCGGGATCCGAAGGTGGTCGGTGGGGTGCCTTCGCGGTCGAGGCGGGCGCGTTCCCGCAGGTCCTGGCCGACCGAGAAGGCGCGTTCGCCCGCGCCGGTCAGCACGACCAGCCGTACCCGGTCGTCGCGTTCGACCTCGTCCCAGACCGCGCCGAGTTCCGCGTGCATCCGCTGGTCCATGGCGTTGAGCACCCGGGGGCGGTTCAGGGTCACGCGGGCGACGTGCCCGGTCCGTTCGTAGAGCACGGGCCGGTCGGTGGCGGCTGCCTCGTTCACGTTCACGGGGTCCACCGGGGCAGGCTACCGGCGGGTGCGGGCGGGGGCGCGGATGTGGGCGGCCGTGGCCCGGGCGTCGCCCGGGGGTGCCCGCCCGTTTGGCCGAGCGGATCGGGGTGAGAAGAGCACCGGGTGGTACGGGCCCGTCCCACCGCCGCTCAGAGCCCGGCCACCGTGACATCCATTCACCGGCGGCCGGGCGACGGCTTCTTGCCCGGTGGGGCGCCGCGGCCCTGAGGGGGCGTCCGCGGTCCTGGGGGGGCGGATTCACCCAGGGCAGAACGCCGCGGCCTTCCCCCCGGGCCGGGGATCCCTAGGCTGAAGGGGTGAGCACTCAAGCGCCGAACGAAGCCCGCGTCATCCCCCTGCGTCCGCCGGCCTCGCCGCCCGCGTCCGACGGGGCGTCCCGCCCGCCGCGGCCGGCGGAGGCCCCGCAGCCGCCCGTGCGCAGGGAGCCGCTGTGGCGCGACGTCGTCGGCGACGTGCTGCGGCGTGAGCGGCTCGCGCAGGAGCGCACGTTGAAGGACGTCGCGCAGGCGGCCCGGATCTCGATGCCGTACCTGTCGGAGCTGGAGCGCGGGCGCAAGGAGGCCTCCTCCGAGGTGCTGGCGGCGGCCGCCCGGGCGCTGGGGCTGGGGCTCGCGGACCTGCTCTCGCTGGCCCAGGACGAGCTGGCCCGGTACGCGGTCCCGAGCCGGGTGGGCCGGAGCCTGGCGGCCCGGGGCCTGTCCGGTCAGGCCCTGTCCGGTCAGGGCCTGGCGGGCCGGGGCCGGACGTCGCCCACGGCGCGGTACGACGGCCTCTGCCTGGCCGCCTGAGCGGGGCGCCGGCCCGGTTCGGCGGCTGGTACGGCGGCGGTGCGCACCGCCGCCGTACCAGCCGCGCGGGGTCAGGCGAAGGGGAGCCGCCGGTTCAGCACCTGGTCGGCGATGCCGTAGGCGACGGCCTCCTCGGCGGTGAGCACCTTGTCGCGGTCCATGTCGGCGCGCAGCGTCGCCGCGTCGTGGTGGGTGTGCCGGGAGAGCACCTCCTCCACCTGCGAGCGGATGCGGACCATCTCCTTGGCCGCGAGGCTGAGGTCGGAGACCGTCCCCTGCCGGCCGCCGCTGGCCGGCTGGCCGAGCAGCACCCGGGCGTGCTGGAGCACGAACCGCCGCCCTGGGTCCCCGCCGGCCAGCAGCACGGCGGCCGTCGACGCCGCCTGGCCGACGCAGAAGGTGGAGATCGGCGCCTGCACGAAGGTCATCGTGTCGTAGATCGCCATCAGTGAAGTGAACGATCCGCCGGGCGAGTTGAGGTAGATCGAGATCTCGCGTTCCGGGTTCTCCGACTCCAGGTGCAGGAGTTGGGCGATGACCACGTTGGCGACCGAGTCGTCGATCTCGGTGCCGAGGAAGATGATCCGTTCGTTCAGCAGCCGGCTGAAGACGTCGTAGGTGCGCTCGCCCTGGGCGGTGCGCTCGATGACGTAGGGAACCGTGTACGAGCCCATGTCACAGTCCGATCCGTCGGCGGGAGGCGGCCGGGCGGATGTCGGCGACCGACTCCACCACCCGGTCCACGATCCCGTACTCCCTGGCCTGTTCGGCGGTGAACCAGCGGTCCCGGTCGCCGTCGCGGGCGATGGTCTCCTCGCTCTGCCCGGTGTGCTCGGCGGTGATCCGCTCGATGGCCCTCTTGGTGAACTGGAGGTTCTCGGCCTGGATCTCGATGTCCGCGGCGGTGCCGCCGATGCCGGCCGAGGGCTGGTGCATCATGATCCGCGCGTTCGGCAGCGCGAACCGCTTGCCGGGCGCGCCGACGGTGAGCAGGAACTGGCCCATGCTGGCGGCGAATCCCATCGCCAGGGTGGAGACGTCGTTCGGGATGAGCCGCATGGTGTCGTAGATGGCGAGGCCTGCGGTGACCGAGCCGCCGGGGCTGTTGATGTACAGGCTGATGTCGGTGCGCGGGTCCTCCGCGGACAGCAGCAGCAGCTGCGCGCACACCCGGTTGGCGGACACGTCGTCGACCTGGGTGCCGAGCAGGACGATCCGCTGGGCGAGCAGCTGCGCGGCGAGGTGGTCGTCGAAGGCGGTGGGCGTGGTGTCGCCCTCCGCCGCGCGGGGCGGGGACGTGCTGAGGGGGGTCATCTGCGCTCCTTTTGCGGGGGCGGGGAATGCCGTCCGCTCCACTCTGGGCCCGCCACGGCCCCCGCCCGCGGTTTCTCTGCCCGCCGCAGATTCGCCACGGGCAGAGCGCCCGGGCCCGGCCCCTGCGGTACCGCCCGGGACGGCCGGCTACCGGCGGGGGCCGTAGTCCCAGTAGTGGTCCGGATAGTCGCCGCACGGGTACTGCATCAGCGGGGCCTGCGGAGCGTTGCTGCCGTGGGAGACGGCGAGGCACTGACGGCTGTTGCCGTTGACGAAGCGGATGCCGTGCGGCCACTTCTCGATCCTCCAGGTCTGCCCGGGGCTGTTCCCGCACGCGGACTGGACGATCTGGGCGGTGGCCTCGGTGCTGGCGTCCCGGACGGAGAGGCACAGGGCGCTGTTGTAGCTGACGATCCGGTAGTAGGTGTCGCCTTCGGTGTCCGTGGCGGTCTTGCGGGCCTCCCAGAAGTGGTCGGGGTAGTCCCCGCAGGGCAGTTGCTGGACCTGTTGGCCCTCCTCCCGGCTGCCGCCGGGTGTGGCCATGCACTGCAGGCTGTTGCCGTTGCGGATCGCCACCGATCCCGCCGGCGGGGTCGTCGGGGTCCCGCCGAGGCGGGCGGGTGCCGGGGGGTCGGTCTGCGGCCCCGGTGCCGGGGCGGGGGTCGCCGGCGAGGGCGCGGGCCGTTCGCCGCCGGTCGGGGCCGAGGGGGTG
This sequence comes from Kitasatospora sp. NPDC001547, assembly GCF_042894165.1. Taxonomy (NCBI): domain Bacteria; kingdom Bacillati; phylum Actinomycetota; class Actinomycetes; order Kitasatosporales; family Streptomycetaceae; genus Kitasatospora; species Kitasatospora sp. NPDC001547. The sequence continues at coordinate 179,503 of NZ_JBIAVL010000007.1, read as the reverse complement.
GCGGGTTCCGGCGGGGCGCCGGCTCCTTCGGTCCGGGCCGCTGTCGCGGCCGGTGCGGGCGTCGCGGGCGTGCTCTGCGCTGCGGCGGCCGGGGGCGGCGTACCGCCCGGTGCGGGGGCGGCGGACGGGGTGGCCGGGCTGGCGGCCGGGGCCGCGGGGCCGTCCCCGGAGGGCGGGCCGCCGGTCGCGCCGGCCTGCGGCACGATCCGGGTGCCGGCCGCCTGGGGGACGGTGTCGAGGGGGGTCGGCGCCGGGCTCAGGTGCAGGCCCACCAGGACGCCGGCGAGCACCAGCACCCCGGCCAGCGCCGCGGCCGCCAGGGCCGTGCCGGTTCCGGCCGTACGGGGGCGCCGCGCATCGGCGGGTCCGCCGTACGGTGGACCGGTGAACGCGGCTCCGCGCGCGAGCGGGACCCTCGGGGGGTGGTCCGGGGTGCGGACCAGCTCACCGCGGACGGTCCCGGGGCCGGACGCGGGGCCGGATACGGCGGGGGCCATCCGCAGCACCTCCCGGTGCCGGTCGGCCAGGGCCTGACGCACCTCCACGAGACCGGCGCCCAGCCGCCGCAGCACCGGCAGGTGGGCCTGCACCCCGTCGGCCACCACCAGTTCGGCGCCCGTCGGCCTGGTGGTGGCCGGCCGGGCCTGCGTCAGCTCCTGGTCGACCAGGGCCTCGATGGCGTCCTGCTCCCGTTCCGCGGTGCGCCGTGCCTCGCGCGCGCTGTCCCGGATGCGGCGCACCTCCGCCAAGCAGCGCGTCGCCTCCCGCAGCCGGGAGCGCCGCGACCCCGCCGCGCCGCCGCCGGCCGGTGGGGGGCCCGCCGTGTCCTCGGCGCCGGTGGCCAGTTCGTCCCGCAGCTCGGCCACGATCGCCACCAGCACCCGGATCAGGTCCTCGGCCTCCGCCATGCCCGCCTCGGCCTGCCGTTGCGCCTGGCGGGCCAGGTCCAGTGCCTGCTGTGCGGCCGAGCGCCCGGCCGCGGGGGGCTGGAGGCCCCCGGCCGCCCGGGTGGCCTGTTCGTGCAGGTGGGCGGCGCGCGCCAGCAGCGCCGCCCGGGCCCGCGGGTCCGTCGCGTGGTCGTGGACCAGCCGTTGGAGCAGGTGCCACGGGATGTCCCGCTCCGCCGAGCGGTACTCGCCCCAGCTGGTCTTGCTGGCCCGGTAGCGCCGGGCGAGCTCGCGGACGGTGGTCCCCGACGTCATCTCCCGGACGAACCGGGCCAGTTCGTCCGCCTGCTCGGTCTCTCCCTTGTACCGCCCTTGCGGACGTCCAGCACGACCCACCCCGCGCCCCCTCCTGTGCGCTCGGCCGGGCCGGATCACCCGCCTCCCGTCCGAGCTGAACCGTTTCTTGTAGGTGGACCATCAAACAGGCCGTACCGAGGGACCTCCACCGGTTCTTCGGACAACCTGCCGGCACCCGCCCCGGCCGCCACGGCGGGGTGTTCCCGTGGTGGGGCGGTTGCCGGCCCCGGGACGCCCGTCCGCCGGGAACGGTCGGGAAACCCTCTGGATGGCGGGCCTTCGATGGGGGTAAGTTCCGCCCACGCGTCGTCAGTTGACGAAAGATCAGCTCAGGGGGGGGCGGGCGGATGGCCGGATCGGTTCGGGACGTCGTCGTGGATGTGGTGACGCGGCTGGCACCGGAGGAGCTGCCGCTGCTGCGGGGGCTGGACAGGCTGCCCGCCGAGGAGGTGGTGGCGCTGTTCGGGCGCCGGCGGCGGGGCGAGCCGCTGGGGTTCGGGCTGGCGGAGGCGGCCGCGCTGGTCACACCGGTGGTCTGGATGGCGGTGGACGAGGCCTGCCGGGCCGCGGTCGGCGCCGGCGTGGCGCGCGCGGGCGGCGGCCTGCGGCGGCTGTGGCTGTGGCGGCGCGGGCGCGCCCGGCCCGCCCTGGAGCCGCCCGTACCGCCGTTGGACGAGCGGCAGTTGGCGGCCGTCCACGCCCGGGTGCGCACGGGGGCCCGCGAGGCCGGGTTCGACGAGCCGGCCGCCGGCGCGCTCGCGGACTGCGTGGTGGCCCGGCTGGCCATGGAGCCGGGCGCGCCCGCCGCCCCGCCCGCTCCCCCGGCACCGTCCGCTCCCCCGCCCGCTCCCCCGGCGGGGCCCGGCGCCCCGGAGCCGCCGGCATGAGCGCACCCGCCGCACCTCCGCTGCCGCCCAAGCCGCCCGAGCCGCCCGCCGCCGCGCCGGTCCTCGACCCGCGCGTCCTGCCCGCCGGCACCGCGCTGCGCTTCGGCCTGCTGCTGCTGTCCATGGTGGCCGCCGGCCACCACATGCTGACGACCCTGCTGGAACTGGTCCGCAAGGGCCGGGCCGCGGAGTACGCCTGCGAGCTGGCCGCCGGGTTCGACCCGAACGGGGACTTCCTGACCCAGCTGGGGACCGGCCCGGGGACGGACCCGGCGCTGCGCGCCTGTCTGGCCGCCGCCCCGGACGATCCGCGCTGGCCGGTGCCCGCCGCACTGGCTCTGGTGCTGCTGGCGGCCGCCGCGCTGTACCTGCTGCTGCCCCGCTGGCGCCGGCGCTCCCGCCGGCTGGAGCCCGTGGACGGGCAGTTGCGGGCGGAGCTGCTGCGCCTGGCGGAGCAGGCCCGGCTGCCGGTGGTGCCGGAGTTCGTGGTGGACCCGGGCCGGCTCGGCTCGGGGGCGGTGGTCTTCGGACACCCGCGCCGGCGCACCGTGTGCCTGTACGCGGGGCTGCTGGTGACCCGGGTGAGCGACCCGGCCGGGTTCCGCGCCGTGGTGCTCCACGAGTTCGCGCACATCCGCAACCGGGACGTGGACCTGGGGTACGCCGTCACCGCGCTGTGGCGGGTGTTCGCACTGCTGGTGGCGCTGCCGTTCGTGGTGGTGGTCGGCGGGTCGCTGGTGGGCGCGGAGTTCGGGCTCTTCGTGGGCGCGGACCGGGTGTTCTGGCCGGCCGGGCGGGCGCCGCTGGTGCGGGAGACGGCCACCGCGGTGGGGATGGCGCTGCTGGTGGTGCTGGCCCGCGCCGACGTGCTGCGCCACCGGGAGCTGTACGCGGACGCGGACGCCGTCGCGCTCGGCGCCGACCGGCGGGTGTGGGACGTGCGCGATCCCGCGGGCCCGGCCGCCCGGCTCGCCCGGCTCTGGCGGGCGCACCCGACCTGGGCGCAGCGGCGCCGGGCGCTGGAGGATCCGGCGGCGCTGTTCACCCTGGCGCCGCTGCAGACGTTCCTGGTGGGCGCGGCCGCCGTCACCATCGCCCTGCTGCTGCCCCCGTTCGCCGGCGGGACGGGCAGGGTGTGGCTGGCCGCCGTGCCGACGGCGCTGGTGCTCGCGGTGGCGGCCTGGCGGTCGACGGCGTACGCGGCGCACCGCGGGACGGCCGGGCCGGACGGGCTGCGGGCGGGGCTGTGGCTGGGCGCCGGCCTGGTGGTCGGCGAGCTGGTGGTGGACATCACCGCCGGCGGGAGCTGGCTTCCGGCGCATCCGCCGGTCCTGCTCGTACTGCTGCTCGGCGCGCTGGCGTACGTCCCGTGGCTGGTGCAGTGCGCGCGGCTGGGGCTGGGGCGCGGGCGGGTGGCCGCGGTGGCCGCCGCGGCGGGGGCGGTGCTGGTCGCCGCGGCCGGGCTGGCCTGGTGGTCGGGCGGCGGCCACCTGTACACCGCCGGGGACGTCCTGGGCCGGGGCGGGACGCGGGAGCTGGTGGTCCAGCAGTTCCCCGGCGGGTGGGAGCGGCACCGGGCGGAGCTGGAGTGGATCGCCACGGTGCTGCCGCGGCTCGGCGCGGACGGGGCCACCTGGGCCTTCGTGGCGGCCGCGGGGGCGCTGTGGGCGCTGCCGTACCTGCTGTGGCTGCTCGGCGGGCACCGGGGGCTGGGCCGGGCGGTGCGCCGCGGGCTGCTGGGCGGGGTACTGTGCGTGGCCGGGGTGCTGGCGGTCAAGGCGGCGCTGTACGCGGACCGTCCGCCGCCGGGCGAGCGCGGGGGCGGGTTCGTGCTGCGGTACGTGTCGTGGCTGACGGTCGCGGTGTGGGCCGGGGTGGTGGTCACGGCGGTGGTGGTGGCGCTGGTGTCCCGGCGGCTGTGGCTGGTCGGGGCGCTGGTGGCGGCGGGGGTGGCCCAGGCGTGCGCGCTGGTGGCGGTGTTCGTGCTGATGTCGGCGGACGGGTGCCTGGGGCCGTTGCGGACCATCGGCGACAGCTGCCTGTGGGTGCCGGAAAGCGGTTGGCCGCTGGTGCAGGTGCTGGCCGGCCCGGTGCTGCCGGCGCTGTTCGGGGCGGCGTCGGCCGCGGCGCTGGTGCGGCTGCCGCTCGCCCTCCTCCGGCGGGGCGGCGCAGCCCCGCCGGACGGCCGGGTGGCACGCTCCGGCGTCCGGCGGGTGGTGCTCGTCGGGGCCCTCGCCGGGGCGCTGGCCCTGGGGCCCGCCGCCGTGGGGGCGCTGCCCTCGGGTTCGGGGGGCGCGCTCGCACCCGCGGCGCCGCGCCCGGCCGACGCCCGCTCCGAACGCGTCCGGGTCTTCCAGCTGCTGATGTGGTACCGGGTGGGCGGGAAGCAGGACGTCCTGGCGCTCATCGAGGCCTTCCGGGCCTTCTCCGACGAGGTCCGGAAGCTCCAGCAGGCGGCGGCCGGACATCCGGAGGAGTCGGTGCGGGTCGACGGCCGCCGCCTCGCCGAGGTCTGCACCGCGATCCAGGGCGCCGCCGGGACCGCCCTGGGCCACCTCCACATCCCCGACTCCGGCCTGGACGGGCCCTGGTGGGCGGCGCTGGAGCAGGCCCGGCGGGCCGGGCAGCGCTGTGCGCGGGCCATGGACCCCGAGCGCGAGGAGCGGCCGGGCGAGGCCGACGCCGCCCTGTCGGAGGTCGTCGAGGGTCTCGGGGCGGTGCTCGCCGCGATCGATCCCGTCCTGCGGCGGATCGAGACCGACGGGCCGCGGTACTGGCCGGACCTCGTCCGTATCGACCGTCCGCAGCCGACCGACCCGCCCGGGACGGAGGGGCGGGCCGGCGGCTGACCGGGGAGGGCAGAACCCGCTCAGCCCGCTCAGGCCGGGAGGTCCGGGAGGCGGTCCAGGGCGATCCCGAAGCGGGTGCGGTAGGCGGCGAGGAGCTCGTCGTCGGCGAGGGCCCGCTCGGTGCGCCCGCCGTCCGGGGTGGTGGTGATCAGGCGCCGGCCGCTGACGGTCACCCGGCCGCCGTCCGCGGTGAGCAGCGAGCAGGTCGTCGAGCGGGTGAAGTGGGAGTCCGGCGAGGTGGCCTGCCACCAGCAGGTCGCGGCGAAGTCGGCGAGCTCGTACGGGCGCAGGCCCAGGCGGTACTGCGGCCTGCCGTCCAGCAGGACGTCCAGGTCGCCGTACGGACCGGTCGGGGTGAGGGTGAACGCGCCCTCGGCGTCGGCCTGTTCGCCGCGCTCGTCCAGGCGCAGCGGGTGGCGGCTGAAGCGGCCGAAGCCGACGTCGGCCAGCCAGGGCTCGTCGAGGTCCACCCGCAGGGCGAGGTGGCCGAGCGGCGGGCCGAGGCGTTCGCCGTCGAAGACGCGGGCGGCCAGCAGGCTCACCCGGTAGCCGAGCGAGGTGAGCAACCGGGCGAAGGCGCCGTTGAGTTCGTAGCAGAAGCCGCCCCGGCGGCGGGTCACGACCTTGGCCAGCAGGGCGCCGGGGTCGAGGTCGACGCTCTCGCCGAGGTGGAGGCCGAGGTTCTCGAACGGGACGGTGCGCAGGTGCGCGAGCTGGAGCCGGGCGAGCGCCTGCGGGCAGGGCGTGCCGGGGTCGGGCAGGGCGATCCGGTCGAGGTAGGCGGACCGCTCGGCGGCGGTGAGGCCGGCGGACGGCCGCTCGGGGCGTGGCGCGTGGTCCATCCGGCCATTCCACCCGGGCGCGGGCGCTTCGGCCATCGGCATTTGGTCCTACGTCCGGGGTTCTGGACGGGGCCGCACCCGGCCGTCGCCACGGCACCGTCGCCGCCGGCACGGCCTCGTTCGCCGCCGCCGTCGCCCCCGGGGGTGGCCGGCGGGGCGCCGGCCACTGCCCCGCCGGTGCCCTTTCGTCCCTCGCGGGAGCCGCGCGGGGGCCGTAGGGTCGGTGTGCCGCGCAGCGACGCAGGAGGGCCCGAGCGTGCGAGAGACCGCGACCCACTCGGTGGCGCCGACGCCCGGGGCCGCACCGGCCAGGCGTACGGCGCGGGGCCGGGCGCCGGCACCCGCCGCCCCCGCCCGGGCGCCGCGCCCCGGCGAACTCGCCGACCTCCAGCGGACGGTGGGCAACGCGGCGGTGACCCGCCGGCTGCAGCGCCAGGCGGCCGACGGGGTCAGGGAGCAGGCGCGGCGCGACGCCGCCGACCCCGCCGGGCACGGCGAGTGGGCCACGTTCCGCGCGGACATGGCCCGGGCGGGCTTTCCCCCGGACGTCACGGAGGTCGCCTGGCAGCTCGTCCTCGGCGGCATCGCCGAGCAGGGGCGGCTCAACGACGAGGCCATGGCGCGGTACACCGAGCGCCAGGCCCAGCGCGACCACCGGGCGTCGAACAGCTGGTACCAGGAGCTGGTGCAGGTCGTCGGCGACTACCTGGAGATCGGCACGCCGACGCTGGCCCTGTGGTCGGGCGGCCGGGAGGTCAGCGACTACGCCCTCGCCAAGGGCCACACCCCGCTGGAGGCCACCGCCTTCGGCGGGGTGGTCGACAGGCTGACCCTGACCCCGGACTGGATGCTCAAGACGCCGATGTGGAACGTCCTGTCCAAGGCCTTCGTGAGCCGCGCCCGCGGCCCCGTCCACATCTTCCTGCGGGCGTACGACCCGGAGAGCGTGCTGATCGCGCAGGAGGTGCCGCAGCTGCGCGTGGTCATGGCGCTCGACCCGGCGGTGCGGCTCGTGTGGCACCCGGTGTACGCCGCGGCCGACGGCAGGCTGATGGAGGTCACCCGGGGCCTCGACCTGGCCGCCGACGCCCCCTGCTCGACCCGCGACGAGTGCGTGCGGATCCTCTACGACTACCTGCGCCTGGTCCACGACCCGGCCAACACCCGCTCCGCGCGGGCCCACGCCGAGATGAGCGCCCGCCTCGCCGCCAACGGCAACCCGCAGTAGGGCCGCAGGGCCGGGGTGGGGAGGCCGGCCGGTCTCCCCGCCCCGGCCCTGCGGCGCCGGTCGCGGTCCGGCGGCCTACTTGCAGAGGGCCGCGTCCACGTCGGCGGTGAGCCGCGGCACGGCCGCTTCGGACGGCGTGGTGGTCACCGCGAAGTTCGCGGCGCGGCCGTCCTCGGTGACGCCCCCGAAGGTCACGGAGCCGGGCAGGCCGCCGCCGTGGCCCCAGTAGACGCCGGGGCCGCACGACAGCCGGTAGGAGGCCAGGCCCAGCCCGTACCGGGCGCCCTCGCCCAGGCTCCCGTCGGTGGCGACGGTGGTGCGCATCTGGGCGAGCTGCTCCGGGCCGAGCAGGCGGCCGCCGAGCAGTTCCGTGTAGAAGCGGTTGAGGTCGGTGTTGGTGGAGACCATCGCCCCCGCCGCCCAGCCCCAGGACAGGTCCTGCCGGGTGACGTCGGTGAGCGGGGCGCCGGGCGTCAGCCGGTGGTAGATCCTGGGGTGGGCCTCGTGCACGGTGGTGTCCCCGGGGGTCGGGAAGTAGGTGTGCCGCAGGCCGATCCGGTCGATGACGCGGCGGGTGATCTCCTCGCCCACCGGCCGGCCGGTGATCTTCTGGATGATCATCCCGGCGACCAGGTAGCCGGTGTTGCTGTACTGCCAGCCGGTGCCCGGGGCGAAGTCGGCCTTGTGGGCGAGCGCGAGGTCGAGCAGGTCGCGGGGCTCGTAGTACCGGTCCAGCGGGCCGGTGAGGTCGAGGTACTTCGTGTAGTTGGGCAGGCCGGCGGTGTGCTGGAGGAGCTGGCGGACCGTGATGGCCGCGCCGTCGATGCCGTCCCCGCGCAGCAGGCCGGGCAGGTAGGTGTCGACGTGCTCGTCGAGCGCCACCTTCCCCTCCTCGACGAGTTGCAGCACGACCACCGCGGTGAAGGCCTTGGTGTTGCTGCCGATCCGCACCTGGCCGTCCACCGGCACCTTGGCCCGGGTGGCCAGATCGCCCACCCCGGCCGTGTAGTTGCGGGTGCGTCCGTCCCGGCCGGTGACGGCGGCCAGCGCGCCGGGCATGGCGAAGTCCCGTACCAGGGCGTCCAGGTTCTTCTGGACGGTGTCCGGCCGCCGCGCCGCGGCGGGGCCGGCGTCGGCGGCCACGGCACCGGCGGGAGCAGCGGCCCCGACCGCCAGCGCGCCGACGACGGCGGCCAGCGCGATCCGGCCGCGCGCGGCGCTCCGGCGGGGGCGGCCGGGGCGGTGGGAATCGTGCGCGTTCACGAGGAACTCCTGTCGCTGGGAGGGGTTTTCCGGGGTTTCCCGGCAGGCCTCCAGCCGACCATCCGCGACCGGGTCGGGTCGTCCGCGCACGGGACGAGGCCGCCCTCACACCCCGGTACCGGGGGCCCGGGCCGTCCGGGAGCCCGTTCCCGGCCCCCTCTCCCCCCGGAGTCGTACGCCACGGGGCCGTACGCCGCGGGGGTCCGGCCCGGCGCAGCCGGACCCCCGGGCGGGGCGGGGCCGTCAGGCGGCCAGGTGGTCCAGCGTGAACAGGGTGGCCCGGTAGGCGTACTGGGCCACGGCCGAACCCGCGCTGCCGGCCTGGTCGGAGACGGCGGCGAAGCTGCCGCTGTGCCCGATCCGCAGCACCACCTGGTTGGAGCCGGGCGTGGGGTACAGCAGGTGGAAGATCTGGTTGCCGTAGATCCACCCCGAGCAGTCGAACACGTTGAAGTTGGCGGAGTCGCCCAGTCCTTCGCCGTTGTCGTTCGGGTTCTGCTTCCAGATGCCCAGGCACTCGTTCTCGTTGCGCCGGCTGCGGAAGATGAAGGACTGGTTGTCGTCCTTGTAGTGGCACAGCTTCCACTGCTGGTTGTAGCCGCCGGTGTCGGGGTTCTGGACGGCCTGCCCCCAGGCGCTGTACTGGTTCCTCTCCACGAGCTGGTTGAACGGCGTCCTGATCCGGTAGTAGCCGTCGTCGCAGACGTAGCCGTGCCACTCGGTCGAGGCCGGTGCCCGGGTCTCGGCCGACGCGGGGGCGGCGAGCAGGGTGAGGCCGGCCAGTGGGGCGAGGGCGGCGGCGCCGAGGGCGCGCAGTGCCGTGCCGGGGCGGACGCTCGCGTGTCGTAGGGGGTTGGTCACGGGTTCCTCCGTCGTCGTCGGGTCGGTGGGCCGGTCAGCAGCTGCTGATGAGGAGTTGGGCGGCCCGGCGTACGGTGCCGGCCGGTTCGGCGGGCGCGCAGCCGACCGAGCCGATCTCCGGTGCCTCGTAGGTGGTGAACGTCCCCGGGGTGGGCTGGGAGGTGACCCAGATGCCGGTGGTGGGGCCGGTCTGGGCGCAGACGCGGTTGACGTACTGGCCGGTGACGACCCGGGTCCCGCGGTAGAGGCCGTACCGTCCGGGCGAGTTGAGGTTCCAGGTGTCGCTCACGGTCTGGCTGGTGGTGCTGGAGGTGGTCGTCTGGACCGAGAAGCCGACCTTGGCCTGGACCTTGAGGAACAGCGCGCTCGCCGTGGCGGTGATCTCGGTCCGGTTGTCGACGGTGGTGCTCACCGAGCTGATCCTGGTCAGGGTGTCGCTGTGCTGTCCGGTGGTGCCCGCGGCGACGTTGACGATGAGGAAGTCGGTGACCTTGGGGGTGACCTGCACGTTGAAGGGTTCCGTCGTGGTCTGGTCCACGGCCGGGTTGCAGAAGGTCGGGAGGGTGTCGGCGTGGGCGGCGGGGGCGGCGCCGAGGCCCAACAGGCCCACGGCGACGGCGGTGGTGGCCGAGGCGGCGAGGGTGCGCCGGCGTGTCCTGCGGGTGGTGGTCATCTGGGCTCCTCCAGCGGTCGCGGAAAGGGGCCGGGGCGTGCGCGTCCGCGACGGATGCGCACGCCCCGCGCAGGGGTGCGTACGGAGTGCGACGTCATCCTTGTCGATGCTTCGGGCACGCCGGTATCCGAGTTTTCTCGGGGGTGCCCCGCACCCCGTCAGCCCCCCGGCCGCTTCCCCTGGCTGTCCGCCGGCGCCGGGTCAGGCGGCGAGGTGGGAGGCCACCAGGGCGGCGAACTCCTCGGGGGTGAGGATGCGGATGCCGAGTTCCTCGGCCTTGGCGCGCTTGGAGCCGGCCTTCTCGCCGGCGACGAGCAGGGTGGTGCGCTTGGAGACCGAGGAGGAGGCCTTGCCGCCGGCGCGTTCGATCAGTTCGTTCATCTGGTTGCGGGAGAGGTCGGCGAGGGCGCCGCTCATGCTGCCGGTGACGACGACGGCCTGGCCGGCCAGCGGGCCGCCGTCGTCCCCGTCGCCGGCGCCGTTCTCCCCCGCCGCCGCGGGGGCGGTCGGGGTGGTGACGGCGGTGCCGACGCCGAGGTCGGTGAGGCGGTCCAGCAGCGGGGCGAGCTCGGCGAGTTCGGCGGCGACGACGCGGGCCTTCTCGGCGCCGATGCCGTCGACGCCGGCCAGGGTCTCGGCGTCGGCGGCGCGGATCGCCGCCATGCTGCCGAAGTGCGCGGCGATCCGGCGGGACATGGTCCGTCCGGTGCCCCGGATGCCGAGGGCGCAGAAGACCCGGTTGAGCGGCTGGGTGCGGGCGGTGGCGATCGCGGCGAGCAGGTTGACGGCGCTGGTCTCCCCCATCCGCTCCAGGGTGAGCAGTTGCTCGCGGGTGAGGGTGAACAGGTCGGCGAGGTCGGCGACCAGGCCGGCCTCGACGAGCTGGACGGCGCGGGTGCCGCCGAGGCCCTCGATGTCGAGCTGGTCGCGGCCGGCCGCGTAGAGGACGGAGGCGACGGCCTGGCAGTTGCGGCCGCGCACGCAGCGCCAGCGCTGTTCGGCGGTGTCGATGGCGTCGCCGCAGCGCGGGCAGGCCTCGGGGAAGGCGATCGGCTGCTCGGCGCCGGTGCGGGCGTCGAGCACCGGGGCCTCCACCCGGGGTATCACGTCGCCGGCGCGGTAGACGAAGACCTGGTCGCCGATCATCAGCCCGCGCCGTTCGATGTCGGCGGGGTTGTGCAGCGTCGCGAAGGTGACGGTGACGCCGTCGATCACCACCGGTTCGAGGACCGCGCGCGGGGCGATGATCCCGGTGCGGCCGACGTTCCACTCCACCCCGAGCAGCCGGGTGACCTTGTGCTGGGCGGCCAGCTTGCGGGCCACCGCCCAGCGCGGGGCGCGCGAGCCGGAGCCGGCCTCGGCGCGGTCGGCGGCCAGGTCGGCCTTGACCACCACGCCGTCGATGCCGAAGGGCAGTTCGGAGCGCAGGGCGGCGATCTCGTCGATGCGCCGCTGCACCTCCGGGATGCCCGCGCAGTGCCGCGGACGGGCCGCGGTGGCGGCGGCGGTGTTGGCGCCGAGGGCGGCGAGGTGCTCCAGCAGGGCGCTGTGGGCGAGGCCTTCGGGGCCGACGGCGTCGTAGGCGAAGAAGGTCAGCTCGATCCGGTAGGGGCGGTCCTTGGCCCGCAGGGTGCCGGCGGCGCCGCTGCGCGGGTGGGCGAAGGGGGTGGCGCCGTGCTCGGTGCGCACCCGGTTGGCGTGCTCGAACTGGTCCTGGGTGAGCAGGACTTCGCCGCGCAGCTCGATGTCGGCGGGCTCGGTGAGCTCGGCGGGCAGGCCGAGGATGTCGGCGGCGGCGTGGGTGACGTCCTCGCCGGCGAGGCCGTCGCCGCGGGTGACCACCTGCCGCAGGCGCCCGGCGCGGTAGCGGGCGGCGACGGCGAGGCCGTCGAGCTTGGGCTCCACGCACCAGGCGGTGACGGGCCGGCCCAGGCGCCGTTCCAGGCCGGCGGCCCAGGACTCCAGCTCCTCCGCGGAGAACACGTTGTCCAGCGAGAGCATCGGCACGCTGTGCGGGACGTCGCCGGTGGCGGCGCCGCCGGCCACCTTGCCGGTCGGCGAGTCGGGCAGCGCCTGGCCGGGGTGGGCGTCCTCGTAGGCGGCGATGGCCCGCAGCAGCGCGTCGTACTCGTCGTCCCCGAGCGGGGTGGCGCCGTCGGCGTAGTACGCGGCGGCGGCCTGGACGGCGGTGGCGACGGCGTCGGCGTACGCGGACGGGGAGGACAGCGGGGCTGCGGTGTCGGTCATGGCGGAATCATGGCGGCCGCCACTGACACTGATACTGCTAGCGGGTCCCTGGTGGTCGTGGACCGGGGTGGCCGGCCGGTCAGCACTCCAGGAGGGTGCAGCTCCAGTGCATGCCGCGCCCCATGCCGGCCAGGGCGATCAGGTCGCCGTCGCCGAAGTGCCCGGCCGCGCGGTGGTACTGGAGGTCGAGGAGGTGGTCCGCGGCCCCGAAGTGGCCCCGTTCCAGGGAGATTTCGAGGTTGGTGCGCTCCACCGGGACGCCGAGCCGGTCGGCCAGCTTCGTCAGGGTGGCGAGGTTGTCGTTGAGCAGCACCACCCTGGCGAGGTCCTGGACGGACGCGCCGATCCGCTTGCAGGCCCGCGCGACCACCTCGTGCACCCGTTCGCCCATCAGGCCGATGAACTCCTGGAAGCGCTCCGTGTCGTAGTCGAAGAACTCCATCAGGCCCCAGGCGTCGCGGGCCGGGGCGGGCGCCCGGCCGCCGCGGAAGGGGGCGGCCGCGCCGCCCTCCTCCATCCGGAACAGGTCGGCGTAGCGGCCGTCGCTGATCGTCTCGGCGGCCCGCCAGCGCAGTTCGGGGTGGCCGCGCCCGGCCACCGCGGCGCCGGCGCCGTCGGAGAACAGCAGCGAGTTGGTGTACATCCGGTTCCAGTAGGGCTCGCACGTCCGGTGCGCCCCGACGACCAGGGCCCGCTGGTAGTCGGGGTGGGTGGCGAAGCGGCCGGCGAGCAGGTCGAAGCAGGTGATCCCGCTGACGCAGCCCTGGCCGACCAGGACCGCCTCGGCGCGGTGGGCGCCGAGGCGGTCCTGGAGGGCCGCGGCCGGGTCCCAGTACAGGTACTCGGGGATGTCGGTGATCGCGAGGACCACCAGGTCCAGGTCGGCGGGGTCGGTGCCCGCCTCGTCCAGGGCCGCCCGGGCGGCGTCGACGGCCAGGTCGGTGAGCCCGACCCCGTCCGGGCTGCGGTGGACGGTGCGGTAGCCGTACGCCTGGACGCGCTCGACGTCCTCGGTGTACTCGGAGGCCACGTCCGCGACGGCGACGGGCTCCCCGAGCGCCGATCCGAATGACATCAGTCCGTAGTCCACGTCACTGCCCCTTCCGGCCCTGCGGTTGTTCCAGGACGTCCTGGCCTGGTCGGCGGATCCGGCGCGGGGGTGCCGCCGCCGTCGCCGAGGAGGGTTCGTCGGCGAACTTCCGTCATCCTGGCGCGGCCCGACGCCCCGTCAGGCTATACACCGCCGACCGGCCCTGACCAGCACCGACACCGGCGCACCCGTCGGCGGGCGGGGCTCCGGGCGCGGCCGCGGGGGCGCCGGGGTGCGGGGGCGCGGGTGCATACCGGGCCGCGCAGCGGGCAGCCGCGCAGCAGGGAGCCGCCGCGGGCGGCCGGTGGCGAGAGGTCAGGAGGAGGAGCCATGCACCGGATCGAGGAGTCCGTCGAGGTGTCGGCACCGCTCGACACGGTCTACGGGAACTGGGTGAGGGTCGAGGAGTTCCCGCGGTTCATGCGCGGGGTGGTCAGCGTCGACCGGTCGGACCGCGGGGCGAGCATGGTGGTGCGGACCGCGGCCGGGCCGCGGGAGTTCGAGGCCGTGACGACGGAGCTGGTGGCGCGGGAGCGGATGGCCTGGGACAGCGGCCCCGGGCCGGTGCGGCACCGGGGTGTGGTCACCTTCCACCCGGTGGACGACCGGACCACCCGGGTGATGCTCCAGCTGGAGGTCGAGCCGCACGGGATCTGGGAACGCCTCGCCGAGGCGCTCGGCTTCGTCGACCGCCGGGTGATCGACGACCTGGAGGACTTCCGGCGCCACGTCGAGCAGGACGCCGGCGCCGCCCGGGCGTAGCGGCCGGGCGGGGCGGTGGCACGGTCAGTGGGCGAAGCTCAGGAAGCCGATGATCGGGCTGGCTCCCGCGAGGAGGCAGACGAGGATCGTGGCCGCCCACGTCCCCGGGCCGGCCGGGGGGCAGGCCGCGTCGGCCGGGGGCTCGGTCGGCACGGGCCCGGGCACAGACACGGACATGGGCCCGGGCGCGGGCCCGTGGGGAGGCCGCGGGGCCGGGAGCGGCGGGCGGCCGAGCCGGGAGGTTTCCATGACGCGTCCTTCGTGGGTGGCGTGGCGGTGCCCGCCCCGGCCGGTCACCGGTGGGGGCGGGCACTGCGGGGATACAGGGGCCCTGCTCAGCCGACGAGGGTCTTGTTCAGGGCGTCGAGGCCGTCGGCGTAGATGCCGGTGAACAGGTCGATGACCTCCTGCTCGGTGGCGCCCTTGGGGTTGAAGCGGCCGGACCACTGGACCTCGGCGAGGTCGTCGCGGCCGGGGACGGCGTGGACGCGCAGGGTGGAGACGTAGCCGTCGACCGGGAAGGGGGCCTGGAGGATGGCGTAGCTGTACTGCCGTTCGGTCTCGTTGAAGTCGACGAGGCGCTCGACGATGAGCTCGCCCTCGGGGTTCTTCAGCCGGCGGACGCGGCCGCCCTCGACGGCGGTGCTCTCGGGGATGTACGGGAGCCAGTCGGGCAGGGCGTCGAAGCCGCCGATGAGGGCCCAGACCTGCTCGGGGGTGGCGGGGACGGTGCGGCTGACGGAGGTGGAGGCCATGATCGCTTCTCCTGGTGGTGCCGGGGTGGTGGGGGTCAGGCGTTGTTCGGGAGCGGGGCGGTCTCGCTGACCAGGCCGGCGGCGCGCAGGTCCTGCCAGAACGCGGCCGGGACGTTCTCGTCGAGGGCGGCGGTGTCCTCGGCGATGCGGCTGGGCTTGGTGGCGCCGGGGATGACGGCGGCGGTGACGGGGTGGGCGAGGGAGAACTGGAGGGCGGCGGCCTTGATGGACACGCCGTGCCGGGCGGTGAGGTCCTTCAGGCGGGCGACCTTCTCCAGGATCGCGGGCGGGGCGGCCTGGTACTCGAAGTGGGTGCCGCCGGCGAGGATGCCGGAGCTGTAGGGGCCGCCGACGACCATCTCGACGCCCTGTTCCTGGGCCATCGGCAGCAGGCGCTGGAGGGCGTGGTCGTGGTCGAGGAGGGTGTAGCGGCCGGCGAGGAGGAAGCCGTCGGGCTGCGGCTCGTCGAGGGCGAGGGTGAGCTCGATGGGCTCGGTCTTGTTGACGCCCAGGCCCCAGGCCTTGATGACGCCCTCGTCGCGCAGGCGGGACAGGACGCGGAAGGCGCCGGTGCGGGCCTCCTCGAACTTCTGGAGCCACTGGTCGCCGTGGAAGTCCTGGGCGATGTCGTGGACCCAGACGATGTCCAGGCGGTCGGTGCCCAGGCGCTTGAGGCTGTCCTCGACGGAGCGCTCGGTGGCCTCGGCGGTCCACTCGTGGAGCATCTTGTGGGGGTTGCCGTGCTCGAACAGGCCGCCCTTCTCGCCGAGGTCGCGCTCGCCCTCCTCCACCTCGTCGAGGATGACCCGGCCGACCTTGGTGGACAGCACGTACGCGTCGCGCGGCTTGGCGGACAGGACTTCGCCCAGGCGCTGCTCGGACAGGCCGGCGCCGTAGAACGGGGCGGTGTCGAAGTAGCGGATGCCGTGCTCCCAGGCGGCCTCGACGGTGGCCAGGGCCTCGACGTCGGGGATCGCGCGGAACATGTTGCCGAGCGGGGCGGTGCCGAAGCCGAGCTTGCCTGGAAGGATCTTCTTCAGGGACATGACAGTGCCTTTGCGGAGCAGTCGGGCGCGGGGAACGGCGCCGCCGGGGTTGCGCACGCACCGATGAATTGGTGCAGGCGCGCCTTACATGCAGAAACAATAGTTGCACACGCGTGGCAATGCAAGGGGGGCCGGGACCGGCCGCGGGCGGGGGCGGGGCCCGGTGCCCCTCCCCCGCCTGCACGCCGTGGGGGTCAGGAGGTGGTGAAGGCGACCTGGTCGACGGTCCAGAAGGCGCTGTTGGTGCCGGTGTAGCGGAACTGGAAGCGGGCGGTGGTGGCGCCGGCGGGGACGGTGACGGGGAGGTTCTCGACGGTGTTGAGGTCGCTGCGGTAGGACTTCACCAGCTGCGGGGCGCCGTTGTCGAAGACCACGTACACGTCGCCGGTCTGCGGCCCGTCGACCTTGTAGTTCGTCGCGAAGGAGAGCAGGCCGCGGCTCGCGCCGGAGACCGGGTGGGCGGGGCTGACGAGGGTGGAGTCGAACTGGCCGGCGCCGTGCGCCTTGTCGTCCCACTCGTCGGAGTCGGCGACGGCGAACACGTTGCGGGCGCGCACGTCGGTCTCGCGGGACTGGCCGAGCTGGGCGGCGGTCCAGAACTCGTCGGTGGCGAAGGCCCAGCCGCGCCACTCGGTGACGCCGCCGCTGGGCATGCGGGAGTTGTCGATGCTCCAGCCGGCCGGCGGGGTGTGGGTCCAGCCCTTGACCGCGGCCGGGATGCCGCTCTCGTCGGCGCGGGCCTGCAGGCTCGGGCGCAGCGCGTCGAAGGCGTCGGGCGTGATCTCGTCGATGGGGCGGCCGTCGAGCTTCCAGGCGGGGTCGAGGGGGACGCCCTCGTGCTTGAGGACGGTGGGGGCGATGTCGACCGGCTTGACGTCGTAGCGGCGGGAGCCGGGGGTGTAGCCGGCGCCGTCGGCGATCAGGAAGGTCTGGCGCTCGTTGGCGCTGTTGCCGCCGTGGCCGCCGGCGTCGGTGTGGCCGTGGTCGGTGGTGACGAGGATCAGCCAGTCCTCCGAGGCGTACGTGGGGCGGGACTTGACGGCCTGGAGGACCTGGCCGACGAGGGTGTCGGCGGAGTGCAGGGCGGCCAGGTACTCGGTGCTGGCGCCGCCGTGGTTGTGGCCGGCCTCGTCGACCTGGTCGACGTGCAGGAAGGTGGTGTCGGGGTTGCCGTGGGCGAGGTAGTCGGCGGCGTCGGCGGCGGCCTTGGCGTCGTTCTCGCTCTCCTGCAGGCGCAGGTCGGCGCGGCCGTTGAAGACGTTGCCGGCGATGGGGTTCCAGGAGCCGACCACCAGGGTGGAGGTGGCGGGGTCGGCGTTCTCCAGGCGGGTGGCGAAGTCGGGGTAGAGGTCGAGGCGGGCGCCGGTGAAGGCGTTGTCCTTCACCAGGTGCTTGTCGGGCCAGGCGCCGGTGGCGATGGTCGACCAGCCGGGGCCGGAGAGGGTGGGGGCCATCGGGTTGGCGTAGAGGTTGCTGGTGGCGGTCAGGCCGCCGGCCATCAGGGCCTTGAGGTTGGGGGCGTCGGCGGTGAGCAGCTTGTCGTAGCGGGTGCCGTCGATGCCGATGACCAGGGTCTTGGCCTGCTTGGTGCCGTTCGGCAGGCCGTTGTACGGGTCGCCGGCGGCGGCCAGGGCGGCCGGAGCGGCGTTGGTGGCGGCGGTGGCGGACGGCGTGCTCAGCCCGGCGGCGGTGGTGGCGGCGGCGAGGGCGACGGCGAGGGCGGCGGTGCGGGTGGATCGGGAGGTGCGCAACGGAGGGCTCCCAACTGGTCGGCGGCGCGGTGCGGTTGCACCGGGAGTGAGGATGGGGCGGGCGGACGAGGGGCCGCCCTCACCGAGTCCACGGTTGTATGAACAACCGCCGAAATTCAGACCAGACCCGTTACGTTTTCGTGATCTTCGGCGCGGGGGCGCGGGCTCGGCCCGGACGGGATCGGCCGGACGGGAGTCGGCCCGGAGGGCGCTCGGTAGGCTTGCGCGGTGAACCGCCCCATCCCCCGGCCCGGCCCCGAACCCGCCCGCGCCGGCGTTCCCGAGCACGGCCGGGTGCCCAAGTACTACCTGGTCAAGGCCCGCCTGGAGGAGCTGATCGCCGAGCTGGGCCCGGGCGGGCGGCTGCCCACCGAGGCCGACCTGGCGCAGCGTCACGGCGTCGCCCGGGCCACCGTGCGCCAGGCGCTGCGCGAGCTGCTGCTGGAGGGCCGGCTGCGCCGCCTGGGCCGGGGCACGGTGGTGGCCGGGCCGAAGATCGAGCAGCCGCTGTCGCTGAGCAGCTACACCGAGGGCCTCTCGCGCCAGGGCCTGCGCCCCGGCCGCACCCTGATCGCCCTGGAGCGGCTGCCCGCCGACGCGTCGACGGCCCGGCTGCTGGAGGTCGCCGAGGGCGAGCCGCTGTGGCACCTGGAGCGGGTGCTGCGCGCGGACGAGGAGCGCGTCGGGCTGGAGTCCACGTACGTGCCGGTCGCCCGGGTGCCCGCGCTGGAGCGGGACTTCGACCCCGAGGGGTCCTTCTACGGCTACCTGCGCGAGCACGGGGTGCGCCTGGGCGCGGCCGACGAGCGGATCGAGACGGTGCTGGCCACCCCGCGCGAGGCGTTGCTGATCGGCACCCCGCCGGCGCTGCCGATGCTGCTGCTGCACCGCCGCAGCCTGGACGCGGCGGGGCGCCCGCTGGAGCAGGTGCGCGCCCTCTACCGCGGCGACCGGTTCAGCTTCACCCTCGCCCTCGGTGCCCCGGACGCCGGCCGGCCGTAGCAGTCCGGGGCCCCCGTCTTCCGCGGGTCCCCCGCCGAGCGGCGCTGCCGGAGTGAACCCGGTGGGGGCCCGGCCGCGTGGAGAGGTCCGTAGGGCAACTGCAGAGCGGCCTTACGTCCACTCAGCCACCTGGCAACCAAGGGAGACCCAAATGATGAAGATCCTGTTCTCCATCCGTGACGCGTCCTTCGCCAAGAAGAGCCTGAAGGCCAGCGCCTGGTACATCTGGTACTAAGCCGGCCGATCGGTACCTCCGGTACCTGAACAGCTGATCCGCCCCCGCCTCCGCCCGCTCGCGGCCTCCGCCGGGAGACCGGGCCGGGGCGGGGGCGGAGACCGGCCCCGGCAATGTCTCGGAGACCTCACATGGCACTCTCACCCGCCTCCGCCCGTGCGCGGAACACCGTGCTCTCCCCCCGGCTCGAGGCCCTGCTCAGGGACCATCTGGGCAAGGACGCCGTCCGGCTCGAACCCGACACGATCGGGGTCGCCGGGCCCGCGCTCACCGACCGGATCCTCGCCGCGCGGCGCGCCACCGAGATCGAACGGCCCACGTTCAAACCGCTGCACGGACGTTCCATCAGCCGCACCGAGGCGTCCTCGGTGACGCGGACGATCGGCAGCGACGTGCGCGAGGCGCTGAAGGCCCCGCTGCCGGAGAACATCGACCTGTCCGGTCCGTGGCCGCTCACCGGGCACCTCTTCCTGCGCGACCTCATCCTCGGCCGGGACCCGCGCCGGCTGCGGATCCTGATGAGCCGCAACCTCGAACTGACGCCGCTGCTCACCTGGTTGGTGATCTCGGTCGGCGCCGCACTGCCCGGCGGGCCCAAGCCCGGCGACGACCTCACCGCGCTCGGGAAGCTGGCCGCGAAGGCGCCCGGCTACCAGGACCGCCGGTACGCGATGGGCATGTACCGCCGAGCCGCCGCACCCGTCTGCTTCACCATCTCCACCCTGGTCGCGAACGCGCTGTGGCTCGGCGCGCCGTTCGACGACAGCACGCCGAACCGCAACATCATCCTCGAGTCACTGCGCCTGCTGCCGCCGTCGTGGAACATCCTGCGCCGCGCATCGCCCGAGTACCCCGCGCTCGACCCGCGGATCGGCGCGGGCGACGACGTCCTCGTGCTGCCGCTGCTCTCCCATCGCGACCCGGCGCTGTGGGAGGCCCCGGAGGAGTTCCGCCCGGAGCGCTGGGACCACCTCGACCCGGACGCCACTCCCGGCTACCTGCCGTTCGGGCACTCCTCCGAACGCTGCTGGGGCCGGCACATGGTGATGCCGCTCGCCGAACTGCTGCTGGACCGGATCCGGGAGGCCGGCCTGGTCGTCGACCCCGGGCAGCGCACCGCCAAGGTGCCGCTGCTCGGCCTGCTCGGCGTCAGCGAGGTCCGCGTCCTGAAGGCACGCGATGCCCGCTGACCACCCGCGCACCGACCTCCCGCGCACCGACCTCCGGGGCGCCGAACGCGGGGCCGCCGGGACGGAGTTCGCCGACGGCCGGTTCTACGCCGACCCGCACTCCGCGTACCGCCGCTGGCGCACCGAGGGCGGCGTCCGCAAGGTCCGGTTCGGCGGCGCGGCCGGGCTCGAAGGCTGGGTCGTCACGGGCCACGCCGAGTGCCGGGCCGCCCTCGCCGACCCCCGGCTGAGCAAGAAGGCCGTCACCGAGGCGTTCGCCCGGCACGTCGGGAACTCCGAGGGCGGCCCGGGCCGCGACCTGATGACGCACATGCTCAACTCCGACCCCCCGGAGCACTCCCGGCTTCGCAAGCTGGTCCGGCAGGCGTACACCGGGCGGCGGGTGGCGGCCCTGCGGCCGATGGTCGAGCGCCACGTCGGCGCACTGCTGGACCAGCTGGACGGCCTCGAATCGGCCGAGCTGATCGCCGAGTTCGCCCTGCCGCTGCCCCTCGCGGTGGTCTTCGAGCTGTTCGGCGCGCCGCAGGCCGAACGGGAGAACCTCCAGGTCCGGGGCAACGCGGTCGAGGCCGGCCCGCAGGACGGCGGCGGGGCGGACGGCGAGGTCTCGGTGGAGACCGCCGAGGGCATGGCGCACTACCTGCGCGCCCTGGTCGACCACAAGCGCACCCACCCGGGCGACGACCTGATCTCCGACCTGCTCGCCGCCCAGGCGGAGGGCGACCGGCTGACCGGGGCCGAGATCACCTCGATGGCGTTCCTGCTCGCGATCGCCGGCCACCAGACCACCGTCAACCTGATCGCCAACGGCGTCCACGCCCTGCTCGGCCACCCCGAGCAACTCGCGGCGCTGCGCGCGGATCCGCGGCTCCTTCCCGGCGCGATCGAGGAAGTCCTGCGCTACGAGAGCCCGTTCGGCATCGCGTCGCTCCGCCGCACGACCGAGCCGGTGACCATCGCCGGCACCACGATCCCGGCCGGCGAGTTCGTCCAGATCGCGCTGCTCGCCGCCAACCGCGACCCGGCCGTCTTCGCCGACCCCGACCGCTTCGACATCACCCGCCCGGACGCCACCCGCCACCTCGCGTTCGGCCACGGCATCCACCACTGCCTCGGCGCACAACTGGGCCGGCTCCAGGCCGAGGTCGCCTTCAGCGAACTGCTGCGCCGCTTCCCGGCCCTGCGCCTGGCCGAACCGGCCGCGGCCGCGCGGTGGCAGGAGAACCCGCGGCACCGGGGACTGCTCAGCCTGCGGGTGCTGCTGCGCTGACGACCGGAGTGCGGGCCTCGACGCAATGCCAACGGGGACGGCGTCGAGGTCGCCGTCGGCTCCGACGGGCGCGACGGACGGTGCCGGATCACCCGGGGAAACCGCCCACCGACTCCCCGGGCCCGGCGGCTGTCAGCAGGTGCCGACACGGCCGTTGTACGAGGACCAGACCGGCGTCCAGGGGCTGCTGCCGTCGTGCGGCCGGTAGACGACGACGTTGGCGTCGTTCTGCAGGCGCACCTAGTTCATGTGGTCCCAGCCGCGCGGGTTGCGCGCGCAGCTCCAGTCGTCGGCGGCCGAGGCACTGGTGGCCGTCATCAGCCCGGTGACCGAGGCCAGCGCCAGCGCGGCGCCGACCAGGGACAGGGCGCGCCCGACCGTCCGGTTCTTCCTCATCGTTCCCCTCTTTCCGCTGCGGCGCGCTCTGGGCCGGCCGCGGCACGGTGTCGTCGACGGCCGTACGGGCCCGGGGCCCGCCCACCGTCCGGGATGGGAGCGGGACCACCAGGTCCCCGCGTTCATGCCAACGGGGGCCGGGCGGCGGGCGGTTCACCGGGGGTGCCGCGGCGGGCGGCCGCAGCCCGGGGCCGGGCGCGGCGCACCCGGTCTGACCTTGTAGGTTTCGGTGTCACCGGCTGCGAGGAGCCGGTGACAACCGGTGGGGAAGGGGAGCCCGGCCGGGCGGGAAGGGGACGGACCCCGGAAGGGAAGGACGGACGGTGGCCACGAGCCCGGAGAGCGCGTTCCGCAGCGAGGGCGTGCCCGAGAAGGAACGGTTCGACTGCTGGCGGGAGTTGGTCAGCCGCACCCGGGACAGCGAGGTGACCAGCGTCCACCGCGACGACTTCCGGGCGGAGATGCGGCGCCTGGAGCTCGGGCCGGTGACCCTCCTGCGGACCTCCTTCCCGCCGACCCGCTTCCAGCGCACCGCCCGCCGGGTACGGCGCTCGGACCGGGGGGTGTTCCACCTGACCCTGCTGCTCGACGGCAGCTTCGCCCTGACCCGCGACACCGGGGGCACCGAGACCTTCGGGCCGGGCAACCTGCACATGCTCGACAGCTCCCACCCGTTCGACCTGCGGGCCTTCGACACCCGCGGCCGAGCCCCCGCGGAGCGCCGGATCGAGGCCGTCGGCGTGGACTTCCCCGCCGCCCTGCTGCCGCTGCCGCCGCACCGGGTGCACGAGCTGCTGGGCCGCGGCTTCTCCTCCCGGGAGGGCACCTGCGCGCTGCTCTCGGAGTTCCTCGTCGGCCTCGACCGGCAGGCGGCCCTCCTGGGCCCCGTCGAGACGCCCCGGCTGGGCGGGGTCGTGGTCGACCTGGTGTCCGCCTGGCTCGCCCGGGAACTGGACGCCGAGGCCGCCGTGCCCGACGACACCCGGCAGCGGGCCCTGGTCGAGAACGTCCGGGCCTTCATCGGACGCCACCTGCACGACCCCGAGCTGACGCCCGCCGTGATCGCGGCCGCCCACCACATCTCCGTCAGCTACCTGCACCGCCTGTTCACCCGGCAGTCCGACGGCGAGACCGTCGCCGCCTTCGTCCGCCGCCGGCGGCTGGAGCGGGCCCACCGCGACCTCGCCGACCCCGCGCTGCGCGCCCTGCCCGTGCACGCCGTCGCCACCCGCTGCGGGCTGCCCCGCGCCGCCGAGTTCAGCCGCGCCTTCCGGACCGCGTACGGCCTCTCGCCCCGCGAGCACCGCCGCCGGGCCCTGGCCGGGGCCGGGGCCGGGGCCGGGCAGCCGTAGGGGCCGTCACGGGCGGGCGCGGAACCCCCACGCCGCAGGCACCCGGCCAGCACGCCGTCCGCACGGGCGGGCGGGAAAGCCGGAGCAGTCCACCCGGTGCCAACAACTGTCCACCCGGTGCCAACACGGCGGGGGCGCCGCCCTGACATGCTCCTCCTGGGAACACCGCGCGGCGGAACGCCGAGTTCCGTTTCCAGGCCGGCGGTCCGGCGCGCCACGGGGGAGCGTGCCGGGCCGCCGGCTCCGCGCGGGCCGCCGCGACCGACGTGGCCTGCCGGGCCGGCCGGGTCGGGCCGGCCGGGTCAGCGGGCGGACTCGTGGGCGAAGACGCTCTGGCCGACCGCGTCCTGCAGGGGCTTCGGGTCAGGATCGGTGTGATGCATACCGACGTACGGTAGTGATCTTGGTCGCGACGCTCGACGACGGTCCGATCACAGTGTCGTCACGGCCTCGGGGGCGTCGACGGCCGCTGCTCGTTCGCGTCCTCCCTGACCCAGGCGCCGGCGCCGAGGCGGCCGGTGGTGCCGAGGTCGAGTTCCGGGGCGACCGTCACGGGGGCCGCGTCGGGGGTGGCGCGTACCCGGACGTAGGGGGCGTTGAGCGGTTCGGGGCCGAGGTCGGTGGTATTGCGCCACACCAGGGTGGAGCGGGCGCCCTCCCCCGGGCGCAGGGCGAACTTCTGGGGCGGGGCGTCGGCGCCGGTGCCGGTGGCGATCTCGGCGCCGCCGCGCAGGACGCGCACCCCGTCCAGGGGTTTGCGGTCGAGGTCGAGCGGCTGCACCTGGGGGTAGCCGTCGAGGGTGACGGTGGCGGTGCCGCAGTTGCGCAGGTGCAGGCCGACCACCCGCAGGCCCATCGCGGCGTCGCCCTCGTCGGCGTACAGCCGCAGGCCGGAGGGCGGGCAGGTGCCGGCGGCGCCGGGTGCCTCGGCGGTGGGGACGCTGCGGACCCGGAGGATCTCCGCCTTGGTCGCGCGGGGGCCGGGCCGCGGGGTGGGCCGGCCCGGGAGGGCGGGTTCGCTCGGGAGGGCGGGTTCGCCGAGCCGGCCCGGTGTCCCGTTCAGGTCGATCCGCCCCTTCTCGGTGGCGCCGGGGGCCAGCGCGGTGACGGTCCGGGAGAGGTTGTCCAGCGCGGCCCCCTCGGCCGAGCGGAGGCTGAACACCACGGTGACGTCGTGCGGTTCGCCGTTCGGGTTGGTTACCTCGTACTCGGCGCAGGCCGGGCCGACGGAGGTGATCCGCACTCCGCCCTGGGCGCGCCCGGTCGGCTCCGCCCCGGCGCCCGTCGGACGCGGCGTCGGGGCGCCGCAGGCCCCGGGGGTGCCGGAGGCCTCCGGGGCGCCGCCGCCGGAGCCGGTGGTCACCGTGGTGCCGCAGCCCGTGAGCAGCAGGGCGGCGGTCGCGGCGGCCAGGGCGGGCGCGGCGGCGTGACGGCCCGTCAGCGGGCGGCGGGGTGTGTCGGACTGGCGCATCGGTCGAGTCGATCATGCCCGCCGCCGGACGGCTGTGAGCTGCGTCACTTCGTGCGCAACAGGCCTGCCACGATCCGCGGGGCGGCGTTCCCCGCGGGGCGTCCCCGCCGAGCGGTGTTCGATCGCCGCGGCGGAAGCGTGGGTTGATTCGTGCCGTTCCACAACTTTGGACACGAAAGCACGACTTGGCAACGTTATGTCCCATCCTCTGGCAGAGCTGACGGGTCGTCGTCACTCTCGGTGGTAGCTCTTCTCCCGCACCGCTACCACCTGGAGCCAGAGTGTGCACCACCCCCTTCCCCCGCCCCCGCCGCGCGGCCCTGGCCGTGGCGGTCGTCGCCGCCCTCGCCGCCCTCACGATCCCCACCACCGCGGCCTCCGCCTCCCCCGCCCCCGGCGCGCGGGACACCGCGATCGCCCGGGCCGTCGTCAACGTCACCGACAACGCCGAGGTGTTCGGCTTCGGTCCGAGCCAGGACCTCCTGCCCACCGACGTCGTCCTCGACGCCGACGGCGCCTCGCACGTGCGCTTCGACCGCACCTACCAGGGCCTGCCGGTGGTCGGCGGCGACCTGGTCGTCCACCAGGACGCCAGGGGCGGGTTCAACGGCTCCAGCCGGGCGGCCGCCCACGACCCGTCCGTGAAGTCCACCGTCCCCGCGGTGCCCGCCCAGGCCGGCGCCGCGCACGCGCTCGCCGCCTCCCCCGGCGTCCAGGGCGCCGTCAGCACCCCCGAACTGGTCGTCTGGGCCGCCGACGGCACGCCCCGCCTGGCCTGGCGCACCACCGTCCGGGGCAGCGGCGACCACGGCCAGCCCGCCGGACGGGTCGTCGTCACCGACGCCGTCACCGACGAGCCGATCGAGGCCTACGACGCCGACCCCCAGGCGACCGGCACCGGGAACTCCGAGTACACCGGCAGGATCAGCATCGACACCACCCCGATCACCAGCGGCTACACCCTGACCGACCCGGTCCGCGGCCACGTCACCAAGGACGCGAACAACGTCGCCTACGGCTCCCTCACGGCGAGCTCCGGCACCAGGTTCACCAGCACCACCAACGTCTGGGGCGACGGGAGGAAGTTCTCCACCGACCGCTCCACCGCCGCCGTCGACGCCCACGCCAACACCGCCTGGACGTACGACTACTACAAGAACGTCCATGGCCGCAACGGCATCCGGAACGACGGTGCGGCCGCCACCGTCTTCGTCCACGTCGGCACCCGGTGGGACAACGCCGTGTGGTCCAACACCTGCTTCTGCATGATGACCGGCGACGGCAACGGCACCACCGACCCGGAGCAGGTCGACCTCGACACCATGGGCCACGAGATGACCCACGGCGTCACCGCCGCCACCGCCAACCTGCGCTACAGCGGCGAGTCCGGCGGCCTCAACGAGGCCACCAGCGACATCTTCGGCACCATGGTCGAGTGGTACGCCGACAACAGCATCGACACCCCCGACTACCTGTTCAGCGACCAGTCCACCCCGCCGTGGCTGCGCCGCTTCGACAAGCCCTCGCTGGACGGCCGCTCGGCGGACTGCTGGAGCAGCACGGTCGGCGGCCTCGACGTGCACCGCTCCTCGGGCGTCGGCAACCACTGGTTCTACCTCGCCAGCGAGGGCAGCGGCAGCAAGACCGTCAACGGCGTCGCCTACAACAGCCCCACCTGTAACGGCTCCACCGTGACGGGCGTCGGCAACCAGAAGGTCGCCAGGATCTGGTACCGCGCGCTGACCGTCTACATGACCTCCACCACCACCTACAAGGACGCCCGCACCGCCTCCCTGAACGCGGCCCGCGACCTGTACGGCACCGGCAGCACCGAGTACAACGCGGTCGCCGCGGCCTGGTCCGCCGTCAGCGTCGGCTAGCCACCGCCGGGTGGTCGCCGCCGCCGTCCAGGAGCCGGCCAGGGACCGGTCCACACCCTGAACAGCTCCTGGACGGCGGCCGGGTGACCGACCATCATCGTCTGCGACAGCAGCCCGCCCCGCCACGAGAGAAGACCGAGATGCCCGCGATACCCAGGAAGCCCCGGCTCAAGGCCGGGATCGTCGCCGCCCTCACCACCGCGGCGGGAGTGCTGGGCGTCGCCGCCGCGCCCGGCGCCCAGGCGGCGGGCAACTGCGTCCACTACGGGCAGTCGGGGTACGCGCAGGTGTTCACCGACTACAACTACTCCGGCGACTGCTGGGAGTTCCCGATCGGGACCTGGACGGTCTTCCCCGTCCTGGTCAACCACAAGGTCTCCTCGCTGAGGAGCTGGTCCGCCCACTCCGGCCAGGTCGTGCACCTGTCCGGCGACGGCCTGACCTTCGACGCGGGCGCCGGCGAGTGGTGGCCGAACCTGCCCGGCTGGTTCAACGACCGGGCGAACGCCGGCTACTGACCCCCGGCGGCGACGACGGCGGGAGCCCCCGGAGTGGGAAGTCGGACCCGCCGACTTCCCACTCCGGGGGCTCACCGTGCCGGGGGCTCCGCACGCTCGGCGGCCGGCGGCCGGGCGGCGGTCCACGAGGTGAGGAAGCGCAGGGCGTCGTGGGAGGGGCTGCCGGGTTCGGCGGTCAGGACCATGAGGCGCTGCCCGGAGCCGTCCGGGCTGGCCCAGGTGTCGCAGTCGAGGGTGAGGTCCCCCACCAGGTGGTGGCGGTAGTGCTTGGTGCCGTGGCCGGCGCTGTTGACCCGGTGCTCGGCCCACCAGGTGCGGAAGTCGGCGTCCTGGAGGGACAGGTCGCCGACGAGTCGGGCCAGGGCGGGGTCGTCGGGGTCGGCCGCGGCTTCCATGCGCAGCGCGGCGACGGCCTGCCGGGCGTCGTGGGACCAGTCGCGGTGCAGCCGCCGGACCACCGGGTCGGTGAACAGCAGCCTCAGGTAGTTGCGCCGGTGGGCCGCGACGGCGGCGAAGTCGGTGTAGAGGGCCGTGGCGGCGGGGTTCCAGGCCAGGACGTCCAGGCGTTGGCCGAGGACGAGCGCGGGCGTGCCGGTGAGCTGGTCGAGCAGGCGCCCCATGGCCGGGCGCGGGCGCTGGACGGGCCGGCGGGGACGCGGGCGGGCGTCGGTGCGGCCGGCGAGCTCGTAGAGGTACCTCTGCTGGTCGTCGTCCAGGCGCAGGGCGCGGGCCAGCGTGACGAGCACGGGTGCGGACGCCCGGACCCGGCCCTGTTCGAGCCGTGTGTAGTAGTCCACGCTGATGGCGGCGAGCCCGGCGGCCTCCTCGCGGCGCAGCCCGGCGACCCTGCGGGGCGTGCCCGTCTCGGGGAGGCCGCACTCCCGCGGGGTCAGCTGGGCCCGGCGGGCCTTGAGGAAGGCGCCCAGCGCCCGGGGGTCGGAGTCCGAGGTCATGGCGTCCAGTGTCGTCGTGCCGGGAGGGTGGCGGCAGGGGTCCGAGGGGGGCAGGTTCTTTCCCGGGCACGGATCCGGCTCTGCCGCGCGGGCGGCGGGTGACGGACCGTGGAGGCGTGCCCGGCAGGGCGGGGCCCCGGGCCCCGTGCGGGTACGTCACGCCCCCCGCCACCGTCTCGTTGGAGAGTTCCCCATGCCCCGGACCACCGTCCGTTTCGACAGCGCCGGCCTCAGCCTCGCCGGCCACCTCTACACCCCTCAGGCGCCGGCTCCGGGCCCGCGGCCGGCGCTCGTGGTCGGCCACCCCGGCACCGGTGTGAAGGAGCAGGCGTCGGGCACCTACGCGCGGCGGATGGCCGAGCGCGGCTTCGTCGCCCTCGCCTTCGACGCCGCCTTCCAGGGCGAGTCGGGCGGTCTGCCGCGGGGGCTGGAGGACCCAGCCCAGCGGGTGGAGGACTTCAAGGCCGCGGTCTCCTACCTCACGGCCCTCGACGAGGTCGACGCCGAGCGGATCGGCCTGCTGGGCATCTGCGCCTCGGGCGCCTACGCGCTGGCCGCGACCGGCGCGGACCCGCGGGTCAGGGCCGTGGCCGCGGTGTCCACCGCCGAGCCCGCCCGCCAGTTCCGCCTCGGCGCCGACGGCGCCCAGGACCCGGCCGTCTTCCGGGCGCTGCTGGAGGCGGCCGCGGCGGCCCGCAGCGCCGCCGCGCGCGGCGAGGACCCCGGGGCGTTGAGCGTGTTCCCGGAGACCGCCGAGCAGGCCCTCGCGCTCGGCGGCCGGCACGGCGCCGACGGCTTCGCGTACTACCGCACCCCGCGCGGGTGGCACGAACGCTCCGCGAAGACCCTCGCGTGGGAGAGCGTCGACCGGATGGCCCTGCACGACGCCTTCCTCGCCGTCCCGCTGATCGGCCCCCGCCCGATCCTCCAGATCATCGGCGAGCACGCCGTCACCGCCTGGATGGCCGTCGAGGCCCACCAGCGTGCCACGGGCCCCAAGGAGCTCCACCGCATCGAGGGCGCCGGCCACGTCGACCTCTACGACCGCGAGCAGTACGTCGCCCCCGCCGTCGACAAGCTCGCCGCGTTCTTCACCGCCCACCTCACCACCGGCTGACCGCGGGTGTGCTTGCCCCGGGCGTCGTGGGTGGGCGGGCCGGCGGGGCCCGTCGGGGCTTCCCGTGCGGTGGTGGTGAGGGGCCCGGCGCCGCGAGGCGGGCTCGCGGCGCCGGGCGGTCACAGTGGCTGGGCGCAGTCGTCCAACCAGGCGTGCCAGCCGTGCGGGGTGACGGTGAGTCCGAGGCGCTCGACGCCGGGCTCGCCCGCCTCGTGCCACCAGGTGAGGGCCTGCTCGAAGTCCTCCCACAGGCGGCGGGCGCCGTACTGGCGGACCTGGTGCGCGTCCTCGCCCTCGCGGAAGGTCACGGCGGCCCAGGCCGGGGCGGTCAGGGAGTAGAGCCACAGGGTTCGGGCCCCGTCGTCGTGCGGCTGGACCGCGTGGACGACGTCGCGCAGGCGCAGGCCGACGGCGAACGGGAACGGGTCGAACCTGCCGTGCGACGGCAGGACGGCGGCGGTGGCGCTCTCGGTGACCGTGCCGCCCGCAGCCGGGTTCCGCGGCCACCGCAGGCGCTGGGAGCGCATCTTCATGAACTCCACCGGCCGTAGGAACGGGCCGGACGCGGTGCCGTCGCCGTGGACGGTGAGGCGCGCCAGGGCGTCGGCGTTGGAGTAGTGGGTGCCGAACGGCGCCAGGATCAGGCCGCCGGGGCGGGTCTGCTCGACCCATGCCCGTGGGACGGCGCGCAGCCCGTAGGTGACGGTGACCCGGTCGTACGGCGCCCCGTTCCTCCAGCCGAGGGCGCCGTCCCCGCAGACGACCCGCGGCCGGTGGCCGGACCGCTCCAGCGCGGTCCGGGCCCGGGCACAGAGCTGTGGGTCGATCTCGATCGTGGTCACGTTCGCGTCGCCGAGCCGGTGGGCGAGCAGGGCGGCGTTCCAGCCGGTGCCGGTGCCCTGTTCCAGCACCCGCATCCCCGGCTCGGCCTGGAGGTCGTCCAGCATGGAGGCGACCAGCGAGCGCATCGAGGCGGAACTGGTCGGGACCGTGCCGGGTTCGACGCCCCGGTGTGCGCCGTCGTCCCACTGGGTGACGATCGGGATGTCCGCGGCGGCCGCCGCCCGCCAGCCGGCCTCGTCCGCGGTCCGGTCGACGGGGCGGCTGGTGCCGGTGGCCATGTCGTGCGCCCAGACCAGGTCCGGCAGGAACAGCTCGCGTGGGACGGCGTCGAAGGCCGGCGCCCAGGCGTCGGCGACGGGGAAGGACCGCCCCGGCGCGGGGCGGCCCTGCTGCTCGGGTGCGAGCGTCACTTGCGGTGTTCCCCGTCGCCGGGCGGCGTGGTGCCGTCGGGGGACGGCGGGTCGGACGGCGGCGTCCACGGGGTTCCGGGGTGCTTGTCCCCCTCGCCGCCACCTGTTCCTCCGCCGCCGTGGCCTCCGTCGATGTCCATGCCGACCTCCTCGTCGTCGCCGTGCTGCCGCCCTCCCGCCACAGTCGGGGCGGGAGGATGCGGTGAGTACGTGACAGACCGTAGGGACGTCGGCGCAACGCGTTCAACGAACTTGCGCCTTCTTGCGGTTCATCACTCGAAGGAGGCACGGGCGGCGGCAGTCAGCGCCCTGGCCTCCGCCCCGTACACGGCCATGTCGGACAGGCCCCTGAAGGCCCGGATGTAGTCCGTGACCTCCCGGGGCTGAAGCACGTTGACCTTCGCCGTCAGGGTCTCCACCACCACCCGTTGATCGTCGAACAGGTAGAAGGCCTCAAGGGGCCAGACGGCGCGCGGGCAGCCGGCCGGGATGATCCCGACGGAGACGGACGGCAGCGACATCAGGGTGAGCAGGTGGCCGAGCTGGGCGGCCATGTCCTCCGCACTGCCGATCCTGGTGCGCAACACCCATTCCTCGATCAGGACCGCGAACCGCCGTGCCCCGGTGTACAGGAGCCGCGCCCGCGCCAGACGCGCCGGTACGGCTGCCGCCACGTCGTTCGGCGTGCCCTGGAAGTCCGTGATGGACTGCAGGAGCGCCGTCGCGTACCCGGCGGTCTGGAAGAGGCCGGGGAGCACGTTCGACACGTAGATCCGGAAGAGCCTCGTGCGCTCGTAGTCGCCGATGACCCTCTCTTGGGCGAGCCTCATGCCGGAGCCGTTCCGGCGCCTCCACTCCTGGTACACCGAGTCGGCGGCACGCGATGCCGCGATCAGGTCGGGGATCCGGTCGTCGGCCCCGCAGGCGGTGCACCAGGCTCTTATGTCGCCCTCCGAGGGAGCGGCCTTGCCGGACTGGATGCGAGAGGTCTTGGCCGGGTGCCAACCGCACAGGACGGACAGCTCACCGCCGTTGAGCCCGGCGTCCTTGCGGATCTCGACCAACTGGTCGGCGACGGCCTTCCGCGCTGCCACGACACTGGACGAAGGCGACGATGACATGTGCTGCCCACCCGGTGGTTCGGAACCGACTCAGACCTCGAAGTCCTCGTGGGGTACTGCCCGTTCCCACACAGCCTCGAAAGCCTTCGTACACAGTTCCACAACCGCCGGTTCCTCCGTCATCACGTTCCGGGGATCCGCCCACTCGCCGTCACCGGTGAACAGGTTGAACCGCACGATCCGGCTGTCGAACATCCAGAAGTCGGCTCCCGGCAACGCGAGGTCCAGTGCCCGGCTCCGGGGCAGCCATCGGATCTCCTCGCCGGCCGCGATGTTGGTGAACGTGTGGGAGTGCTCGTAGCGGATGTACTCGGACACCGGCTCCGACACGATCCGGGCGCGCCGGATGGTCACCCCACGGGCGACGGTCTCCACCACGAAGTCGTGGAACGGATGCCACCACTCGGCCCGGTTCTCCACGGAGTACCGGTGCCCGGCCTTCCACGCGGCGAACTGGTCGGCCTCGTCGGTGACGCTGTACTGATCACGCATCTCCAGATGCACGGCCGACTTCTTCGTCTCCCGGAGGAGGGTCCTGAAGTCCGGCACGTTCGATGGCATCGCAGGCCCTCCTGACGAAGGGGATCATTCGCTCGGGGACGCTGATCACGGACTCGTGGGCAGGTACACCGACCTTGTGGCCGGCAACCCACTCGGTCTCGCTGACCTCCGCGAACTCGACCCCGGTGACGGTGTCGCTCTGGATCACGAGCCGACGCCGAGCAACGTCCGCCCAGACGGTGGGCGAGCCTTCCTCGTTGGTCTCAGGGTCGATTCCGAAGAACTCTAGGCCCATGGCTGCCTCTCCTGTCACTCGGCATGCGCCTTCCGGCGCTCGGAGTTGACGCGGCCACCAGCATCCGGTGTCCGCTGCCGTCTTGTCCGGCGTTTCCCGGCGAACCGCCCTTCCGGTGCGCCGCCGGGCTCGAAGCGGCGCCGCGGCCCCCGGCGCGTGGGCGGCGGGGGCCGGCGGGTGGCGGGTCAGGCGTCCTCGTCGGGCGGGGCCGCGCGGAGGGCGGTGACGACGCCCAGGGCGACGGTCGCGAAGGCGAGGGCGAGGAGGACGGCGAAGGCCGTCCCGATCAGGAACCGCACGGGAGTTCGCGTTCGGCGTCGAGGAGCAGGACGAGGAGGTTGAGCAGGGTCGAGGCCGGCGCGGTGCCGAAGCGGACGAGGACGCGGCCGTCGATGGTCTGGTCGGTGGAGGCCGAGGGGAAGACCAGCCCGAACTTCCGGCCCCGTTCCTGGACTTCGGCGAGGAGGGTGCGGATGTGGTCGTCGGTGTAGTGCCGGATCCGGGGGTCGGTCGGCAGCATCGGGTGGCGGCGGGACATCACGCGGCACCGTCCAGCTCGAACCAGACGGATTTGGCGCGCTCGTGGGAGTCGACGCCCCAGCGGTGGGTGAGGGCCTCGACCAGCTGGAGGCCCCGGCCGGACTCGGCCAGCAGGGACAGCAGTGGGGTGACGGGGAGGATCGGGCTCTGGTCCGTGACCGAGACGCGGAGGTTGCCGTTGGTGGAGATGACCTGGACGAGCGGGGCGGGGGTGTCCCCGTGGCGCCAGGCGTTGACGAGCAGCTCGCACAGGGCGAGCTGCGCGTCGGAGATGGCGGAGGGGGACCAGCCGACGCGGGTCATGGTGGTGCGGAGGGTCTGCCGCGCGATGGCGATGGTGGGGGTGTTGATGTGACGCATGGGAGTTCTCCCGAGGCGTGAGTGGGGAGGAACCGGCGGAGCATGGGTCGCCGTGAGCAAGGCCGGTGGAGATGGATGTGGCTGCTCTTCGGTGCTTGCTAGCAGGCGTTACTGACGATCCGTCGGATCGATGTGAGATCGACCATACTCCATCGGAATCACATGTGATCCCAATTCTGGATAGGTTCACCCTCAGGTGGACCCTGCACACAACAGCGCGGCAGACTTGGTCCACACTGGCCAGGAAGGTTCGAATGCCGCCACGAGCACACCCAACGTTGCGTCAACTGCGCATCGGCACCGAGCTCAGGAAGATGCGCGAGGCCGCTGGCCTGTCGACCACCAACCTGAGCAGAGCACTCGGCATCGACCGGACGCAGGTCAGCCAGATCGAGGCGGCCAAGGTCGGTGTGAGCCCCGAACGGCTCCGCTCCTTCGCGGCTGCCTGCAAATGCATGAACGAGCCCTTGATCGATGCGCTGGAAGCCATAGTCCTGGATCGGTCCAAGGGCTGGTGGGAGGAGTACCGGGGCACGGTCCCGGACGGCTTCCTGGAGAACGCGGAGCTGGAGAAGACTTGCCGCGAGCTCAAGTTGTGGCTTCTCACTCACATGCCAGGACCTTGCCAAACCCTCGGCTACGCCTCGGCTGTCTTCGGACGCGTCTTTCCTCCGCTGCCCCGGCATGAGCTGGAAGCACGCACGGCGTTCAGAATGCAACGCAAGGCAGACCTGCGTCGCAACCCGAAGCCGACGACACTCTTCATCTATGAGTCTGTCCTCTGGACACGGTTCGGCGGCACTCCAATCCTCAAGGAGCAGCTCTCTTCGCTGCTCGAAGACTCCGAGCTACCCTGGCTTGCCGTCCGAGTCGTGCCCTTCGACATCGAAACCTTCCCCGGGGCTGCCGAGAACCTCACCTACGCCTTCGGCGCCGTCCCCGAGCTCGACACAGTCGAACGGGAGTCCTCCCAAGGGCCCGAATATCTCGATGCCGTCAGCGAGCTGAGCAGCTACCGCTTCATCTTCGATCGCACTGAAGCCTCGGCCCTGAGTGAGACCGACTCTCGTGACTTGATCCACAAGATCGCACAGAACCTATGAAAGGCCCGTCATGACCGACACCGAGTGGCAGAAGTCCTCCTTCAGCGGAAACGTCGAGAACTGCGTGGAGGTGCGCACGGTCGCCGGGGCGGTCGAACTCCGCGAATCCGACGAGGGCGACATCATCCTTCGCGCCGCACCCGCCGTCCTCGCCGCCCTTCTCTCCGGCATCAAGGCCGGCGAGTTCGACCACCGTGCCTGACAGTTCCCCTCCGCTCCCCTCGCCCTGCCTGGGCGAGGGGAGCAAGGCTAGAAGCGGAAGACAGCTATGCCTGAGTCGTGGCAGAAATCGAGCTACAGCGGCGCGACCAACGAGTGCGTGGAGGTGCGCACGGTCGCCGGGGCGGTCGAACTCCGCGAGTCCGACGAGGCCCACCTCATCCTCCGCACCACCCCCACCGCCCTCGCCGCCCTTCTCTCCGGCGTCAAATCCGGCGAGTTCGACCACCACGCCTGACCGCGCCGGTCAGGCCCCGCCCACCCCCGCGTACTCCAGCGGCGGGGCGATCGCCTGGGCGTCCACGCCCTCGCCCACCCACAGGCCGATCAGGAACGCCGCCGTCGCCTCCAGCAGGCCCGCCCGGTCGAGTCCTCCCCCGTTGACCGGTTCGCAGCCCAGGTCGCGCACGAGGCTGCGCACCGTGTCGAGGGCCGCCTCGTCGTCGCCGCAGAGCGGCACCGCGAGGGGGCGGCCGCCGAAGACCGGCGGGGTCAGGCCCCACACGCTCTCGTGGCAGAGGTTGAACCCCTTGACCACGGACGCGCCGGGCGCGGCGGCCGCGATGCGCTCGGCCGCCGAGGGGCCGCCGCCGGTCTCCAGGACGAAGCCGGGCGCCACCGGGTTGGTGCAGTCGATCAGCGTGCGGCCCCGTACGGCGCCGCCCAGGGCCGCCACCACGCCGGTCGCCGCCGCGTACGGCACGGCCAGCAGCACGGCGTCCCGGCCGTGCCGGGCCGCGTCCTCCAGGGTCCCCGCCCGGGCGCCGATCCGCTCCGCCAGCGCGGCGGCGCGGCCGGTGTCGCGCCCGCCCACCAGGACGTCGTGCCCGGCCAGCGCCCAGCGGGTGCCCAGCGCCCGTGCCATGGTGCCCGTGCCGGCGATTCCGATCCTCATCAGTCCAGCCCCTCCTGTGGTGGCGTGCGTCGAATTCGGGACGACACTAGGAGGTCGCTCGGGCACCATCTGGTAAGTGACCACTGATCAGGGCTTCCTCGCCGACTGCCGTGCCCGGCTCGCCTTCGACCTGCTCGCCAACACCTGGAACGCGGTGGTGGTGTGGGCGCTGCGGGAGGCGCCCGCGCGGCCGGGTGAGCTGCGCGGGCGGATCGGCGGGATCAGCCCCAAGGTGCTGACGGAGACGCTGCGCCGCCTGCAGTCCGACGGGTTGGTGGAGCGCCGCGCGTACGCCGGGTCGCCGCCGCGCGTGGAGTACTCCCTCACCGGGCTGGGGCGGACGCTGCTGGAGCCGATCGGGGCGTTCGGCGCCTGGGCCTTCGAGCACGGCGAGGACGTGATGGCGGCCCGAGAGCGGGCAGCGGACGCCGGTCGGGCAGCGGACGCCGCTCCGCCGAACCGCCGGTAGCCGGTCCTCCGGATCCCCCGGGACCGCCGGGACCGCCGGGGCGGGCTCAGCGTGCGACCCTCGCGTACGTCTCGGCGAGCCGCTCCCAGATGACGTCCGCGGGAGAGCGCGGCAAGGCGTACCTGTTCGTCACGACGACGAGCGTCACTCCGCGCTCGAGATCCGTCGCGCCCTGCGCGGTGAACCCGGGGTAGCCTCCGCGGTGCCCCTGCCAGATCCGGTCTCCCACGACGGCGCGGTCCGTGCCCATCCCGTAGCTGCCGCCCGCTGCGGCCGACTGCGGTGAGGGCGTGATCATCGCGTCGACGGTCCCCGGCGACAGGAGCCTGTCGCGGACGAAGAGCGCGTCCAGGAACTGGGCGGCCCCGCGGGCGGTGCCGGCGAACAGCCCGTCGGTGAACGGCATGCCGTACATGTCGGTGGGAATGCCGGTGGCGCCGTAGGCGGTGAAGACGTCGGTCAGCGATCCGTCGTCCCGCTGGAGGTAGCCGTGCGCGAACCGGCGCAGCGCGCGCTCGGACCGCTGCAGGGTGATCTGGTCCTCCGTCATCGGCTTGACGTCGCCCGCGCGCCCCAGGAAGCGCCGGATGGCGCGCTCGAGCGCCTCGTCACCGCCCGCCGTCCTGCTCAGCACCCGGCCGAGCACGAGGTAGCCGGTGTTGGAGTACTCCTCGCGCGCACCGGGCTCGACCGGTTCTCTGATGCCCGCGTTGAGCATGGCGAACGACCACGGCCGGTCGGGGTCGTACCGGTCCTCGGCTCCCGGGGACGCGAACGGGAGGAGCGGCGCCACAGCGGGGTCGGCGTACACGTTCGGGTAGCCGCTGGTGTGCGTCAGCAGCATGCGCACCGTGACGGCGTGCGAACCCGCGACCTCCTCCCCCAGGTACGTGCTGATCGGCGTGTCGAGGTCGAGCACGCCGGCTTCCACCTGGTGGAGGGCGAACGCGGCGATGACCTGCTTGCCGAAGCTGGCGTAGTAGAACAGCGTCCTGTCGGTGACGGGCGTTCGGGACTCCAGGTTCGCCGTGCCCCGGTTCGACGACCAGACCACGCGGCCGTCCTTCATCAGCACCGCCTGGACTCCCGGGTCGCCGACATCGGCGGAGGCGCGCTCGAGGGCCTGGTCCAGCTCCCGTGCGAGACCCTTCTGTCGGCTGCCGGGGGCGGGGCGGTCGTCGCCGGCGTGGGCGGCCTGCGCCGGAGCCGCCACCGCCACGCCGAGGGCGAGTGCGGCGGTCACCGTCACCACCATCGCCCTCCTGAGCCGGCGCGTTCCCCCCGTTGCGAACCGTCGCCGGTGACGGCTTCCTGCCGGGGGCGGGGAGTGGCGCGGGTCTTCGCCGTTCCTTGTCCCCGACGTGTTCACCGACATGTTCACCGAGGCGTTCCTGGTCACCGATGCGTTCCTTTCGCTCGGGCGGTCCGACCGGCCGGGAGGAGCCCCGGGCGCCGCGCGGCGGTGCCCGGGGCCCTACGGCCGGTCAGACGGTGAGGGTTTCCGTGGAGGTGGTGGCGGCCTCCAGGGCGTCGGGGTCGGGCACGATGCCGATCCCCGGGCCGGTGGGGACGGTCAGGCGGCCGTCGTGGAGGACGAAGGGGTCGGTGATGTCGCGGGTGTAGTAGCGGGCCGAGGCCGAGATGTCGCCGGGCAGGGTGAAGCCCGGGAGCGCGGCCAGCGCCAGGTTGGCCGCCCGTCCCAGCCCGGTCTCCAGCATGCCGCCGCACCACACCGGTACGCCGTTGGCCAGGCACAGGTCGTGGATCCGGCGGGCTTCCAGGTACCCGCCGACCCGGCCGGGCTTGATGTTCACGATCGAGCAGGCCTCCTGCCGGATGGCGGTGGCCGCGTCCCGGGCCGAGGTGATCGACTCGTCCAGGCAGATCGGGGTGTCCATGCGGGCCGCCAGCCGGGTGTGCGACAGCAGGTCGTCCGGGGCGAACGGCTGCTCGATCAGCGTCAGCCCGTAGGCGTCGAGCCGGCGCAGGTGGGGCTGGTCCGCCGGACCGTAGGCGGTGTTGGCGTCCACCTGCAGGGCGAGGTCCGGGCCGAACGTCTCCCGGACCGCTCGCAGCGGCTCGATGTCCCAGCCCGGTTCGATCTTCAGCTTGATCCGGGCGTAGCCCGCGCGCAGGTAGCCGTCGACGGCGCTGACCAGCTCGTCGACGGTGTCCGTGATGCCGACCGACACGCCGACCGCGAGCTCGGTGCGCGTCGCCCCGAAGTACTGGGCGAGGCTGATGCCGGCGGTGCGCAGTTCGGCGTCCAGTACCGCCATCTCGACGGCCGTCTTGGCCATCGGGTTCCCTCTGACCGGCCGGAGCAGCTCGGGCACCAGCGCCGCGGTCAGCTCGGGGGCCCGGGACAACCGGGGCAGCAGGAACTCGCGGACCACCTGCCGGGCTCCGGCCAGGTACTCGGCGCTGTACGTCGGGTCGTCGTCGGCCACGCACTCGCCCCAGCCGACGGCTCCGTCGGCCGTGGTCACCTTGACCAGCAGCGAGTTCCGGTGTTCCTGGGTTCCCAGTGAGGTCCGGAACGGCGCGACCAGGGGCAGGGCCACCTCGCGCAACTCGACCTGGCGCAGCTTCATTCCGATGTTTCCTTCCGTCGCAGGACGTACCAGCCGGAGCGGTCGAAGCCGTCGATCCGGTAACCGTTCTCCAGGGCGCCGCCGAGCGCCTGGCGCATCGCGGACCGCCAGCGCCGGGCGGCGGCCGGATCGGTCCGCCGCAGGGACTCCGCGTCCGCCGGGGTGGCGCACCGCAGGACGTCGCCGGTCGCGGCGCGCGGTAGGGGCTGGCCGTCGCCGTCCGTTTCGAGCACGGGGTGCGCCGCGGCCAGGTCCGGCAGCGGCGGCGGTGCGTGCGGCGTCCCGTGCACCGGCCAGCTGACGAACAGCCGGTCGGAGTCGTCGCCGTCGTTGATGCCGTCGGCCAACGGCCCGTAGAAGTCGGGCAGGTAGGCCTGGGCGACCGCCCCGAGCCGCTGCAGGTTGAAGTAGGCGTTGCGGCGGATCAGCGGGTCGTACGTCCACGAGATCGACGTCAGGCCCGCCTGGGCGGCCCACTGCCGCTGGTGCGACTTCATCGCCGCGCCGATCCCGCGGCCGTGCATTCCCGGCAGCACGCCGGCCACGTGCGAGTGCAGACTGTCCCCGATGGTGCGGAATCCGGCGGTCACCCCGACCATCGCCGTCCCGAGGTACGCCGCCGCGACGTAGCCGCCGGTGTGGGCGAGCGCGCACATCACGTCCAGGGCCAGCGGTGCCTCGGTGATGTCCGGGGTGTTCCACACGGTGCGCAGCACCGTGTCGGCCTGCTGGAGTTCGGGGACGGTCCGAAGCAGCCGGATTCGGACGTCCGCCCGTTCCGCGTCGGCGGAAGGAAAATCGACCATGGGGCGAGTCTGCTGGGCGGAGCGCCCGGGGCCATTGGCGTCCGGGCCCAAGTTCACCGGGCCTCCTTTGTGCCGATGTCCGGCAGCCGTAGCCGCAGTTGCAGTGCCAGCGCGAGCCGCAGGTCGGGATCGTCGAGGTCGATCAGCTCGGCCAGCCGGCGCAGGCGGTGCCGCAGGGTGTTGGGGTGCAGCGTCATGGCCTCGGCGACCCGTGGCACGTCGTAGTGCCCGGCGATCCAGCAGCGCAGGGTCTTCTCGTACTCCGTGCCGTGCCGGGCGTCGTGGTCGAGCACCGTGGACAGGGGTTCGCCGGCCAGGGCCGGGCGGTACCGGAGCGCCTCGTGGACGTCCCGCAGGAAGATCGGGGCGGCCAGCTCGTCGTGGCGTCCGATCTCCGTCCTGCCGAACGGTCCGCACACCACCGTGAGGGCCTGCCTGGCCTGGCTCAGCCCCGTCGAGACGTCGGCGAGGCCGGGGAGGGTGCGGCTGATCCCCGCCCGCCAGCCGCCGCCGAGGGTGTCCCTCGCCCGGGCCAGCACCGTCGCGATGATCAGCTGGATCACGGGGGCGTCGCAGGCCGTGTCGACCACCGCCGCGGCCTGGCCGTCCAGTGCTCCGGCGGCGGCTCCCAGCCGGTAGGCGGAGAGTCCCATCCGCAGCAGGTCGCCGACGTACTCGGCGGCGGAGTCCGGCGAGACGCCTCGGGCGTGGCCGGCCGGGTCGTCGGGGCGGCCGATCACCAGCACGGTCGCCGGGGCGTCGAAGCGTATGCCGAACGAGTCGGCGAGTTCCCGGGTCGCTCCCTGGCCGCGGAGCAACCAGCCCAGGCGCTCGGCTCGTTGCCGGCGCTCGGTGTCCGCCGCGAGGCTGACCCGGGCCAGGTGGGGCGCGGCCAGGCGCGCGCCCTCGGCGAGGACGTCCGCCGCCTCCCGCGTCAGGGGCTCGTCGCCCTGGAGCACCCAGATGCTGCCCAGCGCCTCGCCGCCGTCGCGGATGGCGATGGCCAGGCGCGGCCGGTACTCCTTCGGCTCGTAGCTCCAGACCGCGGTGTCGCAGCGCAGGACGGCGGCGTACTCCTCGGCGTGGGTGGGGTGGTCGGGCACGCGGCGGCCGAGGATGCCGTCACGCCGCGGGTCGTCGACCAGTTGGCCCGGGACCGTGGAGTAGGCGAGCACGCGCATGGACAGGTCCTCGATCGCCACCGCGCCGCCGGCGCGCACGGCGATGTCGTTGGCGAGGGCGAACAGGTCGGTGGACCGGTGCCGGTCCGGTTCGAAGACCGGGCTCGTGATGGCGCGCAGCGCGTCGATCAGGGTGTAGAGCTGTCCCCAGGAGATCTCGGCGCTGCGTTCCAGGAGCGCCACTCCGGTTCGTTCGGCGGCCTGCGTCAGCGCTGCCGTGTCCGTGGTGCCGGCGCGCATGACCACGGCGCTGGCGTGGTGTTCGGCGGCCCACTCCAGGACGTCGGCGGTCAGTCGGCCGGGTACCAGGACGATCGCGTCGGTCAGCCCCGTCCCGGGGGCGTCGGTGTCGTGGATGGTGGGTGCCCCGACGGCGACCGCCCGGCCCCGGGGCAGCGCGAGCGGCCGCAGGAGGCCGGTTCCCAGGCTGTCGAGCACGACGCCGAGGGTGATCCCGGCGGGGGCCGTCATCGCCGCTCCGATCGCAGCATCCGGCCGCGGCGCTCTCCGGTGAACTCGCCGTCGGCGATGACCTGTTCACCGGCCAGGAACACGTGGGTCACTCCGGTCGGCCGCAGGTCGGGGTGCTCGTAGGTGCCGGCGTGGCCGATCCGCGCGGGGTCGAGGAGCACCAGGTCGGCGACCGAGCCGCGGCCGATCCAGCCGCGGTCGGACAGTCCGAACTGGCTCGCGGTGGCGGAGGTGACCTTCCGGATCGCCTCGGCCAGGTCCACCACGCCGGCGTCCCGGACGTAGCCGCCGAGGAAGGTGGGGAAGGTGCCGTAGGTGCGGGGGTGGTTCGGGCCGATCGGGATGTCGCTGTCCGACCCGATGGCGACCAGCGGATCGGCCATGATCGTCCGCACGTCGTCCTCGTCCATGGTGTGGCAGACGACGTACGCCTGCGGGTCGGCGACGAGCAGCTCGCACAGCACGTCCCACGGTTCCCGTCCGGCCAGCACGTCGGCGAGCCGGCGCCCCGTCACCGACGGGTCGGTGTGCCGCAGGATCTGCAGGTCCTCGGGGTGGACCTCCCGCCACAACCCGACGCCGGTGCCCGGCCCCGGTGCCTCGGCCGTCGCCCTGAGCGCCGCCCGGGTCCGCGGGTCGAGGAGCCGGGCGCGCAGCGCGTCCATGCCGCCCTCGCACGCCTCGGGCGGCAGCATCGCCGACATGCTCGTGCAGAAGGCCCGGTACGGGTACTGGTCCGCCCGGGCGTCGACGCCGTTGCGGCGGGCCTCGGCCAGGGTGTCCAGGATCAGCCGGGACGCGCCGTGGACTGCCCGTCCGGAAGCCTTGCAGTGCGACACCTGCAGCCTGGTGCCGGCTGCTCTGGCGATGGCGACCGCTTCGCCGAGTGCGTCGGCCAGTCCCTCGCTCTCGCTGCGCATGTGGGTGGCGTACGTCCCGTCGTACCGGCGGGCGATCCGGGCCAGGGCGGTGAGTTCGGCCGGGTCCGCGTACGCTCCGGGCACGTACTCGAGGCCGCTGGACAGGCCGCGGGCCCCGGCCGCGAAGGCCTCCTCGGTGAGCGCGCACAGCCGGTCCAGGCCTCCCGGCGGCAGCCGCCGGTCCAGACCGGCCACCGCCAGGCGCAGGGTGTTGTGGCCCACCAGGGGGGCGAGGTGGTTGCTCAGCCCGGCGGCCTCCGCGGCGTCGAGGTAGTCGGCGAAGGTCGTGAACGTCTGCTCGCCCAGTTGGATGGGGCTCAGGTCGGCGGTCGCGGGATCCGCCGGTCCCATCGAGAAGCCGCAGTTGCCGACGACCTCCGTGGTGACGCCCTGCAGCAGCTTGAAGGGCTGCGCGTCGGGCAGGAACGGGACGCTGTCGGAGTGGCTGTGCGGGTCGACGAAGCCGGGGGCCGTCACCAGTCCGGTCGCGTCGATGGTCCGTCTGGCCGCCCCGAGGTCCTTGCCCACGGCGGTGACGCGGCCGGCGGTGACGGCGACGTCGGCGGTGACGGGGGCGGAGGCGAATCCGTCGTGGACCTCGCCGCCGGAGATGATCAGGTCATGCATGGGCTGTCTTTCCGGTCGGTGCCGGCGGCACGGAGGCCACCAGGCGGCGGGTGTACGCGTGGGCGGGGTGGTCGAGCACCGTGTCGGTGTCACCCGTTTCGACCACCCGGCCGTGCAGGAGCACGACGGTGCGGTCGGTGATCTGCCGGGCCATGGCCAGGTCGTGGGTGATGAACAGCAGGGCGGTGCCCAGTTCGTCGTTGACGCGGCGCAGCAGTTCCAGGACGTGGGCCTGGACGGACACGTCCAGGGAGGCGGTGGGCTCGTCGCAGATCAGCAGCGCGGGCCGCACGGCGAGCGCCCGGGCGATCGCGACGCGTTGCTTCTGACCGCCCGACAGCCGGTGCGGGCGCAGTCCGGAGTAGGCGGGTGGCAGGCCGACCAGTTCCAGCAGTTCGCCGACGGGCAGGCGGTCCTCGGGCCGTGCCCGGGCGGCCGCCTCCGCCAGGGTGGCGCCCACCGTCATCGCCGGGTTGAGGGAGGTGGAGGGATCCTGGAACACGCACTGCACCAGGGTCCGCACGGTTCGCCGTCGGCTCGCGGACAGCCGTCGCGGCCGGGTGGTGTCCGTGCCGTCCAGCAGGATGCGGCCGCTGCTCGCCTCGACCAGGCCGAGCAGGCACCGGGCGAGGGTCGTCTTGCCGGATCCGGACTCGCCGACCAGCGCCACTCTCTCCCCCGGGGCGATGCGCAGGTCGACGCCGTCCAGTGAGGTCACCTTGCCGTAGTCCTTGCGCAGTCCCTCGACCAGCAGGAGGGGGCGGTCCGACGGCTTCGCAGGCCTGGCCGTGGCCGGCTGCTCGTCGGCGGCCGGGGGCGCGGGGGGCCGGATCGGGTACCGGCAGGCCGTCCGGTGGGCGACGGCGATCTCGCGCAGCGGGGGCCGGCCGGTGAGGCAGTCGTCCTGTCGTTGCGGGCACCGGTCGGCGAACGCGCACCGGTCGGTGACGTCGGCCGCGCGCGGCACCGAGCCGGGAATGGCCGCCAGGCGCGTGGCGGTGCGTTCCACCGCCGGCAGCGCGCCGATCAGCCCGGCGGTGTAGGGGTGGCCCGGGGCGGCGGCGACGGCCTGGCCGCGGCCCGCCTCCAGCACCCGGCCGGCGTACATCACGTGGACCCGGTCGCCCTGGGCGAACGCGACGCGCAGGTCGTGCGTGATCAGCAGCACGGCCATGGCCCGGTCCGCCTGGATCCCGGTGAGCAGCCGCATGATCTCGTGCTGGACGGTGGCGTCGAGGGCCGTGGTGGGCTCGTCGGCGATCAGCAGTTCGGGGTCCCCGGCCAGGGCCGCCGCCATCGCCACCCGTTGCCGCATCCCGCCGGACAGTTGGAACGGGTACCGCTTGGCCACGTGCGGGTCGTCGATGCCGACCTCCGCGAGCCGGCGGGCGATCTCGGCCCGGTCGCGGCCGGCGCCGCGGGGAAGCGACTCGGCGATGTGCGCGCCCGCGGTCAGCAGCGGGTTGAGCTGGGTGAACGGGTCCTGCATGAGCAGGCCGACGCGTCGGCCGCGCATCGTGCGCAGCACCTTTTCCGGCGCCCCGACGAGTTCGGTCCCGGACAGTCGCACCGAGCCGTGGGCGAGCAGGGGCGGGGGCAGCAGTGCGGCTATCGCCCGGGCGGTCAGGGACTTGCCGCTGCCCGATTCGCCGACCAGGGCGACGGTTTCGCCGGCTGCGACGGTCAGGTCGACGCCGTCGACGATCGGCCGGTCCCCGAGGGTGACCGTGAGCCCCCGGACCTGGAGCAGTTCGCTCATTGCGC
This sequence comes from Kitasatospora sp. NPDC001547, assembly GCF_042894165.1. Lineage (NCBI taxonomy): Bacteria > Bacillati > Actinomycetota > Actinomycetes > Kitasatosporales > Streptomycetaceae > Kitasatospora > Kitasatospora sp. NPDC001547. The sequence continues at coordinate 135,502 of NZ_JBIAVL010000007.1, read as the reverse complement.
AACGCCCTTCCCGGCGTTGAGCCGTTCGAAGATGCTGTCGCCGAGCAGGGTGGCGGCGATGGCGGTGGTCATGATGAGCAGCGCCGGTGCCACGGCCGCCCAGGGGTTGAGGTCCAGCAGGGTGCGGTTCTCCTGGATCATCAGGCCCCAGTCGGGGGTGCCCGCCGGCAGTCCGATTCCCAGGAACGACAGCCCGGTCAGCGCGACCAGCGCGCTGACGAAGCTGAGCAGCAGATTGGCCGTCACGGTCGGCGCCAGGTTGGGCAGCACGTGCCGGAAGACGATCCTGCGGGCCGGCAGGCCCAGGGTGCGGGCGGCGTCGACGTACGCCAGTTCCCGCTGGCCCAGGGCCAGGCTGCGGATGATCCGGATGTCGGCCGGGGCGTTCAGGACGATGAGCGCGAGCACGGCGACCGTGGTTCCGCCGCCGGCGACGCCCACCAGGACGATGAGGACGAGCAGTCCGGGCAGCGCGTACAGCAGGTCGCCCAGTCGCATCAGGACGGCGTCCAGCAGGCCGCGGTGGTAGCCGGCGAGCAGGCCGAGGGTGGTCCCCAGCAGGGTCGTGCCGAGGGCGATCAGCACCGGGGCGACCAGCGCGGTCCCGGCGCCTGCCAGCAGCCGGGACAGCACGTCACGGCCCAGGTCGTCGGTACCGAGCAGGTGGGTCGCGCTCGGGCCTGCGGGGCCCAGCTCGACGTTCTGCAGCGCCGGGTCGTACGGGGCCGCCCAGTCTCCGAGGACCGCGGCCAGCACGATGACCGCGAGGGCCGCCAGCGCGGTCGTCGTCAGGGCGCGGCCGCCGGCGGGCCGGGGCCGCCGGCCGTCTTCCCGGGCGCCAGGCCGGGTCGTCGTCGCCGCGCTCACGCGGGGGCTCCGTGCCGGACGCGGGGGTCGACCACCAGGTAGACCAGGTCCACCAGCAGGTTGACGCCGATGACGACGGCGCCACCGAGCAGTACCAAGGCCTGGATCAAGGCGATGTCCTTCTGGTTCACCGCCTGGACCAGGAGCGATCCCAGTCCGGGCAGGCTGAATGTCTGTTCCACGAACACCGCTCCGGTCAGGTTCGCCGCGGCCAGCAGTCCCGCGACGGTGAGCACGGGCAGCGCGGCGTTGCGCAGGGAGTAGCTCCCCCAGGTCCGCATCCGGCCCAGGCCCCGGGCCCGGGCGAACGTGACGTAGTCCTGGGCGCCGACGTCGAGGGTGGCGGCGCGGGTCTGGCGCACCAGCACGGCCGCCTGACCGAGCGACAGGGCGATCGCCGGCAGGGTGTAGTGCCGCAGGTCCCCGCCCCCGTACGTGGGGAACCAGCCCAGTTCGACGGCGAAGCCGTACAGCAGCAGCAGGCCCAGCGCGAACGGCGGGAAGGACAGCGCGACGAGCGCGACCAGCGTGACGCCCTGGTCGAGCGGCTTGCCGCGGCGCAGCCCGGCCGCCATGCCGGCCGGAATGCCGAGGAGCAGGGTCAGCACCATCGCGCAGCCGGCCAGCGTGGCGGTCACCGGCAGGCGCTCGCCGACCACCGTCAGCACCGGCTGCCTGGCGAGGAGGGAGGTTCCGAAGTCGCCCGACAGCACCTGGCTCAGCCAGTGCCAGTACCGCACCGGGAACGGCTCGTCCAGCAGGTACTGGGCGCGGATCGCGGCGATGGTCTCCGGGGTCGACGGGCGGTCGCCGAGCAGCGCTTGCACGGGTCCGTCCGGGGTGAGGGACAGCAGCCCGTAGGTGAGCAGCGACATCGCCCCGAGCAGGACCACGGCGGAGGCCAGCCGCCGGGCGATCAGCAGGGCGGCGGTCATCCGGTCTCCGCGGGCTTGATCTCGGCCAGGACGTTCAGTGTCCACACTCCGACGTTCTCGGTGAACCGTTTGTTCAGGGCGATGCCCGAGTCCACGCTGTACAGCGGGATGTACGCGGCCTGCTCGGCGGTCTCGGTGAGGATCTCGGTGACCGCCTGCCGGCGTTCCTCGCCGTCCTTCAGGGCGAGCACCGTGTCCACCCGGGTGTCCAGCCGCGGGCTCCGGAACTGGGCGAAGTTGAAGCCGTAGGGCTTCGCCCCGACGCTGGACACGAGGTCCGGCAGCAGCTCGCCCGGGTCCGGGGTGGCGTAGGACAGATCGCTCATGCCCAGGGTGAGTCCGTCGTGCCGGATCCGTTTGGCGCGGTAGCCGTCGTCGGGCAGGGGGTTGAGCTTGAGCTTGATTCCGATCTTGGCCAGGTCCGCCGTGAGGGCCTGCAGGGCGTCCGCCGTGTTGTTGCCGGTGCTGTAGTCGGCGGGCAGTTCGAAGCCGTGGGGGTACGCGGACTTCCCCAGTTCGTCCCTGGCCGCGGCCAGGTCGTACGGGTACCGGGGCAACCGGTCGACCGCGCTCTGGAAGTCGTCGCCGTAGAGCGCTCGGAGCATCGGATGGGTCAGGATCGTGGTCGCGGGTGACGCCTTGGCGCCGACGACCAGCCGCTGTGTGGCCTCCCGGTTCACCGCGTGGGCGACGGCCCTGCGGACGTGGACGTCCGCGAGCGGGCCGTACGTGACGTTGAGGGCGAGGAAGGCGATCGAGTTGCCGGCGTAGAACCGGGTCCTGACGTCCTTCAGCGGGGCCCACTTGCGGATGTCGCGCGGCGGGACCTGGACGGTCCCGTCCACCTCCCCGGAGGAGACGGCCAGCCGCAGTGTCTCCGGGTCGGTGATGGTGGTCACCTTCACCGTGCCGACGGCCGGCCTGGGGCCCCGGTAGTTCTCGTTGCGCTTGAGGGTGATGCCCTCGGTGCCGGAGAACCGGGTGACCTTGTACGGCCCGGTGCCCAGGGTGGGGGAGGCCGGCGTCCCCAGGTCCTGCGGGTGCGCCGCGGCGAGCTTCTTGGGCACCACCTGCCACATCACCGCCACGTTCGACAGGAACGTCTGGGTCGGGGCCTTCAGCACGACGGTGACCTCGTCCGGGCCGGTGGCGCGCACCGACTCGACGGCGGCCACCATGCTCGCCGCCTCGGAGGCCACCTTCGGATCGGTGTGCCGCTCCAGTGAGAACGCGACGTCCTCGGCGGTCATCGGGGAGCCGTCGGAGAACACCACGCCCTGGCGCAGCTTGAACACGTAGGTGACCGGGTCCGGTTCGGTCCACGACTGCGCCAGCTGCGGGACGACCTTGCCGTTCTCGTCCCTCGTCACCGGCGACTCCAGGACCGCGAACTGCACCAGGGTGCACGGACCGGTGAAGCCGTGGGCGATGTCGAGCACGTTGGGCGGGCTCGTGGTGGCCATGGTGAGCGTGTCCGGGTCGCCGGCGGCCGTGGCGCATCCGGTGAGCAGCAGGCTCGCGGTCAGGGCGCCGCCGACCAGCCCGCGGGCCGTTCGGCGGCGTGGCGGAGTTGGGGTCATGGGGGAGTCCTCGTCAGGGGGTGGACCGGGTGGGGTGGACGCCGGTGAGGGACGCCTCGGGCGGTCGGCGCGGCGCGGGCGGCGGGTGGGGGGCCGTCAGCTCGCGGGCTTGAGGCCGGGGGGAAGGCCCAGGGGGGCGGTGTCGTCGGGCTGTCGGACGAAGCGCAGCCGGTGGACGCCCTGTGTGCTGATCAGGAGGTCGTCGCCGCTGGGGCGCAGGCTGATCCCGCCGCCCGCACGGAACGCGCCGTCCGGTGCCGGTTCGATCGTCCCGACGAACTCCAGGCCGAGTTCGAGCGTGCCGTCCCGGGTGACCGTCGCCAGGATGCCGAGCTCCGCGCTGCGGTAGACGGCCGGTGGCAGCGTGGCCCCGGCCGTCGCGGGGGCACAGCGCCGGTACTGCGTGGCGCGGCCGGGGCGGTACACCGATCCGATCGTGACCGTGTCGGGGGACGCCCGCAGCCAGAAGCCGGCGCTGTCCTGCAGGCCCTGCCAGCTGCCGTCGACGGCCGGTGCGAACTCGCCGGCGCACGGCGCGCCGTGGACGCGGATCCGGCCGTCGCCCACCGCCTCGATCCGCAGGGTGAGGTCGGAGCGCGGATCCAGCCAGTCCCCCGCCAGCCGGGCGGCGGGCCGGGCGGCCGCCGGGCCCGCCGTCAGCTCGACGGGATCGTCCTCGGGCAGCCCGGCGGCCAGCCGGAGCACCCGGGTGGCCAGCTTCGCGGCGTCGATCGAGGAGTTGTTGCCCAGCAGCGCCACGCCGAGGCCGGTGTCCGGCATGAACAGCAGCTGGGACCGGTACCCGGGGACGCCGCCGGCGTGGCCGAACGCCGGGTGGCCCGCGATCGTCGTGTGGTAGAGGCCCAGCGCGTACGGCCACTCCTGCCCGTCCCCGGTGTCGGCCCGCCGCAGCAGCCCGTCGCGGATGTCGGCGCCCAGGACCCGGCCGTCCTGCAGGAACCCGAACCACGGCGCCAGGTCGGCGACGCTGGTGGCCAGGCCGCCGTCGCCGACCGCGGACTCCTCGGTGTCGGCGCGCCGCACGCCGGCGCGGGTGACGTCGTACCCGTAGGCGAACCGCGGCAACGGCTCCCGGCTGTCCTCGCGGAACACGGTGTCGTTCATGCCCAGCGGGGCGAACATCCGGTCCGTGGTGAACTCCCCCAGGGTGCGACCGGTGAGCCGGCGCACGAGCGAGGCGGCCAGGACGTAGCCCGTGTTGGAGTAGGAGAACGCGGTCCCCGGCTCGAAGTCGACCTCGCTCAGCCCCGCCACGAAGGCCAGCGTCTGGTCCTGGGTGATCCTCGTCAGCGGGCGGCCGGCGATCGCCGTCAGGGCCAGCCAGTCCCGCAGACCGCCCGTGTGCCGCAGGCACTGACCGACGGTCACCGGCACCGCCAGCTTCAGCTCCGGCAGGTGCGTGCGGATGTCGTCGTCCAGCGACAGCCGCCCCTCCCGGCACAGCAGCAGCACGGCCGCGGCGGTGAACTGCTTGCTCACGGAGGCGATGTCGAACCGCGTGCGGGTGTCGACCGGCGCCTGGAACTCCACGCTCGCCAGCCCCGCCGACGCCTGGTGGATCAGCTTCCCGTCGGTGTAGACGCCGACGGACAGTCCTGGGTCTCCCGGGCGTACCGCCGAGCCCACGACCTCGGACAACGTTGTTGAGATGGCCATGCGCCACAGACTCTCAGCCCCGACCGCCCGGAAGGTTTGTCCTAACCGGCAAAGTCCGCTCGCCCAACGTTGGCCGGGAGGACATGCCCCTGCGGCCCCTGATGTCAGGAGCATTCCTGTGTCGAGCACGTCGCGGACCCGGCGTCGACGGGCGTCCGCGGCCTGGGAGCCGTCGGCGCGCGTCCGCCGCGACCCGCGCTCCGTCGCACGTGCACGCCCCCCATCGCCCGGCGGCCCCCGGGTGCCGCGCCCGGAGGAGCCCATGGACCACGAGACGCCACGAGGCGGACGCCCGAGCGCCCGGCTGCCGCAGCTGCGCCTCGACGCGCGGGCGCTGGAGCACAACATCCGGCTCATGGCGGCCTGGTGCCGTGATCACCGCGTCGAGCTGGCCCCGCACATCAAGACCACCATGACGCGCCCCATCGTCGAACGGCAGCTGGCCGCGGGGGCCTGGGGCGTCACGGTCGCCACCGTGACGCAGGCCGGCATCGCCCTGGGGTGGGGAGCGCGGCGTGTGGTCGTCGCGAACCAGGTGGTCCACCCGTACGACCTGTCCCTGCTGCGCCGTTAGCTCGACGAGGCACCGCAACGGGAGCTGTACTGCTTCGTCGACTCCTCGGCCGGCATCGGCTTCGCCCGGTCGTTCACGGCCGGCGCGCGCACCCCTCTGCGCGTCCTCGTCGACGTCGGAACGGACGCGGGCCGCACCGGTGTGCAGGGGCCGGCCGAGGCCGCCGACCTGGCCCGGGCCGTCCGGGCGGCGCCCGGACTCCTTCTCGCCGGTGTCGCCGGCTACGAAGGCGTCCGGCCCAACCGGCGGGATGCCGCCACCCTCGCGGCCGTCGACGAGCACTGCGACCGGACGGTCACGGTGTTCCGCCGCCTCACCCCGCTCTTCGAGACCCCGCGGCCCGTCTTCAGCATGGGCGGCTCCGCCTTTCCCGACCGGGTCGTCCACGCCCTCGCCCACGCCGCGCGCCACCGCGGCGACCTGCCGACGGCGGTGCCCGTCCTGCGGTCGGGCTGCTACGTCACCCACGACCACGGCAGCTACGCGCAGGTCTCCCCCCTGCCCGGCCTGAGGGCGGCGCTGACCGTGCGCGCGGTCGTGCTCTCCACCCCGGAACCGGGCCGAGCCGTCGTCGGCGCCGGGAGGCGCGAGCTGCCCTACGACGCCGGCCTGCCCGTCCTCGTGCGCGCCCACGATCCGCACGGCGCACGGCGGCCCGCCGCCGCGGCGAGGGCGGAGCGGATCTACGACCACCACCTCGTCCTGACCGGTGTGCGCGATCTGTACGTCGGCGACGAGGTCGACCTCGGGATCTCCCACCCCTGCTCCGCCTTCGACCGCTGGCCCGACGTCACCGTCGTCGACGGCCGAGGGCACCCGTGCGAGGTGTGGCACCCCCTCTTCCGCTGATCGACCCGGGCGGCCCGGCGCCCGCCCCGGCCCTCTCCCCCGCCGTGCGCCGGAGCAACGACACCCCGTCCCCTCCGTCCGATGGAGCACTGCCATGACCGTCCCCGGCGACACCCGGCCCGCGCTCGACCCTGGCGCGGATCTCGTCGAGCTGACACGCGCGTTGGTCGACACCCCGTCCGAGAGCGGCTCGGAAGCGGCGCTCGCCGACGGGGTGGAGCGCGCGTTGAGGGCTCTGTCCCATCTGCGGGTCGAGCGGATCGGCGACTCCGTGGTCGCCCGCACCGAGCTGGGACGAGCCGAGCGCGTGGTGATCGCCGGGCACCTGGACACCGTCCCGCCCTGCGACAACCTGCCCTCCCGTCTCACGGACGGGCGGTTGCACGGGCTCGGTGCCTGCGACATGAAGGGCGGCGTCGCCGTGGCCCTGCACACCGCGGCGACCGTCACGGCACCGGTCCGGGACGTCACCTACGTCTTCTACGAGTGCGAGGAGACCTCCGACGAGCGCAACGGCCTGGGCAGGATCGCCGCCGAGCGCCCGGACCTCCTGCACGCCGACCTGGCCATCCTGATGGAACCCTCCGACGGCACGGTGGAGGGCGGCTGTCAGGGCTTCCTCACCGCGGACGTCGTCGTCCGGGGAAGGCGGGCGCACACGGCCCGGCCGTGGATGGGCGTCAACGCGGCGCACCTCGCGGGTGAGGTGCTGCGCGTGTTGGCGGAACACGTCGCCGAGGAGGTGGTCATCGACGGGCTGGTGTACCGGGAGGGGCTGAGTGCCGTGGCGGTGGAGGCGGGGGTCGCCGGCAACGTGCTCCCCGACGTGTGCGTGGTCACGGTCAATCTGCGCTACGCGCCCAGCCGTACCCCCGCGCAGGCGGAGGCGTACGTGCGGGGGCTCTTCCCCGGGTACGAGGTCGAGGTGACCGAGGTGCTGCCGGGCGCCCTGCCGGGGCTCGACCGGCCCGCCGCCGCGTCGCTGCTCGCGCGGCTCGCCGCCGCGCCGCGGGCGAAACTCGGCTGGACCGATGTCGCCCGCTTCGCCGCGGCGGGGGTGCCCGCCGTCAACTTCGGTCCGGGCGACCCGTCCTTGGCCCACACCCCCGGCGAGTACGTCGAGGTCTCCCAGCTGCGCGAAGTGCACCGCGCCCTTCGGCACTGGCTCGTCGGTTGACGGCCGGCCCTCCCCGAGCGCCGGCCGGATCCCGGCGTGCGAGCGCGCGGTGACGTCCCGCCAGGACTGCCGCCACCCGCCGCCCCCCCCCCCGGCCCGCACCGGGCGGGGGACGCAACCGTACGCGGTGGTCAACGGGGACCGGGCGCCGCTTTGCCGAGCCGCTGGCGTGGTGTCGGTCACGGTCAGGACTGTACGACCCCGCCGTCGAAGGCCGTGCCCCGCAGCAGGACCGGCTAGGTCCGACGGCCGCCGACGGGGACCAGGGGGCGCGGATCGGCGATCCGGGCCGTGTCCTGCGCTCCTGGGCGCCGTTGGGCTGGGCGCCCCGTCACGGAGGAGGACCAGGTGGACGAGGACGAGCCGCTGGAGCGGTGGGCGGCCCGCCGGGATGCGCGGCGCCGTCCGGTCGGCACGCTCAAGGCCGTTGTCCTCGGCTTCGAGGACGCTCCGTCCCATCTGCACCGGGGCGAACCGCGGTTGGTCTCCCGCTGGGACGGCTACCAGTGGGTGCCCGAGACCATCGCGCCGGACTACGCCGCCGCGCAGCGGCTCGTCCACGGCATCGAGGGCGACGGCGTGATCCCGATGACGTCGGCCCAGCCGACGAAGAAGCCGGCGGGCAGGCACCGCAAGCCCTGACCGTTGGCCTGGTGCCCGGCCCTCACGGGGGGCCGGGCACCTGTGCGCTGCGCGGGGGCCTTCAGGCGCCCTGGGTCTCGCGACCCCGCCCGTTCAGAGGCGGTCGGCGTCCAGGACGGCCCGGACGAAGTCCTCGGGTGCCTCCTGGGGGACGTTGTGGCCGACGTCGGGCAGGGTGCGGTGGAGGTAGGGGCCGGTGAAGAAGTCGCGGTAGGCGGTGCCGCCGCCGGGGGCGGTGAAGGGGTCGCGGCCGGGGTCGAGGGTGACGGTGGGCACGGTGATCTTCGGGCGGGCGGCGAGCCGGCGCTCCAGCTGGTCGTAGCGGTGTTCGCCCTCGGCCAGGCCGAGGCGCCAGCGGTAGTTGTGGATGACGATCGCCGCGTAGTCGGGGTTGTCGAAGGCGGCGGCGGTGCGGTCGAAGACGGCGTCGTCGAAGGCCCAGGTCGGCGAGACCTGCTGCCACACCAGGCGGCACAGCTCGCGGCGCTTGTCCCGGTTCTCCATGGCCGTCCGCCCGCGCTCGGTGGCGAAGTAGAACTGGTACCACCAGGTGTGCTCGGCGGCGGGCGCCAGCGGCTCCTTCTGCATCCGGACGTCGGTGATCAGGTATCCGCTGACCGAGACCAGGGCCTTGACCCGCTCGGGCCACAGCGCGGCGATGATGTCGGCGGTGCGCGAGCCCCAGTCGAAGCCGGCCAGCACGGCCCGCCGGATGCCCAGCGCGTCCATCAGGGCGAGGACGTCCAGGGCGACGGCGGACTGCTGGGCGTTGCGCGTCGTGCGGTCGGACAGGAAACGGGTGCTGCCGTGGCCGCGCAGGTAGGGGACGATGACGCGGTAGCCCTGGGCGGCGAGCAGCGGGGCGACGTCGACGTAGCTGTGGATGTCGTACGGCCAGCCGTGCAGGCAGATCACGGCGGGGCCGTCGGCCGGGCCGTCCTCGGCGTAGCCGACGTCGAGGACGCCGGCGCGGACCTGGGCGAGGCGGGCGAAGCCGGTCCGGGGCGCGGTGGCGGACGCCTCAGCGGTCGCGGACGCCTCAGCGGCGCCGGCGGCCGGTGCGGTCCCTGCCGCCGGGGCCGCCCCGGCGGTCTGGGGCAGGGCGGCCAGGGACAGCGCGGTGGTGCCCGCGCCGATTCCGACGGCCCTGGTGAAGGTGCGCCTGTCGATCATGCCGTTCCTCCGTCGTACGGTCGGGTCGGCCGGCCCCCGGGCGGGTGCCCGTGAACCTGCCGTACACGCCAGTTGGTTGACGCTTCATCAACGCGCCGGGCCGCGACCGAGTGCCGGGAGTGGCCCCCGGGATTCCCGGGACGGCCGGGGCGCGCCCGCCGGCGGTCCGTTCGGCGTCCGCACGAGGGGAAGCGTGTCGGGGCACCCCCTCACGAGTTCGAATGTCGTATCGTCCGCCTTCGCCCGGTCCTGGTCTCGTTCACCCGGGCCCGCCCGCCTCGGTCGCCGGCGCCCTTCTCGGGCTCCGCGAGATGCGCGAGCACGGCGGCGGGCGTTGCCGAGACGTTGTAGCCGCGGCTCAGTTCGGTGCCGGGCACGTCCGACTCCCCTGTCCCCTCCGGCTCCGGCCGTCGTCGTGGACCGGGAACGATCGGTGGGTGATCGCATCATCCTGCCGCCTCCGCCACTGAACGGCCCGGGCGTTCGTCGCACCCGCCCCCGTCGGTACGTCATCCTTGTGCTCCCGGCCGACTCCGGCCGGGCATGGACGTCCTCCTCTGCGGTGAGGTGCCCCATCAGCAAGAAGAACGGAACGGCGCTGGCCGCGTGGCTGCGCGGTCTGGACGCGGCCGGGTTGGAGCGGGTCCTGGCCGCGCGCCCGGACGTCGTGTCGCCTCCGGAACCGAGGTCGGTCGGCGAACTGGCGGACCGCCTCCAGCGCCAGGCGTCGGTGGCCCTGGTCCTGCCTCGTCTCGCGCTGCCGTGCCTACAGGTGGCGGAGGCCGTCGCGGCGCTGCCGGGCATGTCACGGGACGGTCTGGCGGACCTCCTGGAGGCGACACACGGTGAACGCGCCCGTGGATTGGCCGCCGTCCTGGAAGCACTGGCCGATCGCGCCCTGGTGTGGCCCGACGGCGACGGCCTGCTGCACATGGCGGCGCCGCTGCGGAACGTGTGGGACGCGCCGCTGGGGCTCGACGCGCCGCTCGCACGGCTGCTCGCGGGCTCGAACTCCGACGAGCTGGGCCGCATCCTGGCGAGGATCGACGTCAAACCCGCCGCCAACAGGAAGGAGCTGCGGCGGACGGCGCTGATCGACCACCACAGCGATCCGGCTCGGGTCGCCGCCCTGGTGGCCAAGGCGCCCGCAGCCACTCGAAAGCTCCTTGAACGGCGGGCGCACGAGGCTCCGGAGCGACCGGGCTCCATCGCCCCCGAGCCCGGCGAACCATGGGCGGTGGAACGGGGGCTGCTGATCCGGGACCCGCACCGGTACGGGCCGGCCCGCATGCCCGCGGAGGTGGCACTCGCACTGCGCGGCTCCGACTGGCACGCCCCGTTCACACCCGTCCCGCCCGGCGTACGGTCGGTGCCCGCCACCGTCTCGGACGTCGACCGGGAAGCCTCAGCCGCCTCCATGGCGTTCGCTGCCCATGCCGTGTCCGTCCTCGGGGTGTGCGCCGCGGCTCCGCCGGCCCGGCTCAAGACCGGCGGGGTCGGCGCCCGCGAGCTGGCCAGGATCGGCAAGGCGGCGCGGTGCGACGAGACCCCGGTACGCCTCGTGCTGGAGACGGCGAGCGCCGCCGGACTGCTGGCCCGGGACGGCGACCGGGTCGCGGCCACCGCGTCCTACGACACCTGGGCCGAGCAGGAACCGGCCGCCCAACTGGCCCTGCTGCTCCAGGCGTGGTGGACGCTCCCGCTGACCCCCGGCGGGAGCCGCGACGAGGACGGGAAGGCTCTGCCGGCGCTCGCCGGGGCACCGCCCTGCGGAGGCTGCGTGCGGGCCCGGCACGGGCTGATCACAGCCGCGACGCAGCTCCCCGCCGGCGAAGGCGCGGCGGACTCGGCGGACCTGGGGGTACTCCTCGGGTGGCTGCGCCCGCTCGCCGACGAACTCCCCCAGGACGCCACGCCGTTCGCCACCCTGATCCGGGAGGCGGAACTGCTCGGCGCACTCGCGCTCGGGGCCGTGTCCCCGATCGGGGCCGCCCTGCTCGCGGACGACGCCGAAGCCCTGACCGACGCCTGCCGGCGCCTGCTGCCCGCCGCCAGCGGGACCGCCCGTTTCGGCAGCGATCTCACGGCCGTGGTCTCCGGCACGCCGTCGGCCCGCCTCCTCGCGTTGCTGGACTCCGTCGCGGACCGGGAGAGCGCCGGTGCGGCGTCCGTGTGGCGGTTCGGCCCGGGAAGCGTCCGCCGCGCCCTCGACGCCGGTCTCACCCCCGACGCCCTCACGGCCGACCTGGCCGCCGTCGCCGTCGAGCCGCTTCCCCAGCCGCTCTCGTACCTGATCCACGACACCGCGCGCAGCCACGGTCGGATGCGCGTCGTCTCCGCGGCCTGTGTCATCCACGGCGAGGAGCCCGCCCTCCTGGCCGAACTGGCCGCGCACCGCAAGCTCACCCAGCTCGGCCTGCGGCTGCTGGCACCGACGGTGCTGATCAGCCGAACCCCACTGGACGGGACGCTCGCGGCACTGCGATCCGCGGGCTACGCCCCCGTCGCCGAGAAACCCGACGGGTCCGTCCGCATCGAGCGGGCCCGACGCCCCCGTGCGGCGAACCCGCTCCCGGCCCCGCGTCGCCCGTCCGCCGGCAGATCCCGCGCCCAGCACGCGGACGCCCGGACGGCCGTCGACCTGCCCTCCCTCGCCGCCCGGCTCCGGGACGCCCCGCAGGACATCCCGGAGCCCGACCCGTGGGACAACCGCCCCTACGACAGCGACACCGAGGAGATCATCGCCGGACACGCGCGCAATCTGCCCTTCACCGATGTCCGGCAGCTGGCCCACGCCGTCGACGACGGCCGGGCCATCACGATCGAGTACGTCGCGACCTCGGGCAACGCGACGGTCCGCACCCTCAGCAGGATCGAACTGGATGCCCCCTACCTCCGCGCCTGGTGCCACCTGAGGGACGACGAGCGCGTGTTCACCATCTCCCGCATCCACGGGGTGATGCCCGCGTAGCCCGCCGGACGAGGAGGGGGCATCCAGCATCCTGGTCTCATCCGCGGTCTCCTCCACCGACGTACCGCACGGTCCACCCGCGGCTCTGTGCTCGGCGCCGCGGCAGGTCGGAACCGGTGTGAACCCCGGTGGACAGCCTTCAGGGGAATTGGGTGGCGCCCCCTATTGATCCCGCGCTGTTCACCGCGGCCTGCTGGAGTGGACGGGCCCTCCCCCGGGCCCGTCGCACCCCCACCCGACAGGCCAGGTGAACGACATGCTCGACCACCCCCCGCTCCCGGCCCGCCCCGCGCTGTACCTGCGCTGCTACCCCGCCGACCCGGCCGGGCTGGAGTACCAGCGCGCGGCGCTGGAGCGCCTGGCCCGGTCCCGCGGCCTGCCGGTGCCCGCCGCCTTCGTGGACGACGGGGTGCGCTCGGGCGACCGGCGCCCCGCCCTGGAGCGGCTGGTGGAGCGGGCCGGGCAGGGCTGGGTGAACGTGGTGCTGGTGCCCGGACCGTTCGTCTTCTCGCTCGACGACCGCGGCGCCCGGGCGGCCGTGCGCCGGCTGGAGGCGCTGGGCTGCGCGGTGCTCGACCTGCCCGGCCGGGGCGTCCTGCCGCACCGGCCGCCGGTCGCCGCCCGCACCGCCTGAACGCAGGGCCCCCGCCCGCCACCGCCCGAACGCAGGGCCCCCGCCCGCACCGCCTGAACGCCCGGGCCCCGCCCGTCCCGGCCCCCGTACGGCGGCGGCGCCCCGGCGGGTACCGCCACGGGCCGTCACGGCATGATGGGCCCATGGCCTTCGCACCCCTCCTCGGCGAGCGCCGCGCACCCGAACCGGCCGGGCGGCCGTGAGTCGGCCGGTCGAGCCGGGACCGCCCGGCGCCGGTTTCGCGTTCGTCGGGCGCCGGCCGGAACTGGACCGTCTCACCGAGGCGATGCTCCACCCGCCCGCCGTGGTGCTGGTCGAGGGCGAGGCCGGCCTCGGCAAGTCCCGTCTGGTGGCCGAGGCCGCGGCCGGCGCGGCCGCCGCGGGCCGCCGGGTGCTGACCGGCTTCTGCCACCCGCTGCGCGAGCCGCTGGCCTTCGGCCCGGTGGTGGACGCGCTGCGCGGCGTGGGCCCGTTCCTGCCGCCCGCCGAGCGCATCGCGGCCAGCGCCGGGGCGCTGCGCCCGCTGCTGCCCGACCTCGCCGACCGGCTCCCGCCGCTGCCCGCGGCCGCCGGCGAGGGGCCGCCGGGGCTGCGGCTGCTGGTCCAGGCGGTGCGCGCGCTGCTCGGCGCGCTCGGCGAGACGGTGCTCGTGGTCGAGGACCTGCACTGGGTGGACGACGCCACCCGCGAGCTGCTCCTGCTGCTGGCCCGGGACGTGCCGCCCGGGCTGGCCCTGGTGCTCACCTACCGGGCCGAGGACCTGCCGCCCGACACCCCCGCGCTGGGCGCCGCCTACCGGCGTCCGGCCGGGGTGGGCGGCGCGCTGCTGCGGCTGTCCCCGCTCGCCGAGGCCGAGGTCGACCAGCTGGCCCGCGCCGCGCTCGGCCCGCGCGCGACGGCGGCGCTCACCCGGGTGCTGTTCGACCGCAGCGAGGGCCTGCCGCTGGTCGCCGAGGAGGACCTGATCACGCTGTGCGAGCGGCGCGGCGCCGGGGCGCTGACCAACGCCGCGGACCTGGCCGCCGACCTGGAGCAGTCCGAGGTGCCGCGCGGCCTGCGCGACGCGGTCACCGAGCGGCTCGCGGCGCTGTCCCCGGACGCCGCCGCGATCGCCTCCGCGGCCGCGGTGCTCGGCGTGCCGGCCGGGGAGGACCTGCTCGCCGCCGTGGCCGGGCTGGAGGCGCAGGCCGCCGCGGACGGCCTCACCGAGGCGCTGCGGGCGGCGGTGCTCAACGAGCGGCCGCTGGCCCGCTACGGGTTCCGGCACGTCCTGGCGCAGCAGGTGGCCTACCGGCGGCTGCCCGGGCCGCGGCGCGGCGCCCTGCACCGGCGCGCGGTGGCGGCGCTGGGCGCGCGCGAGCCGCGGCCGCTGGTGCAGATCGCCCACCACACCCTGGCGCTGGGCGACCGGGCGGCCTGGCAGGAGGTGGCCGAGGCCGCCGCCGACCAGGCGGTGGCGCTCGGGGACAGCGGCAGCGCCGGCGCGCTGCTGCGCCGGCTGCTGGACGAGCCCGACCTGGACCTGCGGCGGCGCGGGCGGGCCGCGCTCGCGCTGGCGCGGATCGCCGCCGACGGGGTGGACTCGGTGGCCAGTGCGGCGGCACTGACCGCGATCATCGCGGACCCGCGGCTGCCGGTGCCCGACCGCGGCGAGATCCGCCTCTCGCTGGGCTTCCTGATGGCCGTGCACGGCGGGGACCGGGCCGGTTTCGACCGGATGGAGGAGTCCCTGGAGGAGCTGGAGCAGCGTCCGGGCCGGGCGGCCCGGGCGATGGTGGCGCTGGCCATGAACGAGCGCGACGGCGCCGGCGAGCGCGCCCGGCAGTGGCTGGAGCGGGCCGAGCGGACGCTGGCCGAGCACCCGGACGAGGAGGTGGCCGCCGCGGTGCGGGCCACCCGGCTGACCTTCCAGGCGCGCGAGGGCGACCCGGCGGTGTGGGCGCGGCTGGCGGCGCTGCCGCGCGGTTCGGAGCGCCCGGAGATCGTCCGGCAGACCACCCGCGCGCTGTACAACGCGGGTGAGATCGCCGTCGAGCTGGGCCACGACCGGCGGGCCGCGCTGCTGCTGGAGGAGAGCCGGCGCCTGGCCCGGCAGGCGGCCATCCCCTACCTGGAGTGCTACAGCCGGATCGCGCTGGTGCGGCTGGACGGGCTGGCCGGGCGCTGGGAGGGGCTGGAGGAGCGGCTGGCCGCGCTGGGCGCGGAGTTCCCGGACCTCGCGATGGCCGGGGTCGAGCAGGCGCTGCTGCTGGGCCGGCTGGCGGCCGCGCGCGGTCAACTCGCCGTGGCGCGCGCCCACTTCACCGAGGCGGGCCCGTACGGGGAGCGGGAGTCGCAGGTGACCGGGGCGCTGCGGGCGGCGGCGGGGCTGGCGGCGCTGCAGCTGGCGGAGGGGGACGTCGCGCGGGCGGCGGCCACGCTCGCGCCGGCGCTGGCGGCGCTGCGCCGGGCCGGGGCCTGGCCGCGGGCCGCCGAGCTGCTGCCGGTGGCGGTCGAGGTACTGCTGGCGGCGGGTGACCGGGCGGGGGCGGCGGAGCTGGCCGAGCAGGCGGAGGCGAACCTGGAGGGGCGGGACGCGCCGGCCGCGTCGGCGGCGCTGGCCTTCGCCCGCGGGCTGCTGCTGGCCGACGGGGATCCGGTGGGCGCGTGCGCGCAGTTCGTCCGCTCGGGCGGGCTCTGGCAGCGGATCGGGCGCCCGTACGAGGGGGCGCGGGCCGAGGAGCGGGCCGGCACGGTGTCGGCGGGGGTCGACCGGGCGGCGGCCGGGGAGCGGCTGGCCGCCGCCGAGCGGGCCTACCTGGCGCTGGGCGCGGCCTCGGACGCCGCGCGCTGCCAGCGGCTGCGGCGGGAGTCGGGTCTGGGCCGGGCGGCCTCGCCGGGGCGGCGCGGCTACGGTGAGCGGCTGTCCCCGCGTGAGCGGCAGGTCGCGGCGCTGGCCGCGCGGGGGGCGGCGAACCAGGACATCGCGCGGGCGCTGTTCCTGTCGACCCGTACGGTCGAGCACCATGTGGCCAGTGCGCTGCGCAAGCTCGGGGTGGGCCGGGCGGGGCTGGGCGAGGCGCTGGCGGCCGCCGGGGACGACGCCTCCTGAGGTGAGGGGGGTCCCGCCCACTCCCTCAAAGGGGCGGGACCCGGTCCGGGGGGCCGGCGGTGCCGGTGGCGGCCGTCAGGCCGGCCGGTGGTGGCCGGCCGTCAGGCGTGCCGGTGGTGGCCGGCGCGTTCGACGAGCCGGGAGAGCCGGGCCAGTCGGGCCAGGCCGGGCCGGCGCAGGCCGCTGCTGCGGCGGGCGGGCAGCACCAGCCCGGGGTCGGGGGCGGTGAAGTGCTCGTCGGCGTAGAGCCGCAGGCGTTCGCGACGGGTCATGGGGGCGACCTCCGGGGAGGGTGAGGGTCGTCGGCTTGGGCGGGCTCCAGGAAACCGGCCGGGCGGGGGCGGGAACAATGCGTGGCGCTACCCAATCCCGCGCCGAACCCTGGGTACCGCCCGCACCCGCGCCGTCTGCACCCACGCCGCCCGTACCCGCGCCCCTGACGCACCCACGGCCCGCACCACCCGCCCCGTACGCCTGACGCACCGTGGCCCCGCACCACCGGCGGGCGGTACGGGGCCACGGGCGGTGCGGGGCCACGGCCCGGACGCGGGGTCAGCCGCGGGGTCAGCCGCGGGGTCAGCCGCGGGGTCAGCCGCGGGCGGCGGCGTCCAGGGCGCGGGCGTCGGCGGCGATCAGGGCGGCCCGGTCGGCGGGGACGCCGCGGCCGGCCTGGTTCTCGGCCCAGTGGGCGAGCGGCTGGTACTGGCCCTGGCCGAGCATCACGGTCAGGGTGGCGACGGCGTTGCGGTCGGCGCCGGAGGTGAGCACCAGGGCGGCCAGGCCGGTGGGGGTGGCGGCGACGGTGAACCCGGTGGTGGTCTCGGCGCGGCCGCCGGGGCCGGTGGCCTCGGCGCGCAGGGTGTGCTCGCCGAGCGCGAGGGCGGTGGTGTCCAGGGCGGTGCCGGGTGCCAGTTCCTTGCCGTCCAGGGTGAGGCGGACGGTGTCGGCGCCGGTGGCCTGGACGGCGGTCACCGGCCGCTGGGCGCGGTCCAGGGTGGCGCCGGCGGCCGGGGAGGTGATCGCCACGGTGGGCGCGGCGGGCTGGACGGGGGCGCCGCCCTGGAGCCAGGCGCTGTTCCAACCGGCGAGCTCTGCCGGGCGGTTGGTGATGACGCCATCGACGCCGGCGGCTTCCAGGGCCTTCCAGCGGGTGGCCGAGTCGACCGTCCAGACGTTGACCGCGACGTTGGCCGCGTGCAGGTCCTTCACCACGTCCGGGCGCGCGGCGAGGGCGCCGTCGGAGGGGTTGTAGGCGGACAGGCCGAGCTCCTTGGAGACGGCCACCGGGTCGGCGTCGAGGGCGCCGCGCAGCAGGCCGAGCGGCAGTTCGGGGGCCAGCTCGCGGGTGTACTTCAGGGCGTCGACCTCGAAGCTCTGGACGAAGACCCGGCCGGTCATCCGGTGGTCGCGCACCTCCTGGACGATCCGGGCGACCTCGTCGCGGCTGTGCCTGCCCTTGATCTCCAGCAGCAGGTTGCCGCCGCGGGTGCGCAGGTCCTCCAGCTGGGCGGCCAGGGTGGGGACGCGGGCGCCGGCGTAGGCGGGGCCGAACCAGGAGCCGGCGTCCAGGGTGTCGAGCTGGGCGGCGGTCAGGTCTCGGACGCGGCCCTTGCCGTCGGTGGTGCGGTCGACGCTGTCGTCGTGCAGGACGTAGGGGACGCCGTCCTTGCTGGGCTGGACGTCGTTCTCGATCCACTGGGCGCCGCCGCGGCGGGCGATCTCGTCGGAGAC
Organism: Kitasatospora sp. NPDC001547; assembly: GCF_042894165.1. Taxonomy (NCBI): domain Bacteria; kingdom Bacillati; phylum Actinomycetota; class Actinomycetes; order Kitasatosporales; family Streptomycetaceae; genus Kitasatospora; species Kitasatospora sp. NPDC001547. Next base: position 117,601 of record NZ_JBIAVL010000007.1, on the reverse strand, counting down.
CAGGGTGTTCTCGGGGGCGGCGGAGGAGGCGCCGCGGTGGGCGAAGACGGTCAGCGGGGCGCCGGCCGGGCGCAGTCGGCCGGCGGGGGCGAGCGCGGTGACCTTGAGGTCGTCGAAGGAGACCTTGGCGCCGTTGACCACCAGGGCCTGGCCGCCGTCGGCGCTGCGGGCGACCTGGGTGGTGCGCAGGACCTCCTTGCCGTCGAGGATCCAGCGGGCGGTGGTGCCGTGGACCTCGACGGCGACGCGCACGTCGCGGCCGGTGCCGGCGGCGGTGGGGGCCGCGGCGGTGTCCGTGACGTTCCAGGTGCCGGCGGGGGTGCGCTGGGCGAATTCGAGGCCGTTGGCGGCGGTGGTGCCGGTGCGCATGGTGGCGATCGACCAGGGGGTGGCGCCGGAGGCGGGGACGTCCAGGCCGAGGGCGGTCCAGCGGGCGCCGTCCCGGACGGTCTCGAAGCGGGCGGTGGCCTCGATGCGGAAGTCGTCCAGGTGGCGGCCGAAGGTGATCCGGCTCTGCTGCCCGGAGTCGGCGGAGGTGCCGACCAGGCGGCCGCCCTCCACCTTCCAGTCGCCCTCGACGGCGGCGAAGCCGGCGGGCAGGGCGGGGGCGGAGAAGTGCTCGTCGAGGACGACCTCGCCGGGGGCCGGGGCACCGGCCGCAGCGGGGGCGCCGGCCGCGCCGGGGGCGGATTCGGCGGAGACGGCGCTGGGGGCGCCCAGGGCGACGGCGGTGAGGCCGAGCGAGGCGGCGACGGCGGCGGCGAGCAGACCGGTGCGGCGGCCCGCGCGGGGGTGGTGACTCGGTGTCATGCGCGGCAGGCTAGGGGAGGTTGCCGAACCGGACCCCACGGCTCCGGAAACCGTTCGTGACCATTGCGCGTGCGCTTCGCGAAACCGGCGGATTCCGTGCACCGTTCGGCCGGTTCGTTTCCGTACCGGCCGCTTCCGTACGGCCGCTTCCGTACGGCCGTTTCCGTACGCCGTTTCCGTACCGGCCGCTTCCGTACGGGCGGTCCGGGCGGCCCGCGCCCGCCCACCGGGCGGACGGCCGGCGGCGGGCGGGCCGGGCCGAGGGCGGTCAGTAGCGCAGGACGGCGGCGACCCGCCCGGAGTCGGCGAGGGTGCCGTCGGGGACGAAGCCGACCAGGCCGCCGGTGTCCAGGGTGCGTTCGACGACCTCGTCGACGATGTCGTCCCGGGCCCCGTCCTGGTCGGCCTCGGCGGGCACCAGGTGCTCGCCGTCGTCGCGCACGGTGGCGCGGAAGTCCTCCTCGACCACCAGGCGGGCGATCCGGCCCTGGCCGACGTTCTGCCAGACCTCGTCCAGGCCGGCCGCGAACTGCTGGGCGCCGCGGGCCTTGTCGAGCTGGGCGAGGTGCTCGGCGACCTCGCGCTCGGCGCGGGCGCGCACGGCCGGCTCGACCACCTTGCGGACGGTCTCGGCGTCGGCCTGGGCCAGGCCGCCGTGCGGCAGCTGGGCGGCGGCCTCCTTGGCGATCGGGCCGACGGCGTCCAGCAGGGCGAGCGCGGCGGCCTCGCCGACCACGTACAGCGGGCGGGGGGCGGCGGCCAGCAGCTTGCCGACCTCGGTGTCGGCCTGGCGCAGGAAGGTCTTGGTCCCCTCGTCGCGGAAGGTGCTGGGCGTGTCGCCGATCTGCTCCTGCCGTTCGGGGTCGGGGTTGTCGAAGACGCGTACCAGCGGGAAGCCGTGGGCCCTGTCCTCGGTGACCCGCTCCTCGGTGCCGCCCCACAGCACCACCTTGTCGGCGGCGACGGCGAGCACCCAGAACGGGCGCTCGGCGGCGTGCGCGGCGACCAGGTTGCGGGTGAGGTAGGTGTCGGACAGGACCACCCGGGCGGGGGTGCTGCGGCCGAGTGACCAGACCTGGTGCTCGCCGGGGGCGGCGAAGATCGCCAGGCCGTCCTCGGCGTGCACCAGGTCGACCTCGGCCAGTGCCCGGTCGAGCTGCTCCAGCACGTCGATCCGGTCGGCGCGGGAGACCTTCGGGTCGGCCTGGACGCGCTCCTTCGCCTCGGCCAGCAGGTTGCGCAGCCGGACCGGGTCCTGGGTGTTGTCCGGCTCCCTGCGGTGCGTGGGCATCAGGATCGACACCGCCGGGTAGGGCCGCGGCCGGCGCAGCTCGGCGAGGACGGCGGGGCTGAGGTCGGGGCGCATGGAGACCCTTTCCGAAGGCGGTCGGCCTTCTGGCGTGGACGCGCGGAGCCTGACACTGGGCACTGCTGCCCAAATGTCGTCAATGTACCCATTCACGGCTTCCGCGGCGCGCGCGCACGGCCCCGGGGACAGGGGGCGGGGCGGGCCCGGGGGGCGGGTCTCGGACGGGTGTCCCGCCGGCGCCGCCGCCCGGGGTCGGGCGGCGGCGCCGGCGGGACACGGCGGTCGGACGGTCCGGTCGTCCGGCCAGTCCGGTCGGGACGGTCGGGACGGTCAGAACTGGACGTCGGTGCAGGAGTAGAAGGCGTTGGCGGTGTCGGCGATCTCCCAGACCGCGACGACCACCTGGTGGCCGGTGCGGCCGGTGGGCAGGGTCGCGGTGTGGGTGGTGGTGGCGGCGGGCTGGCGGCCGTTGTAGGGGACGGTCAGGAACGGGGTGAGGTCCAGGGCGGCCCGGGTGATCGGCTGGCCGGCGCTGTAGCCGGGCTTGGTCAGGTAGTACTTGAAGTTCGTGGTGGAGTGCCGGGCCTCGATCTCCCAGGTGAAGGTGAGCTGCTGGCCCGCCGTCACCTTGGTGGTCGGCCAGGCGCCGTTGCGGGGGTTGTCCAGCGGGGCCCAGCGGGCGTCCCCGCCGGCGCAGATGGTGCCGTCCGCCGGGCCGCGGCTCGGGAAGCCCTTGGGGCCCTCGACGCTCTGCGGCTCCCACTGGATGTCGCCGCAGTCCCACGGGACGGCGTTGGCGCCGCAGAGCGCGGAACGGCTCGGCGGCAGGTTGATGAAGCCGTGCGACTGGGCCGGCAGGGCCGCCGCGATCGGCAGGACGATCGCGGCCGCGGCGGCGGCGATCAGGTGGCGCTTGCGCATGGTGCTCCTCCGTGGGGGTGGATGGAGTGTGCGCCCGGCGCGGGGCGTGCGCGTGCGCGTGGGGGTGCGCACGGCGGCCTGCCCGAGACGTGGCATGCCCGCGCCAGACCGGTTGCCCGACACCGTAGGATCTGGTCTCCCCCCGCGTCAATGGTCTGAACCATTTGCGCCAAAGCCCCGCGGATACTGGGCACCGCCCGGCACCGGACGCCCCCGGGCCCGCACCGCGCCCGCCCGGGGGATTGCTTGCATGAGCGCTATATAAGCTCTAGCCGATATTTCTGTTCATGGCTTATCCTGGATCCAGCCACGACTGGAAGGAGGCCAGGCCCCATGACCGCCACGGACCCCGCGCTCACCGCCCTCGCCAACGGTTGGGGGGCGCTCTCCGTCCTGCACGGCCGGATCGAGTCCCACATCGAGCGCGCCCTGCAGACCAAGCACGACCTGAGCGTGCGGGAGTACTCGCTGCTCGACGTGCTCAGCCGCCAGCACGACGGCGTGGGCGGGCACCTGCAGATGAAGCAGGTGGCCGACGCGGTGGTGCTCAGCCAGAGCGCCACCACCCGCCTGGTCACCCGGCTGGAGGACCGCGGCCTGCTGTCGCGCTACCTGTGTCCGACCGACCGCCGCGGCATCTACACCAATGTGAGCGAGGACGGCCTCAGGCTCCTGGAGGAGGCCCGGCCGACCAACGACGCGGCGCTGCGCGAGGCGCTGGCCGAGGCCGCCCGCAACCCCGAGCTGGCCTCGCTGGTCAAGGCGGTGGAGGCCGTGGACGCCGCCCCCCCCGCCCGCTGACCCGGCCGGCCCCACGCCGCCGCTCCCCCGGGCCCGGCCCGTCCGAACCGCACCCGCGGTCCGGACGGGCCGGGCCCTTTCGCGTTCGCGCACCCGCGCCCCGCACACCCGCACACCCACACACCCACACCAGGGGCCGCAGCACCGCGGCCCGCCCGAGCCCGTAGCGCGTGCATCCTATCCGCGTTTGCACTTATCGCGCGTCTGCAACTATTGTTTAAGCACGCAAGGCGCTAGCTCAAGCAATCACAGAAGGGTTCGGGCCCATGCCTCTCGCTCTCATCGCCCTGGCCATCGGCGCATTCGGGATCGGGACCACCGAGTTCGTGATCATGGGTCTCCTGCCCCAGATCGCCGGCGACTACGGCGTCTCCATCCCCGACGCGGGCCTGCTGGTCACCGGCTACGCCCTCGGCGTCGTCATCGGCGCCCCGCTGATGACCGTCCTCGGCACCAGGATCAGCCGCAAGACCATGCTCATGCTGCTGATGGGCCTGTTCGTGGCCGGGAACCTGCTCTCCGCGTCCGCCCCCTCCTTCCCCGTGATGCTGGCCGGGCGCATCGTGACCTCGCTCGCCCACGGCGCCTTCTTCGGCATCGGCTCCGTGGTCGCCGCCGACCTCGTCGCCCCGCAGAAGAAGGCCGGCGCCATCGCCACCATGTTCACCGGGCTGACCGTCGCCAACATCGTCGGCGTGCCGCTGGGCACCTTCATCGGCCAGGCCGTCGGCTGGCGCGCCACCTTCGCCGGCGTCGCCGCGCTCGGTGTGGTCGGCCTGCTCGGCATCGCCCGCCTGGTTCCCGCCATGCCCCGCGCCGAGGGCGCCCACCTGCGCGGGGAGCTGACCGCCTTCCGCAACCCGCAGGTGCTGCTCGCGATGGCGATGACCGTGCTCGGCTTCGGCGGGGTCTTCGCCGCGATCACCTACATCGCCCCGATGATGACCAACGTCGCCGGCTACGCCGAGGGCTCCGTCACCTGGCTGCTGGTGCTGTTCGGCGTCGGCATGTTCCTCGGCAACCTGCTGGGCGGGCGCTACGCCGACCGCAGGCTGATGCCGATGCTCTACACCACCCTCGGCGGCCTCGCCGTGGTGCTGGCCCTGTTCACCCTCACCGCGCACAACAAGGTGCTGGCCGCCGTCACCGTCCTGCTGGTGGGTGCCCTCGGCTTCGCCACCGTCCCCCCGCTGCAGAAGCGGGTCCTGGACCAGGCCCACGGCGCCCCCACCCTGGCCTCCGCCGTCAACATCGGCGCCTTCAACCTCGGCAACGCGCTGGCCGCCTGGCTCGGCGGGGCCGTCATCGCCGCCGGGCTCGGCTACACCGCCCCGAACTGGGTCGGCGCCGCCCTCGCCGCGGCCGCCCTGCTGCTGGCCTTCTGGTCCGCCGCCCTGGAGCGCCGCGACCACGCCCGTGCGGCCGTCGCCCCGGGCGCGGCTGCCCGCCCCGCCGCCCTGCACCACTGACCATCGACCTGACCGGACCCCACCCCACCCCGGGAGAACCACCGCCATGAGCACCACCGCCGTCGTCCCGCTCACCACCGCCGACGCCGAGACCCTCGTCGCCGCCGCCCGTACCGCCGCCGAGGCCGCCGGCGCGACGGTCAGCGTCACCGTCCTGGACGCGGGCGGCCACCTGCTCGCCTTCCGCCGCGACGACCGCGCCGTGCTGATCTCCGGCGAGACCAGCACCCGCAAGGCCTACACCGCGCTGCAGCTGGACGCCCCCACCGCCGACCTGGTCGACCTGGTCAAGCCCGACGGGCCGTTCCACTCCCTGCCCACCGCGCTGGACCGCCCGCTGCTGTTCCTCGCCGGCGGCCTGCCGGTCCACCGCGACGGCCGGCTGGTCGGCGCCATCGGCGTCGGCGGCGGCGCCCCCGAGCAGGACCACGCCTTCGCCGCCGCCGCCCTGGCCGAGCTCGCCGCGCCCGCCCGCTGAGCACCACGGCCCGCACCCCGCGGGACGTCGTCCTGCGCGACGGCCCCGGCAGCGCCCGGACCGTCCACTCCCCCCTCACCGACCGCACCGCCCGAAGGAGCACCCGACCATGACCACCCCCAGCGTCCCCACCGTGAAGTTGAACAACGGCGTCGAGATCCCCCAGCTCGGCTTCGGCGTCTTCCAGGTCCCCGACGAGCAGACCACCGCCGCCGTCGCCGCCGCCCTGGAGGCCGGCTACCGCAGCATCGACACCGCCGCCATCTACGGCAACGAGACCGGCGTCGGCCGCGCCCTGGCCGCCTCCGGCGTGGCCCGCGAGGACCTGTTCGTCACCACCAAGCTGTGGAACGCCGACCAGGGTCACGACGCCACCCTGCGCGCCTTCGACGCCAGCCTCGCCAAGCTCGGCCTGGACCACGTCGACCTCTACCTCATCCACTGGCCCACCCCGGCCCGCGACCTCTACCTCGACTCCTGGCGCGCCATCGAGAGCCTCGCCGAGGAGGGCCGCATCCGCGCCGCCGGCGTCTCCAACTTCCAGCCCGCCCACCTCCAGCGCCTGCTGGACAACAGCTCGCTGGTGCCCGCCGTCAACCAGGTCGAGCTGCACCCCGGCCTCCAGCAGGCCGAGCTGCGCGCCTTCCACGCCGCGCACGGCATCGCCACCGAGGCCTGGAGCCCGCTCGCCCAGGGCGCCGTCCTGGACGACCCGGCGATCACCGCCGTCGCCGAGCGCACCGGCAAGTCCCCCGCCCAGGTCGTCCTGCGCTGGCACCTGCAGCTCGGCAACATCGTCATCCCCAAGTCGGTCACCCCGGCCCGCATCCGGCAGAACCTCGACGTCTTCGACTTCGAGCTGACCGAGCAGGACATGGCCGCCGTCGCCGCCACCGATCGCGGCCTGCGCACCGGCCCGCACCCGGACCAGTTCAACTGATCCGCCCCGCCCCACCACTCCCGTCCCGGGCGGTCGCACCGCCGCCCGGGACGGGGCCTTCCCCGAGGACCCCGCCATGGCACCGCCCCACCCCGCACTCGCCAAACTGGCCCCCGCCGACGGCCGGCTGACCATCGGCCTGGAACTGCCCCTGGACAACGACTGGGGCCAGGACCGCGGCCGGGCCGACCGCGAGGCGGGCCGCCCCTTCGGCGTCCCCGACCTCGCCGAGCACGCCCGCCTCGCCCGGCTCGCCGACCGCCTCGGCTTCGCCGCCCTGTGGGTGCGCGACGTCCCGCTCTACGACCCGCTCCAGTTCGGCGACGCCGGCAGCGTCTTCGAGACCTTCACCCACCTGGGCCACCTCGCCGCCCTCACCCGCGACGCGGTCCTCGCCACCGGCGCGGTCGTCCTGCCGCTGCGCGAACCGCTGCTGGTCGCCAAGGCCGCCGCCACCGTCGACGTGCTCTCCGGCGGCCGCCTGCTGCTCGGCCTGGCCAGCGGCGACCGCCCCGTCGAGTACCCGCTGTTCGACCGCGACTTCCACCACCGCGGCCAGGCCTTCCGCACCGGCGTCCGAACCCTGCGCGCCGCCTGGCGCCCCGGCCCGCTGGAACTGCCCGCCGCCGGCCTCGGCGCCGAGCGGCAGCTGGAGGTCCTCCCCCGGCCCAGCCACCCCGCGGGCATCCCGATCGCGGTGGCCGGCGGCGCCCAGCAGAGCCCCGAGTGGATCGCCGAGCACGCCGACGCCTCCCTCAACTACCCGCGCGACCCGGGCGCACTGCGCCTGCGGATGCGCCAGTGGCGCGACCTCGCCGGCGACAAGCCCTACCTGACCCCGATGGTGCTCACCCTCGCCGAGGACCCGGCCGCCGCCCCGCGCCCCATCCGCCTCGGCCTCAGCACCGGGCGCACCGCGCTGATCGAGCACCTGGAGCTGATGTCCGACCTCGGCGTCTCCCACGTCTCCTTCAACCTGCGCCCCAACGACCGCCCGGTCGACGACCTCCTCCACGAACTCGCCGAGGAAGTCCTGCCCCGCTTCGCCGCCCCGGCCCCGGCCGCCGCCGGACAGCACGGCTGAGCCGACGGCAAGCCCCCCACCCGCGCCCGCGTCCCGCCCCCGGGACGCGGGCGCGGGTACAGGTAGGGGTGCGGCGGGCGGTGGGCGGCCGGGGGCCGGGCGTCAGGGCGCCGGGTGGCGCAGGGCGACGGCCGCGCGCACGGTGTTGGCCTGGTGGGCGCCCTGGTGGGCGACCGGCAGCCAGACCGGTTCGAAGCGCCGCTGGTACTGGGCGCACCAGTCCCGCAGGAGGTGGTCGAGGCGGGCGGCCTCGCGGGCGGCGGGGGCGCCGGCCACCCGGACGGCGCGGCGCAGCAGGGCGGCGGCGCGCACCGGCACGCGGTGGGCCCACAGGTCGATGCCGGTGAGGCGGGCGCGGGTCATCGGGGTGTGCAGGAGGTCGTGTCCGTGGACCTCGGGGTCCCAGGCGTCGGCGAGCTGGTGCAGGGCGGTCAGCGGGGTGCGGGCGGCGCGCAGCAGTGGGGTGTCGGGGTGGCGCAGGTGGGGCAGGGCGGCGTCGAGGAGTGCGGTGAGGAGGGTGCCGCGGTGGCGCAGGCGGTCGGCGGTGGTGCGCAGGTGGCGGTGGACGTCGTCGGCGGGGCGGTGGTCGCCGAGGTGGGCGCTGGTGAAGGCGGGGACTTCGACGAGGACGGTCTCGCCGCCGTGGCGTTGCGGGGCGAACCAGGTGCCGGAGCGGCCGCGGTCGCCCTGGTGGGGGGTGAGCATGCCGGTGGTGCGTTCCTGGTGGTCGATGTGGTGGGGGGTCATCAGGTAGACGCCGGGGCCGGATTCGTGCAGGTGGAAGGTGTCGAAGGCGCCGGTCTCGACGGGGATGCCGAGGTGGGCGGCGGAGCGGGCGAAGGGGTGGGCGAGGGCGGTGGGGTCGCTGGTGGCCTGGACGAAGGTGCCGCCGACGTCGGTGCTGTGCAGGGAGAACTGGAGGGTGGGGCGCAGTTCGTCGACGAGGTCGAGGAGGGCGCGGCTCTCGGGGAGGTCGGCGCCGATGGCGGGGGCCCATTCGGGCTGGTCCTCGGCGGCGGGGCGGTAGTAGTGGGCGAAGTAGGCGGGCAGGGTGCGGGCGGTGCGGCTGCCGTCGGCGAGGTGGGCGCCGTCGGGGTCGAGGCAGAGCAGGAAGTGCCAGGTGAGGTCGGGGTGCGGGCGGGTGAGGGCGTGGTGGGCGAGGTCGGTGACGGCGGTGCGGGCGGCGAACTCGTCGGCGTGGGCGCCGGCGACGACCAGGACGTCGTGGGGGCCGTGGCCGACGGTGAGCAGGGTCAGGGGGCGGCCGGCGCGGGAGGTGCCGACGGTGCGCACCCGGCACAGGTCGGGCCACCGGGTGGCCAGCCGGCGTGCGGTGTCGTCGAGTTCGGCGAGGGTGGGGTAGTGGTCGTGGTGGGGGGCGGCCGTGGCCGCGGGGGTCGTCGCGTCGGTCACCTTCGGTTTCCTCCCCTGGGTCGTGGCAAGTAGTTGTACCTGCCGCAGGGGTTCGCGGTACGGGCGGGGCCCGGCCGGCTGCGGGGATCCGGGCGGGGCCCGGCCGGGTGCGGGGAGCCGGGCGGGGCCCGGCCGGGTGCGGGGATACGGGCGGGGTCCGTCGTGGCCCGGCCGCGTGCGAACGGCCCGGCGGGGTAGCCGAGCGGGCATGCTGACACTCGGAGTCGAGGAAGAGTACCTGCTGGTCGACCCCCGCGACGGCGCGCCGATGCCCCGCGCCGCCGAGGTCCTGGCCACCGCCTCGCTGGCGCCCGCGCTGCGCCCGCCGGAGGCGCAGCACGAGCTGCTCCAGGTCCAGGTGGAGAGCGCCACCCCGGTCTGCGAGGACCTCCCCGCGGTGGGCCGCCACCTGGCGCGGGTGCGGGCGGCGCTGAACGCGGCCGCCGCCCAGCACGGCTGCCGGGTCGTCCCGGTCGGCTCCGCCCCGTTCGCTCCCGCCGGCGGGGTGCCGGTCACCGACGACACCCGTTACCGGCGGGCCCGGCGCCAGGCGCCCGCCCTGGTCGACGACCTGATGCTGAACGGCATGCACGTCCACGTCGGCGTGGCCGACGAGGAGGAGCGCGTGGGCGCCCTGGTACGGCTGCGGCCCTGGCTGCCCGTGCTGATCGCGCTCAGCGCCAACTCGCCCTACTGGCGCGGGCGCGACACCCGCTTCGCCAGCTGGCGGACCGTCCACTTCGACCAGTGGGCGGTGAGCGGCCCGCCGCCCGCCTTCCGCGACGCCGCCGACCACCGGCGGCGGGTGGCGGCGCTGCGCGCGGCCGGGGTCGTGGCCGACGACGGCCAGCTCTACTGGCAGGCCCGGCTGTCCGCGCGCTACCCGACGGTGGAGGTGCGGGCGACGGACGTGCAGCTGACGGTCGCCGACGCCGAACTGTTCGCCGGCCTGATCCGGGGCCTGGTCGCCGCGGCCGTGCTGGAGGAGCGGGCCGGGCGCCCGCGCCCGGAGGCCGCCGACGAACTGCTGCGCGCCGCCGTCTGGCACGCCGCCCGCACCGGGACGCACGGCGACCTGGTCTCCCCCGACGGCACCTGCCGCCCGGCCGCGGCCGTGGTCGGGCAGCTGCGCGCCTACGCCGCCCCCGGTCTGGAGGCCACCGGCGACACCGGGCGGGTGGAGGAGCTGTGGCGGGGCTTCGAGCTCCGGGGCAGCGGCGCCGACCGCCAGCGCCGCTGGTACCGCGAGCTGGGCCGCGAGGGCCTGGCCGAGCGCCTGGTCGCCTCCACCGTCACCCGCACGCCGTGACCGCGGGCGACGGCGCCCGGCCCCCGCCGCTCAAGGAGTCAGGCGCCGTCCCCGTCCCCGTCCCCGTCGTCCGCCCCGCCGTCGCCCCCGTCCCCGGTGCGCTCGTCGGGGCCGAGCCGCCGGGCCCGGCCGGGTTCGGCGGTGGTCGCCTCGCCCTGCTCCTCGGTGCTCCGCTCCTCGTCGCCCGGCCCGGCTCCCGGCGCCCGGGGGTCGCTGGAGGCGTCGTCTCCGTCGTGGTGCAGCGGCACGCCGCCCGCGCCGCCCTGGGGGATCTCGTTCACCGTCGGCTCCTCGCCTCGTGGTCCGTCGCCCGCTCGCCTCGCGGGTGCCCGCTTCGCGGGTTGCGCCTCGCGGGTGCCCGGGAGGCGGCGGACCAATCCCCGGGTGTCGCGCCGGGCGCCGGGGGCAGACGCGCGGTGTGAATCCCATCGAACGGGGCCTGCGGGCCGTGGACGGCTTCCAGCAGCGCCACCGGGCCACCGGCCTGGTGGTCGGCGTCGTACGCAAGTACGGGGACGACCGGGGCGGGCTGCTGTCCGCCCTGATCACCTACTACGGCTTCGTCGCCCTGATCCCGCTGCTGCTCCTGCTCAGCACCGCCCTCGGCTTCGTCCTGCACGGCCACCCCGACGCGCAGCGCGCGGTCGTGGACTCCGCGCTCGCCGACTTCCCGATCATCGGCGACCAGCTGCGCCAGAACGTCCACTCCCTGGCGGGCAGCGGCCTGGCGTTGCTGATCGGCGCGCTGGGGCTGCTGTACGGGGCGCTGGGCATCGCGCAGGTCCTGCAGCACGCGATGGCCGAGGTGTGGAACGTGCCCGGGGTGCAGCGGCCCGGCTACTGGCCGCGGCTGGCGCGCAGCCTGCTGCTGTTCGCGGTGCTGGGCAGCGGGCTGGTGCTGGGCACCGCCGCCGCCTCGCTGGTCGGCGGCACGCTGGCCGGGACGGCCGCCCGGATCGGGGGGCTGGTGGTCTCGGCGCTGGTGAACGCCGCGCTGTGCCTGGCCTGCTTCCGGGTGCTCACCCCGCGCGAGGTCCCGCTGCGGGCGCTGTGGCCGGGCTGCGCGCTCGCCGGGCCGCTGTTCACCGCGCTGCAGGCGGGCGGCGCGCTGCTGGTCACCCACGCGCTGCGGCACGCGAGCCAGGTCTACGGGTTCTTCGCGACGGTGATCGGGCTGCTGTCCTGGATCTACCTGGCGGCGCAGGTCACCGTGTACGCGGCCGAGGTGAACGTGGTGCTCGCCCGGCGGCTGTGGCCGCGCAGCCTGCTGCAGCCGCCGCTGACGGAGGCCGACCAGGCGGTGCTGTCCTCGGTCGCCCGCCAGGAGGAGCGCCGGCCCGAGCAGCGGGTCGACGTCTCCTTCCCGGGCGAGCCCGAGGGCCCGGATGCCGCCGACCGGGACGCCGCCCCGGGCAGTGGGAAGAACGGCACGAAGAACGGCACGAAGAACGGCGCGGAGAGCGGTGGGACGGGCGGTGGGACGGGCGGGGGCGCCACGGACGCCGCCCGCGACGACAGGCTTCGCCCCGATTCGTCCTGATTCGTACTTTCGGCAGCGGGCAGAGCACACACATGAGCGAACCACTCCCCCACGAACCGGACCCCGCGACCGACCCGGCGGCAACGGCGGAAGCGGCGGAAGCGGCCGGCCCGGCGGACACGGCGGAGGCGGCGGAGGCCAGGCGGCTGACCGACGAGCTGCGGGCCGCGGTGGCGGAGCCGCGCACCGCCGCCCTGGTCCTGACCCGGCGGGTGCGCGCCGCCCGGCGCGGCCGGGTCTGGACGGCCCTCGGCTTCCCCTCCTGGGACGCCTACGCCCTGGCCGAGCTCGGCCTCTCCCGGCCCACCGCCTACCGGCTGCTGGACCTCGCGGCGGTGGCCGGGGCGATCGAGGAGACCGTCGGCCGCGAGGCCGGGCCGCAGCTCGCGCACGGCTGGGACGCCTGGCCGGTGCTGTCCGTCCAGGCGGTCGTCGACCTGCGCGGCCGGCTGGCCGAACTCACCGACCTGATCACCGAGCGGCTGGCCCGGGTGCGCGCCGAAGCCGGCGGCGCGGCGCCGCAGCCCGCCCTGGTGGGCGCCGCCGTGGCCGACGCCGTCGCCGAGCTGCGGGAGCGCCCGGACGTGCCGCCGGTCGACCTCCAGGGCGTCCGCAGCCCCGACGGCCACGACGTCGAGGCCTGGCGCCACGTCGTCGCGCGGGGCCTGGACGCGCAGCAGCAGGTGCTCGGCGGCTTCCGGGAGCTGGGCCTGCTGGCCCTGCGGGTCGCGCCGGGCTACGTCGCGGACCGCGACGCCGAGGCGGTGCTGCACCTGCTCGGCAAGGAGCTCGGCAGCACCTGCGAGGAGCTGCTGGCCTGCCGCCGCTACGCCCTGACCGGCGACGCCCGCGCGGTCGAGGGCCGGTGAGGACGGCCGGCCGCGAGGCCTGGCGGGAGGCCCGGAACGGCCCCGGTCACCCGCCGTCCGCGCCGGGCCGGGCCCGCGGCCGCGGCACCGGGGGCGGCCCGTCGGCGCCGTCCCCGGCGTCCGGGGAGGAACCGGGCGCCGGGGCCACCGGCAGCCGGGGCAGGGCGTACGGGTGGTGGTCGCGCAGGTAGCCGATGAGGTGCTCGCGCAGCTGGCAGCGCAGCTCGAAGGCGTCGGCGCCGTCCGCCGCGGTGGCCAGCACCCGCACCACGATGGTGGTGGGGGTGGTGTCGACCACCTGGAGGGCGCTGCCCTCGCGGTCCCACAGTTCGTTGCCGGCCAGGAAGGCGTCGAACTCCTTGCGCAGCAGGGGGATCGGGGCGTGGTGGTCGAGGTGGAGCAGCGCGGTGCCGGTGATCCGGCTGGAGCGGCGGGACCAGTTCTCGAACGGGCGGCCGACGAAGTACGACATCGGCATCACCAGGCGCCGCTGGTCCCAGGTGGCGATCACCACGGCGGTCAGGGTGATCTCCTCCACCTCGCCCCACTCGCCGCCGACCACGACCACGTCGCCGATCCGGGCGAGGTCGCCGAAGGCCATCTGGACGCCGGCGAAGACGTTGGCCAGGGTGCTCTGGGCCGCGACGCCCGCCACCACGCCGACCAGTCCGGCGGAGGCGAGCAGGCTCGTGCCGACGCCGCGCACCGCCGGGAAGGTCATCAGGACCGCGCCCAGCGTCACCACGGCGACGATCGCCTGGCCGATCCGGCCGAGCAGGTCGGCCTGGGTGCGGGCGCGCCCGGCCCAGGCGGGGTCGCGGCGGTGCACGGCCAGCCGCAGGGTGCTGTCCACGACCAGCGCCACCACCCGGGCGCACAGCCAGCCGCCGGAGGCGATGGCGAGGATCACCGCCAGGTGGCGCAGCCCCTCGCTCGCGGCGGGCGGCGCGGCGATCCAGGGCAGGGCGGCGAGCAGGAGCAGACAGGCCGTCAGCGCCAGCAGCGGGAGCCGGCAGCGGCGTACCACCAGGGGTATGCCGGCGGTGCCCGCGCGGGCGGCCAGGCGCCGTCCCGCGAGCTGCGTGATCCGGTCCAGGCCGTACGCGAAGAGCACCGCCGCGGCGCTCGCCAGTGCCAGCCGTAGCAGGCTCCACCACATCTGCCGTTCTTCCCTTCGCCGGGGGCCGCCGGCGGGCGCCCGGACGGGCGCCACCGGTCACCTGTTCGCTTTTCCCGGCGGGGCGCGGCCATTCCTGCCGGTGACGGACCCCACAGGGGCCGCCGGACGGCGCGTCCGACGGGGCGGCATGGATGCGGCGGTCCGGGGCAGCCGGTCATCGCGCGTCCGCGCCGGGCCCGGCACCCCGCCGGCCCGGCCCACGGAAGGGAGAAACGCATGAGCGGGAACGTCGACATCTGGGAGTTCCGCAGCACCAGCGGCCACAGCGCCGGTACCGACCTCATCGGGTTCCACGTGGAGGCGGTGGACGGCTCCGTCGGCAAGGTGGACAAGCTGTCCGAGGAGGTGGGGGCGCAGTACCTGGTCGTGGACACCGGCCCGTGGATCTTCGGCAAGCGGGTGCTGCTGCCGGCCGGCACCGTCATCCGCATCGAGGTCGCGGAGCAGAAGGTGTACGTGGACCGGACCAGGGAGGAGATCAAGCACAGCCCCGATCTCGACAGCGGGGCGCTGGAGGAGCCGGAGTCCCCGTTCCGGGACCAGTACGCGCTCTACTACGGCCCGTTCTACGGCAACCGCGCCATCTGACCCGCGGCCGGCTGGGCCGTCGGCCGTCGCCGCCGCCCCGGGGCGGCGGCCGGCCGCCGTGCGGGCCTGCGCACCCGGCCCGGGCCGGTCCCGGAAGGTCAGTCCCGGGTCAGCCGGTGGGCGTCGAACTCGGCCCAGACGGCCTTGCCCTGGCCGTGCGGTTCGGCGCCCCAGCGGTCGGCGGTGCGCTGCACGATGAACAGGCCGTGGCCGCCGGGCAGGGCCGGCTCGTGCGGCAGGCGCAGGACGGGCATGACCGGGCTGCGGTCGCTGACCTCCACCCGCAGGCGCTGCCCGGTGGCGTGCAGGACCAGCTCCGACGGGCCGTCACCGTGCAGCATGGCGTTGGCCACCAGCTCCGCCACCAGCAGCACGACGTCCTCGCCGACGCCCTCGTGGGCGTGCGGCGCCCCGGCGGGCGGGTACCAGTCGCCGACGGCCTCGGCGGTGAAGGCCCGGGCCCGGGCGACCGGCTTGGGGAGCCCCGCCAGGGGCAGCCGTCTGCGCTGGCCGCCGGGCGGCAGCACCGGGCCGGCCCGGTGCGCTTCGCCGTCCAGGGTTCCCCGGCTCATCGTCATGTGAGGGCACCCTTTCGGATCGACGGCGGTTCGCAGGGTCGGTTTCCCGGCGCTCCCGGGATTATGCCTGCCCCGGCGCCGGGTGCGCGCCCCCTACGGCACAGTCCCCGGCGCACCGTGTACGGCGCACCGGGGACCGCTCAGGCCGCCAGGGCCTCCTCGGCCGAGGCGTGGATGGAGAACACCGCCCGGGTGCCGGTCAGTTCGAGGACCCGCATCACGGTGGGCGGCACCGCGGCCAGGTGCAGCTCCACGCCTTCCTCCCCCGCCGCCAGACGGGTCCTGAGCAGGAGGTTCAGGCCGGAGGAGTCGCAGAAGCCGACCCCGGCGAGGTCGATCACCACCGCGCCGGGCCGCTGCGCGACCAGGGCGGTGAGGGTGTCGGCCGCCGGGGCGAGCGTCTCGATGTCGAGGTCGCCCGCCAGGGCGCAGACCACCGCACCGGCCGCCGCGTGGCGGGTGCGCACCGCCAGCTGCGCACGGTACGGGGAGGCCGCCGGCCCGGGGGCCCGCTGGTCGTTGTCGGATGGCATCATCGTCGTCCCCTCGTGTCCGTGCCCTCCGACCTTACGTACGCGGAGTCCCGCGGCCAAACGGGTGCGGGGGCGGCAGGCACCCTCAGTCCTTCTCCAGCCCCTCGCGCAGGCGCCGCAGGGTGCGCGAGAGCAGTCGGGAGACGTGCATCTGGGACACCCCCAGGCGCTCACCGATCTGCGACTGCGTCAGGTCCTCGCAGAAGCGCATCGACAGGATCAGCCGCTCGCGCTCCGGCAGGGCGGCGACCAGCGGCTTGAGCGCCACCAGGTCCTCCACCTTGGACAGGTCCCGGTCCTCCTCGCCGAAGCGCTCGCCCAGGCCGCCGGGGCGGTCGTCGTCCTCGGTGCTGATGTCCAGGGAGCCCGCGGTGTGCCCGTTCGCGGCGGTCAGGCCCTCGACCACCTCCTCCTGGGAGATCTCCAGGTGGCGGGCCAGCTCGGCCACCGTGGGGGCCCGGTCCAGCTCCTGCGCCAGGCGGTCCTGGGCCTTGGCCAGCACGATCCGCAGCTCCTGGAGGCGGCGCGGCACGTGGACGGCCCAGGTGGTGTCGCGGAAGTGCCGGCGGATCTCGCCGAGCACGGTGGGCAGCGCGAAGGTGGTGAACTCGACGCCCAGCTCGGGGTCGAACCGGTCGATGGCCTTGATCAGGCCGACCGCCCCGACCTGCAGCAGGTCCTCCTGCGGCTCGCGGTGCGCGGTGAAGCGGCGGATCGCGTACCTGACCAGGGACAGGTTCATCTCCACCAGGGTGGCCCGCACGTACGAGTACTCCCGGGTGCCCTCCTCCAGCGAGGCGAGCCGGCGCAGCAGCACCCGGGTGAGCTCGCGGGCGTCGGCGGGCGCCACCTCGCGCGGGTCGCCGGCCGCGGCGAGTTCCGGTGGCAGCAGGTCGCGCAGCCCCGCTGTGGCGGAGGCGGCCGTGCGGGACGGGTCCTCCGTCGGCGAAGCGGCGGAGGCGGTCAGTTCACCAGTGGTCGTGACCATCGGAGTCCTTCCTCGAGTCGGCACGGTCGAACGCCCCGACTACCCCGCCCCGGCCCGTCGATGCAGTGACGCCGTGTGGAGGTTTCGTGAATCCCGGCCGGGCGTGCGGGCGGGACCGGGGGATCCGCTGGACGGCGGCCCCGCCCGGTGGATCATGGACCGGCGCGCCCCGGCGCCCCGAGACCCCTCGTCCACGCGAAAGCGGTGCCCCTCGTGATCCCCGCCGTGCCCGACCCGACCGTGCTGCACCCCGTCCCCGGGCAGCCCCGGGTGGTCCTCCTCAAGCCGCTGGTCACCTCGCCGCTGATCGAGGTGGGCGAGTACTCGTACTACGACGACCCGGACGACCCGACGGCGTTCGAGACCCGCAACGTGCTGTACCACTACGGGCCGGAGAAGCTCGTCATCGGGCGGTTCTGCGCCTTCGCCACGGGGGTGCGGTTCGTGATGAACGGCGCCAACCACCGGATGGACGGGCCCTCCACCTTCCCCTTCCCCGTCATGGGCGGCGCCTGGGCCGAGCACGTCGACCTGATCACCGGCCTGCCCGGACGCGGCGACACCGTGGTCGGCCACGACGTGTGGCTCGGCCACGGCGTCACCGTCATGCCCGGGGTGCGCATCGGCCACGGCGCGATCGTCGCCGCCGGATCCGTCGTCACCTCCGACGTCCCCGACTACGCCGTCGCCGGCGGCAACCCCGCCAAGGTGATCCGGCTGCGCCACGACGAGGCCGACGTCGCCCGCCTGCTGGACCTCGCCTGGTGGCACTGGCCCCTCGAACACCTGACCTGCCACCTGCGCACCGTCATGTCCGGCACCGTCGACGAGCTGGCCGCCGCCGCGCCCGGCGCCTGAACCGACCCCGGTCCGGCGGCGGCCCCACCCGGGCCGCCGCCGGACCACCACCCCCTTCTGTACCTACTGGTATGTACAGGGGTAGTCTCAAGGCCCTCAGGGACCTCGGGGAAGGAGCCGTGCCGTGCCATTCGTCCGCATCGACGCGCTGGGGGCCGACCCCGAGCGGCTGGACGCCCTCGGGCGCGCCGTGCACCAGGCCCTGCAGGAGACGATCGGCATCCCGGCCGACGACCACTTCCAGGTGCTGACCGGCCACGACGGCGTCAGCGGCACGCTGCGCTACGGCGGCTACCTCGGCGTGCACCGGGACGAGGGCATCGTGTACGTGTCCGTGACCCTGCGCGCCGGGCGGCCGGCCGGGCGCAAGCGGGCCCTGTACCGCCGGATCGCCGAACTCGCCCACGCGTACGCGGGCACCGAGCCCCGCAACGTGTTCGTCGTCCTCACCGAGAACGCGTCGGTCGACTGGTCGCTCGGCCACGGCCTCGCCCAGTACGACCCGGAGCCCGGCGCCCGGGCCGGGCGCCCGCCGCACCTGCCGGACACGGCGGGGCCCTCGGACTCCTCGGGCGTGTCCGACGGTTCGCGCACCCGGCGGGAATCGTCGGACACTCCCTAACGGTCGGCCGGGTCGTGGAGCCGGCGGGCGGCGGTGCGGATGGCGTGGGTGTACGGGGCGTCCAGGGCGCGGGTGCGGGCGTCGAGGTCGCGGAAGGCCACCAGGGCCTTGTGGCTGTCGTCGGTGCTCTGGGTCCAGGCCGTCCAGGCGTTGTGGACGTCCTCGTCGGTGACCTGCTCGCCCTTGGCCTGGAGCAGCACGGCGTAGATGCGGAAGAGGTCGTCGGAGCCGGCGGGAGGCGTGGCCTCCGTGGGCAGGCAGGAGCGGATCAGTTCGGCGATGGGATCGAGGTGGCTCATACGGCCAGTGTGCCGGTGGCGAGCGTGCCGGTGAGCAGGATCAGGTGGGCCACCGCGAATATCATCGGCACGAGCCGTTCGGTGGTGCCGAGTTCGGTGTAGTGCCGGCGCCGCCGGCCGGACGCCGCGGCGTTGCGCAGCACGTCCCACTCGTCGGTGTAGATCCGCGCGGAGAGCTTGTCCTCCAGGCTGTTGATGACCCGGAACTTGGCGCCGTTGAGGTCCCGGTAGCTGCGCAGCTGCATCCACCAGGCGCCGGAGAGGGTGATGCCGGCCAGGGCGACGGCCGTCGCCACCCACCACGGGGACTCCGACAGCTTGGGTATCCCGAAGCCGATCAGGGTGACCAGCGCGGTCTGCACGGACAGGAAGAAGGTGTTGGCGCTGCCCCGGCGGGCCGAGACCCGGTCGGCCATCTCCACGGCGAGCTTGTACAGCTCCAGCAGCTCGGTCTGACGGTTCGGCTCCGGCGGCGTGGTCATCGCGCGTCCCCCCTCGGGCAGGTGGTGTGCCGGCTTCGCCCGCTGCCCGGGCTCCCCCCGGTGTCCATCCTTCCCTGCGGGCCGGCCCGCCAGTGCTGCCGGCCGGTGCCGCCGCCGGCCGGGCGGCCGGCTGCCCGGCCGGCTGCCCGTCAGGTGGCGACGGCCGCGGCGGTGGCGGCGACCGCGGCCGCCGCGGCGCTGCCGGCCGACAGGGCGCGCAGCGCCGCACCCGCCTCCGACTCCCCTTCCTCGTACTGGTGTTCACGGGCGGTGCGCAGCGCGGCGCCGAGGTGGCGGGCGGCCTCCTCGGGGTGGCCGGTGGCGGCCAGCGCGCGGCCGTAGAGGGTCTGCAGGACCACTCGGCGGGTGACCGGGAAGGGCGGTTCGGCGACGGCCAGGCCGCGGGCGGCGTGGTGGGCGGCCTCCTCGGCGGCGCCGGCGGCCAGGCACTCGGCCGCCAGGTGCTGGCGGGCGAGGGCCACCAGGTCGGCGCGTCCGGCCCGTTCGGCCAGTGACAGGGCCTTCAGCAGCAGTCCGCTCACCCGGGCCCGGCCGGCCCGGTCGCCGTGGCGGGCGAGGGCGAGGGCGTGGTTGACCAGGGCGACGGCCTGGGCGGTGCCGTCGCCGGCCCGGGCGGCGAGGTCGGGGGCGCGTTCCAGGTGGACGAGGGCCTGGTCGGGGCGGCCCTCCTCCAGCAGCACCCAGCCCAGCAGGGCCCGGGCGCGGGACTGGGCGCCGGGGTCGCGGTCGGCCTCGGCGGCGGCCAGGCCGTGTTCGAGCAGCGGCGCCCAGCCGTCCCTGACCTGCCAGACGATCAGCGGCCACTGGAGCAGCACCAGGCGCCAGGCGCGGTCGTGCAGTCCGGCGGCGACCGCCGCCTCGACCGCGCCGCGCAGGGTGTCGCGTTCGGCGGCGTACCAGGCGAGCGCGCTCGCCCGGTCGGGGAAGGGCCGAACCTCGGCGGGGCGGCGGGTGCCGGGCGGCAGGGCGCAGCAGGGTTCGCTGCCCGGTTCGGCGGCGGCGCAGGCGCTGAGGAGGGTGTTGAGCAGGTGGTCGAGCAGTCGGGGCAGCACCTCGGTGTCGGTGTCGCCGGGCAGGCTGCGGGCGTAGAGGCGGACCAGGTCGTGCAGGGTGTAGGCGTCCCGGCCGATCTGGACGATCAGGTGGGCGGTGGCCAGTTGGGCCAGTGCGGCGGCGGCCTCCTCGGGGCGGCAGCCGGCCAGCGCGGCGGCGGTGCGGCTGTCGAGGGTGGCGCCGGTGTGGGCGCCGAGGCGGCGCAGCATCCGGCTCGCGGGTTCGCTCAGGTGCTGGACGGTCAGGGCGAGGGCCGCGGCGACGCTGGTGTCCTCGACGTCGAGCAGGCCCAGGCGGTTCTGCTCGTCGGCGAGTTCGTCGGCGAGGGCGGCCAGCGCGCGGGCCGGGCCGGTGGCGAGGCGGGCGGCGGCCAGCCGCAGGGCCAGCGGCAGGCCGTCGCACAGGCCGGCGAGGCGGGCGGCGGCCTCGGGTTCGGCGGCGACCAGGTCGGGGCCGAGGGTGGCGGCGAGCAGGGTGACGGCCTGCGGGGAGGAGAGTTCGGCGAGCGGTACGGGGCGGGCGGCGTCGGAGGCGACCAGGCCGCCGAGCCGGTCGCGGCTGGTGACCAGGGTGACGCAGTCGTCGCCGTCGGGCAGCAGCGGGCGGACCTGGTCGGAGCGGCGGGCGTTGTCCAGGACGATCAGCATCCGCCGGGTGGCGGTCAGTTCCCGGTAGCGGGCGGCCATCGCCTCGGGGGTGGCGGGCATCCGCTCGGCGGGCAGGCCCAGGGCGAGCAGCAGTTCGCGCAGGACGGCGGCGGTGTCGCGTTCGGGCAGCGGGCTGTGGCCGCACAGGTCGACGAAGAGCCGGCCGTCGGGGAAGTCCTGCCGGCGGCGGTGGGCCCAGTACAGGGCGAGGGTGGTCTTGCCGACGCCGGCGCCGCCGGTGAGCACGGCGACGGCGCCGGGGGTGGCGGTGGCCCGGTCCAGTGCGGCCAGTTCGTCCTCCCGGCCGGCGAAGCCGCGCGGGCGGCGGGGGAAGGGCCAGGGGGTGTGCTGCGGGCCGGCGTCGGCGGCGGGCACCGCCGGGGGGCGGACGAGGACGGTCGGCGCGGGGGCGAGGGCGGGCGCGGGCGCGGGCGCGGGCTGCGGCTCGTCGGCGGGTGCCGGTGCGGCGGCGGGCGGCGCGGGTTCGGGTACGGCGGCGGGTCCCGGTCCGGCAGGGGACGGCAGCGCGGCGGACGGCAGCGCGGCGACCGGCACGGCGGCGGGTGCGGGCCGCTGGTCGGGGACGGAGGCCAGGCCGCCGACGGTGGCGACCCGCGCGGGCGGGACCCGGTCGGCCCCCGGGCGCTGCGGCGGCTGCTGGCCGCCGGGCAGCCGGGCGGGCGGCACCCGGTGGGAGCGGCCCGGCAGCACGTCGGCGCGCTGCGGCACGTCGGCGCGCAGCAGGCGGTCGTAGGCGTCGGTGAGTTCCGGCCCGGGGTCGATGCCGAGTTCCTCGGCCAGGGCGCGGCGGGTGCGGTGGTACCAGTCCAGGGCTTCCGAGCGGCGCCCCGCGCGGCCGAGGGCGTGCACGAGTTCGGCGACCAGCGGTTCCCGCAGCGGGTTGGCGGTGGCTTCGGTGTGCAGCAGGTTCGCGGCCGTGCCGTGGTCGCCGAGCCGGCCGTGGGCGCGGGCCAGTTCCTCGGCGGCGGTCAGCCGCAGTTCCTCCAGGGCCTGGGCGGCGCACCGCAGCGGCAGGCCGGCCGTGGTGCCGGCGAGGGCCGGGCCCCGCCACAGGGCGAGGGCCTCGCGCAGGGCGGCGGCGGCCTCGCCGGCGTCGTCCAGGGCGCGGGCGCGGGCCACCAGGCGCTCGAACCGTACGGTGTCCACCGCCTGGTCGGGCACCCGCAGCCGGTAGGCGCCGTTGTCGGTGACGAGCTCGATGCCGGCGGCGGGGGCGTCGTGGGCGGTGAGCAGGGAGCGCAGCCCGGAGACGTGGTTGTGGATGACGGTGCGCGAGTGCCGGGGCGGCTCCTCGTCCCAGAGGGTCTCGGTGAGCCGTTCGACGGTGACGGGTGCTCCGGGGTGGAGCAGCAGCATGGCCAGCAGGCTGCGTCGTTTGGCCGATCCGGCCGGAAGCTCCCGGCCGTCCGCGGCCACCACGGCCACCGAGCCCAGCAGTCGGAACTCCACGCACCCCCCTCAGAGGTAAAGATGTATATGACAAGCATATGACAGCAGGCGATCTGACGATCGCGGAGCGTCGCCCTCCCCGGCGGGGGCGGACCGGCACCGTGGGGGTGCCGTCCCGGCCGCCGCGGCCGGGGACTACCAGGTGACGGCGACGTCCAGGTCGTGCTGCCAGTAGGTGACCTTGAGCGAGTCGTCGATGTGAAGACCCTTCGGCGGCAGCGAAGGGTTGCTTCCCGCGCCGACACTCTCGCCGCCGGAGGGGCCCTGGAAGTAGACGGCCAGTGAAGTCTCGGTGCGGCCCCGGCCGCCGCTGCCGTCGGCGGCGGACAGGCTCACCGAGGCGTAGCCGGACTCGCCCGGCTTCAGCGTGACGACGGCCTGCGGCTTGGAGTCCTCGATGACCGGCGGCACCGACTGGGCCTCGCCGAAGCGTACGGCCGGGTAGCCGTAGAGGTGGCAAGGGGCGCTACCGGTGTTGGTGACGGTCAGCAGCAGGTGGTTGATCGGGCGCGGCAGCATCGCCGCGACGGTCCTGGTGACGGAACCCTCGCAGGTGACGGCCTTGCCGTCGGCGGCCGCCGGGGGCTTCGGGGCGGCGGTGGGGGCCTTCGCGGAGGGCTTGGCGGGGGCGGGGGCGGGGGCGCCGGTCTGGGCCGGTGCGGGGGAGGCGGCCGGGGCGGGGGCGCTCGCGGCGGGGGCGGCGGGGGCGGGGGCGGGGGCGCCGGTCTGGGCCGGTGCGGGGGAGGCGGCCGGGGCGGGGGCGCTCGCGGCGGGGGCGGCGGGGGCGGCGGGCGCCGGGGAGGCCGCCGACGTCCCCTTGCCGCCCGTGTCCGCCGCGTCGTCGTTGCACGCGCTCAGCGAGAGCGCGGCGACCGCCACGCCCGCGACGGCGGTCAGGAGGCGGGTGCGGGAGGTGCGGGAGGTGCGGATGCCGGGCATGTGGCCGTGTCCCCTTCGGTGCTCGGGCCGGTGTGGTGCTTGGATGGCCGGAGCTTGCCCGGTGATCCGTCCCAGCCGCCACGGTCAACGGCCGGTTCGGGACGGTGGGACACTGGAACGGGCCCTGAGCAGGGGGAATGCGGGGGCCCTGGAACGCGGGGATGAGACGTGGGGGATGCGCGATGGAACAGCCGCGGACGACGGGGAGCTCGGCGGCGGACGATCTCGCGGCACTGCTGGGGGAGCTGAAGGAGCGTTCGGGGCTCAGCTACGGGGCGCTGGCCAAGCGCCTGCACATGAGCACCTCGACGCTGCACCGGTACTGCATCGGCGCCGTGGTGCCCACCGGGTTCGCGCCGCTGGACCGCCTGGCGCGGCTGTGCCGGGCGACGCCGCAGGAGCTGACGGAGCTGCACCGGCGCTGGATCCTGGCGGACGCGGCGCGCCGGGCCCGGCCGGAGGCAGGGGCGGCGGCGGGCGCGGCGGCGACGACGGAGCCGGAGCCGGAGCCCGTACCGGATGTGACGCCGTTAGTGCAGGACGGACCCGGGGACGGCCCGGAGAACGGCCCGGACGGCCCGGTCACCGTCGGCGTGGTGCCCGAGCGGCCCGCGCCGCGCCGGGGCCGGCGCGGCGTGCTGGTGGCCGCGGTCGCGGCGGCGGCCGTGCTGGGCGCGGTGGCGCTCAGCCTCGCGCCCGTCGGCGGGGACGGGAACAGGGACGGGAGCGGGAGCGGGAGCGGCGGCGCGAGCACGGCCGCCGAGCAGCCGGGCACCGCCTGGCCCTCCCCGGCGGGCCTCTCCCCCGCTCCCCCGGACGAGGGGAGCCCCGCGCCCTCCGCCCCCGCCCCCACCGGCTCCACCGCGACGGGCACCTCCGCCACGGCCTCCACCGGCTCCCCGGCCGCCCCCACCGCCGCCACCACCGCCGATCCACTGCGGGTCACGACCCGCCCCTACGTCTACGACAACCCGTGCTACCAGCACTTCCTGGTCAACAAGCCGCCCCAGCAGGTCGGTCCGCCCGCCGGCGAGCAGGACGCGCCGCGCTGGGCGGCGGCCAACGGCGCGGTCGCCTCCGACGAGCAGCGGGTCGCGCTGACCGTCCAGGGCACCGGGAAGGACACCGTCGTCCTGGAGGCGCTGCACGTACGGGTCGTCACCAAGGGCGCGCCGCTCGCCTGGAACGACTACGCGATGGGGTCGGGCTGCGGCAGCGACGTGGAGAGCGCCTCCTTCGACGTCGACCTGGACAGCGGCAGCCCGACGGTCGCCGCCCGGCGCGGGCAGCGGGACTTCCCGCGCAAGGTCAGCGAGTCCGACCCCGAAGTCCTCTACGTCACCGTGCGCACCCGGGCGCACGACGTGCGCTGGGACCTCACCCTGGACTGGTCCAGCGGCGGGCGCCGGGGAACGGTGCGCGTCGACGCGGGCGCCGGCACGCCGTTCCGCACCAGCGCGGGCGCCGCGCGGCCGGGCTACGACTATCCGCCGGGGGCCCGTGAGTGGAGCCGGCGCGAGGGCTGAGCCAGCCGTGGTGGGCGTCCGGGGTGAGCGTCCGGGGCGTGGGCCGCTGGACGCCCTCGCCGGCCGGGCGTCCTCGCCGGTCGGCGGGTCTCGATGACGACCTTCTCGATGACCACGTCCCGGGCGTCCGGCCCCGGCCGGATCCGGGCCGCGCGGACGGTGGCCGTAAGATCCCCGACAGCACCGGGCCCGTCAGGCCCCTCCCCACGTCTCCGCAGCTCACGCGGGTGCGTGTGATCGCCGGGACGCCCCGGCGGCCGGGAGAATGGTGCGGACGGTCCCCGGAAGTACAGAGAAAGCGAAACCTCACCATGGATCTCGGCGTGCGCTGGAAGCTGCACGGTGACGGGCGCACGCCCGCGCCGGGGGCGGTCGTCCGCCCCGACGAACGGCTCTCCTGGCCCCGCACGGTAGGGCTCGGCGCCCAGCACGTGGTGGCGATGTTCGGGGCGAGCTTCGTGGCGCCCGTGCTGATGGGGCTCGACCCCAACCTCGCGATCATGATGTCCGGCGTGGCGACCGTGATCTTCCTGCTGGCCACCAAGGGCCGGGTGCCCAGCTACCTGGGCTGCTCGCTGTCCTTCGTGGGCGTGGCCGCGGTGATCCGGGCGCAGGGCGGCACCAGCGCGACGGTGACCGGCGCGGTGTTCGTGGTGGGCGTGGTGCTGTTCCTGGTGGGCGTGGCGGTCCAGCGGTTCGGGGCGCGGATCATCCACGCCGCGATGCCGCCGATCGTCACCGGCGCGGTGGTCATGCTGATCGGCTTCAACCTCGCCCCGGTGACCGCCTCGGTGTACTGGCCGCAGGACCAGTGGACGGCGCTGCTGGTGATGCTGTTCACCGGCCTGGCCGTGGTGTGCCTGCGCGGCTTCTGGTCGCGGGTGGCGATCTTCCTGGGGCTGCTCTTCGGCTACGGGATCTCCTGGCTGTTCGACCGGGTCTTCGGGAAGATCCACTCGGTGGACGGCGCCGGGCAGCTGACCGACCACTGGCGCCTGGACCTGTCGGGCGTCGGCAAGGCGGACTGGATCGGCCTGCCGACCTTCCACGGCCCGTCCTTCCAGTGGTCGGCGATCCTGGTCGCGCTGCCCGTGGTGATCGCGCTGGTCGCGGAGAACGCCGGGCACGTCAAGGCGGTCGGCGAGATGACCGGCTCGAACCTGGACGGCAAGCTGGGCACCGCGATCTCCGCCGACGGCATCGGCTCCATGCTCTCCACCGCGGTCGGCGGCCCGCCGAACACCACGTACTCGGAGAACATCGGCGTCATGGCCGCCACCCGGGTCTACTCCACGGCCGCCTACTGGTGCGCCGCCGGCTTCGCGCTGCTGTTCGGCCTGTGCCCGAAGTTCGGCGCGATCGTGGCCGCGATCCCCGGCGGGGTGCTCGGCGGCATCACCGTCATCCTGTACGGCATGATCGGCCTGCTCGGCGCGCAGATCTGGACCAAGTCCGGGGTGGACCTGCGCAATCCGCTGAACCTGGTGCCGGCCGCGGCGGGCATCATCATCGGCATCGGCAACGTGACCATGAAGTTCACCGACACCTTCAGCCTCAGCGGCATCGCCCTGGGCACCCTGGTCGTCATCACCGGCTACCACGCGCTGCGGGCGCTGGCCCCGGCGCACCTCAAGACGCAGGAGCCGCTGCTGGACGAGGGCACCTCCTCGTACGACGAGGACGCCTCCGACGGGAAGCGGCCCGCCCCGTAACGGATGGCGGCGGGCCCGGGTTCAGTGCGGGGGACGGCCGGCGGAAGTGTCCGAAAGGGACCTTCCGCCGGCCGCGTCGTCTGGCCGTACGGGCCTGGCGGTGGTCGAATCACTGCTCGCTCGTATCGGCCACTCGTCCCCCGGGAGAGGCATGTCCCTTCTGACCCGCCGCCGCAAGGCCGCCGCCGCGGCCGTCGCCCTCGGCACGTTCGCGATCACCTGTGCCTGGGTGGCGCCCAGCAGCGCCGCCGGTACGGTCCTGTGGACCCCGAGCACCAGCACCGGCCCGTCCTCCTTCAAGGCCGTCCAGTGCGCGGCCGGAAACTTCGGCGTCGTCCAGGACTCCGCCAAGGGCAGCGTGTGGCGGGCCTTCCAGGCCGCCGGCGAGGAGCGCTGCGAGACGCTCAGCCCGGACCTGAAGGAGGGCGACACCTTCTACCTGGGCTGGTCGTCCAAGGTGGACGTCAAGGACACCAACAGCCGGTACGTCTTCCAGCTGAAGTGCTCGCCCAGCACCGGCACGGCCAACCACCCGATCGAGATCGACGTCCTCAACGGGCGCGTGCGCCTCCAGGAGTGGGACACCGACCACGTGTCGCACACGCTGTGGACGGCGCGGACCACGAACAACACCTGGCACTCGTACGCGCTGAAGATCCACCTGGGGCGCACCGACGGCACCATCGACTTCTGGTTCGACGGGGTGAAGCAGACCTTCACCACCGGCTCGGGCACCTTCACGGGCACCACCTGGGACGGCGACCGCAACTACCTCAAGTGGGGCTCCTACCACCAGTCCACCGGGGACGCGACGAACACCTTCACCAGCCCGGTGATGGCCACCACCCTGGAGGCCGCCACCGCCGGCTCGTAGCGCCCCGCCGCACGCACCGCGGGCACCGGGGATCGCCGCCCCGCCCGCCGGCCGGTGATCGACGGATCACAACTCACCCCACCCGCCGGGGCGTTGGGTGGGTAAGGTGCGGACCGGCGCCCCCGGCGGGGCGCCGGAGCGACGGGATCAGGGAGGCCGGCATGGACTTTTCCGCGGAAGCGGCGCAGGCGGCACGCCGTGCCCACGAGTGGGCGGTGAAGGTGGACGGGCTGACGACGGGCACGGGCCGCGATGTGGCACGGGAGCGGGCCCGCCTGTGGGCGCTGGTGGCGCGGGCGTGCGCGGCCGTCGCCGCGGCCCCCTCCCCCCTCGCCGTGCAGGCGGCGGGCCGGGCGCTCGACGCGGCGCGGCGCCAGGAACGGTCCGATGAAACCGCGGACCTGCGGGACCAGGCCTGGACGTGGGCCGAGGTGGCCCTGGCCTGCGCCGCCGCCGGCGCCGCGTAGCCGCCTCCCGTCCGACGTCCCGTCCCGGTCGTCTCCTGGGCCGGCCTCCCCCGGTCTCCGGTCGTGCGCCCGGGCCTGACGACGCGGGGCCGTGGCCGCACGCCCACACGCCCACCCGTCCGACCGGTGGTACCGGTCCCGGGCGGGCGGGGCGTGCGGCCGCTCGGCCTACTTCAGGTGCCGGGCGAAGAACCGGGCGCCGGCGTCGAGTTCGAACTGCGGGACGCCGGTGTGCCCGCCCATGTTGGCGTGCAGCGTCTTCTCCCGGGAGCCGAAGGCGTCGAACAGGTCGAGGGAGGCCTGCCGGTCGTTCGCCTCGTCGTCCCACTGCAGCAGGACGTGCAGCGGGACGGTGACCCGGCGGGCCTCCTCGACGACGGCGCGGGGGACGAAGCTCCCGGCGTAGAGGCCGGCGGCCGCGATGCGCGGCTCGACGGCCGCCATCCGGACGCCGATGGAGATGATGCCCCCCTCGTACCCCGCCGGGCCGCCGACCTCGGGCAGCGCGAGGGCTGCGTCGAGGAGGGCCCGCGCTTCCGGGACGGCCTCGTCGACCAGCGGGAGGACGAGGGCGTCGACGATCTCGTCGGTGACCGGCTCGCCGGCCTCCATCACCCGGCGCAGGTCGGCGCGGGCCTGTTCGAGGGCGGGCCGGCGGGGCCGGTCGCCGCTGCCGGGCAGCTCGACGGTGGCCGCGGCGAAGCCGTACCGCGCCGCGTAGTACCGGGCCCGCCCGGCCACCCGGGGGTACATCGGGCGCAGCCCGAGCGGGGGCAGGCCGATCAGGATCAGCGGCGCCGGCGCGGAGGCGGACGCCGACTCGGGCGTCCACAGGATGCCGGGGATCTCGCCGAGGGTGAACTCGCGCTCGAGGACGTCGCCGTCGAGGCGCTGTTCGGAAGTGAAGTGCATGGTCGTGCCTTTCGGGAGTGCTCACAAGACGGCGCTCCCGGACGACCTGGCTATCGTCCGACCGTGACCCCGGAGGGGAGCACCCATGTCGATACAGCGTTCACGGGTACCACCTCCTCGTTCTCTCGCACGGCCTCCGGAAAGGTAGCAGTGATCATCGCGGCCCGCCAACCCGTTTCCCGCAGGCCGTCACCAGGCCGTCACCGGCCGCCACCGGGCCGCTTCGCCCGGGCGCCGGTGTCCGGCCGGTCCGCGCTGCCGCGCCTGGGCCGGGGTCAGAAGAGCTTGTCGACGGCGGCCCGGACGGTTCCCTTGAAGGCGGTCACGTCGGGCTGGGTAGAGTTGCTCTCCCACTCGACCACGACGACGGTGTTACCGTCCCGGCCCACCCCGTAGAGGTCGTCGCGGTGGTCCTCCCAGGTGTTGATCCGCTTGACGTGGACGCCGCCGACGGTCGCGCCCTCCTCGACGTCGACCGTGCCGTGGTCCTGGGCCGTCACCACGTCGTTCGGCAGCTGCTGCGCGGTGCGGGCCGCGCAGCCGGCGTAGAACCCGCGCAGCGAGTCGGCGACGGCGACGGCCTCGGCCTCGGTCGGCAGCACCAGGACCTTCTCGTACGCGGAGGCGGTCTCGGAGGTGAAGAAGTCCGCGTAGAAGAGGCGGTCGTCGGAGACGGCGCTGTGGTCCCAGCCGCCGCAGGGGCCGTCGACGCCCCAGCCGTCTCCGCTGGACGAGACCTGCCAGCTGAGCGAGTCCGGCGGCAGGTCGGTGGTGGAGATCAGACCGGGCTGGGGCACCTCCTCCCGGGTCTGCGCGTGCGCCTGGGTCGCGGCCTGGCCGCTCGCCGCGGCGAGCGCCAGTGCGGCGGCCGCCGCGCGTACGGCGATCCTGGTCCTGGGCCTGGTCCTCATCCGTCCACCTCCGGGTGTCGTCGACTCCGGGCCCAGCATCGGATGTGGAGGAAGCGTGTGCGGGGCGGACACGAACGGAGGCCGAAACGCACTGCCCCGGGCGCCGGACCCGGCCGAAAACCGCCCTGCGCGCGGCTGGAGGCCGGCACGGCGGGAGGCCGGCACGGCGGGAGCGGCGGGCGGGGGCGTGGGCAACTCGGCCCGCGCCACCGCCCGTCGTCCGTGGGGCCCTACTGCCCGGACAGCGCCCGGGCCCGCACCGCGCGGCGCAGCGTGTCCAGTTGGTCGACCAGTCCGCGGCGGGTCGCCACGGTGAGGTCCGGGTCGGCCAGGCAGGCCTCGGCCGCCCGGACGGTGTGCTCGGTGGCGGCGAAGGCGGGGAAGGCCGCCGTGGTGAGCACCCGGGCCAGGGCGGGGCCGCGGCGGGCGGCGGCCGGGCCCAGTTCCTCGAAGTAGCGGGTGGTCAGTCCGTCCAGCAGCTCGGCCTGCTCGGGCCGCCACAGTCCCCTGGCGGTGGCGGCGGCCAGGTAGTTGGAGAGCTCGCCGTGGAACAGCGCCTGCCAGGCGGCTTCCTTGGCCGCCGGGTCGGGCAGGGCGGCGCGGCAGCGGGCGGCGCCCTCCTCGCTGGTGCTGCTGGGGTCGGCGGCGAGTTCGGCGGCGATCTCCGGTTCGCCGGCCGCGCCGAGCACGCACAGCCGCAGCAGCAGCTGCCAGCGCAGGTCCGGGTCGAGGGCCGGGCCGCCGGGGACGGTGCCGGCGGCGAGCCAGTCGCGCAGTTCGGCGGCCTGGGACTGGTCGGCGGTGGCGATGACGCCGCGCACGGCCACCAGGCGCAGGCCGGTGCGGTCCGCTTCGCCCTCGGTGCGGGCCAGCAGGGTGCGGCAGACCCGGGCCAGTGCGGCCAGTGCGGCCGGGCGTTCGGCGGGCGGCACGGCGCTGTCCGCGACGAACTCGTGGGCGAAGGCGAGCACCGCGTCGACCAGGTGGACGGAGGTCTCGCCGGGCAGGTGGTCGGCGACCAGTTGGAGGTACTCGGCGGGCGCCAGCTCCCCGTCGCGCACCTGGTCCCGGGCGGCGCTCCAGAGCACGGCCCGGGCGAGTTCCTCGGGTACGGCGCCGAGGGAGGAGCGCACGGTCTGCCAGGAGGCGGGGTCGAGGCGGATCTTGACGTAGCTGAGGTCGGTGTCGTTCAGCAGGGTCAGGTCGGCGGCGGTGCCGTCGGTGGCCCCGGCGGCGGGGTCGAGCGGCGCGGCGGT
This sequence comes from Kitasatospora sp. NPDC001547, assembly GCF_042894165.1. Lineage (NCBI taxonomy): Bacteria > Bacillati > Actinomycetota > Actinomycetes > Kitasatosporales > Streptomycetaceae > Kitasatospora > Kitasatospora sp. NPDC001547. The sequence continues at coordinate 86,742 of NZ_JBIAVL010000007.1, read as the reverse complement.
GCCGTCGGCCGCCAGGTCGAGCGGCACGCGGTCGGTGAGTTCCAGGGTGCCGTCGGCGGTGCGGCGGTAGCGGGCCACGGTCAGCTGGTGCGGGCGCGGGGTGCCGTCGGGCGAGGTGTGGTCGATGCGGCCGCCGGTCAGCCGCAGGGTGTCCACGCCGGTGGTGCGCAGCCAGCGCTCGGCCCAGCCCTGGACGTCGCGCCCGCTGGCGGCGGCCAGGGCGCGGAGCAGGTCGTCGAGGGTGGCGTTGCCGAAGGCGTGCTCGTCGAAGTAGTCGTTGACTCCGGCGAGGAAGGCGTCCTCGCCGAGCCAGGCGACGAGCTGGCGCAGGGCGGCGGCGCCCTTGGCGTAGGAGATGCCGTCGAAGTTCTGCAGGGCCTGGGCGGTGTCGTCCACGGTGCCGGGTGCCACGGGGTGGGTGGAGGGGCGCTGGTCGGCGTCGTAGCCCCAGGTCTTGCGGTCGGCGGCGAAGCCGGTCCAGGCGCTGGTGAAGCGGGTGGAGGCGGCGGTGACGCTGTAGGCCATGTACTCGGCGAAGGACTCGTTGAGCCACAGGTCGTCCCACCACTTCATGGTGACGAGGTCGCCGAACCACATGTGCGCCATCTCGTGGATCACCACCATGGCGCGTTCCTCCCGCTGGGTGTCGGGGACGGCGGAGCGGAAGACGTATTCGTCGCGCAGGGTGACGCAGCCCGGGTTCTCCATCGCGCCGGCGTTGAACTCCGGGACGAAGCACTGGTCGTAGCTGCCGAAGGGGTAGCGGTGGCGGAAGACGCGGTGGTAGTGGTCGAAGCCCTGGCGGGTGATCTCCAGGAGTTCGGCGGCGTCGGCGTCCAGGTGGGCGGCGAGCGAGCGGCGGCAGTGCAGGCCGAGCGGGATGCCGTCGTGTTCGGCGCGCACCGAGTGGAGGGGGCCGGCGACCACGGAGACCAGGTAGCTGCTGATCGGCGGGGTGGGGGCGAAGTTCCAGCGGCCCGGCGAGGGCTGGTGGCCCAGGCTGTTGCCGATCACGGCCCACTGGTGGGGGGCGGTGACGGAGAGCGTGTAGCGCGCCTTGAGGTCGGGCTGGTCGAAGGAGGCGAAGACGCGCGGGCCGTCGCCGAGGAAGGACTGGGTGTAGACGTAGTCCTCGCCGTCGGCGGGGTCGGTGTAGCGGTGCATGCCCTCGCCGGTGTGCGAGTAGGCCATGTCGGCTTCGACGGTGAGTTCGTTGTCCGCGGCCAGGTCGGTCAGCGGGAGGCGACCGTCGCGGAGCGTGGCGACGTCCAGTTCGCGGCCGTTGAGGACGGCGCGGTGGAGGGCGGCCGGTATCACGTCGACGTAGGTGGCGGAGCCGGGGGCGGTGCAGGCGAAGCGGATCAGGGTGGTGGAGCCGAACACCTCCGGGCCCCGGGTCAGGTCGAGGTCGAGGTGGACGGTACGGACGTCGAGCAGGCTGTGGCGCTCGACGGCCTCGGTGCGGGTGAGGACTGAGGTATCAGACACAGGGATCATGCTGCGCCATCCGGCGGGCGGACGGTACCGGCTTTCCGCCCCGGGCGGGTCGGCACGCCGCAGGCCCGGACCGGCACCGGTCCGGGCCTGCGGCGGGGGCTGGGGCTGGGGCGGAGGCTCAGATGTCGCCGAACTCGCCACTGCGGACAGCGGCGACGAACGACGCCCAGGCCTCGGCCGGGAAGACGAGGGCAGGCCCCAGAGGATCCTTGGAGTCTCGGACGGGCATCAGGCCTGGAAACCCGGGTGCCACCTCGACGCAGTTTCCGCCTTGCTGGCTGTAGGAAGACTTGAACCACCGGGTCCTGGACAGATCCACACCGTGCCTCTCAAGCTTCGCTGAACTCGCTGCTGCGGACAGCGGCGACGAACGACACCCACTCTTCGGCAGGGAAGACGAGGGCAGGCCCCAGAGGATCCTTGGAGTCTCGGACGGGCATGACGCCCCGGTAGCCGTCTGCAACCTCGATGCAGCCGCCCTGCCCATTGCTGTACGTGCTCTTGCGCCACTTGGCGCCGGCCAGGTCAAGCTTCATAGCGCTCACAGCCCATCCGTGCCCTCCCCCGCTCGCGCAAAAACGCTCGGCTGGGAGATCCCAGCCGAGCGCCTGACTGCCTCTTCACCGCTGGCTCTCGTCAACCGACCATGTGTCGCATTGCCTCCTGGAGCCGCCTCCAAGCGGGCCGCCTCTTTCGGGCTCGGGCTCAGATGTCGCCGAACTCGCCGCTGCGGACGGCGGCAACGAACGATGTCCACGCCTCGGCCGGGAAGACCAGGGCCGGGCCGTGGGGGTTCTTGGAGTCGCGGACGGGCATCAGGCCAGGGAAGCCGGGGGCCACCTCGACACACTGTCCACCGTTGCCGCTGTACGTGCTCTTCCGCCACCTGACGTCGGCCAGGTCAAGCTTCATAGCGCTCACAGCCCATCCGTACCCTCCCCCGCTCGCGCAAAAACGCTCGGCTGGGAAAGGCCCCAGCCGAGCGTCTGGATGTCCGAACCTCTTGGCAGGAGAGGCAGCCCGCAGGCCCGGCCCCCGAACGGTCCGGGCCTGCGGTTCAGACGTTGCCCGGGCTCCAGCGCGATGACGAGACAGGACTCTCGTGCGTCAGTTGACGGTTGAGATGGGCTTGCCGAATTGTTGTGATAGCCGCTTGCGTTCATTGTCGCGGCTAGGTGGTATGCAAGAAGATGGGTGGGCCCCGGCGGCTGATTCGCCGGGGCCCACCCATCCGTCCTTCACCCGTTACAGCTGAACCGGGAACTCACCTGCTTTGACGGCGTCAAGGAAGGCCTGGAACGCCGCGGGAGTGAACTCCAGGACCGGGCCGCGCCGGTGCTGCTTGGTGTCGCGAACGGGGATGGTTCCGGTCGCGGTCCGGCCGACCTCAACACAGTTGCCGTTCTCACCGGCCGAGTAGCTGGACTTAGCCCAGCTGAAGCCGCCCTGGTCGAGGGTGGTGCCGTCGTGCATGGTCATCCTCTCAGTTGTCCCCAACTCGACTTGTTCGTCAGGGTTGCCTGCAAGTATGACCGGGTCGCCGCCGGGTCGAGTGCCTGGGACATAAGGACCTCAAACTGGCGGTTTCGACGGGTGAGATTCGCGAGGCGGTCAGCGAATGTCAGGTTCTGTTCGGTGTAGACAACACCGTCACCAGGCAGTTCACTGAACAGGTAGACAGCGAAACTGCCCGCTGCTCCGACGTGGTAGCCGGAGTCCTCGGTAAGCACGTGAATCGTGACGTTGTCCAGCTCGCACATCGCAATCAGATGCTCCAGCTGATCGCGCATCACATCGTCGTCTCCGACACGCAGGCGCAATGCACCCCCGCCAATGATGAACCGGGCCTGCGGAGGCTTCTCCGTGAACAGCACCTGCTTGCGCAGCTCGGTGCGTTCGACGACCTTCTCGAGCGGCAGCGGATTGTCCGCCTTCATCAGGAAACGCTCGCGTGAAATGACCGCCTCGGTGTAGCTGGCGGTCTGCAACAACCCAGGCAGGATGTTGGGTTCCCAGTTCTTGACGAGCTTGGCCAACTTCTCGGCCTCGACCAGGGCACTGAACGACGGATGCATGTCCTCATCCGTCCACCAACCGTGCTCCTTGCTCTGCTTTGCCATCTCCCTGAGCGAGTTGGCGGTGGCCTGGTCCAGGTTGAACTGCGTGACCCACGAGTTCACGTCGTGGACCTTGATGATGTTCCGGCCGGTCTCCAGACGTCGGACGATCGCGGCTGACAGGCCGAGGGCCTCGCCGAGCTGTTCGCGGGTGAGCTTGTTGCGCTCGCGGATCCGGCGGAGCCGGCCGCCGAGGAGATGTCGAAGGAACGGCACGCCGGAGGGGCGTTCGTCCTGCTCTTCGTTCGTGGCCTCTTCGTCCATGCCTCACCCCTATCAGCAGCAACTGACGTCTCGTCAAGTCTGCCGCCCGCAAGCGAAGGGCGCCAGCTCACTACCACCGTCAATTGACGGTGGTGACACATGTTGCAATTCCATCCCGAGTGCGAGACTGTAGCAGCATGCTCACCAAGAGTGGCCAGTGAGGCACTCTTGGTGATCCGTCCATCGCTGTGCTCGCCAGGGGTCTCCCGTGGACGAGTCACTGCGCCCGGAACCGTGGAGTCGCACCCGACGCCTGCGGGAAGTCAAGCAATCGCGTCGCGCGACCTTTCAATTCTTCACTCCTGGAGCAGAGTTGAGCAGGACCCGCATCATGAGCAAGCCCCCGGCCCGCCGGTCGGGGCAGCAGATCCTCGCCCTGCGCGAGGACCCCGGCGGATCGGGCGAACTCTCCGTCCTCCTCGTCGATCCCGCCTACCGGAGCGGCCTCACCCTCCCCGGCGGCAGCGCCGAGCAGGACGAACTGCCCCACCTCGCGGCCCGCCGGCACCTCGAAGCCGAGACCGGCCTCGTCCTGCCCCTGCGCACCATCCTCACCATCGACTACGTGCCCGCCGCCGAGTTCCCGGAGGGCCTCAACCTCGTCTACGCGGGCGGGCTGCTCACACCCCGACAGATTGAGGCCGTCCGCCACCACCAGCCCCCGGAAGAACTCCGCGCCCTCCGCTGGGTCCCCCGTCACCAGTTCCCCGACGTCATGGCCGACGACCAGTGCCGCCGCGTCGAAGACGCCTGGGACGCCTGGGAACACGGCGACGGCATCCCCCTCCTCATCCAGGGCGTCCCCGTCCCGGTCGGCTGATCAAACCCCGACCCCACGGCAACGCCCCAGGGCCGGACCTCCACCGGTACGGTCCGGCCCCTCCGCCAGCAACACGCCCCCCGAGGTGCTCCCCCCATGCTCACAACCCGCCGCCGCCCCCGCACGTTCGTCGCGCGCCTCGACTCCCGCACCGAGTCCACGCCCCTGGCCCGCTACCTCCTCCGTGCTTACCTCTCCGGTCTCCCCTCCGGCGACCGCTACCGCGACACCGCCGAACTCCTCCTCGGCGAACTCTTCGCCAACGCCGTCCAGCACTGCGACGCGCCCACCGACCAGCACATCGAGGTCCGCTTCACCCTCACCCCCGACCACCTGCTGCGCCTCGAAGTCCACGACGCCGGCACCGGCCGCCCCACCGTCAACTCCCCCTCTCCCGACGCCGAGCACGGCCGAGGCCTCCTCCTCGTCAACGAACTCGCCCACCGCTGGGGCTGCGCCGCCGGCCCCGGCGGCACCGGCAAACTTGTCTGGGCCCTCGTCTCCCCCACCCTCGTCACCACCGCCTGAAAGCCCGGACCCCCATGCACCTCACCACCCTCGCCCGCCACACCCTCTCGCGCGGCGCCACCCCCGCCACCACCTACGCCCTCATCGCCCGCCTCGGCCACCAGCCCCTCCCCTGCGCCCGAGCCGTCTGCCTCGCCCTGGCCATCCCCCTCGCCGAGACCACCCGCCGCCTCGACGAGTGCTACGACGCCCTCCTCGCCAACCCCCGCCCCGGCTCCGAACACGACACCGGCGAACTCCTCGAAGCCCTCGGCGTCTTCGACATCCCCGCCCCCCTCACCGAGACCGAGTTCGCCGTCGTCAACCTGTTCCTCACCGCCGTCGACGCCATGGGCGGCATCCGCCCCGGCCACCAGCACGGCCTCAGCCGCTGGTTCACCACCGGCAACCTCACCGCCGCCTACCTCTCCCTCGCCGCCGCCCACCCCCTCCCCCGCACCGGCGACCCCGCCACCTACTGGACCACCCTCACCACCGCCGGCGAACTCCTCACCGCCACCAACCCCGACCCCCGCCTCAAGAACGCCCTCACCCACTGCCGCACCCGCGCCCGGGAAGCCACCCACGACTGAACCCCGCCGCACAGGAAGTCGGCCCCGCCGACTTCCCACGCCACCCACCAGCAGGCCGGGGGCTGCTGGTGCCGGCGCACGCCGCCGAGGGCCCGTAAGCGCGTCGCTGACGCGCCCTCAGCCCCCTGACCCCTGGCCGGCTTTGACTAGAGTGATCAGCATGAGCGAGACGACGATTCCGATCCTGCCGTGTCGGACCATCCAGCCCGTTCTCGACTTCTATACGACCCTCGGGTTCGAGGTGACCTTCCAGCAGAAGAGCCCCAACCCGTACGCAGCCGTCCAGCGCGGCGGCATACAGCTCCACTTCTTCGGGATGAAGCACTACGAGCCGGCCGAGTCGTTCAGTACCTGCATCGTCCGGACCGATGACATCGACGGGCTGCACGAGACCTTCCGGACCCGGCTGAAGGCGGCGTACGGGCGAGTGCCGAGCCGCGGGCTGCCGCGGATCGGGCCGCTGAATGACACGTCCCACGGTGTGCGGCAGTTCCTCATGACCGATCCGGGCGGCAACTGCATCCGCTTCGGGCAGCAGGTGAGCGACGACCAGCACCACCGCCCCGCCCCCAAGGAGACCTTCGCCCGGGCCGTGCACCACGCTTCCCTCCTCGCCGACTCCAAGGAGGACCTGACGGGCGCCGCGAAGATCATCGACCGGGCACTGCGCCTACGGGACGAGAGGCCCACATCCGTGCAGCTGCTTCGCCTTCTCGTGCTGCGCGCCGACGTTGCCACTCGGCTCGGCGACGAGGAAGCCGCGACGTCCGCGCTCGCCGCGGCCACCGCAGTGCGCCTCACCGCGGAGGAGCAGGAGTCCGTACGCGACGACCTCGAACGGCTCACCCAGCTGCTGGGCTGAGCGTCGGGAAAGCGCCGGTCCCAGCCCCGCGTCGAGGACTGCGAGCAGCACGGTCGCCTCGCTGCCTGTCAGAGCGCCTGGGGACGGCGTCCTTCCGCCGCCGGCTGACCGGAACGGGCACCGGAGGGTCCGGGAAATGGTTTGCCGACCCGGTGGCCGTGTGCCACCGTTCGGCCTGGACCGGCAGTTGATCATCGACGGCCGGCCGATGTCGACATGTCGGCAGCCTCTCGGGGATCCCCCTCAGAGGTGACGAACGATGGGAACCGGTGCCGTGGAGAACAGTTACGAGGACGAGTGCCGCCGAGCGTTGGCCCAGGAGCAGGCGAAGAGCCTCGCCGGGACCGACAACTGGGCACATGTGGACAGGGAGCGGGTCCACCAGGACTGGGACGTCCTGTACCGGGAGATCACGCCTTTGCTGGACGGCGGCTCCCTGCCCGGGGACGAGCAGGTCCAGGAGCTCGTCCGCAGGCACTTCGACATCGTCAGCCGGTTCTACACCCCCTCCAGGGAGGCTTACGTCGGCATGTCGCTCTTCTACGCCGAGGACGAGGCCATGAGGGCGTTCCACGATTCCTACCACCCCAGGATGGTGGAGTTCCTGGGCGCCGCGATCAGGGTGTTCGCCGAGCAGGGGACGGGGTTCGCCCCCAGCGCCGGGGCCGGCGCCCCGGCGTAGCCGGACGCCCCGGGCCCGGACGCGCGGGCGGCCGTGAGACGAGGTGGCCGGGCTTCAGGGCCGCCCCGGGGCGAGGTTGTCGGTGACGCGCTGGAGCACGGAGACCGCGGTCGCGTACTCCTCCTCCGTGATGTCCCCGAGGAGTTCCGCACGCACCCGGTCCATGTGTTCCTTCGCCGTTGCCAGGCCCTCGCGGCCCTGTTCCGTGAGGGTCAGCAGGCCGTCCGCGCCGAGGCCGAGCCAGCCCCGGTGGACCAGCGCGTCGGCGGCGTGGACTATCACCTCGGCACCCATGCCGTAGGGCACGGCCACGGCGCGGAGCTCCTCCCTGGTGAGGCCGTGCTCGGCGCGGACGACGTTGTTCAGCGCCCACCACTGGGGCTGGGTGACGTCGATGCGCGCCAGGGCGGCCTGCGAGTGCCGCAGGATCGCCTCGGTGGCACTCCAGGCGGCCAGGGCGATGGGGCGCCGGCCGAGCGTGGCGGTGCCGTTCGGGGTGCTTGTGGTCGTCATGATCGCCAGGCTAGGACCTCAAGTGCGCTTGAGGTCAAGGCTGCGGCGATGCCGCCCCGAGGCGCGAGGACCCTGCCGCGCCCCAGGTGGCGACCGCCCCGGTCGCAGCCCTCAACGAGCGGCTGCGACCGGCACGTTCGCGACAGGCCCTCGACGGACTTCGAGCTCGGGCCGCCCCCACCACCGCGCGCAGGAAGTCGGCCCCGCCGACTTCTCACGCGCCCCCGCCCACCGCCGCCCCCGAACGCCGATGGGGCAGGTCCAGGAGAAGGACGGCGGCAGAGGGACGGCTCAGGAGGCGGACGGCTCAGGAGGCGGACGGCCCGATCTCCCCCGCGAAGACGATGAACTGGTCGATGAGGCTCCGCCGCAGATGGACGACGTCCGTGCCCGCCAGGCGGGGGCCGCCGTCAGGCGTGGTGAAGACCCACTGGTAGCGGGCCCATTCGTCGGGCATGTCCACCGCCGAGCAGCGCACCATCGTGCCGGGCCCCGCCGGGTGGTGCCGGATGTCCAGCACGAACCGCTCGACCGCCGCGATTCCCTCGCTGCGGCCCAACGGCCCCCAGAAGACCACGTCCGAGGTCAGGGCCTGGGAGAGCAGGGCGGTCACATAGCTGTCGTCCGAGGCGTTGAACGCGGAGATGAACGTGTCGATCGCGGAGCGTGCGGTCTCTTCCTGCATGCCCCAGTAATACCAGCCGTTCGCGTGCACCCGTCCCCGCGAGCCGTTCGGCCTCGACCCGGCCGACGCAGCCGCGGCGCCCGCGGACCCCGGCTGCGGGCCCCGCCGGGACGGTGCGTCAGACCACGGCGAGCCGGCTCACCATCAGCTCCGTCCTGCGCTCGGCCTCCTCCGGCGGCAGCCGTCCCGCCCTGGTCAGGGTCGCCAGCCCGTGCAGGGCCGCCCAGAACACCTCAGTGAACAGCGCCGGGTGGACGCCGTCCCCCGCGACCTCTCCGAGGCTCTCCAGCAGGGCGGCGAAGGCGTCCTTCAGCGGCTCCGGCGTGTCCTCCTGCGCGAACGCCAGTCCGCCGTCGAGCTGGAACATGGCGTCGTAGACCGCCGGGTTGCGGGCGGCGAAGTCGAGGTAGGCGCGGGCGAGGGCGGTGACCCGGGCGCGCGGACCGTCGGCGGCGGAGGCCGCCGCCCGCACCGCCGCGGCCAGCTCGGCGGCGCCTTCGAGGGCGACGGCGCCGATGATCTCGCGCTTGCCGCGGAAGTGGCTGTAGAGGACGGGCTGGCTGTACTCGATGCGCTCGGCGAGCCGGCGGGTGGTGACGGCGTCCCAGCCCTGCTGCTCGGCGAGTTCACGGGCCGTTGCCACGATGAGGCGCTCGCGGTCCGCCCGTTCGCGTTCCTTGCGTTCCTGTACCGACATGATTCGGATCCTAGCACCGCTAGACAATCGAGCAGCAGAAGGTCTAGCGTCGACACGTCATCTATCAACGCTAGATCTCAGGACGGGCCCCATCATGCTCAACGCACTCCAGGTCCTCACCACCGTGATCGTCGGCGTGATGGTGGGGGTGGAGTTCTCCGTCGCCTTCGTCATCAACCCGATCCTCAACGCCCTCCCGGAGGACAGCGCCATCCGCGGCCGCGCCCACGGGGGGCGGATGCTCGGCGCCGTGATGCCGGTCTGGTACATCACCTCGCTCGTCCTCGTCGCGGCCTGGGCCGTCGCCGGACGGGAGCACCACGACACCGGCCTCGTCGTCACCTCCGGCGCACTGCTGGCCCTCAGCGTCGTCATGTCGGTCCTGCTGCTCGTCCCGATCAACAACCGGGGCAAGACGTGGACCCCCGAGAACCGGCCCGCCGACTGGAAGCAGCAGCAGAACCGCTGGGACCGCCTCCACTACGTCCGCGTCGCCGTCATCATCGGCGCCTTCACCCTGCTGGTCACCGCCCTCACCGCGTAGGAAGTCGGCCCCGCCGACTTCCTACGCGGCAGCCCACCCCGAGGCCGACTTCCCCGCACAGGAAGTCGGCCTCACGGACTTTCCAGGCGCCAGACCACCCCAAGCACCACCACACCCCGGCCCCAGACCAACCACCCCCGCGTAGGAAGTCGACCCCGCCGACTTCCTGCGCACACCCGGCGGCAGGCGGGCAGTTGACGGCGCTGCGACGATCGGAAGACCCGGGTAGCCGGGGCCCGGGCACAGGAAGTCGACCCCGCCGACTTCCTGCCACTCCCAGCGGCGGGTTGGGAGTGGCGCTGCCGCGATCGAGAGACCCGGGTGACCGGGGCCCGGCTCCCGACCACCCCACACAGGAAGTCGACCTCGCCGACTTCCTGCGCGCCCCCGGCGGCACATGGGGAGTTGGTGGCTCTGCGGCGATCGAGAGGCCCGTGCCCCGGGCCCGGATCTCGGCCACCTCGCGTAGGAAGTCGGCCCCGCCGACTTCCTGCGCATCCCCGGGGATGGGTGGGGGTGATTGCTGGCGTCCTGGTGGGGGTTCGGCTTCGCCGAGGTCCCCGGGGTGCGCGCTGCGGGAGGCCGGCACGGGGCGCCCGGGTGGTGTACAGGGCGGCCCGCGGGCGTCCGGGAGGGGAGCCCGGACGGACGGCTGGTCAGCTCTTCTTCTGCAGCACCATGAACTGGTCGTTCTTGAGCAGGTCCATGTAGTAACGCAGTGCGCCGTCCGGCAGCATCATGATCTTGCGGTAGGTCTCCCCGTCGTCGATGCACCGCCCGCCGGGCGAGTAGCCGGTCGTCTTGGACGCGTAGGTGACCCGGCTTTCGTCGGCGTCGCTGAGCGTCCACGCGCCCTCGCACCAGGCGCCGGTCGTCGGCGTCTCGACGCGGATCCTGCTCTTCGCCTGGCTCGGCGCCGACTGGGCGATGGTGAGGGTGACGGTGGTGACGTCCCCGTTGACGGCCTTGCGCTCGCCGATCCAGGTCCCGAGGAACTTCGCGGGGATGGTGCCCGGGCCCGGTTCGGTGGGGGACGCGCCGGGCGCGGGGCTGTCCTCGGCCGGGTCGGAGCCGTCGTCGGTCGGCTCGCTGTTCTTCGAGGCCGGGGCGGAGGGCGGCGCCGTCCTGCCCCCGGCTGGGGCGTTCTGTCCGGGGTTCGGCCCGGTGGCCTGCTGGTCCTTGTCCCGCAGCCGCTCGACCAGCAGGTATCCGCCGCCGAGCAGCAGCACGCCGACCAGGACGGCCGCCAGCGCGCCGTACCCCCGCCGGCCGCGGGCCCGCGACGGGTGCGGCCGGTGGTCCGGCACGGTGGCCGGTGCCGACGGCGGCGGGACCGGGGCGACGAGCGGAGCCGGGGCGACGAGCGGAGCCGGCGGGACGAAGGCCGCCGGCCCCGCCTCGGCCTCCCCCTCCAGGTCGAGCAGTTGCACGGCGCTGCGCCCGACCGCCGCCGCCAGCGGCGCCGGCAGCCAGTCCCCGTGCCCCAGCCGGGCGGCGGCCGAGCCGTCGCCGTCCAGCCGTTCCCGCAGCTGTCCGGGTGTCGGGCGGGCGGCCGGGTCCTTGGCCAGGCAGTCCCGGACGATGGCGCGCAGCGGGCCGTCCAGTCCGGAGAGGTCGGGTTCCTCGTGCAGGACCCGGTAGAGCAGGACGGGCACGCTGACTCCGGAGCCGAACGGCCTGGTGCCCGTCGCCGCGTAGGCGAGCACCGCGCCGAGCGAGAAGACGTCGCCGGCCGGCCCGGCGGGCAGCCCGTTCGCCTGTTCCGGGGACATGAAACCGGGCGAGCCGAACACCTGGCCGGACCGGGTGAGCATGGTGGTGGCGTCCAGGGCGCGGGCGATGCCGAAGTCGATGAGCCGCGGCCCGTCCAGGGTCAGCAGCACGTTGGACGGTTTGACGTCCCGGTGCACCAGTCCGAGGCCGTGCACGTGGGCGAGCGCTTCGGCCAGGCCGACGCCCAGGGTCCGTACGGCGGGCTCGGGCAGCGGCCCGAACTCCCCCACGGCGGTGGTGAGTGCGGGCCCGGCGACGTAGCCGGTGGCCACCCAGGGGCGCCCGCCCTCGGTGTCCGCGTCCAGGACCGGTGCCGTCCAGGCGCCGCCGACCCGTCTGGCCGCCTCGACCTCCAGGCGGAAGCGGGCCCGGAAGTCGCCGTCCCCGGCCAGGTCGGGGCGGACCACCTTGACGGCCACGGTCCGTCCGCCCGTGGTGCGCCCCAGGTAGACCCGGCCCATCCCGCCCGCGCCGAGCTGCCGCAGCAACCGGTACTCGCCCACCTGCCGCGGATCGTCCGCTGCCAGCCGCTCCATGCCCCTCGCTCCCCTCCGCGCCCGGCGCGACACCCGCGCCCCACCCGCCCTGAGCTGACGGTATCGGTCCCGGACGCGGCCGCGGGCGGGATCAAGGTCACGAAATCGCCGTCGGGCCGTCACGGGACCGGCGCGAACGGAGTCGGGCGGGACGCGCCCGGCGGTACGCCCCGGGGGCGACCCGGCGGGACGGCCCGGCGGGACGACCCGGCGCGCGACCGGCGCCCGAGGCCCGCTCGGGCGCCGTGTTCACCACTCATGTGAGGAATGCCCGGCCCATGCCCCTCGCGGGTGACATCGCCGGACATGTCCGCCGCCCGGCCCGCTGCCTCTGCCACAGTCGCAGGCGAGCCGGGAGGCAGCGCCCCACCGTCCGGACCGGCGTACCCGGCAGGCCGTCGCAGGCGCGTCACCGGCGCACCGCGCTCGGCACCCGACCGCATCAGGAGGAAGACATGGCGAAGTTCCACACGACGGCCGCCTGCCTGTCGATGGCCGCGGGGCTCGCTCTCACCGCGCTGGCCCCGACGGCGGCCGCGGCGCCCGCGCAGAGCGGCTACGACCGGTGCGCGAGCGGCAACTTCTGCCTGTTCCAGGACGTCGGCGGGCAGGGCCGCGTGGTGGGGCTGGGCGGGCAGCGCGCCTCGCTGGGCTCGCTGGACTTCGACAACATCACGTCGTCGTTGCGCAACCGCACCGGCCGCGTCTGGTCGGTGTACACCAACGTCGACTTCGGCGGCCGGTGCCTTCCGGTCGCCGCCGACTACACGGGCGACGTCACGCAGTACAGCCTGAACGACCAGATCAGCTCCGTACGGCCCGGGGGCTGCCCCTCCTGAAGGCCGCGCGGCCCCCTCGGGGGTGCGCGCCGTAGGCCCCGGACCGTACGCGGTCCGGGGCCTGCGGCTTCGTGCCGACGGACCGTCAGAGTCCGGCGCACGTCCCGGCCGTCGAGCGCCTGCCCGCCGGAGAGCACGGACAGCACGGACAGCAGCAGCACGCACAGCACGAACAGCACGGACGGCCGGGTTCAGTCGCCGCGCCCGGACTCGTCGTGGACGGTCAGCGCTCCGGCGAGGTCGAGGTCGGCGACGGTGCCGTTCGCCCCCGCGCGGACGAGCAGCACCGCACCGAGCGCGGTGCTCCAGAACGTCCTGGTCTCCACGTCGAGCGGGCGGCGGGCCTGCCAGCCGCGGGCGTCGAGGAGTTGGCCGACGAAGCGCTCGGACTGCCGGAACAGCAGCTGGAGGTGCCGGTCGACGACGGGGGCGAGGTCGGGCTTGGAGATCCCGGCGGCGAGTGCCCGCGCGACCGACGGGAGCGAGGGCATGGCGAGGACGGCGCGGGCGATGTTGCGCCGGAACGCCGCCGCGTCGGGGGCCTGGCGGCCGAGGCGCTCGATCCGCCGGGCGTCGTGCAGCAGGCCGAGGAAGGCGGCGTGCACGAGCAGCGAGTCCTTGGAGCCGAAGTAGTAGGTGACCTGGTTGGGGAAGACGCCCGCCGCGTTCGCGATCTCCGCGACGCTGATCTCCGCGCCGGGCCGCTGCTCGCAGAGCCGTGCGGTCGCCTCGATCAGCTGGCGCCTCGTCGCGCGACCGCGGTCACGCGAGGACACACCGGTGACCCGGGCCGGTGTCGACCGGGCTTCGGTTCGCTTCTTCTCCACCCCCGAATTGTATGTGATACAACTAGCCCCGTTCGCTTGTATGGCATACAAGAAAGGCGGAGGGGCATGCACCGGACCGAGGTCGTCGTGACCGGACTCGGCGCGACCACACCACTGGGCGGAGACGTGGAGTCGACCTGGAAGGCCCTGCTCGCAGGCGAGTCGGGCATCCGCGGCGGCGCCCTGCGCGGCCACGAGGACGCCGGCCTGCCCGACACCGCCGCCGGGACGATGGCGGTCGACCCCGCCGGGTCGCTGCCGCCGGTGCGGGCCAGGCGGCTCGACCGCTCGCAGCAGGCGGCCCTCGTCGCGGCGGCCGAGGCCTGGGCGGACGCCGGTGCCCCGCGGGTGGACCCGGACCGGCTCGCGTCGGCGATCGGCACGGGCATCGGGGGCGTGGGGACGCTGCTGAAGGAGGACGACGCCCTGGAGACGGCCGGGCGGCGGCGCGTCTCGCCGCGCACGGTGCCGATGCTCATGCCCAACGCGGCGGCGGCGCTGATCAGCATCGAGTACGGCGCGCGGGCCGGGTCCTACACGCCGGTCTCGGCGTGCTCCTCCGGCGCCGAGGCGATCGCCCTGGGGGCCCGGCTCATCCGCGCCGGGGAGGCGGACGTGGTCATCGCGGGCGGGACGGAGGCCGCGATCACCCCGATCACCGTCGCCGGCTTCGTCCAGGCGCAGGCGCTGTCGCGGTACACCGTCGAACCCGCCTCCGCGTCCCGGCCGTTCGCCGCGGACCGCAGCGGGTTCGTGCTCAGCGAGGGCGCCGCCGTCGTGGTGCTCGAAAGCGCCGAGCACGCCGCCCGGCGGGGCGCGCACGTCCACGCGGTGCTCGCGGGAGCCGGCATCGCCGCCGACGCCCACCACATCACGGCCCCCGCTCCGGACGGCTCCGGCCAGGTCCGCGCCATGCGCAAGGCCCTCGCGCAGGCCGGCCTGGCTCCCGGGCGGATCGGCCACGTCAACGCCCACGCCACCGGGACCCCGGCCGGCGACACCGCCGAGGCGCACGCGATCAGGGAGGTCTTCGGCCGCGCCACGGTGACGGCCCCCAAGGCGTCGCTCGGCCACCTCTTCGGCGCGGCCGGCGCGATCGAGGCGCTCGTCGCCGTCCTCAGCGTGGAGCACGGCGTCATCCCGCCGACCCGCAACCTCACCGCGGCCGGCGTCGCGCCCGACATCGACCTCGACGTCGTCGCCGCGCGCCGGGACGCCCCCCAGGAGGCCGTGCTCAGCAACTCCTTCGGCTTCGGCGGGCAGAACGTCTCACTCGTCGTCACCGCCGCCCGGCCGTAGGCATCCGTACCGCATCCTGCCGCAGTCGCGACGGGTTCCGCAGCAGATCGGCCCGACCCGCGGCCCCGGGGCCCTCCGGCCGCGCGCGAAGCGACACCCCCGGTTGCGGAGCGGTAGGTTGACGGCTGCCGACTCCGGGAAGGGTTCACCGACGTGACGATCGATCAGAGCGCCCTCGGCAGCGCGGTGAAGGCGGTCGTCGCCGCCGCCCGCGCCGAGGACGCGGCCGCGCTGTACCGGGCCGTGATGCCGCCGGCGGGCACGGACACACCTCCGGCCGAGGTCACCGCCTGGTTCGGGTCGCTCGTCATCCACCTGGCGCTCACCGCGGCGAGCGCTTCGAAGCTGGAGCGGGGCTGCCCCCGGGAGGCCGTCTCGGCCTGGGTCGAACAGGTGGAGGGCCCGCCGCCCACCCCGGCGCGACTGCGCGCCGCGGACCCCGACGGGATCGACCACGTCGAGGCGATGAGCGCCGCGGCGGGCTACTCCCGGTGCCGCGAGTACGCCGTCGACCTGATCGGCGTGGGCCTGATCGAGCCGGACGAGGACCCGGACGAGCGAGCCGTCGACGCCCACTGCGCGGTGACGAACGACAAGGACGCGCGGATCACCGTGATGGCGATGCTCGGGCGCCTCGCCGCGAACCCCGCCGACCCCGGCGGGCGCGGCCGGCGGTGACAACGCCGGCCGCGCCGGCCCCGGGGTGACGGCCAACCACCCCCCGACCGTACGGATTTCTGGACTTGAGGGTCCATTTCCGGCTGCCTACCGTGCTTCCCGTCCCCCCTCTCCGCGCCCGGACGGGCCCGCACAGGAAGGTGTCACCCATGCACGCGATCCGGATCGAGGAGCACGGCGGCCCCGAGGTCATGCGCTGGACCGAGCTGCCGGACCCGGTCCCCGGCCCCGGCGAGGCACTGGTGCGCCTGGGCGCGGCCGGCGTCAACTACATGGACGTCGGCGCCCGCGCCGTGGGCGGCCCGGGCTGGGCGGCGCCGGCGGTCCTGGGCGCCGAGGGCATGGGGTACGTCGTCGCGCTCGGCGAGGGAGTGGACGGGTTCGCGGCCGGCGACCGGGTGGCCTGGTTCTACCACCCGGGCAGCTACGCCGAGTTGCTCGCCGTCCCGGCCGCCTCGCTGGTCAGGGTGCCCGACGGGGTGCCGGACGAGGTCGCCGGCGGCCTGCTGATGCAGGGCCTGACCGCCGGCCACCTGAGCACCGAGACCCACCCGATCGCGCCGGGCGACACCGCGGTGGTGCACGCGGCGGCGGGCGGGGTCGGCCGACTGCTGACCCAGCTGGTCAAGGCGCGCGGCGGCGACGTGATCGCCCTGGTCTCCCGCGAGGAGAAGGCCGCCGTCGCGAAGGAGGCCGGCGCCGACCACGTGCTGGTCCACTCCGGCGGCGGCTTCGAGGACCGGATCCGCGAGCTGACCGGCGGGCGCGGCGCCGACGTCGTCTACGACGGCGGCGGCGCCGACACCTTCGCCTCCTCCCAGCTGTCCCTGCGCCCGCACGGCGTGCACGCCTACTACGGCCCCTTCATGGGCGTGCCCGAGCTGCGGCCCACCGACCTGCCGAACAGCATCCTGCTGACGTACCCGGTGGTGCACCACCACGTCCCCACCCGCGAGGCCCTGGTACGGCGCACCGGCGAGCTGTTCGACCTCGTCCTGGCGGGCCGGCTCACCCCGCACGTCACCGGCCGCTACCCGCTGGCCGAGGCGGCCCGGGCGCACGCGGACCTGGAGTCCCGGCGCACCACCGGCAAGCTGGTGCTGCTGCCGTGACCGCGGCGCGGGAGCACGTGCCGCCGACCCGCAAGGGCGCGGCGACCAGGCAGCGCATCGTCGAGGGCGCCGCCCGGGAGATCCGCGAGGAGGGCGTGTTCGCGCTGCGCCTGGAGGACGTGATGGCCCGCACCTCCACCAGCAAGAGCCAGCTGTTCCACTACTTCCCCGGCGGCAAGGACGAACTGCTGCTGGCGGTGGCCCGCTTCGAGGCGGCCCGGGTGCTGGAGGACCAGCAGCCCGAGCTGGGCGCGCTCACCTCCCGGGAGGCCTGGTGGCGGTGGCGCGACAAGGTCCTCGCCCGCTACCGCGCGCAGGGCGTCGGCTGCCCGCTGCACGTGGCGCTGTCCCAGCTGGGCACGGCCGCCGGCACGGGCGCCGGCGCGGGCCGGACGGTGGCCGCCGAGCTGCTGGGGCAGTGGCAGCGCCAACTCGCCGCCGGCATCCGCCACCTGCGGGACGACGGGACGCTCGACCCCGCACTGGACGCCGACCGGGAGGCGGCGGCGCTGCTGGCCGGGGTGCAGGGCGGGGTGCTGATCCTCCTCACCACCGGCTCCGCCGACCACCTGGAGGCGGCCCTGGACTCCGGCCTCGCCCGGCTGGGGCTGGCGCGCCCGGCGCCCTGACGCGGAGCCGACACCGGGCCCGCGGCGGCGCGTTCCGGGGCCCGCGGCGGCCCGCTCCGGGTCACGCAGCGCGCCCGCGCCCGTACGGACGGGCACCGGCCTGCTGTGGAACAGGTCACATTTCCAGGGCAGTTGGGGCTCCCGGGTGACAAGGGTCACGCCCGGCGCGCCCTGCCCGCCGTCGGCGGCGGCCACCCCCGGCAGGACTGGGCGGGCGCCGCCCGCCCACGGGCGAAGGGCCTGTCCGCTTCGGGACCTTGGTCGTGAATCCGGTCGACCTTCGGCCCGGTGGCGCCCCCACGGGGCCGGGGCAACCGTGGACGGTCGCCCGTTGTGACCGGGCGACGGCGCCGTCCGAGGTGGGCGGCGCCTTTCCCTGCCGTCTACCCGGCGCACGGTGCGCAGTGCGCGCCGTACGCTCCGGAGGACCCCCAGCACATGTCCCAGACCATCGACAACGCCCCGTATACCGCGTTCCACCGCAGGCTGGCCCTGGCCTGTTCGGGCGGCCCGCTGCTCGACGGCTACATCCTGAGCATCGTCGGCGTCGCCCTGATCGGGATGCGTCCCGACCTCGGGCTGTCCACCGCCGAGGTCAGCCTGATCGGCGCCGCCGCCCTGGTCGGAATGTTCGTCGGCGGCGCGCTCTTCGGCGTGCTGACCGACCGGATCGGCCGGGAGGTGATGTACACCGCCGACCTGCTCGTGATGGTCGCCTGCTCGGTGCTCTCCTTCTGGGTGGACGCGGTGTGGGCGATCGCCGTGCTGCGCTTCGTGCTCGGCATGGCCGTGGCCGCCGACTACCCCATCGCCACCTCGCTGCTCGCCGAGTGGCTGCCCGCCAAGCAGCGCGGCCGGCTGCTGGGGCAGCAGATCGTCGCCTGGTACGCCGGCTCCGTGCTCGCCTACGTGGTGGGCTACCTGTTCCTGGAGCTGGCCGGTCCGGGCAGCTGGCGCTGGATGCTGGCGAGTTCCACCGTGCTGTGCGTGGTGTTCCTGGTGATCCGGCGCGGCTCGCCGGAGTCGCCGCGCTGGCTGGCCGCCAACGGGCGGGTCGGCGACGCGGTGCGCGTGGTCGAGAAGCACCTCGGGGTCCGGGTCGACGGCCGGGAGCTGATGCCCGATCCGGCCGAGCGCGGCCGCCCCGCCGGCCTGCGCCTGCTGATGACCCAACCCTACCGGCGCCGCACCCTGTTCTGCGGCCTGTTCTTCCTGTGCCAGGTCGGCCCGCTGTTCGCGATGCTCACCTTCGGCCCGCAGATCCTCTCCTCCTTCGGCATGCCGGGCGGCACCGTGATGGAGACCCTCGGCACCGGTCTGATCAGCCTGGTCTTCCTGCTCGGCTGCTACCCGGCGCTGCGCCTGATCGACACCCGCGGCCGGCGGCCCGTCATCATCTGGTCGTTCGCGCTGATGACCGTCCCGCTGGCACTGCTGGGCGTGTGGCCCACCGCCCCGGCGGCGGTGGCGCTGCTGGCGCTGTGCGCGTACGCCTTCCTGTGCGGCGGGCCGAACGTGCTCGACTGGACGTACCCCAACGAGCTGTTCCCGACCGAGATCCGGGCCACCGCCGTGGGCGTGGCCACCTCGGTCAGCCGGATCGGCGCGGCCGTCGGCACCTACCTGCTGCCGCTGTCGCTGACCGGGCTCGGCACCGGCCCGACCATGCTGATCGCCGCCGGGACCACCGCCCTCGGCCTGCTGGTCTGCGTCATGTGGGCCGAGGAGACCCGGGGCACCGCCCTCGGCGCCTCCCCGGCGGCCGCCTCCGCCGCCCCGCGCGCCACCCACGGCGCCGTCCCGGCCCAGCGGGTCCCGCAGACGGCGCGCTGACGGCCCGGCACGTGCCGTACGGCGTGCGGCACGTGTCCCGCCTCGACGGCGCCGCCCGGTCCCCCGGGCGGCGCCGTCCGGCGTTGCGGGGGCGTCGACTCCCGCGCTTCGTCCGCGTGTCGATCCTTCGTGCCCGATCACGATCCCGCGCCCCGCCCGGGCGGGGCGCTCCCCGACGGCCTACGTTCCCGGTCCCATGCGGGCGGGCAGGGGCGAGTGCGGCGGCGGGGGCACCCCTTGCGAATGCCTGCGCGCGCAACTATTGTTTGGGAATGTAAATGCAGCTGCAAAAGTTGCATGCTCACTCACCCTTTCGCCCGGCGCCAGCCGACCCCACCGGGAGTCCGACCGACATGAGCACCTCTCTCTTCGCGCCCCTCACCCTGCGGGCCCTGACCGTCTCCAACCGGATCTGGATGCCGGCGATGTGCCAGTACAGCGCCGCCCCGGACGGGGAGGCGGCCGGCGTGCCGACCGACTGGCACTTCGCCCACCTCGCGGCCCGCGCCGCCGGCGGCACCGGGCTGATCATCACGGAGGCCACCGCGGTCAGCCCCGAGGGGCGCATCAGCCCGTACGACCTCGGCATCTGGAACGACGAGCAGGCCGCGGCCTTCCGCCGGATCACCTCCTTCCTGAAGAGCCAGGGCACCGTGCCGGCGATCCAGCTCGCCCACGCCGGCCGCAAGGCCTCCACCGAGCGGACCTGGGTCGACCGCGGGCGCCCCGTCACCCCGGACGAGGAGCACGGCTGGACCCCGGTCGGCCCCAGCGCCGAGGCCTTCTCCCCCGCCCACGCCACGCCCGACGAGCTGACCGAGGAGCAGATCGGCGGGATCGTGCGGCAGTTCGCCGACGCCGCCCGGCGCGCGCTCGACGCCGGCTTCCAGGTCGCCGAGGTCCACGGCGCCCACGGCTACCTGGTCCACCAGTTCCTCTCCCCCGCCTCCAACCACCGCACCGACGGCTACGGCGGCTCCTTCGAGGGCCGCATCCGCTTCGCGCTGGAGGTCGTCGACGCCGTCCGCTCGGTGTGGCCCGAGGACCTGCCGGTCTTCTTCCGCGTCTCCGCGACCGACTGGCTCACCGAGGACCCGCAGGACGGCCGCGAGGGGTGGACCTCCGAGGACACCGTGCGCCTCGCCAAGGAGCTCCAGGCCCACGGCGTCGACCTGCTCGACGTCTCCACCGGCGGCGTCGTGCCCGACGCCCGGATCGAGGCCGCGCCGGGCTTCCAGGTGCCCTTCGCCGAGGCCGTGCGCCGCGAGACCGACCTGCCGGTGGCCGCCGTCGGCCTGATCACCGACGCCGCCCAGGCCCAGGCCGTGCTCACCGAGGGCCGCGCCGACGCCGTCCTGATCGGCCGTGAACTGCTGCGCGACCCCTACTGGGCCCGCCACGCCGCCGCCGAACTCGGCGGCGAGGTCACCACCCCCGTCCAGTACCACCGCGCCTGACCCCCGCGGGCGCCCGTACGGCGGCGGGGAGCCGGGCGGCCGGCTCCCCGCCCTGCGGGCGCCCGGCGCATCGCGGTCGACTCATGCCACCCACGCCGTGCAACCCGTGCACCACGGCCTTCCCGCCGGGTGGCGCCGGCAGCCGCCGCCCGGCGCGGCGCTCGTGGCGCACTGCCCGCTCGTGGGTGGCGTCCTGATGCGGGGCCATCCCTTCGGGTGGTTTGCGCACAGGAAATCTTTCGGCCCGGATAGGGCGCAGTGATGCCATTTCAGGGGGGTTCGACCGCAAATCTTCCTGCGAAGGCGGGGCGGCGTGGTGGGCTTGAGTTCGAGTGCACTCCAAGTCCTACGGTTCTGCCGTGGTTCGGGCCGCCGGTGGTCGGCGGCCGGGAGACGGGACAGGAGCATTGCAGATGAGCACGTCCGCGAACGAGGCCGAGGTCCGCCGGGAGCGCTTCACGCACGGGTTGGAGGTGCTCGACCGCATCGACGGCGAGGTCGGGCGGCGGGTGGTGGACTCACTGGGGGACATCAGCCCCGAGCTCGGGCACCAGATCGTGGCCTGGGGGTTCGGGGAGATCTACAGCCGCCCCGGGCTGCCGCCGCGCGAGCGGCAGCTGGTCACCCTGGGCATGCTCACCGCGCTCGGCGGGTGCGAGCCGCAGTTGGAGGTCCACGTCAACGCCTCGCTGAACGTCGGGCTGACGCCGCAGGAGATCGTCGAGGCGCTGCTGCACTCCGCCGCCTACTGCGGTTTCCCGAAGGCCCTCAACGCCACCTTCGTCGCCAAGAAGGTGTTCGGCGAGCGCGGCCTGCTGCCGGTCACGGCGGACCGACCCGAGGACCGGGCCGAGGACCGGTCGGCCGACTGACCGCCTGTCGGCCTGACCGCCCGCCCCGCCGGCCGGCTGATCGGCTGACCCGGCAGCCGGCCGGACGGCCCGCTGGTGCGGGCCCGGGTGCGGCGGGGCCGCCCCTGGCCGGCCCTGCTGGAACAGGGCAGGCCGGATCCCCTGGATGGTGTCGAGTGGCAACGGCCGGGGAGACCGCGTTCGTCGGACGGGGGTGGGCGCCTTCCGCCCAGCCGGCTTCCCGCCGCCCCCGTCGTCGTGCCGATTGCCGCGCCGAGCCCCGGCACCTCCGGCTCCGGGCCCGGGGCGGGGCTTGTGCGGGGACGTACCCCGCCGACAGCCACCAAGACTGGCGTTTTTCGCGCCCCCGTGGCAAGCCCGAAAGGGTGCGCGAGGTCGGACGCGGCGGGCCGCCGGAGCCCGCAGGCGGGAGCGGGCGGCGGGTGTGAGCTGCGGATTTTCCCTGACGGTTTCTCAACTTCGAGTGGGACAAAGCGAGAAACGGCGCCGTAAAGCGGTGGACCGCCGCCGTGGCCCACGGCAACCCTATACGTGGGCGTCCAGCCCGACCGGCCCTGGAAGGCCGGTCGGGCGCACGAGGACCCCGGTCGAGTGGCAACCCCCCGCAACCCAGCGAAGCGGAGACCGCATGGAACAGCAGTACACCCCGGCCGCGCACGCGGCGTGCGTCGAGATCCGGACGGCACCCGGCACCGGGGTGCCGGTCCCGGCCACCGTGCTCGTGGTCGTCGTCCTCCTCCTCACCACCGCCCTGACCGCCTCCGGCACCCCCGCCCGCACCGCCGTCGCCACCCTGGCCGCCGCCGGACTGCTCGGCACGGAGCTGGCCCGCCGCCTGGCCGAGGCGCTCACCGCCCACCGGGCCCGCTAGGCGGCGGCCGGTGGGGCGCCTGAACAGCGCCCTGGCTGAGCGGGACAAGGAGGTCCGGACGCTCGCGCAGTGGCTGCGCGGGCTGCGCGAGCGCTCCGGCCTCACCTACAGCCAGATGGCGCACAAGACCGCCGGGTTCACCCAGCCCGTCTCCCTCGCCACCCTCTCCCGCGCGGACGAGGGCCGCACCGTGCCGACCTGGCCGGTCACCGAGGCCTACACCCGGGCCTGCGGCGGCTCGGTGCGCACCGCCGAGCGGCTGTGGCTGCGCGCCGACGCCAACCGGCCCGGTCGGCGCACGGGCAAGCGGCTGCCGGGCCCACCACCCGCGCCCGGCGCGGGCCGGGCCCTGCGCTACGTCACGGAGCGCTCCGAACTGCTCCTCGCCATGCGGCGGCTGCGGCTGCGCGCCGGCAGCCCGTCCCTGCGCGAACTGGAAGCCCGCGCGGTACGGGCCGCCGTGAGCCACCTGCCGCGCAGCACCCTGCACGGGGTGCTGACGGGCGAACGGGACTGCACCGAGCGCGTCCTCGTCGAGTTCGTCCGGGCCTGCGGAGCCGGCCCGGCGGAGGAGGCCGAGTGGATCGCCGCCCTGCACCGCACCCGCACCGCACCACCCCCCGACATCCGCCGCCAACTCGCCGACGCCCACGCCGAGATCCACCGCCTACGCCACGCCCTCGACCGCCACCCCTCCCCCGGCACCCCCTGACGCCCCCGGGTGTGGAGTGGAAGACTGAGGCCGAAGCGCAGAACCGCACAGAGGATCCAGACGCCCATGCCGAATCCACTCGACGCTCCGGACGCGGTGTCAGACGCGGCTGAACCACTGGAGGAACTGCTCGACGACTGCAACTGGGGGGTGTCGTCCGTACAGCTGCTCCACGTGGTCCCCGTGGCCGGGGTGACGCCCGGGCATGACCGGCTGAAGGATCTCGCTCAATCCGTGTGCCACCCGGGGGCCCGTGGACGCCAGGCAGGAACGTCGGTCGTCCCGTTCGAGTCACCGCGGGCCTGGCGGGACGTATTCCGCCGCCAGGTGATCGACGGGTTCATGCACTCCGCCCAGAGGTCCTCGGACCCCGACGTGCGCACCCCCGCCGAGATCCGGGGGGCCGGCGAACTCGCCGACGGCGTTGCCGACGTCATCGAAGCACACCTGGGGCCCGTCCGAAGCGCCGGTGACGTCAACGGCCCGTACCTGGTCGACGACATATGGTGCCGCAACCTGCTGTTGGTCACCGACAACTGGGCCACCATCCTGCACCTCGGGTTCTCCGACTGACCGAGCACCTCCCCGTCCACTGCGGCCCCGCAGCCGGCAGTCGGATCTCCCCCGAGAACACCCCACACTCACACCAGGGCCGACCGGGAAGTCGACCGGCCCGACTTCCCGTGCCGCAGCGGAGGCGGAGGCGAAGACGGAGCCGCCCCACCCAACCTCCCACCCCACACCCGGCACGCCGCTGGGAAGCGCACCCTCGATGTGCGGCACCGTGCGCAGCGGAGCAGGAAGTCGACCGGGCCGACTTCCCGTGCCGCAGCGGGCGGTGAGGTCTCCAGCGAGAACCTCAGCACGCACACCAAGGCGGAGCAAGAAGTCGGCCAGCTCGACTTCCCACGCCGGATAGGCGGCACCCCCATCGAAGGGGTGTAGCGCTCACACAGAGCGGGAGTGAAAAGTCGGCGGGTCCGACTTCCCGTACCGCAGCGGCAACGGAGGCGAAGACGGAGCAGAAAGCCGCCCCACTCAACTTCCCCCTCCGCACCCGCACGCCCCCGAGGCCGCACCCTCAATGTTCGGCACCCATCCGCAGCGGAGCAGGAAGTCGACTGGGCCGACTTCCCATGCCGGGCGGACGGCACCTCCGGCGCAAGGCGTGCACGGCTCGCGCGGAGGATGGAGCAGGAAGTCGACCCGGTCGACTTCCCGTGCCGCAGCGGGCGGTGAGGTCTCCAGCGAGAACCTCAGCACTCACGCCAAGGTGGAGCGGGAAGTCGGCCGGGCCGACTTCCCGTGCGGGGCGGACGACACCTGCGGCGCAACGGGCGCGGGGCTCGCGCGGAGGGTGGAGGGGAAGTCGGCGGGGCCGACTTTTGGTGCTGCGGCGGGCGGGAGGGTGGTGGGGCCGTGGTGGTAGCTTGCGGGGGTGGGGCTCTTCGGGCGGTCGTGGGTGGCGTTGCGGGCGGCGGTGGACGGGCTCGCGGAGGAGGACTTCGCGCAGCCGTCGGGGTGTGCGGGCTGGTTGGTGCGGGATCTGGTCTGCCATCTGGTGATCGACGCGCAGGATGTGCTGATCACCCTGGTGACCCCCTCCCCGGAAGAGCCGACCCGTGACGCCGCGTCGTACTGGGAGGTCCACCGGGAGCCGCCGGACGGGCAGGACCCGCTGGCCGCGCTGACCGTACGGCTGGCCGCCGCGTACGGGGACCCGGCGCTGCTGCGCTTCCACCTGGACGACGTCGGCTCCGCGGCGGGCCGGGCCGCCGACCTCGCCGACCCGCGGCTGCGGGTGGCCACCCAGGGGCAGGTGCTGACCGCCGCCGACTACCTGGACGCGTACGTGCTGGAGTGGACGCTGCACCACCTGGACCTGGTCGCGCACCTGCCACACGTGCCCGGCCCGCCCGCCGAGGGGCTGGCCGCGGCACGGAGGCTGCTGGAGCGGATCGCCGGGGCCCCGTTCCCGGCCGCCCTGTCCGACGCGGACGCGCTGCTGGTCGGCACCGGGCGGCGGGCCCCGAGCGAGGCCGAGCGGACCGCCCTGGGGACGCTCGGGGAACGGGTCCCGTTCGTCCTCGGGTGACTCGGAGCCGCCCGGCAGAGCTCAGTTGTCGGGGCAGGGCCGGTCCGGGCCCGGAGCGGGGTTTGGGGCGCGAGGAGACGGTCGTAGCCGGCCTCGAACCGTTTTGCGGGGATCGGGTATCCGTCGGGGTCGAGGGTGTGCCGGCCCGTGACGTTGACGCCGACGAGGACCGACAGCACGTCCGGGCGCGCGTCGAGCACGTCCGGGCGCCAGCGGGCTTCCAGGTCCATCACCTTGTCGCCCGCGTTCGCGGTGTTCAGCCAGGTCACGGGGCGGTCCGGGTGCCGGTGGGCCCATTCGCCCGCGACGCGCAGCGGGTGGCCGGTGCCGAGGCCGTCCTCGCTCTCCCGGCGCCGGCAGTCGGTGATCGAGTCGCCGGTGAACATCACGGTGCTTCCCGGTCGGATGGTGATCGGCATGGGCGCTCCCCGGAAGAGGCGGGACGGGACCTCTCGAAGGTGCCCGGCCGTACCGTCACCGCGCCGTCAGCGCACCGACGGTCTGAGGCACCGCGCTGCCATCCGGCTTTCAGCAGCGACCATATGACGTCTCGTCAGTTCACCGGGACGGCGTCCTTGGGCAGGGTGTGCCAGTTGGTGACGACCGGCTTGTCGACCGGGGTGGCTCCGACGGGGACGCTCGCCGGGTTCGGGTCGGGGTTGCCGATGCCGATGACGGCGTCGGTGAACTCGACGGCCTGGTTGCCCTTGGTGGTCTTGGCCATGATGCCCGCGTAGGCGGTCTTGGCCCCGCTGAGGGTGATCGGCTCTGCGGTGCCGTGCTCGACGGGCGCGGCCTCGATGCCGCCGGAGCCGAACGCGATGACGGGGTGGGTGCCGGGGAGCGTGCAGGTGATGCCCGGCTTGGCCTTGGCGCTGATCAGGATGTAACCGCCGCCCTGGCTCTCGGACTTGGCGGAGAAGACCAGGTCGTTGGCGCCGCAGGCCTGGCCGTAGCCGCTCTTGTCGGCGGAGGTCGCGGAGGCGGACGGGGCGGCGGGGGCCTTGGGCGGGGCGCTCTTCGTGGGCGCGGCTCCGGCCGGTGCGGCCGTGGCCGGGGCAGCCGTGGCCGGTGCGGGCGCGGCGGCGGTGGCGGCGGGAGCGGGGCTCGCGTCGCTGTTCTCCGGGCCGCAGGCCGTCGCGGCGGCGGCGATCGCCGTGACGGCGGCGGCGGTGAGGACGAGGCGGCGCGTGCGCATGGGTTCTCCTGCGGTCGTTGGGATGACGGTGCCGGTCTCGTGCCGGTCTCTGCTGCGTCATCACCGTACGGCGGGGTCGTTCACGGGCCGGTGCGGGAAATATCCCGATCCTGTGCCAGAAACCGGCGCCCGGACGGACGGCGGGCCGGCGCCCCGGAGTGGGGGCGCCGGCCCGGTCGCGGCGGGTGGGTCGGGGTCAGACCAGCAGGTCCGCCTGGAGGGTGACGACCTGGCGGAAGGGGGTGACGGGGACGCCGGCGGGGTTGGTCATGGTGACGACGGCGAGGATGTCGGAGGCGGAGAGGTAGCCGAAGCGGGCGGTGGGGGCGCCGCCGGGGCCGGCCGTGGTGGATTCCATGGTGGTGAGGCTGGTGCCGTCGACGGTGTCCCAGCTGTCGTGGGGGGTCGTCCTGGTGTCGGGTGCGGCCTTGGGGCGGGCCTTGGCGCGCAGGGCGCCGAAGGCCTCCCAGGACTCCCGGAAGGAGCCGAAGCGCAGCAGCCGGATCTGGGTGCGGGTGCCGTCGGAGGCGGTCCACTCCCGGACGGTGGCCGCGCGGCAGGCTTCCTCCAGGAGCAGGGCGTGCACCCGGGCCGCGTCCTGCTGTTCCTCGGCGATCGCGTCGCAGGGCACCCACTGGCCGAGCCCGGAGGCGGCGGCGGGCGTGGCGGCCGGGGCCGAGGCCGTCGGGGCCGGGGCGGCCGGGGAGGCCGGGGAGGCCGGGGAGGCCGGGGAGGCCGGGGAGGCGGTGGGCGATCCGGACGGGGTGGGGCCGAGGGTGGGGGCCGGGAAGACGGGCGGGGTCAGCGAGCCGCCGGCCTCCTTGGGGGCGGGCAGCAGCAGGTGGCGCAGGTCCGCGTGGTGCGGGGTCTTGCCCTTGTCGTCCGGGGCGGCCTTGCCAGCGGGCAGCGGCGGCAGGGTCAGCGGGGCGAAGGTGTAGCGGCCGTCGCCCGCGGTGGCCAGGCCGGGCAGGT
The DNA here is from genome assembly GCF_042894165.1 of Kitasatospora sp. NPDC001547. Classification (NCBI taxonomy): domain Bacteria; kingdom Bacillati; phylum Actinomycetota; class Actinomycetes; order Kitasatosporales; family Streptomycetaceae; genus Kitasatospora; species Kitasatospora sp. NPDC001547. The sequence goes on along the minus strand of NZ_JBIAVL010000007.1, from coordinate 59,258 downwards.
CGGTGCGCTCGGGCGCGGTGACCGCCAGGGCGGTGCCGGTGCCGGCGAGGACGAACACCAGGGCGGCGCAGCTCCAGCGCACCGCGGCCTTGCGGCGACGGTCCCGGCGGGCCTCCTGCTCCGCGAGGACGGCGGGGTCCTCAGGGACGGGAACGGGAACGGCCTCGGGAGCGGCGACGGTCTCCGAAGCGGCTGCGGCCTCGGGAACGGCGACCGCCTCGGGAACGGCGACGGCCTCGGGAGCGGTCGGCGGGGCGGACTGGTCGGTCATACGGAGGCTCCCGGGCGGGCGAGGCGGTCGAGCTGGAGGGTGAAGAGGGCGACGATCCTGTCCTTGGGCAGCGGTGCCACGCCCTCGGCGCTCATGATCACCAGGAGGTCGCCCTCGGCGGCCGAGCACTCCAGGTAGTCGATCGGCGCGGACGGCGGGGCCGGCATCAGGTAGCAGTGCGCCTCGGGGTGGCCGGGGACGGCCGGGCCGACCCGGAACAGGCCGGTGTCGCCGGTGAAGACCGCGGTGTACTCGTTGATCCGCTGCACTTCCTGCTGGTTGAACTGGCGCAGCTTCAGGCCGATCACCAAGTCGTCCCCGTCGGCGCGGTAGGTGCGCACGCCGGTGGCCTTGACGTGCATGCCCTCCCAGTAGGAGCGCATCGTGTCGCGCTTCTCCTTGGGGAGCTGCTGGAGGTCGGCGTCCAGTTCGGCGGACAGCTGCTCGCGGTTCAACTCCGTGTCGTTGCCGTAGCCGCCGTCGTCCGGGCCGGGCTGGTAGCCGGCCGGGACGGGCAGCAGCAGGTCGCGCAGCGAGCCGAAGTGGCTGCCGTTGGACTTGGCGCCGTACGGCGTGGCGGTCGCGGTGGGGACGGGAGCGGCGGCCGGGGCGGCGGCGACGGCCGGCGCGGGGTCGTCGTCGTACTGGGTCTTGATGATGCCGACGCCGATGGCCACGCCGACCAGCGCGGCCGCGGCGGTCGCGGCGCCCGCGCGCAGCAGGCGGCGGGAGGCGGGGCTCGGCGGGGGGCTCGGCGGGGCGGGGGCCTCGGGCGCGGGCGTCGGCTCGGGCGCGGCGGGGGCCTCGGGCGCGGCCGGGGTCGCGGTCATCGTGTCGTCGTTCATACGAGCCGCTCCCACTGCCGCTTGGCGAGGTCCTTGAGGGTGTCGGGGTTCACCGGCTGGGTGCCGAAGACCTCGATCGTCATCTGCAGCGAGCCGCGCTTGGCGATGGCCTCGCCGTAGTAGTACTGCTCGGTGCTCTCGGCCCAGTGGTGGGGCTCGGGGTCCACCTTGTAGCCGCCGTTGGCGTTCTCGGCGAACGTCTGCGGCCAGGCGGGGGACTTCGCGTTGTCGGCGTGGTCCGCGGTGTACTGGACCAGTTGGACGCGGTACCGGACGTCGTCCTTCTTCCAGTCCACCTCGGCCGCGCGGCGGAAGCCGTTCGCGGCGAGGTCCTTGAACATGGCGGCCGACCTGCCGCTGCGCTCGGCGACCTCGCCGATCGAGATCCAGCTCGGCTTGTCCGGGTAGTCCGCCCAGGGGGTGCTGCCTTCGGGGGCGCTGACCAGCAGCTTGGTCAGGTCGCCGTCGATGGCGAGCGGCCCGGGCTGCTCGGCGGCGAGGGCGGCCGGGTCGACCGTCTCGGCCGGGTACGACGGGCGGACGACCTGCAGCGGCGGCAGCGGCGTGGGCGGGCGCTGGGCCTGCACGGCGTAGCCGACGCCGCCGCCGGCCAGGGTGCCCAGCACCAGGGCGCAGACGGTCAGCAGCACGGGGCGGGGGCGGCGCGGGGCGCGCGGGGCGGGGGCGGGCTCGGCCGCGCCCTCGGCCGCGAACGGCTCGGCGGGGACGGCAGGCGCGACGGGCACGGCAGGCGCGACGGGCACGGCGGGCGGCGGCGGGACAGCGGCCGCGGGCGCGGCGGGCACCGGCTCCGCGGATTCGGTGGTCACGGAAGTGGCTCCAGAAGAGGAAGGGAAGGAGGTGGCGTCGGGCGGGCGGTCGGGGCCGGGGTCGGGCTCAGCCGCCGGTGGTGAGCCACTCGCGCTGGCGCTTCATCAGCTCGTTCAGCAGCGCCTTGTCGGGTGTCCCCTTCACGTCGACGTCGATCGTGTACTGGACGTCGCCCTGGCTGGAGATGCCGGTCATCGAGCCGGTGTACGCCTGCTGCTTGGGGGTCTTCAGGTAGCCGCGGCCGCCCTGGTCGCCGTCGATGTCGAACGGGTCCATCGACTTGATCCGGTAGTTCCTGACGAAGTCGCCCGCCATCGCGGTGGAGCCGAACTTCAGCAGGGTGACGGTGACTTCGGCCTTGCCGTCGGCGGTCCGGTACATCCGGGTCGCGCCGCCCTTGTAGCCGTAGGACTTGAGGATGTCCATGATGCCGTCCTGCTTGCCGAAGACCGCGGCGACGTCGTCGTCGGTCATGGTCACGCCGTCCACGGGGCCGTAGGACTCGCCGCCGGCCGGGATGGGGAGCAGGAAGTAGCGCAGGTCGCCCTCGTGCCTGCCGCCGCTGACGGTGCCCTTGACGGTGCTGGCGGGCGCGGGTTCGGCCGGGGCGGCGGTGGGCACCGGGACGGGCGCGGCCGACGGCGTCGCGCTCGCGGTGGCGCTCGCGCTCGCGGCCGCCTTCGACGGGGCGGGGGCGGCGGTGGCCGGGCGGGCGGCGGGCTTGCCGACGGCGACGGTCACCGCGGCGCTGGCCGCGGTGACGGCGAGCAGGCCGGCGGTGGCCAGCGCGACGCCGACGGCGCGCGGCAGCCGGCGCGGGGCCTGCCGCGGCGCGGCGGCCGGTGCGGCCGGTGCCGGAGGTACGGCGGTGGCGCCCTCGTTCTCGGGCTCGGGCAAGGGAATCCCCCCAGGAAGAATGCGGAATCTCACGCGCGGGCCCCTCGCGGGAACCACTCCCCCAAGCGGGTTCCCCGGGCTTCCGTCACACGTGTCGGCAGGAATTATGAGAGGCCGCCGGTGCCCCTGCCAACACAGGAAATCCCCGCACTCTCATCCAATGTTCGACGAACCGGACACACCGTGATCGAACCGCAATGGGCCACTGCCTGCGGTGATGACGCAGTGTCGACACATCGATTCGAACACGGCAGGGTGTGGTGGGCCAGGTCCCCGGCCCGCACGGGCACGAGCGGAACCGCTCACCCTGCCCGCCCGTCATCTCCACCAGGGTCGCCACAGGCTCGGCAGCCCCTTTCGCGCTCTCCACCACCCAGGTCCGAGGAGATCCATGGCCGACACCGTCAACTCACTGGCAGCCCGTGTCCACGAACTGCTGGTGGCGATCGTGACCGAGGGTCCGACCGCGAGGAGCGCCTCGGGCCTGACCGACGTCGTCGCGCGGGCCACGGCGCTCGGCCCCGACGGCACGTGGCTCGTCGCGGCGGGCCACGCGAGCCTCGGCGACCTGGCCTTCGCCCACGGGCAGGCGGACCAGGCCGTCCTGCACCTCGACGCGGCGGTGACGGCCGGCTTCAACGACTGCGTGGGCCTGCACGTCCCCCCCATGCGGGCGCTGCACCACGACCCCCGCTTCCAGGCCGCGTACCAGCGGATGCGCATCACCATGGCCGACCTCGACGAACTCTTCTGGCTGCACCGGGAGATGCGGATCGCGGTGCAGGAGTCCCAGGACGCGACCGTCGACAACCTCGGCCGCCTCGACACCGGGGTGTCCCTGCTCCCCAAGGCCCCGATGCCGACCCGCGAGCCGAACACCCTCGGCGTCTGGATCACCCGCATCGACCTGGCGGCGCTGCAGACCGCGCTCCAACAGGCCGCCGTGAAGGCGGAGTTCCAGCGCAGTGCCGGCAACACCAGCCTCAGCCTCATCGACGACACCTGGGACCACCACCGGGCCAGGAACGACGCCTGGTACGCCGACGGCCTGGACACCCGGCGCCAACGGGCCGCCGAGGCCCGGGCGTTCGTCGAACGCCCGGGCGTCAGCACCGCGCTCGTCCCCTGCCCGCCGCTGGGCTCGATCACCTACCCGGGCTGAGCGGGCATTCGGCGGCGCGGCACCGGAGGGGGTTCAGGCCCTGGCCAGCGAGCCCTCTTCGAGGCCGTCGAGGACGAACCCGTTCTCGAAGCGCACCCGGTACCTGGTCCGGGCGCCGGGGCCGGAGCCGGTGTCGGTCGCTCCCGCCTGGATGAACTTCTGCCGGATGTCGTTCATCACGTGGGACGTGAAGCCGTCGAACCGGGCGCCGCGCATCTGCTGGTCGAAACTCGCCAGCGCGGCCTGGGCCGCACCGCCGCCGCCGGCTTCCTGCTGCGCCGAGCCCGTGACGATGCCCAACAGGCCCTCGGCCAGGAACAGCGGCCCGGGCAGGCCCGCGGCCTGCGCGGTGACCTGCACGTCCCTGGTCAGTCTCACCGTCGCACCGGTCTCGTACGGCATGGCGTGGCCCCCTCGGTCGATCTTGGTCCTGGCCCTGGCGAGCGTAGTCGAGATGCGGCGGGAGGAAAGGGTGTCCGGCGAGATCAGGGCCCCGAGGCCCTGGGCCGGGCCGGGCCGGGGACTTCGCCGAGCGGAGCGGGGCACGGCGCGCCAGACTGTTCGAGGGGCATCCTGATCGTCGGGAGACAAGGACGAGCCGATGTCTTTCAAACGTCAAGGAACTCTCGGGAATTCGTTGCGGCTGCTGGTCGCGGGCGGCCTGGTCAGCGCCGGGATGGCGGGCCTCGCACCGTCCCCGGCCCAGGCGATAACCGGTGGCAACGCGGTCACCGACAGTTCCTTCAACTTCGTCGCCAAGGTCTCCTACGTCGGGGGGACCTACTGCACCGGGACCCTCATCCGAGCCGACTGGGTGCTCACAGCGGCACACTGCGTGGGTGGTGTCACCAATCCCGGTGACATGAGCGTGCGGGTCGGCACCAATATGAACGACACGGGCGGGCAGGTCAGGAAGGCCGTCGCGCTCTACTCCTACCCGGGGTACAGCGGCGGGCACAACGACATCGCCCTGCTGAAGCTCAGCTCCCCGGTGACTGGCGTCGCGCCGATCAGCCTGGCCGATCCCGGCCAGAGCTTCCGGTGGGACGGCCAGCAGGGCGGTCCGTTCACGCAGTACGACGACGGCCTCATCGCGGGCTGGGGGCAGAACGGGTCCGGACAGCGTCCCGATCGGCTGCAGTTCAAGGGCGTGTCCATCAAGCCGGCCGAGAACGACGCCGCGGGGCTGAAGTCGATCCCGACCACCGGCGGCCCCTGCCCGGGCGACAGCGGAGGCCCGCTGATGGTGAGCATCGGCGGCCAGCTGTTCCAGGTCGGCGTCATGAAGGGCCAGAACTGCTCGACGGCCGCGAACTACAGCGAGGTGGGGGCCGGTTATCTGCGGGACTGGATCCTGAGCCACCTCTGAGACGGCTCGCCCGAACCGGGCGGCCCCGCGGCGTCCGCGGGCCCGCCCGGTGAAGGCAGGTCAGGAGCCGGCCGCGAAGTCGCCCGCCTGGACACCGGCGACGAAGGACCGCCACGCCTCGGGCGAAAAGGCGAGGGCCGGGCCATCAGGGTCCTTGCTGTCCCGAACGGGAATGGAGCCCGGAAGCCCACTGGCGACCTCGATGCAGTTGCCACCTTCGCCGCCGCTGTAGCTACTCTTGCGCCATTCCAGGTCAGCAGTCATTGCGATAGTTCTCCTTCAGTAGCCGAATCATCCAGGTAGCGGACTCCTGCGGGCTCATCGCCATCTCGGTCAGCCGGTCGAAAACGAACTCGTGCCGCGCAATATCAGCTTCCCTCTCCAGATAGAGGCTGCTGGTCAGCGCCTCGACATAGACAAGCTGGCCAGGCACGTCCGAGAACGAGAGGATGTGGAACGGCATGCTCATCGCGGCGTGCGCGCCAGCGCTGAGCGGCAGCACCCTAACGGAGAGATTCGGCTGCTCAACAAGCTTCAGTAGATGCAGGACTTGTTCACGCATCACATCAGGGCCGCCGATGGGCCGGCTCAGCGCCGCTTCGTTGAGCACCGCCTGGATGACGGGTGGGTCCGTCCGATGGAGGACTTCCTGCCGTTGCATTCTGAGTTGCGACCGTCGATCGACAGTGCCCTCTATGTCGCCGCCTTGCCCTTCCAAGGACGCGCGGAATACTGCGCGGGAGTAGGCGGGGATCTGAAACAGCCCCGGAATCAACTCCGTTTCGTAGGAGCGGATCCGCGCGGCGTCGGCCTCAAGTCCCACGTACGTCTGGAACCAGTCCGGCAACGTGTCCGCGTAGTCGTGCCACCATCCGCGCTGCGTGCTGCGGCGGGTCAGCGAGATGAACTGCCTCAACTCGGCGTCGTCACTGACGCCGTACAGTTCGAGCATCGCACGGACGTCTGATTCCTTCAGGGTTGTCTGGCCTGACTCGATCCGCGACACCTTGGTTGCACTGAACCCGAGCTCATCCGCGACGGACTTGGCCTGACGCCCGGTCCGTTCGCGCAATCGTCGCAGCTCGGAGCCGAGCCTACGGCGCAGCACGGTTGGACTGTCCACGCTCGTCGCTCCCTCTTGGTTGACATCGAGTCACAGTCTGCCACCTCCCCCGATGATCACAAGCATCTTGCGATGCAACGCAATTGCGCGGGAGTGCGCTTGCGCAATCGAGCCATCGCGGAGCATGCTACAGCCAGTAGTCCTTCGGATTGCCTGAGTAACCACGACCGTCTACCGCCGGGCATCCCCATGCCTCCGCCCGGCTTCCACATGGCTTCAAACCCCGTCCCTGGAAGGTGCCTTCGCCATGTCCTGCCACTCCTCCACCACCTGGCTGCCGCGCAGCCGCCGCGCGCCCGGCGAGGGGCGCCTCCACCTCTGCGAGCTCCTCTCCTCCACCCCCGCCGGAGCGCGGTTCCTCGACTCCGGGCTCCTGATCGTCTCGGAGCTCGTCACCAACGCCCTCGTGCACGGCACGCCGCCGGGGCACCTCATCCACCTCGCCCTCGACCTCTCCCTCTCCCCCTCCCTCGCCCGCCTGCGGATCGAGGTGCACGACGCCCGGCGGGACCGCGAGCCCGTCCTGCGTGCGCTGACCCTCGACGGGGAGGCCGGGCGCGGCCTGTACCTCGTCAAGTCCCTCTCCGCCCGCACCGGTTGCTCCCCCCGCGAGCACACCGGCAAGATCGTCTGGTCGGAGCTGACCGCGTGAGGGCCGACCACGACGTCCTCGTCGAACTCCCGGGACTGCGCCCGCCCGCCGTCCACACCCTCAACGCCGACGCCCTCGAACGGATCTGGGCCTCGGTCCGCCACCTGCCGATGTCCCGCTTCGAGCACCACGTCCTGGAGCGCCGCCTCACCGGCCCCTGCGCCCAGCGGGACGTCATCCGCGCCCTCGCCGACCACCCCGTCCTCACCCTCCCCGTCGGCGACCGCGAGATCCGCATCAGCTGGGCGAACCCGGCCTGCTGAACGGGCAGTTCCGGCGCCGGGACCGCCTTCCCCGCCGGTCCCGCTGGCCCACGACCCCGCTCTGGACGAGGATGGCCGTCGAGAGCGGGAGGACCGGCAGCAGCACCGGCAGCAGCCGGTCGGGCTTCGTGGGAGGGCGACGACGTGCCGTTACGCATTCACTTCACCGTGGAGGACCTCGCGCGGACCCGCATCGCCGACAGACCCGCGCCCTGCCTCGAACTGACCACCGCGGCCCGGCAACTCCAGGAACGCACCCAGCCGGTGCGGCTCGGGGCCTGGCGCCACCGCACCCTCACCTCCCTGCACCCCGCCTCGCGCATGGTCCTCGCGCTCATGCCCCCGCGCGGGCCGATCACCGGGTTCCTGAGCGGCGCGAACGCCGCCACCCCCGTCGAGCTGATCGAACAGGTCCGTTCCACCCCCCGCACCCGCCTACGGGCCAGCCTGGAGCACACGGCCCAGGCCCACCCGCTGCCCTCCTGGGCCCACCGGCTGCCCGACGACCCACTGCTGCTACGGAAGTTGTGCGACAGCCTGGAGCACCTGGCCGGCCACGCCCTCCTCCCGCACTGGCGGGAGGTCCAGGCCATGACGGCGGCCGACGCCGCGGTGCGGTCGCGCCAACTGCTCGGCGGCGGCATCGAGGCCGTCCTCGCACACGTCAACCCGCGGCGCATCCGCTGGCGGGCGCCCGTGCTGGAGGTCGCGATGGCCTCCGGTCTGGACGCCGACGTGCACCTGGCCGGACAGGGCATGCTGCTGCAGCCGTCGGTGTTCGCCGTCGAGGCCCCGGTCGTCGACCTCGACGCGGCGCCGCAACCCGTCCTCTCCTACCCGGTGGCCCGGCTCCAGGAGGCCGCGGCCACACCGCTGTTCACGGCCCTCCCGCCCGGCACCCACCGGGCCGGCCCGACTCCCGACGCCGTCGGGTCCGTACTGGGCCACACCCGGGCCGCGGTGCTCAGCACCATCGCCCGCCACCCGGGCTGCTCGACCCGGCAGCTCGCCGCGCTCGTCGGCATCGCCACGGCCAGCGCCAGCGAGCACGCCACGACGCTGCGCAACGCGGGCCTGATCGACACCCACCGGGACCGCCGCACGACCGCCCACGTCGCCACCCCCACCGGCCTGGCGGTGCTCGACGCGCCCTCCGGACGTGCCTGACCGAACGGGCACCGACCGAAGACCGGCAGACGGAGACCGGTGGAGGACCCGTCAGCGGCAACCGTCCGCTTCGCCCTTGTTCGGGCCAGACCGAATCACGTTGGGCGGCGCCCGCGCCACCGTGCAGCCTGAAGGCGGCCGCCGGGCCCCGAGGGTCCACGTCGGACCCGTCGGCCCCGCGGCACGTCCCCACCGCGAACCGGCGGCCGTCCCGCGCACCCGCGACGGTCACGGTCACGGTTGCGAGAGCGAGAGCGAGAGCGAGAGAGAGAGGCAAGCACATGTCGATCAGGAAGAGCGCGGCCCTGCTGGCCGCCGCCGTGGTCGCCGGCACGGCGCTCGGGCTGGCTCCGACGGTGGCCACCGCCGGGACCACCGGGCAGAGCGGCCTGCTCAGCTGCACGCACGCGTGGTCGAACCAGGACCCCGACGGCAGCAACCCGAAGACCATCACCCGCAGCGGCGTGAACGTCCGCTCGGGCCCGCACACGACGTGCGGCATCGTGGGCTCGCTCAACCCCGGTGACCAGGTCTTCTACCACTGCTACACCACCACGCAGAACGACGGGACGTGGACCCACCTGCGCAAGAGCGGCACCTCGATGGACGGCTGGGTGAAGGACACCCTGCTCCCGGACGGCGGCAGCGTGTACCCGTGCTGACGTGAACCGAGGCGCCGCGTGAGCGCCCGGGGCCCCGGCGAACCGGGCCCCGGGCGCTCACACGACCGGCGCTTCGAGCGCACCCCCCGCCGTCACAGCCACCCCCGCCGTCACAGCCACCCCCGCCGCGCCGCCTGCACACCCGCCTGGAAGCGGGTGGTGGCGCCCAGGTGCGCCAGCAGCGTCGACACCCGGCGCACCACGGTGCGCCGGCCCAGGCCCAGCCGGCGGGCGATGGCGTCGTCGGTGGCGCCGCCGGCCATCAACGTGAGGATCCGCCGGTCGCGTTCGTCGATGCGCAGGTCGACCTCGGCCATGGACGCGGGCACCGCCAGGCGCCACAGCGTCTCGAAGACCGCGCTCAGGGCGTTCAGCAGGCCCGAGGGCCGGATCAGCAGCGAGACGACGCCGGGGCGGTCGTCGGCGGGCACGGTGACGATGCCCAGCTCGTCGTCCCCGATGGCGAGTTTGAGCGGCGGCTCGTCCAACGTCCGCGCCTGCTCCCCCGCCTCGATCATCCGGGCCATGTTGGGCCCCACCACCGGGTGCTGGAACGCGCAGCCCTGGTAGATCACCCGGTAGACGACGCCCGCGGCCATCCGGCGGCGCTGCAGCACCTCCTGGTCGAGGTAGTGGGCCGGGCTGCCGGAGTAGGGCGGCACGTCGATGACCCGCAGCTGGTGGCGGGCGGCGAGCTGCAGGCGCCGGCTGGCGGCCAGCACCTCGGCCGGGTCCTCGACCACCTCCAGCGCCCCGTAGCTGCCGGTGTCGCGGCGGGCGAAGCGGTAGAGGCGTTCCAGTTCGGCGCCGGCCCGGCGGGCGGTGGCCTGGCGCAGCGCGTCGTGCTGCAGCACCGCCTCGACGACCCGGGCGGGCGGCAGTGCCTCCCAGGCGTGGTCGCGGTCGTCGGCGCTGTCGGTGGTGTCGAAGGCCACGGCGACGCCCTCGTCGGCGAGGTCGCGCAGGACGGCGAGGACGGCGTCCTCGTCCAGGCCGCTCTCCCGGGCGAGTTCGGGTACGCGGGCGCGTGGCCGGCCGACCAGGCTGTGGTAGACGCGGCCGCGTTCGGATTCCGGTTCCAGCACGTCGTGCACGACGGCCCCCCAGTCATCGCTTTCCCCCGCCCCGGTGGGGGCCGGGAGAGCCTACCCGCGCGGGCGGCGCACATGCGCCAGTGGCCCAGGTGCGCCGCCGGGGGCTCTGGCGTCGGGGCGGGGCGGCTGGCGAGAGTTGTCGGCGATCAGTCAGATCACTGAAGGCCGAGGACGCCCATGACCCCTGCCCGGCTCCGGCGCGCCCGCGCGGCTCTCGCCGCCCTGGCCGCCTGCCTGCTCCCGCTCGCCGCACCGCCCGTGGCCTCCGCCGCTCCCGGGACCGCCACGCCCGCGGCCGCCGGTCCCGGGGCCGCCGCTCCCGCGGCCGTGCCCGCCGTACGGGCCGGGGCCGACGGGCCGCCGCCGCTGGCGGACGGCTTCGGGCTGACCCAGGTCGGCGCCGCCACCGGCAGCGCCACCAACTTCGTCGTCACCGTCACCACGGCGCAGGTCGCCGGGCCGCACACCATCCGCATCCTGCTGCCCGCCGACTACGCGGCCCAGCCGGACCGGCGCTACCCGGTGCTGTACTTCCTGCACGGCGCCTCGGACAACCCGAGCGACCCGGCCCTGGCCTACCCCGCGCTGACCGCCGCCCAGTCGATGATCACCGTCATCCCGGACGGCGGCCTGCGCGGCTGGTACACCGACTGGCTCGACCAGAACACCGCCGCCGGCGCGCAGAACTGGGAGACCTTCCACCTCCAGCAGGTCCTGCCGTTCGTCGACGCCAACCTGCGCACCCGCACCGACCGCGCCCACCGGGCCGTCGGCGGGCTGTCGATGGGCGGCTTCGGCGCCCTGCACTACGCCCAGGACCGCCCCGACCTGTTCGGCCAGGTCCTGACCATGTCCGGCGCCAACGACCTGTCCGCCGACGAGATGATCATCCGCGGCGCGGTGGTCGCCACCCTGACCAACGTCGGCGCCGTGCTCTGCGGCCCCAGCGACGGCCGCCCCTGCGCGATGGACTTCGGCCCCACCGTCTCCAGCGACGCGATCTTCGGCACCCCGTACCCGGTGTTCAACGCCGACTGGCGCTGGAACGCCGCCGACCCGGTCGCGCGCGCGGCCCGCCTCGCCGACACCGGCATCGCCGTCTACACCGGCAACGGCAACAACAGCCCCGCCGACATGGAGTTCTGGGCCGAGGGCACCGCCAAGCGCCTCAAGCAGCGCCTGGACGCGCTCGGCCTGCCGTACCGCTTCGTCGACTACGGCGACGGCACCGGCTGGGGCGCCGACTGCCACGGCGGCCACACCGCGGGCTGCTGGGCGCAGGACCTCGTGGACTACGTCCCGCGCCTGGAGGCGGCCTTCGCCGCCGCGCCCTGAGCCCGCGCGCACCGCTCCTCTCCCGCAACACCGTTCCCGACGAAAGGACTTCACCCTTGCCCGCCATCACGACCCCCGGCCGTACGGCGTCCTGGCTGCGCCTGTTCGCGGCCTTCCTGGTGACCTGTTGCGCCGCACTGGGCCTGGCCACCGCGCCCGCCCACGCCGCGTCGGCCACCCCGGCCGCCGCTGCGGCGGCCGCGCCCGCCCCGCTCGCCGCCTGCGCCTCGCCGCAGCAGTGCCTGACCATCAAGTCGCTCAGCAACGGACGCCAACTCGACGTCCAGAACGGCAACATGGGCGACGGCGCCTACATCGTCACCAACTCCGCGCCCGGCTACCACCAGTCCTGGCGGCTGAGCGTCGACCCGGCCGACTCCACCTTCGCCATCGTCAACAACGACACCGGCAAGTGCATCGACCTGGCCTTCTTCACCCCGGCGCTGCGCCAGCAGTCCTGCGCCGGGCAGGCCAGCCAGCGCTGGTACTTCCAGCCGGCGCCCGGCGGCGGCGACTCGTTCATGATCCGCCACAAGGGCGACAACACCTGCCTGGACCTGCTGCTCGGCGGCAACTACGACGACGCCTGGACCGACCAGTACACCTGCAACGGCACCGTCAACCAGCGGTGGTCCACCGGCTTCGAGCAGGCCGCCCGCAACCTGGCCGTCGACCACGGCGCCAAGCAGTGCCAGAAGGACGCCTCCAGCTGCTCCTGGACCACGGTGAGCGAGGCCCCGGCCGCGCCGCTGCCGCGCACCTGCGTCTCCTCCGTCTGGTTCAACAACACCAGCAGCGCCGTGCAGCAGTCCTTCGCGGTCACCGACGAGAGCGGCTGGTCCAACAGCATCGGCGTCGACATGACGTCCTCCATCTCCTCCGGCCTGCCCGAGAACGTCCTGACCGCGACGATCAGCTCCGCACTGCACCTCACCAACGAGTGGCACGGGTCGAGGAGCGTCAACAACAGCGTGACCGTCACCGTCCCGACCCAGCAGTACGGCTGGGTGACGCTCGCCAAGGTCGCCCGCAAGGTCACCGGCACCTGGACCTTCGACGCCCACGGCATCCCGTGGACCGCCGAGGACACCGTCACCGTCCCGCTCAGCTCCGACCCCCTCGCCGGCGCCACCCTCTACATCGCCAACACCAGCGCCACGTTCAGCAGCTGCTCCTGACGTAGCGCCGTCTCACTTCTTCACGGCCGCCGCCCGCACTCCAGCGGGCGGCGGCCGCCGCGTTCCCCGCCCCCGGGAGGAACGGCCCCCGCCCAGGCGGATCGGCCCCGGGGCGCCGGAGGAGCTGCGGGCGGCCGGACGACCGGCAGTGGTTCGTCCGGCCCGTGGCGCAGCAGTGCCCCCCTGGCAGCCCTTCGGCGCCCCCGGCACTGCCGTGACCTGCACGTTTCCTCGAAGCTGCGGGCGGCCGGACATCTGGCTAGCCTGGTCGGGTGGGTGCGAGGCATCTGCCGTGCCCACCGGGCCCCCCGGGAGCCCGTCAGCCGGGCGGCGAGCGATCCGACCCCTCGGGCATCCTCCCCCCCGGCGCGGACCCGTGGCCCGCCGGGCTCCCGACGCGATCCGCCGGGGAGCCCGCACACCTCTCGGACACCCCACAAGGGACAGCACATGAGAGTGACCAGCACGTCTCCTGCCAAGCGCCTCGCGGTCGCGGCCATCGCCGCCGCGCTGCTGGGCGGCACACCCGGTCTGGCCGCGGCGGCCGCCCCGCAGGCGGCACCGCCACCCCAGCAGACCGAGCCCACCTGGCTCCGGTACGAGGTCCAGCCGCCGAACAGCTCCACGAAGGGCATGGACGTCGACAGCGGCGGCAAGGTCGTCATGGCCGAGCGCGAGCAGAACGACGACCGCCAGTTCTGGAGCCTGAGCGGCACCGCCGGGAAGCAGCTCTTGAAGAACAAGGCGACGGGCACGTGCCTGACCGCGCCGAGCAACGGCGCCAAGGGCCCCGTCACGCTCCAGACCTGCGACGAGAAGAACGTGAACCAGCAGTGGAACAGGCAGTACTGGGATAGGGGCCTGATGACGGTCTCGCTCGCGGCCCACCCCGAGCTCTACCTCACCGGGAGCGCACAGGTCGGCAGCGCGGTCACCGTCGAGAGCTACCACGGGACCTACGTCCAGCACTGGAGCCTGGTGCCCCCGGGGTACTGATCCCCTCGGGCGCCCACCGACCCCGCGGCGGGCCGACCCGCCCCGCCCCACGGCCCTGCCCGGCCCCGGTCGGGCGGGGCCGTGCGCGGTGAGCGGCCGCCGCCCGGCACCGGCGTGCACCGGAATTGCCGACCCGCGGCCGCCGAGGCGGGGCACCGGGCGAGAGTTCCCTGACGCTACGTCAACTCTCCTGGTGCCCGCTCCCGTTCAGCCGGGTCAGCGCCTCGCGCACCGCCAGGCGGCCGGCGGTGTGGAAGGAGTGCTCGCGCGAGTCCGTCAGGTGCACGACGGTGTGGTGCACCACCAGGGCCAGCGCCACGGGAACGCCGGGCAGCCGATCGGCCAGTTCCGCGCGCACGCCCTCGGCCAGGGCGGCGTGGAAGCGCTCCAGGTCCCCGGGCTCCGGTCCGCCCTTGACGGTGGCGCCCGGGGCGGACTCGACGTGCAGGCCTTCCTGCCAGGGCTCGAAGTCCACGGTGACGATCGCGAGGTCGCCCGGGCAGCTGGTCTGGTGGATGCAGCTGGCCCGTACGCCGCGGACCGGGCGGGGCGGGAAGGAGTTCCGGGCAGCGGTCACCGGGTCAGGAGTGTTCGATCTCGACGGAGGTGATCACCACGTCCTGGACGGGGCGCTCGTTCTCGGTCGGGGTGGTGGCGATCGCGTCGACGACGGCCTTGGAGGCGGCGTCGGCGACCTGGCCGAAGATGGTGTGCTTGCGGTTGAGGTGGGCGGGGGTGCCGACCGTGATGAAGAACTGCGAACCGTTGGTGCCCGGGCCGGCGTTGGCCATCGCGAGCAGGTAGGGCTTGGTGAAGAACAGCTCCGGGTGGAACTCGTCCGCGAAGGAGTAGCCCGGGCCGCCGGCGCCGGTGCCGGTCGGGTCGCCGCCCTGGATCATGAAGCCCGCGATCACCCGGTGGAAGAGCGTGCCGTCGTAGTACGGGCCCGTGCCCGGCTCGCCGGTGCGCGGGTCGGTGTACTCCCGGGTGCCCTCGGCGAGTTCGGCGAAGTTGCGGACCGTCTTCGGCGCGTGGAACGGGAACAGCTCCAGGCGGATCGGGCCCGCCGTGGTGTGCAGGGTGGCGAACTTGGCAGTGGCCACGGGTGACTCCTCGGGGTACGGCTGACGGGTGGGGCTGCGGGCGGCCGGTGCGGTGACCAGGGCCGTTCGGCTACCGCATCCTGGCACAGCCCCCGCACCCGCGGCCGAACCGGGTGGAAGGATCCGCACGTCACACGTATCAGGACGTCGGGAGAAGGGCGGGTGGCCGTGGTGGTCGGTGCGGTTGTGGTGGGGGTGCTGGTCCTGGTCGTCGCGGGATGCGTCTGCGTGGTGTGGGCCGACCGGGGCGGACCGCGCTGGACCCGCGCGGTCGCGGCCCTGACCGTCGGCGCCGGGAAGGCGGTGCGCGGCTATCAGCGCAGCCGGCCCCGCCAGGGGAGCGGCAACAGCGGGGACGGCGGCGGGGACGGCGACTGAGCTGACCGGGCCGAACCTGGACGGTCCGGGACGCGGCGCGTCCCCGGCCGCCGGGGTGGGCGGCGGCCGGGGACGCGAGGGGGTGTCAGCTCTCGGCGGAGCGGCGGCGGGCGGCCACGACCAGCGCCGCGCCCGCGGCGAGGGCCGCGGCGGCGCCGCCGGCCTCCCAGCCGAGCCCGTCGGTGCCGGTGGCGGCGAGCGTGCCGGAGCCGGTGGTGGTGCCCGTGGTGCCGGTACGGGTGCCGGTGGTGGCCGTACGGGTGCCGGTGGTGGTGCCCGTACCGGTGGCGGTGGTGCCGGTGGTGCCGGTGCCGCTGGTGGTCCCGGTGAGGCCGGCGGGCTGGACGGTCTGCGGCTGCTGCCCGGAGCCGCCGGTGCCCGTGCCGGTGCCCGTGCCCGTGCCGGGCTTGGCCGCCGCGGCCTCGTCCTCGGCCTTGGCCTTGGCCCAGCCGTCCTTGAGGAAGGCCAGGATGTCCGCGTAGCTGCCCTCGAAGGCGGCCAGGGCGCCCTTCTTCACGGCCGGGCCGCCGGTCTCGGCGATCTGGGAGACCTTGAGCCGGTTGTCGCTGAAGCGCAGGTTCGGCAGGTCGACCGTCAGGAAGCGCCGCACGTCGGCGGCGGAGCCGTCCAGGGCCTTCTGGGCGGCGGCCGCGGTGTGCGGGCCGGTCGACTTGTCGGCGATGACGCGCAGCACCTCGACCCGGTCGTCCTCGTACTGGGCCTTGAAGAAGCCGGTCTTGAGGAACTCCTCGACGGCCGCGTTCGTGCCGGCGTCCAGGGCCTTGCCGGCCGCCTCGCGCACGGCCCTGCCGCCGGCGTCCATGAGCTGGGCGAGCTTGACCCGGTTGTCGTCGGCGCGCTGCTTGGGCAGCTCGACCTCCAGGAAGTGGCGCAGCTCGGCGGCGCCGCCCTTGAGGGCCTTGCTGGCCGCCTCGCGCACGCCGGGGCCGCTGGCCGGGTCGGCGAGGATGCGCTCGACCTCGGCCCGGTCGTCCTCGGCGCGGGCGGTGTACTGGCCGGTCGTCAGGAAGTCGAGGACGTCCTGGTAGGTGCCGTCCAGGGCCTTGGCGGCGGCCAGGCGCAGTGCCGGTCCCGCGCCCTCGGCCCCGTCCGCGATCCGGGTCAGGCGCAGCAGGTTGTCGGGTCGCTGCTTCTCCGCGAGCTCGACCTCCAGGAAGTGGCGCAGCTCGGCGGCGCCGCCCTTGAGGGCCTGCTCGGCCGCCGCGCGGACCTTGGGGCCGGTCAGCGGGTCGGCGAGGATGCGCTCGATCTCGGCGCGGTCGTCCTGGGCGCGGGCGGTGTACTGGCCGGTCGTCAGGAACGCGGTGATGTCGGCGTCGGTGCCCCGGAGGGCGGCCTTGGCGGCCGCCTTCACGGCCGGGCCGCCCAGGTGGTGGATCTGGGAGGCCCTGACCCGGTTGTCGATCGCCCGCTGCTCGTCGAGTTCGACCTTCAGGAAGTGGCGCAGCTCGGCGGCGCCGCCCTTGAGGGCCTTCTCGGCCGCCTCGCGCACGCCGGGGCCGCTGGCCGGGTCGGCGAGGATGCGCTGGACCTCGGCGCGGTCGCGCTTCTCCTGGCCGTCGCCGTCCTCGGGTGCGGCGTCCTTGACGGAGTCGGAGCCGGTGTCGGGGCCGGAGACGCCGGTCGGCTTCGGGGTGTCGGAGGCCGAGGCCGTGGCGGGGAAGAGGACGGCGGGGGCCAGGACGGCGGCCGCGACGACGGCGGACACCCGGGGCAGCTTCATCGGGAGCAAACCTGCTTCATGTGAAGGGATCATGAACGTCCGCCAGCATAGATCCACTTCTACGATTGCCGTACCGGTTGTCCGGCGGCGCCGGCCCACCCCGCCCGCCGGCGGGTTCACTGCCGCCCACCAGCGGTTTTCCCCGTGCTGCGCCCCGTGTCCCGCCCGTCCGGGGGCGCCGCTAGGGTGGGGCGGATGAGCTTCCACCTGGTCGTCGGACACGGGCCCGCCGGGGCCGCCACCGCCCGCCTGCTGGCCGAACAGGGCCACGAGGTCCGGGTCGTCACCCGCACCGGCCGCCCCGCCGGGCCGGCCGTCCCCGGCGTCGAGCACCTCGCCCTGGACGCGAGCGACCCCGTAGGGCTGGCGCGGGCCGCCCGCGGTGCCGCCGCCATCCACGGCTGCGCCGCGCCGCCGCTGCCGCGGTGGGCGCGGCTGTGGCCGGCGCTGAGCGCCTCGCTGTGCGCGGCGGCCGAGGAGAGCGGCGCGGTGCTGGTCCTGCTGGGCAACCTGTACGGCTACGGGCCGGTGGCCGCTGCGCTGACCGAGGACCTGCCGCTCGCCGCGAGGGGCCCCAAGGGGCGGGTGCGGGCGGCGGCCTGGGAGCAGGCGCGGGCGCTGCACGAGGCCGGGCGGATCCGGGCGGTGGAGGTGCGGGCCTCGGACTTCTTCGGCCCCGGCGTCACCGACGGCGGCCATCTGGCCGCGCGGGTGATGCCGGCTCTGCTGAAGGGCCGGCAGGTCGCGGTGCTCGGCGACCCGGACGCCGCGCACAGCTGGACCTACCTGCCGGACGTGGCCCGGGCGATGGTCGAGATCGCCGGCGAGGAGCGGGCCTGGGGCCGGGCCTGGCACGTGCCCACCGTCGCGCCGATGCCGGTGCGCGGCATGGTCGAGCGGCTGGCCGCCGAGGCCGGCGGCGGGCCGGTCGCGGTGCGCCGTCTGCCCGGGGCCGCGCTGGCCGTGGCGGGGCTGTTCTCCCCGTTGCTGCGCGAACTGCGGGAGGTGCGCTACCAGTTCGACCGGCCGTTCACGGTGGACTGCTCGGCGTACGAGGCCGCGTTCGCGGTGCGGGCCACGCCGCTGGAGGAGCAGCTGCGGGCGACGGTCGCCTGGTGGCGCGAGCGCGTGCGGCCGTAGCCGGTCGGGTGGCCGGGTTCGGCCGCGCGGGGGGTGCCGGTGGGGTCCTAGGAATCACGGATACCGGCGGTCGACGGGGTGCTGACAGGCTGACGGCGGTCGGCCGACCGCAAACCGTCGTCTCCCCCGATCTGGAGATCCCGTGCGTTCGCTGGTCCGAAGTCTCACCCTCGCGGTCGTGCTCGCCCTGAGCGGTCTGGCGCTGGTGCCCGGCACCGCCTCGGCCGACACCCTGGTGACGGTCCTGTACAACCAGGGGTCCGACCGCTGTCCCGACGGCACCACGTACGGCAAGCCCGACATGCACCCCTGCGCGCCGTCCGACAACCCGGGCAAGTTCGAGTTCCGGGCCGTCCCGGGCCGGCCCGGCTACTTCACCGTGCGCACCGGCGTCGACCCGAACTCGTGCCTGACCAACGGCCCCACCGCCAACCAGTGCTACGTCGACGAGCCGCTCCAGCGCTGGCAGGTCACCCCGTTCAACGCCACCGGTGAGACGGCGAAGTGGGGCCTGGTGGGGGTGCGGCTGAGGAACGAGGGCGGCGGCCAGTGCCTGGACAACCGGAGGAAGAACTTCGGCGGCTGGACGCCCTACATGGTCGACTGCTTCGACAGCCCCTACCAGCAGTGGGACATCGACACGGTCTCCTACGCGGCCATGTTCGGCCCGATCGGCGCCCACAAGGGCATGACCTGGGCGAACCTGGAGCAGCGTGCCGACAACCTGGTGCACGTCGGCTACGACGGGCAGAGCGACCCGTACAACGGCGACACCCCGGCGGGCTTCCAGCTGCCGGTGCTGTGCATCAAGCAGGACGGCCGGCCCGCCCCGGTCGGGATGCCGCCCACGTCCGGCTCCCACGCCTGGGGCGGCGGTGAGCTGAAGGCCACCGCGCCGGTGGCCGGCACCCGGCTGACCGGCCAGGCCGTCGCCGACCAGTTGTGCGCCTCCTCCTTCGGCAGCGGCTTCCGGATGACGGAGTTCCACGACGCCGGGGGCTGGGGCATGTGGGCCAACGGCACCCTGCCGACCGGCACCCGCTTCTGGACGGCCATCAACGACCAGCCGGCCAACCCGTGGAGCTGACCCCGCTTCCCGGGTGACGAGGGGAGCCCGGGACGGGGTGCGGGGGGAACGGGGGAACCAGGGGGGACGGGGGTGCGGGGGGACCGGGACGGGGGTCCGGGGGGACCGGGGGCGGGTGCGCCGAGCAGTGGCGCGCCCGCCCCCGCTTCGCCGTTCACCGGACGGCGGGCCCCGGCGTCCGTAGTATTCCGTCCGTGGCCAAACGACGTGACATCGAGCGCGAAGTCCTGGGATCCATCCGCGAGTTGTCGGCCTCCCGGTTACCCGCGGCCGAGCTGTTCCGCCAGCTGCACGCCCTGCTGGCGAAGCCGCTCGGCTTCGACGGCGGCTGCTGGCACGGCAACGACCCGGTCACCGGGTTCCCCACCTCCACCGTCGCCGACAACCTCGACTTCGCACAGTTCGAGCAGGCCGTGCAACTGGAGCTCCAGGGCGAGGACACCACCACCTTCGCCGCGATCCGCACCGCCGGCCACCGGGTGCAGACCGTGGACCGGGCCACCGAGGGACGCCCCGAACGCAGCCTGCGCTACCGGGAGTTGCTCCACCCCTGCGGCTACGGCGACGAACTGCGGATCAACTTCGACCTCGGCGGCGGCCGCTGGGGCTGCGCGGCGTTCATGCGCGAACGCGCCCGCGGCCGCTACGACCTGCCCGACCTGCGCCTGGCCGAACGCGTCGCCGCCCCCATCGGCGCCGCGCTGCGCGACAGCCACCTGGCCGCCCTGCGCGGCCCCCGCCCCCGGCCGCCCGTGCCCGCCCCGGCCGTGGCGGTCCTGGACGGCTACGGGCGGCTGCGCTCGGCGGACGCGGCGGCCCGCGAACTGATCGGGCGGATGGCCGAACCCACCGCCCACACCGGCGGGGTGCCCACCGCCTTCCTCACCCCCGCCCGCCAGGCCGCCCGCCGCGGCGCCCCCGTCGAGACGCGGGTGTGCACCCCCGACGGCCAGTGGCTGACCCTGCACGCCTCCCCGCTGGACGGCCGCCGCGGCGGCGTCGCCGTCGTCGCCTCCCCGGTCTCCCCCGTCCAGCGCCTGCCGCTGGCCCTCCTCGCCCACGGCCTGTCCCCGCGCGAACAGCAGGTCGCCCTGCACGCGGTGCGCGGCGCCAGCACCAAGGACATCGCCGCCCGCCTCCACCTGACCGTGCCCACCGTCCAGCAGCACGTCACCGCGATCCTCCACAAGACCGGCACGGGCAGCCGCCGCGAACTCGTCGCCCTCCTGATGGCCGACCACCTCCCCACTCTCGGCCTGCCGCCGACATAGCCGGGGCAGGCCGCCCGGCGGCATCCGGCGGCCACCAGCCCGTCAGAACGGTGATCGTTGCCGGTGGGGCGTGACCGATGTGACGATTCGTCGGTTCGTGATGGAGTGAGCGACAAGCCGTGGATCGTGGACGACGAGCTGTGGGCCCGGTCGAGCCGCTGCTGCCGCCCTGGCCGGAGCGGTCGCCGGGCCCTCGCCCGGTAGATGACCGGCGTTGCCCTGCAGGGCGTCCTGTTCGCGCTCTGCACCGGCAGCCCGCGCCGCGCGCGGCGGGCGTCCCCGACCGGGCCTCAGCGCAGCGGCAGGCTCTCGATGGTGAAGGCCGGGCTGGTCAGCGGTTCGCCGTAGAGGTAGGTGTCCATCTGGGAGTTGGTCACCAGCAGCCGGCCCCCGCTCACGGCGACGCCGGTGGTGGTGTCGGCGCCTGGGAAGGTGCGTTCGGAGACGACGACTGCCCGGGTGCTCCCGGCGGACAGTCGCAGTTCGGTGACCTCGTTGTTCACCGAACGCGCGACGTACAGGGTGTTTCCCCGCCGGACGATGCCGTCGGCGCTGGGCAGCGGCGGTGCGTCGATCCTGCGGACACCGCCGGTGGTGAGGTCGAGCCGGTAGAGGGCGCCGCTGTACCAGTAGCCGATGATCAGCGACGTGCCGTCGGGGGCGGTGGCGATGCCGTTGCCGTTGGACTGGCCGGCCACGTAGTCCGGCAGGTGGTAGGCCACCCGCAGGGTCCGGTGGGCGCCGGTGGCGGGGCCGTCCACCTCGGCGGCCGGAATCCGGTAGACCACGGCGCGCAGCGAGTCGGTGATGTAGACGTCCCCGTCGGGGGCCACGGCCGCGTCGTTGACGAGGGTCTGTTCGCCGGTGTCAGGAACGGTGTAGGCCGCGACGAGCCTCCCGGAAGTGCTGTAGACGAAGAAGCGCCCGGTGAACGCGCCGGCGACCAGCAGGCGGTTGCCGGTGATCTTGATGCCGGTGGCCTGGGTGCGGCCGTCCTGGCCGGCCGGCAGGAAGGGTTCGAGCGTGGTCGCCCCGGTGCGTCCCCGGTAGACGGTGCCGTCGCCGATGCTGCCGGCGTAGACGAAGTGGCGGTCGGCCGCCACGCTTTCGGGGAACGCGCGGCTGCCGTCGAGGGTGATCGCCTGGTTGCCGTTCCCGCCCTGGGAGGCGTGGGCGGGGGCGGGGCCACCGGGGGTGGCGGCGGTCGCGGGAAGCGTGAACGCGGTCAGGGCCGCGGAGGTGGCAGTAAGGGTGACGAGCGCGCGCCGCCCCATGACGCGGACGGTCGTACGGGCGGACGCGGCGCGGGTGGACGCGGCGTGCGGGGGAACGGTGCGGGAGGACATGGTCGGCAACTTTCCGGGTGATGGCAGGGTCGTACACGGTCACGGAACGAGGGGGGTGAGCGCCTCGCGGCGGTCCGGGCGCGACGGTCCGGGCGCGACGGTCCGGGCGCGACGGCCGCGAGGGCGAGCGGACGGTCAGCGCAGCGCGGCGGCGATGGCGTCGGACAGGGCAGTGGCCGGCCGGCCGATCAGGCGGCTGAGGTCGCCGGATCCCGTGTACAGCTCGCCGCGGCTCATCCCGAGGTCGGCGTCGGCGAGGACGTGCGCCAGTTCGGCGGGCAGGCCGACCCCGGTCAGCGCCTCGGTGAGCCGGTCCGCGGGCAGATCGGTGTAGGCGATCGGCTCCCCGGTGGCCGCCGAGACCGCCTGCGCCAGCTCGGCCAGGGTGAACGCCTCGTCCGCACCCAGCTCGTACACCGCGCCCGCGTGGCCCTCGGTGGTCAGCACGACGGCGGCGGCCTCCGCGTAGTCGGCCCTTGACGCGGCGCTGATCCTGCCCTTGCCCGCGGCTCCGATCACCGTCCCGCGCCGGCGGAACAGGGGCAGTTGGGCGGTGTAGTTCTCCAGGTACCAGCTGTTGCGCAGCAGTGTGCCGGGGACCTCGCGTTCGCGCAGGTACTCCTCGGTGGCGCGGTGGGTGCGGGCCAGGATGCTGGTCGCCGTGTCGGCCTGCGTCATGCTCGTGTACGCCACCAGCGACACGCCGGCCGCCACTGCCGCGTCGACGGCCCGGCGGTGGTTGGCCGTCCGCTCATCCACGGTGGTGGTGGACACCAGCAGCAGCCGGTCCGCTCCCCGGAACGCCGCCGCGAGGCTGTCCGGCTCCGCGAAGTCCGCCCGGCGCACCACGACGCCGCGGTGGCCGAGGTCTTCGATGCGTGCGGTGTCCCGTCCGGTCGCGACGATGTCCGCGGCCGGGACTCCGCGCCGCAGCAGCGCCTCGACGGTGAGCCTGCCCAACTGGCCTGAGGCTCCGGTGACGACGATGGACATGAGATCGCCCCTTCCTGCCGCGAACTTTCCTCGCGGCGTGACGAACCCCAGATTGACCTGCTCACTCTCCATCGGTAAGTAGCCACTTGTTGGTAAGGTGACCACCTACGGGAAAGTATCGAGGTGAGTGGAATGGCGACCGCCGAGAATGTGACGGAGCCCATGGCGTCCTGGGACCCGTACACGCGCGGCTGCCCCTCGCGCGACCTGCTCGACCAGATCGGCAGCAAGTGGGCGGTGCTCGTGCTGGGAGAACTCGGCAAGCACGGAGCCTGCCGGTTCACCCGGTTGCGGCAGCGGCTGGCCGGAGTGAGCGAGAAGATGCTGACCCAGACGCTGCGCACGCTCGAACGCGACGGACTGGTCCGGCGGACCGTGTATCCCGAGGTGCCGCCCCACGTCGAGTACGACCTGACCCCCCTCGGCCAGACCCTGCGGGGACCACTGCGCGTACTCACCCAGTGGTCGGTGGAGCACGTCGACGAAGTCCTCGCCGCACGTCGGGAGTACGACGTCCGCGCCGAGGGCACCGCCTGAGACGGCTCTGAGGCGTTGTCGCAGGTGGGGCCTAGGGTTCGGGGCATGAACGTTCCCGAGGTCATACCGATCCGCCACGAGCCCGGCTACCGCACGGACACCATCGGCCGGTGCGAGGGCGGCCAGTTCCTCGCGTCCGTCACCGCGGCCTTCCCCGAGGGGTGGAGCGGCGACGACTGGCAGCCGCGCAAGCGCTGGTACGCCGTGCTGCACCGGTTCGACGCGACCGGGCGTCACCTGGGCTCGCGCATCGAGTTCACCGGCACGACGGCGGACGGCGAGCGGCAGGCCGTCGCCGCGGCCCAGGTGCTGCTGGCGCAATGGCTGGACGCCCTGCCGGGGCGCCACTACCAGGACATCGTCATCGCGCCCTTCGAGGTGCGCTTCGAGGGCGCCCTGTTCGGCCTGGTCGTGGAGGTGGACGACGAGGACGACGAGGAGCAGGACGAGGAGGACCGCGTCTGGATGGAGCTCTACCCGGACGGCCTGGGCTTCACCGCCCCGTGGGACGGCTGCTACGACACCTGAGCGGCGACAGCCCCCGCGGCCCGTTCCTCGCTAGGCTCGGCGGGGCCAGGGTCTGCGGTGGGAAGGCGGGGTGCGCGCGATGCTCGGGTACGACGCGGACGGGTTCGTCCGGGACGGGGCACCGCACCGGGTGGTGGCCGGGGCGGTGCACTACTTCCGGGTGCACCCGCGGCTGTGGGAGGACCGGCTGCGGCGGGTGCGGGCGCTGGGGGTGAACACCGTGGACACCTACGTCCCCTGGAACTTCCACGAACTGCCCGACCGCACCGTGGACTTCACCGGCTGGCGGGACGTGGGCCGCTTCGTGCGGCTGGCCGGCGCCCTGGGGCTGGACGTGATCCTGCGCCCGGGCCCGTACATCTGCGCGGAGTGGGAGTTCGGCGGGCTGCCCGCCCGGCTGCTCGCGGTGGACGGGCTGCGGCTGCGCTGCGCCGATCCGGCGTACCTGGCGGAGGTGGACAGCTGGTTCGACGCGCTGGCGCCCGAACTGCTGCCGCTGCTGGCGAGCCGGGGCGGGCCGGTGGTGGCGGTGCAGGTGGAGAACGAGTACGGCAGCTACGGCGACGACGCCGCCTACCTCGCCCACCTGCGCGACGGCCTGGTGCGCCGCGGCGTGGACTGCCTGCTGTTCACCACCGACGGCGCCCACGACACCATGCAGCAGGGCGGCGCCATCCCCGGCCACCTCGCCACCGCCACCTTCGGCTCCCGCGCCCCCGAGCGCCTCGCGGTGCTCCGCCGCCACCAAGGCGAAGGCCCGCTGACCGCCATGGAGTTCTGGATCGGCTGGTTCGACCAGTGGGGCCTGCCCCACCACGTCCGCGACCCGAAGGAGACCGCCGCCTGCCTCGACGAGCTGCTCGCCACCGGCGCCTCCGTCAGCCTCTACATGGCGCACGGCGGCACCAGCTTCGGCCTGTGGTCCGGCGCCAACCACTCCGGCGCCCACCCGCTGGACGCCGGCTACGAGCCGACCGTCACCAGCTACGACTACGACGCGCCGATCGGCGAGGCCGGCGAACTGACCGACAAGTTCCACGCCCTGCGCGAGGTCATCGGCCGCTACCTGCCGCTGCCGGACGGCGACCTGCCCGACCCGCCGCCCCGCATCGCCCCCCAGCGGCTGGAGCGGGCCGACGGGCGGGCGCCGCTGGCACCGGCCCTGGACGCGCTGTCGCAGCCGCGCCGGCACGCCGCGCCGCTGCCGATGGAGCAGGTCGGGCAGGACCGCGGCCTGATCCACTACCGCACCCGCGTACCCGGCCCGCGCCCCGAACTACCGCTGCGCATCGACGGCTTGGCCGACCGGGCGCAGGTGTTCGCGGACGGCCGCCCGATCGGCACACTGGAGCGCAACTCCCCCGGCGCGACGCTGCCGCTGGCCACCGGGCCCGACGGCGTGGTGCTGGACATCCTGGTGGAGGCGCTGGGCCGGGTGAACTACGGCCCGCAGATGGACGACCGCAAGGGCATCACCCGCGGCGTCTCGCACGGCCACCAGCGGCTCTTCGACTGGCAGATCCGGCCGCTGCCGCTGACCGACCTGTCCGCACTGCGCTTCACGGACGACGCCCACACCCCCGACGGGGAGCCGGCCTTCCACCGCTACACCGCCGAACTGCCCTCCCCCGCCGACGCGTTCGTCGCCCTGCCCGGCTGGGGCCGCGGCCTGCTGTGGCTCAACGGCTTCCTCCTCGGCCGCCACTGCGCCGCCGGCCCCCAGCGCACCCTCTACGCCCCCGCCCCGCTGTGGCACGCCGGCGCCAACGAACTGGTCGTCCTGGAGCTCGAACACCACGGCACGGCGGTGGAGTTGCGCGACGAACCCGACCTCGGGCCGGTCACGGCGGCGCCCAGCTCCGAGTACTGAGGCCCAGGTCCGGGGCCCGGCCGTCCAGGCCCGTTCAGGGCCGGGTCAGTCCCACCAGAAGGACCACTGGTGGGCACCCACCAGCCCCTCGGCGTACGCGGTGAGGGAGCCGGTGCCCTGGAACACCAGGTCGGGGCAGAAGGCGGTGTGCTCGGCGGCCAGCGGGAGCGCCTCGGCGAGCGTGGCGGGCGGCACGGGGACACTCAACTCCAGGGTGTCGAAGCCGACTTCGACGACCTGGGCGCCGAAGCGGCGCTCCCAGTCGGCGAGCACGGCGGCGATCTTGCCGGTGCCGGCGTGGTTCGCCGGGCCGCCCCAGCCGCAGACCGTCAACGCCTCGGCGCCGCTGCCGGCCCGCACCAGGCCGAGGCGGGCGCCCTTGAACCGCAGCACCTCGGCCAGCTCCCGGGCCTCGGTGCCGGCGGCGCCGTCGGGGACGCCGGCGGCGGGGGCGAGGCCGGGCCAGGTGCGGCCGTAGGGGGCGAGCGCCTCGTCCAGGATCTCGGCGTCCTCGCCCTCCTCCCCGTCCTCATCCCCGTCGACCTGCTTCCACCAGGTGCGCAGCAGGGCGGCCGGGTCGTAGAGGGAGGGCTCGGCGGCGTCGGTCGGGTACAACTCGCCCGACAGCCAGGGCCGGTAGTCGGGACCGGTGCGGTCCAGCGGGGTGAGCAGCAGCGGCCACAGCCCGCTCTGCGGGTGGGCGCGGTGCAGCTGCCGCCACAGCCCGCCGGGGGCGGGGTCGTCGCTGATCCACAGCAGCGGCTGCCGCCCGTCCTCCTCGGTGGCCAGCCGCCCGGGCGGCAGCTCGACGGGCAGGGCGGCCAGGGCGGCCGCGAGGTCCAGGTACTCGGTCATGCGGCCCACCGTAGGGGCGGGCACCGACAACGAGCAGCGGCCGCCGGGCTCGGCCGCCTCCGCAACGGGCGCCCCGCCAGGAGGGGGCGAGCAGCCATGGCCACCCGCCGCACCGGTAACGAGTCGGTCCGCGATCGGTGGGGCCGGGCCGAGGGGTCAGCCCCAGGTGAGCGGGTCGAGGTGAAGGTAGAAGCGCAGGCGGTCGTGGTCCAGGGCGATGCCGTATCTCTCGGCGAACGCCGCGTCTGCGGCCTGTGCCTGCTCCTCGTCGGCCCATGTCTCCCGCGCGTTGGTCAGGAGGAGTGCGAGGTCGGCGTAGCGGTCGGCCTGTCCGAGGCGGCCCAGGTCGATGAAGCCGGATACGTCCAGGGTGTGGGGATCGAGCATGATGTTGGGCAGGCACAGGTCCCCGTGGCAGACGACTGCGTCGTGGGCCTCCTGGGCCCGTCGCCGGGGAGCCTGCTGGGTCAGGCGGGCCAGCAGGTCGGTGGGTGGGGTGTGCTGCTGCTCGACGGGGAGGAACTGCGGGTTCACGGCGTCACGGGCGACGACGTCGCGTGCCAGGGCGATCATGGTGTCCAGGCCCCGGCGGAACGGGCACTGTGTCACGGGTACCTCGTGCAGCCGACGGACCGCGTCCGCGACGCGGCCCCAGGAGCCCCGCAGATCCTCGGCCGGCACCTGATCAGCGGGAATGCCCGGGACGGCACTGGTCACCAGGCAGGATCCCGCGCCGGTGTCGTACCAGTCGAGGACGGCCGGCCCCGGTACTCCCTGGGCGCTCAGCCATACGATCCGGTCGCGCTCTGCCGCCAGGTCCGCCGCATCCGCCGCGGGGACGCACTTGGCATACCGGCCGGCGTCCGCGCTGCGGAAGACGAAGGCCCCCGACTCGCCGGCGGTGACGGGTAGCCAGTCGCCGCCGATGCCGAGCAGGGCCGGTGACAAGCCCCGGGGTCCGGAGTGATCGTCCATGGCGGTCACCCTACCGAGCCCGGCTCTCCCCGCCGGGTGGCGGGCCTCACGGACGGCCGTGACGCGGCAAGGGCCGCCGCGGGTTCTTCGCGTGTGACCAGGAAGTGGGCCCGCGCGGCCTCGGCCCGTCCTGCCTTCTGTGGCATCTCGCGTACGCAACTCGGCGATTTGATCGAGGAGTTGGCCGGTCCATGGCTTGCCCGCCGCGAGTCGCAGCTGCGTGAGCGCCCTGGTGCCGAGCGGCAGAGGAGCGCGAGGGGCGGCCGCGCGGCCGCGGGGGTTGGAGGGCGAGCCGGCCGAGGGCGGCGAGCCCCGGAGAGGACGGCGCCGTAGGCCTCGGGCGGTTTCACCGTCGCGGGCGAAGCCGGAGGGCGGGCCGGCCGAGGGCGGCCCGCGCCGTCAGGACCAGGGCAGGGACGCGCGTGTGCGCCAGTACGCGTCGGCCGGCTCGGCCATGGTGGTGAGGGCGGCGAGGTCTTCGGGGGTGGGGTGGAGGGCGGTGGCGGCGAGGTTGGAGGTGAGCTGGTCGAGGGTGGCGGCGCCGGAGAGGACGACGTCGGCCCAGGGCTGGGCGGCGGCCGCGGCGAGGGCGAGGGCGTCGGGGGTGGTGCCGGTGCGGTCGGCGAGGGTGCGCAGCGGGGCGGTGTCGGGGCCGGTGGCGTTGCGGCCGGCGAGGCGGCCGTTGGCCATGGCCTCCTTGACGACGACCAGCCGGCCGGCCGCGTGGGCTTCGGCGAGGGCGGTGGCGGCGGAGGTCTCCAGGGGGTTCCAGGTGGACTGGACGGCGGTGAACAGCGGGCGTCCGGCGGTGGTGACGGTGAGGGCCCGGCGGATGGTGTCGGCCTGGGCGGGGCCGCTGGTGGACAGGCCGACGCGTACGCCGTCGGCGGCGAGGGCGGCGAGGCGGTGGTGGAGGGCGGGGTCGGTGAGGGCGGGGCTGTCGGGGGTGACGGAGTGGACCAGGTAGACGTCCAGGTGGTCGCCGAGCAGGGTGCGGGTCTCGTGGATCTGGCGGTCGTAGACGGCGGTGGAGTGTTCCTTGACCTCGTGGGCGGTGACCGCGCTGGTCCGCCAGTCGGCGGTGTAGGTGTAGCCCCACTTGCTGGCGACCGTCACCTCGGCCGCGGCGTCGGGGTGTTCGGCGAGCCACTGGCCGAGGAACTCCTCGGCGCGGCCGTAGGAGCGGGCGGTGTCGAGGTAGCGCACGCCGGCGGCGTACGCGGCGTCGAGCAGGGCGTGGGTGCGCTCGCGCAGGGCGTCGACGGTGCGGTCGGCGGGCAGGTCCGCGTCGCGCCCGAGGTTGATGTAGCCGGGCCGGCCGACGGCCGCGGTGCCCAGGCCGAGACGCGCGGGGTGCGGGTGCGCGGCGGGGGCGGGGGTTGCGGTGGGGTCGGTCGGCATGGCGTGGTCTCCTCGGGCGCGATGGTTCTCACCTGGGACTTTAGCCTCGCCGGGTCAGCCGGTGGCGAGGGTGGCGCGGATCCAGGGGGCGTAGGCGGGCACGTCGGTGTACAGGCCGGGGCCGCCCGCGCAGGGCACGCCGGGGGCGCCGGGGCCGGAGGTGGTGCCGACCAGTTCCCAGCGGCCGCCGCGGCCGCGCTGGATCTGCGGGCCGCCGGAGTCGCCCATGCAGGCCATGGCGTCGGGGATCTGGCTGAGGGTGCACAGGCGGGTGGGGTCGGCCCAGCCGGGGGCGCAGTCGCTCGTGGCGCCGATGCGGGAGGGCAGTTCCTGGAGGCGGTCGGGGAAGACCATGTCCGGGAAGTTGGGGGTGTCGACGATGGTGCCGAAGCCGAGCAGCCTGGTGGGGGTGCCGGGCGTGGCGCGGTGTTCGGCGATGCGCACGGGCTTCTGGGGGGCGGGGCGGTCGAGGCGGACCAGGGCGAGGTCGTTCTGGTTGGGGCGGGTGGCGCCGTCGCCGAACTCGAAGCCGGGGTGGACGACGACGCGGTCGACCTTGCGTACGGTGCCGCCGCTGTCGCGGTGGGCGCTGCCGATGCGCACGGTGCCCTTGAGGGTCAGCTTGGTGTCCTCGTCGCCGACGACGCAGTGGGCGGCGGTGAGCACCCACTGGCGGTCGATCAGAGTGGCGCCGCAGGCGCCGTCGGCGAGTTGCGCGGCGCTGAGCGGGAGGGTGGCCATGAAGGGGTAGCGCTCGGTGGAGTCGCGGCCGTTGATGATCGCCGAGGCGCTTCCGGCCATGACGGTGGCGCCGAGCGCGGCGGCCAGGGCGGTGACGGCGACGGCCTTGGCGGCGCGGCGGCCGGTGGTGCCGGTGGCGTCGGCGGTGCGGGTGGCCCGGGTGGTGCGGGTGGTCCGGGTGGTGCGAGCGGTCTTACGGAGGTGCACGGGTGACGGCCTCTCGGTTCGGCTGGTGCTGATGCGACCAGCCAACCCGGTGCCGGCCCGCCGCGACACCCGGCCAGCTGGCCGCTGCGACCTGGGGTTATCCCCCGGCCCCGCCGACCGGCTACCGGGTGGCCCGCCCGGGCTGCCCCGGCGACGACGACGGAAGCGGCGAGGAGACCGGCGCCGACAGCGGCCGCGCCGCGGGGGCGGTGCCGCGCCCGGGCGCTCGCCCCGGTTCACGCCCGGGTTCGCGCCCGGGTTCGCGCCCGGGTGCGGGCTCGGGCCAGCCCGAGGAGGAGGTGCGCACGGCCTGGACGGGCGCGCCGACCGGCTCCTCGGTCAGCCGCACGGCGCGCACCGGCGCCGCGGCCGGGGTGACGGCCTGGTCCAGGCGCAGCACGAAGTTGACGTAGTCGAGCGGTTTGCCCGGCCAGTGGCAGTCGTTGCTGGTGAGCAACTGGCTTCGCAGGCCGTCGTGTTCGGTGACCGGTCCGGGGGTGGTGCGCAGGTTGGGCTGCCAGCTGCGGCCCCACAGGAGGTGTTCCAGGGACAGTGTCCAGCTCTCCTCGTCCACCTCGATCGTGGCGCCGACCCGTCCGGGCAGCACCCGCAGCCCGTACGCGCCGCGCACGACCGCCCGCTGGTCGAAGTCGGCGCTCTTGCCGACGACGGTGATCCGCCATGCCCCGTGGAACCTGAGCACGTCTGCCTCCTGACGCCCCGGCGCCCGCTCCGGCAGGGGCGCCCCGTCCACGTCTACGGCCCCGACCGGTCTGCGGGCTCAACCCGGTTCGGCTCAATCCGGTTCGGCCCGGCCCGGTGCGGCCCGGCCCGGTGCGGCCCGGCCCGGCTCACCCCCGCGTCCGGCGGCGGCCGGGCCCGGTTCAGCGGTGGGCGGCGGCCAGGGAGCGGAGCTGGACGTGGACGGCGGCGGGTTCGGTGCCGGTGAGGGCGGCGACCTCGGTGGCGGACAGGTCGAGGACCAGGTGCAGCAGCAGGACGTCCTGCTGGGTGGCGGTGAGGTGGGCGACCGGGTCGAGCGGCCCGGGGCCGGCCAGGGTGCAGACGCGGCGGCGCACCGCCTGCCAGGCGCAGGCGGCCGGGCTGGCGGTGGACAGGGCCTCGAGCCAGTGGCCGCCGAGTTCCTCGAAGGCGGCGCGCACGGCCAGCGGCGCGTCGGCGGGCGGCAGGAGCAGGGCGGCGTAGTCCAGGTAGTGGCGCAGGTGGAGGTCGTGCAGCGCCCACAGGCCCAGGGCGGGTGCGGGGGCGGCCGAACGGCGTGGTGGTGTCGGCATGGTGGTGTCCCGTGGTGTCCCGAGGTGGCGCGGGTGGGTGCTGCGGGTGGGTGCCGGTCCGCGGCCGGGGCGCGGGTGGCGCGCCCCGGCCGCGGACCGCGTCACACGAGCACCGGCGGGTTGTCGTCGGTGCCTTCGCGGCCCGCCGTGGCGGGGTGGCCGGGGCCCTCGTCCCGTTCGGCGGCCAGGCTGCTGCGCAGGGTCATCCAGAGCCGGAACAGGATGTCCGTCGAGGTGCCGGCGCTGGAGGACTGCATGGCCCGGGCGAACTCGCTCTGGTAGGTGCGCGAGTTGACCGGGGGCGGGGTGCGGGCGTTGTGCGTCCGGTCCCAGGCCGCCGCCCACAGGGCGCGGCGGGCCTCCCTGACCCCGCAGACCTCCATGTAGGCGAGGAAGACGGGTTTGCGCAGCGGGGCCTCGCCCTTGAGGACCAGGGCCAGCGTGCTGGAGGGCAGGCGTCCGCCCCGGTCGCGGGCGCGGCGGTCCAGTTCCCGCAGGGAGGGCCAGTCGGCCTTGCGGCGCATCTCGTGCATCGCCCGGCGCAGGTCGGCGAAGGAGTCGACCTGCTGGGGGTCGACCCGCCGGGGTGCGCGCAGCCGCCGGCTGCCCGAGGGGCGGGGCACGTGGGCCCAGTAGTTGGCCTGGGCCCATTTGCGCCGGGCGGTCTTGAGGTCGCCGCCGCATTCGCGGGTGACGGCCTCGACGACCTTCCAGCTCGGTACGGACCGTCCGCCGGCGGCCCGTTGCAGGGTGGTGGGGTGGTAGTTGGTCCGAGCGGCGAGCTGACGGTACGTCAGTCCGGCCTGCTCGCGCTGCTCGCGCAGCCAGGCGGCCAGCCGGCCCAGCGCCGGCTCGGTCGCCTCGATCGGATTCTCGCGGCGTCCCATCGCAGGCAGGCGTTCTTCCTAGGCCCGCTCCCGTCGGAGCCTTGCGGCCAACAGGCAGGCTCCGGTGGCCAGTTCGAGCGCGGCTCCGGCCGACATGCCCGCCGTCACCAGGGCGGCGGCCAGCGTGACGGTCAGGACGACCACGACGACGACCACGGCCGTCCCACCGGCCGCGAGCGGCCGGGACGGGCTCGGGCCCGGGCCCGGGTACGGGCGGGGGTGCGGGTGCGGGTGGCGCAGCGGTACCGGGTCCGCTGTCGCGCGGTGGGCGGTGCGGGTTCGGGTGCGGATGCGCTTGTTGCGGTTCCTCGTCATCGAGGAGGCCTCCATATCACTGTCCACTCCAACTGGCGGGCACTTGCGCGGTTGGCGTCGCACGGGGTGCCCGGTGGCCTCACACTCTGTCAGGCGTACGGGTGAATCCCAATCGGTTCGGTGAACATCGCGCGGATTGATGCGCCACCGTCCCGGTCCCTGGCCGCAATCTCGTGAACGCCCTATCAGAAAGGCGCAGTTCAACGAAGTGAAACCGGATTTTGGTGCGCCTTTGCGCAGCATGCCCTTGTCCGCCGTCCTGGCCTGATGTGACGATTTGCAGCGGCGTCACCCGGACCCGCGGGTCCGGACCCGGGGGCGCTGTTCACTCCAACAACTCGGGAACATCGGCAGCGGGCCGTGTTGGCGCATGGGCCCGTCCGAACAGCAGAGACCGCCCGGCCCTGGTGGCCCGAGCGGTCTCTCTGCGTTCGCGCACCGCGCAGGAGGTCGGTGAGGCGCCGTGCTCTTCCGTCCCGCCGTCGGGTCCGAACCCGACGGCCTGCTGCCCCTGCTCGTCGCCGAACCGGCCTGTGGCCTCACGGCCGCCGCGTACCGGGCCGGGCTGGCCGGCGGCGAGTACCGGCCGGCCTGGACGTGGGTGGCCGAGGCCGCGCCCGGCGCCGCGCCGCTCGCGCTCGCCGTTTGGTGGGGCGCCCCGGGCGGCGCCCGGCCCGGCGCCCTGGACGCCGTGTTCGTCGACGGCTCGGTGCGGTCGGCCGCCGACCGCACCGCCCTGGCCGCCGGGCTGCTCACGGCCGCGCACGCGGCGTTCGCCGGGGCCGGGGCGGGCGCCGCGCCCGAGTACCACCTCTTCCTCCCGGGCGACTGGCACGAGCGGCCCGACGTCGTCTCGGGCGTGGCCTGGCGCCGGGAGGCGGCCCGGCGCGCCGGCCTGCCGGTGGTCGTGGAGCGGCTGCGCTACGAGTGGACGCCGGGCACCGGCCTCCCGGAGCCGTCGGGGCGCCTGCTGTTGCGCGCCGAGCCCGACGACGAGGTCTTCGTCGAGCTGTTCCGCCGGGTGCTGGAGGGCACCCTGGATGCGGCCGGCCGCCGGGGGGCCGCGCGGATCGGCGCCCGGGCGCAGGCGCGCGCCGACGTCGCGTTTTACCGCGACACCATGTCCGGGGACCGGTCGTGGTGGCGCACCGCGCACGCGCCCGGCGGCGGGACGGTCGGCTTCGGCATCCCCTCGCGCAACCACGCCTCCCGCGTGGTCGGCTACCTCGGGGTGCTGCCCGGGTACCGGGGCCGCGGGTACGCGCGGGAGATCCTCGCCGGGACCACCCGCATCCTGGCCGCCGAGGGCGGCCCGGCGCCGGTGCGCGCCGACACCGACCTGGCGAACGTCCCGATGGCCGCGGCCTTCGAGCGCCTCGGCTACCGCCGCACCGCCCGCCGCCTGGTACTGACGGCGCGGCTGGGCCCGGGCGGGCGGCGGGACCGGCGGCTCGACGGGCTCCGCGGATCGTCGGTTCAGCGGGTGAACGTCGGTTCGTGGCCGGTCAGTTCGCAGCCGGCCGTCCACAGCCGGGCCGCGGTCGCGGTGTCGGTCAGGTGGGGCCACAGGGGTTCGAGCCGGGGCGTGCCGCGCAGTCCGAACACCCGGGGGCTCCACATCTGGCCGCCGCGCACGTGCGGGTCGAGAACGGCCCGGACGGCGGGCCAGGCGGCGGCGTCCTTGCCCTGGACGACGAGTCCCAGCGGCAGGTTGCGCAGCCGCTCGCCGGTGGTGCGGACGTGGACGGGCGGGCGCGACGGGGTGAGGGGGTCGAGCGCGCCGCCGGGGTGGACGAGGACGCTCAGGGTCGTGCCGGCGGCGGCGCGCAGGCGCCGGTCGAGTTCGACGGCGAAGAGCATCTGGGCGAGCTTGGAGCGCGCGTAGGTGCGCTTGGGCCGGTAGTCGCGCGTGCTCTGGAGGTCGTCGAGGTCCAGGCGTTCGGACTTGGCGGCGAAGCTGCCCGTGGTGACGATCCGGCTGCCCGGGGTCGCCAGGAGCAGCGGCGCGAGGAGGTGGGTGAGCGTGAAGTGGCCCAGGTGGTTGGTGGCGAACATCAGC
Organism: Kitasatospora sp. NPDC001547; assembly: GCF_042894165.1. NCBI lineage: Bacteria > Bacillati > Actinomycetota > Actinomycetes > Kitasatosporales > Streptomycetaceae > Kitasatospora > Kitasatospora sp. NPDC001547. The sequence goes on along the minus strand of NZ_JBIAVL010000007.1, from coordinate 24,681 downwards.
TCGTGGCCGTCGCGGGTCTCGCGGCGCGGCGGGTGGTCGAGCGCCACGCCGGCGTTGTGGACGACCGCGTCGAGGCGGTCCAGGGCGAGGGCGTCCACGCCGGCCCGGAGCGAGTCGGGGTCGGCCAGGTCCAGGGGCAGGTGCCGGACCCGGGCGCCGGGGACGCGCGAGGCGATGGAGGCGATCGCGGCTTCGGCCTTCGCCCGGTCGCGGCTGCCGAGGACGACCGTGGCGCCGGTGCCGGCGAGTTGCTCGGCGACGAAGTACCCGATGCCCGCGTTGCCGCCGGTGACCAGGAAGTTCCTCCCCTCGGCGCGGGGCGGCCGGTGGACGTCCCACCGCGTGGCGGCCTGGGGTGCGGGGGGTGTGGTGGGCATGGCGGTTCCCGGAGTTCGGAGCGGTCTGGTGGCGGGCGCGACCGCGCGGCACGGCCGGTTGCGCCCGGTCCCCACCGTCCCGGGGGCCGCTCACACCTCACCGTCATCCCGCCGTCCCCGCTGACAGCCGGCCGACACCGCGTCCCCGCCGGGCGCCGCCCGGCCCGGCCGCCGGGAGGCGCGCGGGAAGTCGGTCGGGCCGGCTTCCCGCGCACGGCGGCCGGGCCTCGGCGGCGAGCGCTCGGCGTCCACGCGGTCCGTACGCCCCGTCCCGTGGCCGTGGCCCGGGGCCGTGCCGTGGTGAGGGCGGCACGGGCCGCGCCGTCACGGCTCCCGGTGGCGGGTGGGGCCGGTCACTCGCGGCCGCGGGACAGCAGGGCGGCCGAGTGCGGGTCGCCGACGCGGGTGGCCACCGCGCCCTTGACCACGGTCAGCGCGGCGGGCAGTGCCGCCAGCGCCGCCGCCTTGAGCGCGCTGATCGACGTCAGGTCGAAGCCGTCGGCCAGCAGGAGGCCGAGGAACGCCGTGGCGTACGTGGCGACGGTGCGCTCGACCAAGTCGATGATGAGCTTGCGCATGATCAGGACTCCTTCGTGGTGGAGGCGGTGAGGGGCACGGTCACGGGGCGGCAACGGGTGGGGGCGGGTCCGTCGGGTGGAGGGGTCCGCCACTGCGCTGGACGGCCGGGGCGGGCCCCCGGACGGCGGAGGGGTCGACGGAAGGCCGGCGGACGGCCGGTGGAAGGGCCGGCGGGAGGGCCGGCGGAAAGCCGGCGGACGGGCCGGCGGGTGACGGGCGGGATCGGTGCGCGACGGTCGCGCGGGACGGTGCGGTCGGCGGTCGGCGGTCGGAGGGCATGCGGCAGGCGCCGTCGGGGAGTTGCCGCCCTGATGTACACGTTCGGGCCGTCGGATCCGACGACGGCCCCGGCGGGTATCCGAGGAAATCCGGTCCGCACCGGCGCCGCGCCCGCCGACAACGCCGCGGAGCGCCGGTCGGCTGACCGGCGCTCCGCGCCCGGGCGGTTCGGGCTCGACCACGGGGGCCCGAACCGCCGCCGTCCGCCGCCGGCCCCGGGCTCCTACCGGGCCCGGGCCGGGGCGGCTTGCGACTCGGGTCCGCTCAGAGCCCGAAGTTCCAGTCGACGATCATCTGCAGCAGGTCCTTGCGCTCGTCCACGAAGTCCATCGCGATCACGCCGTAGTGCGCGCGCTGGGAGATGCGCGGCGTCAGGTAGTCCTGGATGGAGGGGTTGACGACCTTGGCGATCCTGTACGGGGTCTCCGGGAAGCTGCTGGAGCTGGCGAAGTGGATGTACAGCTTGCCGTCGTTCTGGCCGTAGAAGGCGGTGTCCAGTCCTTCCCTGACCCGCTGGACCTTGCGGCTGGAGCCGTCGCTCCAGGCGTCCTGCAGCCAGATCCGGGAGCCGTCCCCCCACTGCAGGGGGTCGTAGCGCCCGTCGCCCCAGGTGAAGTCCGACATGATGGGGATGATCTTGCCGCGCACCTGGCCCAGGGTGGGCAGGCCGTCGGGCAGCGAGCCGGCCCTGGGCAGCCAGAACCACGGCCGGTAGCCGCCCTTGCCGTCCCTGCCGTCCATGTAGTAGTTGAAGATCTCGCTGAAGCGGTAGTCCTGGCCCTCGGTGTACTCCTTCTTGATCCGCATGATGATCGTCTCGCGGGGGTTCGCCTTCAGGAAGTCGATGCACAGGTTCACCACGTCACCGAAGTTGATCTTCTGGTAGATCTTGTCGTGGTGGATGGTGAAGACGTCGCCCATCACCCGGCACCGGATGTCGACGAAGCGCACCCCCGCCTGGAGCTGCTGGGGGATGCGCCACTCCTGGCACTGGGCGAAGCCGAAGGCGCCGCCGTCGTAGATCGCGCACGTCTCGTGGGTGCCGGGGATCGTCAGCTGCGACAGCTTCACGTTGTCGCCCAGCAGCGACATCCACCGGTCGGTGGGGCGGTGGACCAGGCGGTCGGGGGCGGCGGAGGCCGGCGCGAGCGAGCCGGCGACGCCCAGCGCACCGGTGGTGGCCGCGAGCGCCGCGCCCCTGAGCAGGGTCCTACGGTTGATCGGCATGCAAGAAACCTCCGCGACCGGGGCCCTGGTGGTGATCGGGCGTGACCTTCCCTTTCCGACTCCAACGGGCGTGCGCCCAGGGCGGGTTCACGCCCACCGACCGGCCCGGCACCCTACTGCGGCTGGAGGGGGTGGCGGCCCGTCCACCAGTTCCCGGGGGCCTGCGGGTCGCGGCTGGTCCAGTACTCGAGGACCGCGCCGACGAACTCCTCGCGGGACAGGGTGCCGTCGCCGTCGCGGTCCAGGTGCCCGAACGCGACGTCCACCCGGTCGCGGTCGAGGCGGGGGAAGTGGGCCCGGTGGAAGGCGCGGAACTCCTCGGCGTCGACGGTGCCGTCCCCGTCGGCGTCGGCGACGGAGAGGAAGACCTCGGCGAGGCGGCCGATGGTCGCGGCGGCGGCCCGCGGGTCGTCGGCCAGGGTCAGGGTGGAGGCGATGAAGTCGTCGCGGGTGATCTCCTGCGCGCTGCCGGCGTGGGGCAGGTGGAGGTCGCGCCAGATGCCGACGTAGGCGGCGATCATGCTGCGCTCGGCGTCGGAGCCCCGCGCGTGCCCGAGGACTTCGGCGCAGGCCCGGCCCATCAGGACGTGGTCGTACTCGGTGAGGAGGCCGTCGCCGTCGGCGTCCAGGTGGTCGAAGCCGAGGGCGATCTTCGTGGTCAGCAGGTCGTCGCTCAAGGGGAACCCTCTTCGATGACGGGGCGTCAGGTGGTCGGGAACAGCATCGCGCAGCCGCCCGCACACGGCAGGCGCGCCGCGCGGAGACCGCCGAAACACCCGGCAACCGTGCGGGTACGCAGGGAAGTTGAGTACCGGAGCGGATTGCGGGGCCGGGTGCGGGCGGGCCAGGGTGTGGGTGCGGACAGCGCGTGCGACCCGAGAGGACACCTGCCGGTGAAGAAGCTGCTGAAGGACCTGGCGACGAGCCTCGTCGGCCTCGTCGTCCTCCTGGTGGGCCCGGTCGTCGACGGCGCGCAGTCGCTGCGGGCGCGGCACTGGCCCACCGAGCGGCGCAAGCTCAGGCTGATCGACTCACCGCGGGCGCGGGCGGCCCGGGCGGCGGAGCGCGAGCGGATCCGGGGGCTGGTCGCGGCGCTGGGAGCGGTGGAGGGGGTCGAGCACGTGCTGACCCAGGTCCTGGACCAGTCGACCCGCCCGACCTTCCACGGCTCGGACCACCCCCGGGACACCCTGCTGGTCTGCCGGATCCACGCCCGCGCCTACTTCGTCGTCCGCGAGGACGTCCTCGACGTGCTGCCGCGGATCGCGGCGGCGGGCGTGGCCGAGTGGCAGGCCCACGGGCAGGGGCCGGACCCGCACGGCAGCCTCGACCAGGCGCTGCGCTGGTACCGCGACGGCGGCGTCGACGCGAACGGCCGGCGGATGGACTCCCCCTGCCTGTCCAGCCCCGGCGCGCGGCTGACCTGGGACCGGCCCGGCATCCCGCCCCGGGACCCGATCCCGGCGGGCCCGTACGCCAACCGGCTCTTCGTCCTGGAGCAGACCCCGCCGGACGCGGACGCGGCGCGGCTGCTGGCCGAGGCCCGCGCGGACGGGCGGAGCGTGGTGCTGGAACTGGCCTTCGGCGCGCGCTGGGCCGACTACAGCCAGTACCACAAGGTGGCGCGCGGCGGCTTCGCGGGGCGCGGGCGGCTGTGAGCCGGGAGCCCCCGGGCCGGCGGCGGCCCGGGAGGGCGGCGGCCAGGACGGCCGGAGCCCGGAGGGCAGAGGGCTACTGCACGGCGCGCGCGCCCGGACGGCCCGTTGGGCCCGCCCGGGCGCCTTCACCCGTTCGGCCGCTGGTCAGCACTGGGGCCGGCGGCCGTGGTTGGCCCCGCGCCTGGCCCTGGCCTTCTTCTTGCGGCGGCGCTTCGACGACATGGCCACTCCTCTCGCAACCGGGACACCCCCGGGCTACCACCGTTCCACACCCCGGCGGCCCCGGCCCGTCGAGCGCCCCCGGCCCGTCGAACGCCCCCGGCCCGTCGAGCGGCCCCGGCCCGAGCGGCCCGGCGGATGTCAGGCGGCGTCGCCCGCCAGGGCCGCGCGCCAGGCCGGGCTGTCCACGCAGTGGTTGTCGAAGCGCTCCGCCGAGGCGGCGATCGCGCCGGGGTCGCTCTCCCCGCGCATGACGCTGCCCAGCAGGCGCAGGTAGTCGAAGCGCTCCATGCCGGGGGTGAACACGCACAGCACGTCGGCCTCGGCGCCGGGGGCGGCGGCGAAGGCGTGCGGGGTGTGCGGGGGCACGGCCAGGAAGTCGCCCGCGCCGAGCACGGTGACCTCCTCGCCGACCAGCACCCGCAGCGAGCCGCCGATGACGAAGAACAGCTCCCACGCCCGGGTGTGGAAGTGCGCGGGCGCCCCGGCGGCGCCGGCGGCGAAGGTGGAGCGGTAGACGGTGAAACCGCCCTCGGCGGGGGCGGAGTCGGCCAGCAGCGTCATGGTGGCGCTCGGGTCGGCGCAGGTCTCGGCCTCGGCGCAGCGGGTCAGTACGGGGGCGGCGGTGGTGGCGGTGGCGGGGTTCTTCGTCGTCGTCATGTGACCAACCTACGGCCGCAAAGACCCATGATCAGGTGGCAATCGGCGACCGTTTCCATGGGTCAATTCCTCTCCGCGCGTCCCGGCACCGCCCCCGCCGGCACCGCGCCGGGCGGTGCCGGGGCGGGCGGTGCCGGGGCGGGCGGTGCCGGGGCGGGCGGTGCCGGGGCGGGCGGTGCCGGGGCCGTCAGTCGGGCAGGTTCCCGTTGCCGCCCATGTTCGCCACCACGCGGCGCAGCACGTTGATCGCGGTCACGAACTCGTCGGTGTCCACGCCCTCGTGGGCGCGCTCGATGACCTTCCGGTTGCGGTCGTGGGCGCGCAGGCGGCCGGCCTCGCCCTCCTCGGTCAGGGTGAACGCCCCGTCGGCGTCCTCGGTCAGCCAGCCGCGGGCGATCAGGTCGTCGAAGACGGTGTCGAAGGCGGTGTCCTGGTGGTCGTAGGGGGCGAGCCGCTCGGCCAGGGTCGCGCGGGTCCATCCGCCGGGCCGGCCGGCGGCGTGGTTGAGCGTCCACCAGTGGGGCTGGGTGAGGCCTTCCACGGCCAGTTGCTCGCGCAGGCCGCCCACCACCAGGTGGTAGACCTGGCCGGTCCACGCCCCGATCGGCTGGGCGGCGATGACCTGGGGTTCGTACGTCGTGATCGTCATGTCCGGTGCTCCTTCGACTGGTCGTCAGGACGGGGTCGACGCTAGGACCTCAAGTCGGCTTGAGGTCAAGGGCGGTTCGGGGAGCCGGTCCGCCGTCGTGCTCAACTGCCTTCTAGGCTGGCCGACATGAAGACCGCTCCGGCGTTCGCCGCCGCCCTCGCCGTCTGCGCCGCCGCCGTGCTCACCGCGGCCGCCCCGGTCCCTTCCGCCGCCCCGGCCTCCGCGTCCGCGTCCGCGTCGGCCGCCGCGGACCCGTTGGAGCGCTTCCGCCGCCAGCCGCTCGCCTGGTCCGCCTGCCCGGACCCGCGGTTGGCGGCCGCCGGCACCGAGTGCGCGGCCCTGAGCGTGCCGCTGGACTACCGGGAGCCGCAGGGGCGCACCCTGTCGCTGGCGGTCTCCCGGATCAGGGCCGCCGACCAGGCCGGGCGCCGGGGCGTCCTGCAGACCAACCCCGGCGGGCCCGGCAACCGGGGGCTGGACATGCCGGCCGCGCTGCGCGAGCGGCTGTCGCCCGAGGCGGCGGCGGGGTACGACATCGTCGGCATGGACACCCGCGGGGTGGGTGCCAGCGGTGGTCTGGACTGCGGTCTGACGCGCGGCACGTGGCTGCGCTCGGCGGGCGCCTCCGCGGCCGGTTTCGCGCAGAGCCTGCGGCTGGCCGAGGCCGACGCCGACGCCTGCTGGAACAGGTACCCCGACCTGCTGCCCCACCTGACCACCCGCAACATCGCCCGGGACGTGGACGTGCTGCGCGCCGCGCTGGGCGAGCGGCGGACGTCCTTCTTCGGGCAGTCCTACGGCGCGTTGCTGGGCGCGGTGTACGCGCAGCTGTTCCCGCAGCGCGTCGACCGGCTGGTGCTGGACAGCGCGCTCGACCCGGCCCGGTACGGCGTGCGGACCATCCAGGACATGGCGGGGCCCAACGAGCGGGCCCTGGACGACTTCGCCGCCTGGGCGGCGGCGCGCGACGCCGCCTACCGTCTGGGCGCCACCCCGGCGGCGGTGCGGGCCACCGTGGAGGGCCTGGTGCGCCGGGCGCAGGCGGAGCCGATCGCCGTCGACGGGTTCCGGCTCGACGGCGCCCTGCTGCCGGTGCTGCTCGCGGTCTGCCAGAGCGACGACCGCGACAGCGCCCTGTACGCGGAGGTGCTGCGCCAGTTGCTGGACGCCGCCGACGGCCGGCCGGTGCAGGTGGGCCCGGTGCTGCACGAGCTGCTGACCGTCGTCCTCGACCCGGGCCCGGCCGGCGGCGCGGACCTCGCGGCCGCGCTCGGCATCCTGTGCGACGACGCGGCGATGCCGCGCCCGGCCTGGTGGTACCGCGAGGCCGTCGAACGCTCCCGCGCCGCCCAGCCGGTGTTCGGCCCGGTCTACAACGGGCCCCTCCCGTGCGCGTTCTGGCGCGGCGCCCCGCTGGAGCCGCCCGTCGAGGTCCGCACCGCGGTCCCCGCGCTGCAGATCCACGCCACCGGTGACACCCACGCCGTCTACCAGGGCGCGCTGGCGCTGCACGCCCGCCTGGCCGGCTCCCGGCTGGTCACCGTGCCGGGCCGGGTCCACACCGTCTACCTCAACGGCTACGACGCGTGCGCGGACCGGGCCGTCGACGCCTACCTGTCGACGGGGGCGCTGCCGGCCTCCGACACCACCTGCTGAGCGCGGGCTGCGTCCCTTTCGCCGGCTCCGTGTACTCCGTGTGCTACGCGGGCTGCGCCGGCCGGCGGGGCGGGGCGAGCGTCGCGAGCCAGGAGGTCAGCAGGCGGTTGACCTCCTGGGGGCGTTCCTGCTGGACCCAGTGGCCGCAGCCGTCCAGGAGGTGGGAGGAGACCAGGGCGGGGAGGGTGGCCGGGTGGGCGGCGATCGCGTCGGCCATCCAGGTGGTGGTGGCGTCCAGGGCGCCGCCGATGAACAGGGACGGCTGGGTGAGGGGGGCTCCGTTCAGGTCGGCGAGGTCCGCCCAGTCGCGGTCCATGTTCCGGTAGCGGTTGAGTGCCCCGGTCAGGCCGGTGCGCTCGAACTCCCCGGCGTAGTGGTCGAGGTCGGCTTCGGTGAGCCAGGAGGGCAGCCGGCCTGCGGGGAACCGTTCGCGCAGGGTCCCGCCGGGGCCGACGAAGTGCGGGTCGGGCCGGCCCGGGGGCGGCATGGTGTCGGCGGACAGGGCCGCGTAGAAGCCGGCGAGCCAGCCCCGGACGTCGGGCTCGATCTCGGCCTCGGCGCGGCCGGGTTCCTGGAAGTAGGAGACGTAGAACTCCTGGTCCCCGCCCATCCGGGCGAGGGCCTCGCTGGGGCGGGGGCCGCCGGGCGGGGTGTAGGGGACGCTGAGCAGGCCCACCGCGTGGAAGGCCTCGGGGTGGAGCAGGGCGCAGGCGGCCGCGATGTTCGCGCCCCAGTCGTGCCCGATGACCGCCGCCGTCCGCTCGCCCAGGGCGTGCACCAGGGCGAGGTTGTCCTCCACCAGGGCGCGCATCCGGTACTCCTCGGGCGCGGACGGCTTGGCGGAGCGGCCGTAGCCGCGCACGTCGGGTGCGACCGCGCGGTATCCGGCCGCCGCGAGGGCGGGAAGCTGGTGGCGCCAGGAGTACCAGGACTCGGGGAAGCCGTGGACGAGCAGGACCAGCGGCCCGGTGCCCTGTTCGACCAGGTGCAGGCGTCCGGCGGGGGCGTCGACGGTGCGGTGGCGCGGTCGGCTCGGCTCGGTCATGGAGACTCCTCGGGGTCCGGTGGCCGTGGGTGCGTCTTGATCATGCGGCGCGCCGGCCCGGGGATGCGAACGGCGTTGACGATCTGGCAAACCCACAGGCCAGGGGCCGTGTTCAGGGATACCGGCCGGAGCAGGAGGAGGGGCCCGGCGTCCGGCGGTCGGCGTCCGGCGGTCGGCGTCCGGCGGCCGGTTGTGAGGGCCCGGCCCGGCTACCGGTTCCCCTCGCCCGCCGCCTCCTTCAGGAACGCCTCGAAGGCCTCCACCGCCGCGGGGACCCGCCGGCCGCGCAGGGTGACGGTGTGCACCCGCCGCACCGGGGTGTCGTCCGGGTGCAGCGGGACGAGGGCGACGCCGGGGCGGCTGACCCGGGCGGCCAGGGAGGGGATGAGGGTGGCGCCCAGGCCGGCGGCGACCAGGCCGAGTTTGGCGCTCCAGGCGGCGACGGCGTACTCGATGCGGGGCTGGAAGCCGCTGCGGACGCAGGCGGCGAGGAGGGTGGACTCGGCGTGGCGGCTGGCGGCGATCCACGGTTCGTCGGCGAGTTCGGCCAGGCGCAGGCGGCGGCGCCGGGCGAGGCGGTGTCCGCGCGGGAGGGCGACCAGCACCGGGTCCGCCATCAGCGGGCGGTAGTCGAACTGCTCGCCGTGGCCGTCGGGTTCGGTGTAGGAGGCGACCAGGGCGAGGTCGATCGCCCCGTCGGCCAGCAGGTCCAGCAGGTGCGCGGTCAGCCCCTCGGTGAGGCTGATCGCCACGCCCGGGTGGGCGGCGCGGAAGGCGGCGAGGGCGCCGGGGACGAGGGCGGCGTTGGCACTGTCGAAGGCGCCCACCCGCAGCCGCCCGGCAGTGAGTTCGGTGAGGGCGGTCAGTTCGCGCCGGGTGGTGTCGAGCCGTTCCAGCATCGCCTCGGCGTGCGGCAGCAGCGCCCGGCCGTGCTCGGTCAGCCGCACCCCGCGCGCCAGCCGGTCGAACAGTACGGTGCCCAACTCGCCTTCCAGGGTGGCGATCTGGCGGGAGATCGCGGACTGGGTGAAGCCCAGCCGCTCCCCGGCGGCGGTGAAGGAGCCCAGGTGCGCGACGGTGCGGAAGACGTCCAGCCAAGCCATGTCCATCCCGCATGGCTACCATGCGGGACATTCGTTTGTCGCCTGGCTCCTGGCTGCCTAGCGTGGTGGCCATGAAGAAGATCGCCTTCCTGGGACTGGGCCGGATGGGCCTGCCGATGGCCCGCCGACTCGCCGCCGCCGGACACCCGTTGACCGTCTGGAACCGCTCCCCCGGCCGCGCCGGCGACGTCCCCGGGGCCACCGCGGCCGCCACCGCGGCCGAGGCCGTACGCGGCGCGGACGTCGTCGTCACCATGCTGTCCGACCCGGCGGCCGTCACCGGCGTGGCCGCGCAGTTCACGGCGGCGCTCGCGCCGGGCACGCTGTGGATCGACATGTCCTCGATCGGCCCGCGGGCCACCGCCGCTCTGCGCGCCCGGCTCCCCGACGGCGTCGCCCTGGTGGACGCCCCGGTGGTCGGCAGCGTGGGCCCGGCGGCCACCGGCGACCTGGTGGTGTTCGCCGGCGGCGAGGACGCCGACCTGGACCGCGCGCAGCCCGTCCTGGAGCGGCTGGGCCGGGTGCGGCGCTGCGGCGGCCCGGGCTCGGGCGCGGCGCTGAAGGCGGTGGTGATCGGCGCGATCGTCGCCTGCGTCACCGCCTTCGGCGAAGCGGTCGCGGTGGCCGAGGAGTTGGGCGTGCCGCAGGACCAGGTGCGGGAGGTGCTGTCGGTCGGGCCGCTCGCGGGGGTGGCGGCCCGGGCCTACAGCACGCAGGCGGACTTCCCGGTGCGGCTGGCCGCCAAGGACCTCGCCCTGGCGGGCGGCGGCCCGGTGCTGGCGGCGGCCCGCGAGGTGCTGCTGGCGGACCCGTCGATCGCCGAGGAGGACCTGTCGGCGGTGGTCGGCTCGCTGCGCCGGGCGGCGCGGGCCGCGGCGGCCTGACCTCCCCGGGCACGCCGCCGCCCCGCCCCGGTGCGGCACCGGGGCGGGGCGGCGGCGCACGGACCGCTAGCCGAGGACCGCGTCCACCTCGACCTCCACCAGCCACCGCTCGTCGATGAAGCGCGACACCTCCACGAAGGTGGTGGCCGGGCGGATCTGCGCGAAGCGCTCGCCGTGGGCGCGCGCGGCCTCCCGCCACCGGCTCATGTCGGTGAGCATGACGCGGGTCCGCACGACGTCCGCAAGGGCGGCACCCGCCTCCCGCAGGGCGGCTTCGGCGATGTCCAGGCAGCGGACGGTCTGGGCGTGGACGTCGCCCTGGCCCACCGTCGTGCCGTCCTCGCCGATCGGGGCGGTGCCCGCGACCGCGACGTGGTTCCCCTTGCGCACGGCGCGGGAGAAGCCGATCCGCGGTTCGAGGGGCGAGCCGGAACTGACTGTCTGTCGAGTGCTCTCCATCGCCCCATGGTGCCGCACTAGTGCACCCGGTAGGCCGTCTGCCTGCGCGAACGCCCCCGCGCGCCGCGCGAGCCGCCCCGGAGCACCCCGCCGCACTAGTGCACCAGCTTCAAATACCCCCAGTCCAGAGCTTGTTGACGCCGATGCGTACGGCGTACATTCGGCGGCATGGAACACCTGGACCGCACCCCGGACACCGATGTCCTCGTCTCCGGCGCCGGCATCGCCGGCCCCGCCCTGGCCTACTGGCTGCGCCGCCACGGCTTCACCCCCACCGTCGTCGAACGCGCCCCGGGCCCGCGCCCCGGCGGCCAGGCCGTCGACCTGCGCGGCGCCGGGCGCACCGTGATCGAGCGGATGGGCCTGATGGAGCGGGCCCGCGCGCTGTGCGTCGAGCAGCACGGCATGGCCCTGGTCGACCGGCGCGGGCGCACCACCGCCCGGATACCCGTCGACCTGTTCGGCGGCGAGGGCATCGTCTCCGAGATCGAGATCCTCCGCGGCGACCTCGCCGACCTGCTGCGCGAGGCCACCGACGGCGTCGAGTACCTCTGGGACGACACCGTCACCGCACTCGACCAGGACGCCGACGGCGTCAGCGTCACCTTCGAGAACGCCCCCGCCCGCCGCTTCGCCCTGGTGGTCGGCGCGGACGGACTGCACTCCGCCGTCCGCCGCCTCGCCTTCCCCGCCGACGGCGCCCCCGGCCACGGCCTCGCCGCCGGTCCCGCCGCCGGTCCCGCCGGCCGCCCCGAAGCAGCCCACTACCGCCCCCTGGGCGGCTACCACGCCTGGTTCACCGTCCACGACCCCGCCCTGGCCCGCGCCCTGGACGGCTGGTTCCTGATGTACAACGCCCCCGGCGGCCTGGTCGCCGGCGCCCGCCCCGGCCGGCTGCCCGGCGAGGTCAAGGCCTCCCTCGGCCTGCGCAGCGCGCCCCTGGCGTACGACCGCCGCGACACCGCCGCCCAGCGGCGCCTGCTCGCCGAGCGCTTCGCGGGCGCCGGCTGGGAGGTCGACCGGCTGCTCGCCGGGATGCGCACCGCCGAGGACTTCGCCTTCGACTCCTTCGGCCAGATCCACCTCGACCGCTACAGCCGCCACCGCGTCGCCCTGCTCGGCGACGCCGGCTACAGCCCCAGCCCCCTGACCGGCCTCGGCACCAGCCTGGCCCTGGTCGGCGCCTACCTGCTGGCCGGCGAACTCGCCGCCGCCGCGGGCGACTTCCGCACCGCCTTCGCCCGCTACGAGGAGCTGATGCGCCCCTATGTGGCCCGCGCCCAGGAACTGCCGCCCGGCGGCCTGAACGGCTACGCCCCCGAGGGCGCCCTGATGATCCGCCTGCGCGCCGCCTCCATGCGCTGGATGGGCCGCTGGCCGCTGCGCCCCGTGCTGGCCGCCCAGTTCGCCAAGGCCGGCGACATCGCCCTGCCCGACTACCCGCTGCCCGCCCTCACCTGACGCCCCGCCCACCGCCCACGGCGCCGCCCGGAGCGCCGCCCGGAGCGCCGCCCGGAGCGCCGGCCCGGGCGGCGCGTAGGCTCACCGGCCATGGCATGCCGCATCAGCGAACTGGTCATCGACGCCGCCGACCCCGAGCGGCTGGCCGCGTTCTGGAGCGGGGTCCTCGGCTACGTCGAGGTCGGCCGGGAGGACGACGGCAGCATCGAGATCGGGCCGCCCGGCACCGGCTTCGGCGGCCCGCAGCCCACCCTGGTCTTCGGCCCCACCAGCGACCCGAGGCCCGCCAAGCTCCGGCTGCACGTCGACGTCAGCCCCACCGACCGCGACCAGGACGCCGAGCTGCGGCGGCTGCTCGCGCTCGGCGCCGTCCCCGTCGACGTCGGCCAGGGCGGCGACGTGAGCTGGCACGTCCTGGGCGACCCGGAGGGCAACGAGTTCTGCCTGCTGCGCCGCCGGCTGCCACCCGTCTGAGCTCCGCATCCGCCCGGTCGGCTACCGGGCGCCCGGCTACCGGGTGCGGGGCTGGTTGAAGCGCAGCATGTTGCCCGACGGGTCGCGGAAGGCGCAGTCGCGCACCCCGTAGGGCTGGTCCATCGGCTCCTGGAGGACCTCGGCGCCGGCCTCGCGCAGCCGCTCGAAGGTGGCGTCGCAGTCGTCGGTGCGGAAGATGACGCCGCGCAGCAGGCCCTTGGCGAGGAGTTCGGCGGCGGCCCGGCGGTCGTCCGCGGAGGCGTGCGGGTCGGCCAGCGGGGGCTCCAGGACGATCTCCACGCCGGGCTGGTCGGGCGAGCCGACGGTGACCCAGCGCATGCCCTCGAAGCCGACGTCGTTGCGCACCTCGAAGCCGAGGACGTCGCGGTAGAAGGCGAGCGCCCGGTCGTGGTCGTCGACGGCGATGAAGCACTGCGCGAGTTCGATGCTCATGGCGGTCACGCTACCGTTCGGCGTCCCCGGCGCCCGCGCTGCCCGCGCCGTCCTCGGCCTGGGCGTGCCGCGCCGGGCGGGTGCGGATCTTGGCGATGCACGCCGGGATCGCCGCGCCCTGCTCGTGGTCGCGCGCCCGGTAGGCGCTGGGGCTCTGCCCGACCAGTTCGGTGAAGCGGGTGCTGAAGGAGCCCAGCGAGGTGCAGCCCACCTCCATGCACACCTCGGTCACGCTCAGGTCCCCGCGCCGCAGCAGCGCCTTGGCCCGCTCGATCCTGCGGGTCATCAGGTAGCTGTACGGGGTCTCGCCGTAGGCGGCGCGGAAGCTGCGCGAGAAGTGGCCGGAGGACATCAGCGCGGTGCGGGCCAGCGCCGGCACGTCCAGCGGCTGCGCGTACTCGCGGTCCATCCGGTCCCGGGCCCGGCGCAGCCGGACGAGGTCGTCGAGCGGCAGCCGGGGGGAGGAGGCGGGGGAAGAGGAGGAGGGTGGCACACCCGCCACCGTACCGAGTGCCGCCGACAGACGGCGCCCCCGCCCGGTGCGGCCCGCCCGCGCCCGTCCGGCCGCGCCTCCTTGGCCCGGCCCCGCCGGCGTGGTGCCCTGGGGGGGGATGAGGCTGCGGATGCGGTGGGTGCGGGCGGCGGGCGTCGCCGCCCTGGTCGGCCTTGCGGGCTGCGGCCAGGTGGATCGGCGCGAGGACGCGGCGGCCGCCGTGGCGGCCGGGTTCGAGGACGCCGCGGGACGTTCGGACGCCGCGGCGCTCTGCGGGACGCTCGCGCCCGCCACGCGCGAGGAGCTGGAGGACCAGGAGAAGAAGGACTGCGAGCCGGCCCTGGCCGGCGTCGACCTGCCCGCGGGCGGGCCGGTGCGGCGCGTGGACGTGTTCGGGCGGCAGGCCCGCGTGGTGCTGGAGGGCGATACCCTCTTCCTGTCCGCGTTCCCGGAGGGCTGGAAGGTCACCGCGGCGGGCTGCACGCCGCGCGACCGGCGCCCGTACCAGTGCGGGATCAAGGGAGCGTGAGGGATGCGGAGCCTGTTCGTCCTGTGCATCGCCACCGTCGTCGGCGGCCTCGCCTACTTCACCGCGATCGGAGCGCTGCAGCGGTGAGCCGGGCCACGAGGTTCCTGAGGGACAACGGCCTCACCCTCGCCTTCGGCACGGCGTTCCTGCTCGCCCTCGCCGGGCAGGCCGCCGCCGGGCGTGCCGACCTCAACAACCAGCTCGTCGCCGCCGGCCTCCAGCCACTGGACGTGGCCGGCTACCTCACCGGTTCCGACTTCGCCGTCGACGTGACGGAGAACTGGCAGTCGGAGTACCTGCAGTTCTTCCTCTACATCTTCGGCACCGTCTGGCTCCTGCAGCGCGGATCCCCCGAGTCCAAGGAGATGGGCAAGGCCGGGACGGAGTCGGACCGCGAACAGAAGATCGGCCCGCACGCCACCGCGGACTCACCCGCCTGGGCCAGAGCGCGCGGACTGCGCCTGCGCTTCTACTCCCGGTCCCTGGGCATCGTCATGGCCGTGTTCTTCCTCGGCTCCTGGACGTCCCAGTCGATCTCGGGCTGGTCCGCCTACAACGCCGAGCAGCTGCGCGACCTGCAGGCGCCGGTGCGCTGGGGCCAGTACGTGCTGTCCGCCGACTTCTGGAGCCGCACCCTGCAGAACTGGCAGTCCGAACTCCTCGCGGTCGCGTCCATGGCCATCCTCTCCGTGTACCTGCGCCAGCGCGGCTCACCCGAGTCCAAACCGGTCGGCGCCGCGCACACCTCCACCGGCATCGAGGGCTGATACGGGCCGCCCCCGGCGGGGCCCGCTGCCGCCGGCACCGACGGGCCGTGGGGAGCCCGGGGGGGGCGTGAGGGGGCGTCGGGGGGGGTCGTGAGGGGTCGTGAGGGGGGCGTGGGCGCGTCCATGGGGCCGTCCGGCCCTTGACCCGGGGCTGCGGACCCCACCTGCGGCGATCTAGGGTGCTGGCATGATCCCCACACCGATAACCAGCCCTGAGCCCCCGCTCGACGGCCCGACGGACGACTTCCTGACCGACCCCGCCCAGGCCCTGCGGGTGATGATGCAGGGCAACGCCCGGTTCGTCGCGGGCAACCCCGAGCACCCCAACCAGGACGCCGGGCGCCGCGCGGCCCTCGCCCCGGCGCAGCGGCCCTTCGCGGTGCTGTTCGGCTGTTCGGACTCCCGGCTGGCCGCCGAGATCATCTTCGACCGGGGCCTGGGCGACCTGTTCGTGGTGCGCACCGCCGGACACGTCACCGGCGCGGAGGCGCTGGGCAGCATCGAGTACGGGGTGAGCGTGCTGGACTGCCCGCTGGTGGTGGTGCTGGGGCACGACTCCTGCGGTGCGGTGGCGGCGGCGCTGGACTCCCTGGAGCAGGGGCAGCTGCCGGGCGGCTTCGTCCGGGACGTGGTGGAGCGGGTGACCCCGAGCGTGCTGTCCGCCAGGGCGGCGGGCATCGAGGACCGCGACGGGATCGTGGACGAGCACATCCGCCAGACCGTGGACCTGCTGGTGGAGCGCTCGCAGGCGCTGGCCGCGCGGATCGCCGAGGGGAAGGTGGCCGTGGTGGGCCTGTCCTACCGGCTGCGCGACGGCCGGGCCCGGCTGGTCTCCGCCCGGGGGCCGGTGGGCTGACGGCGGGTCCCCGGTCCGTCCTCGGGAACCGGACGGGCCGGGGACCGGGCGGGCCCGGGAACCCGGGCGGCCTCGGGAGCCGGGCGGCCTCGGGAGCCGGGCGGGCCGGGAGCCGGGCGTCCTCGGAACGCGATGTCCGATCGCCGCCAGCGCCCCCGCACGGGCGGGGGCAGAGTCGGTGACCGGCGGCGATCCGCGTTCCCGGGTCGCCGAGTTCCCGAGTTCCCGAGTTTCCGAGGACGGCAGTTCCCGTGCACAAGGTCATCGATCTGAAGGTCCTGTACTTCGGCACCCCCGTGGTGCTGATCGGCTCCCGCAACGAGGACGGCAGTTCCAACCTCATGCCGATGTCCTCGGCGTGGTGGCTGGGGCAGTCGTGCGTGCTGGGCCTGGGCGACAGCTCCCAGACCTCCGCCAACCTGCGGCGCGAGGGCGAGTGCGTGCTCAACCTGCCCTCCTCCGCGCAGGTGGACGCCGTGGACGCCCTCGCGCTGCTGACCGCCAACCCGCGGATCGCCGAGTACCGGGTCAAGCAGGGCTACCGCCACGAGCGGCGGAAGTTCGCCGCCGCCGGCCTGACCGAGCTGCCCGGCGAGCTGGTGAAGGCGCCGCGCGCCGCCGAGTGCCCGGTGCAGCTGGAGTGCCGGGTGGAGGCGGCGACGCCGCTGGCGGGCGGGGGCCGTACCGCCTTCGAGGTGACGGTGGTGCGCGCCCACGTCGAGGAGAGCCTGCTGGTGCCGGGCAGCGACCACTACGTCGACCCGGTCGGCTGGGACCCGCTGATCATGAAGTTCTGCGAGTTCTTCGGCGACGGGCGGCGCCTGGCACCCTCCCGCCTCGCCGAGGGCTGGCAGATGCCGGGGCGGCTGCCCGCCGCCGTGTGACGCCCGCTCAGCCCCTCCCCCGCTCACCGGCGCGCGGCGCCCCCGGTCACGGCACGACCGTCGTCCCGGCCGGTCACGGCGCGACCCTCGTCCCGGCCGGTCACGACGCGACCGTGGTCCCGCAGGAGTCGCACACCCGGGTCGCGGGCAGCTCCAGGAAGCAGTTCGGGCAGATCGCCGGGGGGCGCGGCACGGCGGTGGCGGCGGCCTTGCGCTCGACCGAGGCGCGCAGGCGCGGGGCCAGGGCGGGCGTGCCGCCGTCGGCGGGCAGGTCGGCGCCGAAGTGCCGGTAGCAGGCCAGGCGGGCGGCGGCCGCGTGCTGCTCGCGGTCCATCTCCGCGGCCACCGGGGGCTGTCCGGCGACCGCCAGCACCTCCTGGTAGCCGGGGCCGACCCGGCCGTCGGTGGCGTGCACCACCAGGGCGGTCAGGGGTGGGTCGCCGCGCCGGTGCGCCTCGCGGATCACCAGGGACAGCACCTTGCCGATCCAGTGCCGCTGGTGGATCCGGGTGCGCACCCCGGAGGCCTCCTGGACCGCCTCGGCCAGGTCCGCGTAGCTGATCACCGCGTGGTAGCGGCCCGCCACCTCGACCAGGGCGGGGTAGGCCGCCCTGGTCCACACGATGTGCGCCTGGCCGGCGCTGACCGCCGAACCGTCCGACGCCCGCCAGTAGCTGTGCTGCTCGGTCATCCGCCCGCCCCTGCCCGTCTTGTCCGTCTTGTTGGTGTCCGTCCCCCCGCAGGCCCCCGCCGGGAGCGAGGCTACCCCGCCCCGCGGCGGCACCCTCGGGCGGGGCCCGCCTGCGGCCGGGCTTGACTTCAAGTGCTGTTGAAGTCGTGGAATGGGTGCCGACCGCAGCCGTACGGGCATCGCGGTCGATGCCCCGCCCGTACGGAACCCGTACCGGGGCCGGGGCCGCCTTCTTCCCGATCGTGCCGGAGGCGGCCCCGGCTCCCGGGACACCCCCGCCCCCGGCCATCCCGCCGCCCGGCGCCACCCGGCCACCCCGTCACCCGGCCGCCCGGCCGCCCGGCGCCACCCGGCCACCCGGCCACCCGGTCTCCTCACCGCCCCGCCTCCTGCGGCGCCCGGTCCGGCGCGCCGTCACCCCCCTGCCAGCAGCTCCCCCAGCGCCGTCCGCCGGTGCAGCACGGCCTTGCCGGCGCGGACGCTGGTGACCAGCCCCGCCCCGCGCAGCGCCCCCGCGTGGGCGGAGACGGTGGCGGCGCTGACGCCCAGCCGGCGGGCGAGGCCGGTGGTGGTGCGCTCCTCGGCCAGCAGGTGCAGCAGTTCGGTGCGGGTGGCGCCGATCACGGCGGCCAGGGCCTGCGCTCCGGTGCGGCCGTCGGGCCGGGGCAGCAGCCCGGGCCCGGCCGGGTAGGTGAGGACGAGCGGGCGCCCGGGCAGGTCGGCGGGCAGCGCGGGCCCGTACCAGTGGAAGGTCGGCAGCAGGAGCAGTCCGCGCCCGGCGAGGCGGATCTCCCTGGGCGCGCCCGGCAGTTCCCACACCCCCTCGCGCAGGCGCGCGCCGGGCAGCAGCCCGTCGAGCAGCGCCGCCGCGCCGCCCTCGGCCAGCTGCACTGCCCGGCGGACGAACTCGGCGCGGTGCAGGTCCCGTACCTGGTCCCAGACCGGGGCGAGCAGTGTGTCGTACGCGGCGCGCTGCGCCCGGTGGACCAGCCGCCAGGCGGCCGCGTCGCCCCGGGCGAGGTCGCCGACCCAGGGCGGTGGGGCGGTGGGCGCGGGCTCGTACGCGCGGCGCAGTTCGGTGCGGACGTAGCCGGGCGGGGCGGTGCGGACCTGTTCGAGCGCCTCGGGCAGGCCGTCGGCGAACACGTCGAGGAAGCCGGGCGCGCGGCCGGCCGGGACGAGGTCGGCCAGCGCGGCGGCGGCCTGCGGCAGGGCGTGCAGGGCCCGGCGGCGCCAGGGGCCGTGCAGCGGGTCGGCGTCGGCGCGGCACATCGTGGCCAGCGCGGTGTTGAGCTCCTGGAGGGGGGCCGGGCGCGGGGCGAGGGTGACGCGGGCGAGGTCCTCGGGGGTGCAGTGGATCCGCAGCACGGCGCCCCTCCCCGGGCCGGTGTCCATCCTTGAGCCCTCAACCTAAACGATCGCCCGCCCCGGGCGGCGCGGCCGAACCTGGCTCCATGGTCCACGACACCACCCGCGGCACGACCCGCGACCTCACCCGCCACTGCACCACCGGCACGACCCGCGGCCTGCCGGTGAGCCGGCGCACCCTGACCCGGGCCGCGCCGGCGGCGCCCGCCGCCCTCCTGCTGCCGGGCGCCGGGCGCGCCGCCGCCGCGTCCCCGGGCGCCCTGGTCCTGACCCTGCCCGCGCCGAGCGGCCGGTACCCGGTGGGCTGCCGCAGCGTCTACCTGGTCGACTCCTCCCGGCCCGATCCGCTGGAGCCCGAACTGCCGGTGCGGGAGCTGATGGTGACCTTCCTCTACCCGGCCGCCCCCTGCCCCGGCGCCCCCGCCCGGCCCGCGCCGCAGCTGCCGCCCGGCGCCGCGGACCTCTTCGGGCTGGTCGCCCCGCAGACCCCGCTGCAGCTGCCCGCCGCGGGCGTGGACTGGGCCGCCACCCGCACCCACTCCCGCCCCGACGCCCCGGTCCGCACCGGCCCGCCGGGGCGCGCGGCGCGCCGGCCGGTGCTGGTGTACAGCCCGGGCGGCGGCGACCCGCGCGGCCTCGGCACCTGCCTGGCCGAGGAGTTGGCCTCCCACGGCGCGGTGGTGGTCCTGGTCGACCACCCGGGCGACGCGCTCGCGGTGGAGTTCCCGGGCACCACCGCCTTCCGCCACGACCCGGTGCGCTCCACCGTCCTGCGCGGCGACCCCCGCAACCGGCCGCCGCTGTGGCGCGCCGTGATCGACGCCCGGATCGCCGACCTGCGCTTCGTCCTCGACCGACTCCACCGCGCCGCCGAACTGCCGCTGCCGCCGGGCCTCGCCGCCGTCCTCGACCTCGACCGCCTCGCCGTGTACGGGCACTCGGCGGGGGCGAGCGCGGTCACCGAGGTGTTCCACGAGGACCGCCGCGTGCGCGCCGCCGTCAACCTGGAGGGCTACCTCGACCACCCGCCCGCCGCCCCGGGCGCCACCCCGGAGCCGCTGCGGATCACGGCGCAGGGCACCGACCGTCCGCTGCTCCTGCTCGGCAGCGAGCTCTTCCCCCACCGCGACGAACTCGACCGCTCCTGGTCCGCCCTGGCCGCCCGCTCCCCCGGCACGGTCCGCCGCGCCCGCGTCCCGGCCGCAGGCCACTGGGCCTTCACCGACTACGCCGCGATGGTCCCCCGCCTCCAGCACGCCGGCCTCCTGACCCCCGCCCACCGCGACGCCCTCATCGGCCCCCTGCCGGCCGCGGAAGGATTCGTACGGACCCTCGCCCGGCACGTGGGCACCTTCCTCACGGCGAGCTGGTCAACCGGTACCGCGCAGTCGGGTTAGCGCCAGGGCGCTGAGGGCGGCGCCGGCCAGCCCCACCAGCACGGCCACCACGGCCCCGCCCAGACCGTTGCCGGTGCCGAGGCCACCGGAGGCCGTCGTCGTCACCAGCGCGCCCAGGGCCGTGCCGGTCAGCGCCGCGCCCAGAGCCAGGACGGCCCCGCGCCGCCCGGGCCCGGAGGAGACCCGGCCGGCGCAACGGGCCAGCGCCAGCCCGCCCGTGACCGCGCCGGCCAACGCCAGCAGTGCCGCCGCGACGGCCCCGAGCCGACCGGCACTCAGGGCGGTCGCGGCGACGGCCACGGGCCGCAGCCGCGCGTCGGCGGCCGCCGGTGCGGCCGACGCCACGGCCGCGGCCAGGACCGCGGCGGCCACGGCGGCTGTACGTCGTACGGACAGTCGTACGGACATGGGTGCTCCCTCTTCGTGCTCCGGCCGGAGGCCCTGCGCGCTCCGGCCGGACGTCCGCCGGGCTTCGGCTGACGTCGCCCGATCATGTCCGTCGGCCCCGCCCCCGGGCGTCCGGCAGACGCGGACAACGCGCCCTGCCGCAGGCGCCGTAGCGGCTACCGCCGGCGCCGTAGGAGCCGCGAGCCTGCCGCGGGCGCGGTAGCCGCCCGGTCATCCGCTCGGAGGAGTCGCCCCGCGCGGGCCTCTCGCTAGGGTGCGCCCATGAGGACAGCAGGGGCCGGCGCCCGAACCCCGGGCACCGGCCGGGCCGCGGCCATGGACTGGGCGATCGCCGCCGGCGTGACGGCGACACTGCTGCTCACCGGGCTGACCGGGCGCCACCCGGCCACCGGCTTCACGGTGCCCGGGTACGCGCTGCTGGCCGCCGGCGGCCTCGCGCTGGTCGCGCGCCGCCGCGCCCCGGTGCCCGTCCTGGCCGTCACCGGCCTGTGCACGGTCGGCTACCAGGCGGCCGGGTTCGACGTGCCCGCCGTCGCCTACCTGTTCGCGGTGTACACGGCCGTACGGGCGGGCCACCGCACCGTCACGGCGGCGGGCAGCGTGGCCGTGCTGGCCGCGCTGCCCGCCGCCGCCCTGGCCTCGGGCCTGCACGACACCGGCCAGGCGTTCGCCCAGGCCCGCGGCGCCCTGGAGATCGCCTGGCTGGTCGCGGCCGGCGCCGCGGGGGAAGCCCTGCGGCAGGCCGAGCGCCGGGCGGACGAGGCCGAGCGCACCCGGGAGGAGACCGCGCGCCGCCGCGCCGACGAGGAGCGGCTGCGGATCGCCCGCGAGCTCCACGACTCGCTCACCCACCAGATCTCGGTGATCAAGGTGCAGGCCGAGGTCGCGGTCCACGTGGCCCGCCGGCGCGGCGAGCCGGTGCCCGAGGCGCTGCTGGCGATCCAGGAGGCCGGCCGGGAGGCGGCCCGGGAGCTGCGCGCCACCCTGGAGGCGCTGCGCGACGACGACACGGCCCCGCCGCGCGGGATCGACGACGTCCCCGAACTCGTGGCACGGGCCCGTACGTTGGGCCTGGATGCGACGCTGACGATCGGGGGACGACGGCCCGACGTGCCCATCGCGGTGGACCGGACCGTCTACCGGATCGTCCAGGAGTCCCTCACCAACATCGCCCGCCACGCCGGCGCCGCCACCGCCTGCGTGCGGATCGACTGCCGTCCCGACGGCCTCGCGGTCCGCGTCGACGACGACGGCACGGCGACGCCGGACACCGCGCCGCCACCCGGCGTCGGACTGCTCGGCATGCGCGAACGCGTCACCGCCCTGGGCGGGCGGCTGCGCGCCGAACCCCGACCCGGGGGCGGCTTCACCGTCCGGGCCCACCTCCCCGTGGACCGGACGCCGTGATCCGCGTCCTGCTGGTCGACGACCAGCCGCTCATCCGCAGCGGGTTCCGCGCGCTCCTCGACCTCGAGGAGGACATCGAGGTGGTGGCCGAGGCCGCCGACGGCAAGCAGGCCCTGGACCTGGCCAGGGAGCACCTGCCCGACGTCGCGCTCGTCGACATCCGGATGCCCGGCGTCGACGGCATCGAGGCGACCGCGCGCATCGCCGCCGACCCGGCCCTGGCCGGGGTGCACGTCGTCATCCTCACCAACTACGGCCTGGACGAACACGTCTACGACGCGCTGCGCGCCGGCGCCGCCGGATTCCTCGTCAAGGACATCGTCCCGGACGACTTCCTGCACGCCGTGCGCGTCGCGGCGCGCGGCGACGCCCTGCTGGCACCGTCGATCACGCGCCGACTGATCAGCCGGTACCTCGCCCAGCCGCCCACCGCCGGCCCCGGCCCGGGGCTGGAGGAGCTGACCGGCCGCGAGCGGGAAGCGGTCGCCCTGGTCGCGCGGGGCCTGTCCAACGACGAGATCGCGGGCCGCATGGTGATCAGCCCGATGACGGCGAAGACCCACGTCAACCGCGCCATGACCAAGCTCCACGCCCGGGACCGGGCCCAACTCGTCGTCCTGGCCTACGAATCCGGCCTGGTGACCCCGCACACCTCCTGACCCCCCGGCCCCGGACGGCCCCGACGGCCCCCGGCCGGACGGACGGACGGCGGCGGCGGATGTGAGCCGGGACACGGTTGAGGTTGCCCCGGGTCAGGGGCGCGGGCTCCTGCAAGACGGGCCCGGGCACGGACGCGGGCCCGACGGACGCGAGGGAGAGCGGCATGCCCACCCACCACACCGGCTGGGGCCCGGACCGCCCGGGGCTGCGGCGGGCGATCGAGGGGATCGCCGGATCCGGGTTCCTCGGCGCGCAGTTGCGGGTGAACGACGCGAGCGGCGAGTGGGTCGCCGCCGGACCCGGGAGCTGAGCGGCCAGGCGGGGCCGCCGGTCGACGGGCACTTCCGTCCAGCCCATCGACACCGGCCCGCTCTACCACCACAACGGCGCCCCCATCGGCTCGGCGGCACTGATGTACGGCTCTCGGACGGCGGCACCACCGTGACCGCCGCCCTGACCTACGTGGACGACGCCGAGGTGTCCGTCGCGGCGGCGGTCCAACGCGCCCAGCGCCGCCTCGTCGACGAGGTGTTCGGCGCAGCCGCCGGGGTCACGATCGGTCAGGCGGCGGCGTCCGTCGGCGTCACGGTGTAGACGGTGCGGCACTACCACCGGCGGGGCTGGTCGAGGAGCGCGGCGCGACGCCTCCGGTTACCGGCGGTACGGCTCGGGCGAGTTGCTGCGGCTGGTGCAGGTCCGCACACCGGCCGCCGCCGGGGTGCCGCGGGCGGAGATCGGGCCGCTGCTCGGCGCCGACGGCGGGCGGTTCGCCGGCTCCCTCACCGACGTGGAGCGGCGGCTGAGCGAGCGGATCGCGGAGCTGACCGCCCGCCGTGACACCCTGCACCGCCTCGCCGACGGCGACCGGGCCCTGCTGCCCGACCGCGCCTGCGCGGTCCTGGAGCGGATGCCCGGCCCCGACTACGTGGCGGCGCAGCGCGAGGCCCTGGTGCTGGCACGGGCGCTGGTACCGGAGGGCTTCGACGGCTTCCTGACCCAGCTCGAACACCGCCTGGACGACCCGGAGTTCGTCACCCTGGCCCGCCGCAGCCGGGAGGCCGAGGCGCCTGGGAGGCGGACGACCCGAGGATCGAGGAGCTCGCCGCCGCGATGGCCGACCGCCACCTCGCCAACCCGTCGCTGCTGGGCGCCCCCGCCAGCCTGCGCACCTGGGCCCGGGCCTCCGTCCAATACCGGCTGATCAACCACCACCGCGACGACCAGGCCCTGGTCTCGGCCCGCCTCACCCTCACCGAGGCCAGGCTCCGCGCCGCCGGCATCCCCGACCCCCGCCGGTAGCCCCCGAACGCACCAAAAGTCGGCCCCCCGACTTCCTGTGCACCACCTCCGGAGCTCCACCCACGGCCAAGCTCCACGCCCCCCGAACACACGAGAAGTCGACCCCATCGACTTCCTGCGCGGCCAACAAGGCTCCGCCCGTGAGCGGCGCAGCCGGAAAGAGCCCCCGAGCGCGCCAGAAGTCGACCCCGCCGACTTCCTGTGCGCCACCTCCGGAGCTCCGCCCACGCCCGAGCCCCACGGGCACCGAACACACGAGAAGTCGACCCCATCGACTTCCTGCGCGGCCAACAGCGCTCCGCCCGTGAGCGGCGCAGCCGGAAAGGGCCACCGAGCGCGCCAGAAGTCGGCCCGCCGACTTCCGGTACCGCCGGCAAAGTTCCACCCGCTCGGCGCAACGGGAAAGGATCCCCGAACGCACCAAAAGTCGGCCCCCCGACTTCCTGTGCACCACCTCCGGAGCTCCACCCACGGCCAAGCCCCCACGCCCCCGAAGGCGCGAGAAGTCGACCCCGCCGACTTCCTGCGCGGCCAACAGGGCTCCGCCCGCGAGCGACTTCCTACGCGCCACCTCCGGAGCTCCACCCACGCCCGAGCCCCACGGGCCCCGAAGGCGCGGGAAGTCGGGCCCGCCGACTTCCTGTGCGGCCACCGGAGTTCCACCCGCGAGCAGCGCAGCGGAGAAGAGTCCCTGGGCACACGAGAAGTCGACCCCGCCGACTTCCTGCGCGGCCAACAG